>NZ_CP137345.1:3562500-4616861 GCF_033261025.1 Bacillus sp. KICET-3 | reverse complement strand
AGTTCATGGCTTTCGCAGCCGTATGAGTTCTAAAAATGGACGTCTTGTATTAGCACGTCGCCGCCGTAAAGGAAGAAAAGTATTATCAGCTTAGGCCACTGAATAATGTCAGTGGTCTTTTTTACATAGAGGAATGACCAGGCCCTTTTTGCCAGCTTGTTATCGGAGTGAAGGAAGAGATGAAAAAGCGGAATCGATTAAAAAAAAATGAAGATTTTCAAAAGGTATTTAAAAAAGGAAAATCGATGGCAAACCGGCAGTATGTCTTATATGTGCTTCACCAGCCTGAGGCAAAAGAGTTTCGGGTCGGACTGTCGGTCAGCAAGAAAATCGGGAACGCCGTCGTGCGCAACCGGGTAAAACGGTTAATTCGCCAGGTCATCCTAGAAGAGCGCGATTATTTAAAGCAGGAAAATGACTACATTATTATTGCGAGAAAGCCAGCCGCTGATCTGACATATGAAGAAACGAAAAAAAGCTTGCAGCATCTTTTCAGGAAGTCATTTGTTTATCAAAAAAAACCGGATAAGCCATCCTGACTTTGGAAAATGCGGCTTATGGCATACAATTTTAAGCGCTTCCTTTGCGGGTGAAAAGTCTCGCGCCCATTTCGGGGGGAAAGATGATAAAATACGAGAAAGTATGTCTTTTTGAAGATGATGACCGTCTAAAAACGGTTGAAGAATGAAGATTTAGGAGGAAATGTTGTTGAAGAGGCGAATTTTATTATTATTCAGTATGGTCGGCGTTCTCGTACTTTTAGCGGGATGTACGCAGATAAACCAGCCGATCACTGCAGAAAGTGAAGGATTTTGGAACAGTTACATCGTATACCCGTTGTCACAGCTGATTACGTATGTTGCAAATCTGACGAATGATAACTTCGGGCTTGCGATTATTATCGTGACCATCCTGATCAGACTGTTGATTTTACCGCTGATGATTAAGCAGCTGAGAAGTACAAAAGCGATGCAGGCGATTCAGCCTGAAATGCAGAAGCTTCGTGAAAAATACAGTTCAAAGGATCAGAAAACTCAGCAAAAACTTCAGCAGGAAACGATGGCTCTCATGCAAAAGCACGGGGTTAACCCGCTTGCCGGATGTTTCCCGATTATCATTCAAATGCCGATTTTAATCGGATTCTATCATGCCATTATGAGAACGCGTGAGATCGCTGAGCACAGCTTTTTATGGTTTGACCTGGGAGAGCGCGATCCGTACTTTATCCTGCCGATTCTTGCGGGTGTCTTCACGTTCATTCAGCAGAAGCTGATGATGGCCGGAAACGCGCAGCAAAATCCGCAAATGGCCATGATGCTTTGGCTGATGCCGATTATGATCGTCATATTTGCCATTAATTTCCCGGCGGCTCTTTCTCTGTACTGGGTAGTCGGAAACTTGTTTATGATTGCCCAAACATTCTTAATTAAAGGTCCTGACATGAAGTTGCAGAAGCAGGAAGCCGCAGCTGGAGGAAAAAAATCCGGAGGTAAGAAAAAGTGAAGGAACTGACTGCTACTGGACGAACCGTCGATGAAGCAGTGCAATCCGGGCTTGAACAGCTGGAACTTCAAGCAGATGATGTTGAAATCGCCGTATTGGAACAAGGAAAGAAAGGATTTCTTGGGATATTCGGTCATCAGCCTGCAGTTGTCAAAATTCGAGAAAAAATTGACCCTGTCAAAGAAGCGAAGCAGTATTTGGAAAACGTGATTTTGAACATGGGGATCCAAGCAGAAGTGACGGCTGAAGAAGAGCAAAAAAGGGTTATTTTCCAATTGAAGGGCGACAAAACGGCTCTTTTAATCGGAAAAAGGGGACAGACGTTAAATGCTCTGGAAACCTTGACACAGCTCGTCCTCAACCGTCATTCAGACCGCTACATTCAAGCGGTGGTTGATGCCGAAGGCTACCGGGACAAGCGGAAGGAAACCTTGAAGCAGCTGGCTTTAAAGCTGGCTGCTCAGGCAAGCAGACAGAAAAAAGATATTCATCTTGAGCCGATGCCTTCCAGTGAACGAAAAGTGATCCATGACACGCTTTCAGGCTACTCGAATGAAATTGAGACATATTCTACAGGTGAAGACCATAACCGGCATCTTGTCATCTCATATAAACAACAACAGCAGAAAACCGAAGTTCATCAAAAATGAACTTCGGTTTTTTGTGCCTGCAAAAATTTCGGGAATCCAGGCCGGATTCGTTTAAAGACGGCTTCTTTCGGTGTAAGCTGTTGATGAAAAAGAAATTTAATTGTTATTCACATGTGGATAAGTTAAAGTAAATAATGACGGCTTTTACGGTTGTGGATAACGGTTCTATTCACTTTCACTTCAATTGAAACTATGTTATCTTTAAATTTTGATTACAATAAAATTTTTTTCGAATTTATGATGTTTGGAAGATGACCCGGCAAATGGGGATAATAGATAAAGGAATGAAAAAGAGAGGTGAACGTCATGGATACGATCGCTGCCATTTCGACTCCGATGGGAGAAGGAGCGATTGCCATCGTCAGGCTGAGCGGCCCTGAGGCTTTATCGATAGCTGACAAGGTATATAAAGGACCGCGCGGAAAAACGCTGCACTCTGTTGAATCCCATACGATCAACTACGGGCATATCGTTGATCCGGAAACGGACAAGGTCGTTGAAGAAGTCATGGTCTCCGTGTTAAAAGCCCCGAAAACTTTTACGAGGGAAGACATTGTTGAGATCAACTGCCACGGCGGAATCGTCACCGTTAATCAAGTGCTACAGCTCGTATTGAGACAGGGAGCGAGGCTTGCTGAGCCCGGTGAATTTACGAAAAGAGCCTTTTTAAACGGAAGAATTGATCTTTCTCAGGCAGAAGCTGTCATGGATCTTATCAGAGCGAAAACAGACCGCGCCATGAATGTCGCCATGAATCAGATGGAAGGAAGGCTGTCTTCTCTAATCAAGCGATTGAGGGCGGAGCTGCTTGAAACATTGGCGCATATCGAAGTAAATATTGATTATCCTGAATACGATGATGTTGAAGAAATGACGCATAAGCTGCTGATTGAAAAGGCGACAAAGGTAAAAGAAGAAATTGAGGCGCTCCTCACAACGTCAGAACAGGGTAAAATTTTAAGAGAAGGCATCTCAACCGTTATTATCGGAAGGCCAAACGTCGGGAAATCCTCATTGCTGAACAGCCTTGTTCACGAGACGAAGGCCATCGTGACCGATATTCCGGGAACGACGCGGGATGTCATTGAGGAATATGTGAATGTAAGAGGCGTGCCGCTTCGCCTTGTCGATACAGCTGGAATCCGTGAGACGGAGGATATCGTCGAGCGCATCGGAGTCGAGCGGTCAAGACAAGTATTAAAAGAAGCGGATTTGATTCTGCTTGTCCTCAATTACAGCGAGACTCTTTCAGAAGAAGATATCAACCTTTTTGAGGCGACAAAGGGCATGGATCTGATCGTTATCGTCAACAAGACCGATCTTGAGCAAAAGCTTGATCTTAACCGCGTCCAGGAATTGGCGAACGGACGTCCTGTCGTCACGACTTCTCTTTTAAGAGAAGAAGGAATCGATGAGCTTGAGGAAGCCATTCAATCGCTGTTTTTCACGGGAGCGATCGAGAGCGGCGACCTTACGTATGTCAGCAACACAAGGCACATCTCCCTGCTGCATGAGGCCAAGCGCGCCATAACGGACGCGCTTGAGGGAATCGATAATGATGTGCCGATTGATATGGTTCAAATCGATTTAACAAAATGCTGGGAAGTGCTTGGTGAGATCATTGGCGATGCCGTACACGAAAGCTTGATCGATCAGCTCTTTTCACAGTTTTGCTTAGGTAAATAAAGGAGGAACAAAGCATATGGGCTATGAAGCAGGCCAATATGACGTCATTGTCGTCGGCGCCGGCCATGCCGGTGTTGAAGCGGCTTTGGCATCAGCCAGACAAGGAGCGAAAACGCTTGTCTTAACCATCAACCTTGATATGGTTGCTTTTATGCCGTGTAATCCGTCTGTCGGCGGCCCCGCCAAAGGGATCGTCGTCCGCGAAATTGACGCGCTCGGCGGAGAAATGGCTAAAAATATTGATAAAACCCACATCCAAATGAGGCTTTTAAATACAGGAAAAGGTCCTGCAGTGCGGGCGCTCCGTGCGCAGGCCGATAAATTCCAATATCAGCATGAAATGAAAAAAACGCTTGAAAATGAACCGAATTTGACGCTTTTGCAAGGGATGGCTGAACGCCTTTTGATAGAAGACGGGGAATGCCGCGGCGTCATGACCCAAACGGGAGCGATATACCGTTCAAAGACGGTTGTTTTGACAACGGGAACGTTTTTGCGGGGAAAAATTATTCTCGGGGATTTGTCTTATTCAAGCGGACCGAACAACCAGCAGCCTTCCATCAAGCTTTCCGAGCACCTCGAAGAGCTCGGATTTGATCTTGTCCGTTTTAAAACAGGGACGCCACCGCGTGTCAACAGCCATTCGATCGATTACAGCAAAACGGAAATCCAGCCTGGCGATGAAGTGCCGCGGGCCTTTTCGTATGAAACAGTCGAATATATTACAGATCAGCTTCCGTGCTGGCTGACATATACGAGTCCGGAAACGCACGAGATCATTGATAACAATCTGCACCGTTCACCGATGTACTCCGGTATGATCAAAGGAACGGGACCGAGATACTGTCCGTCAATCGAGGATAAGGTCGTCCGCTTTAATGATAAGCCGAGACACCAGATCTTTCTTGAGCCGGAAGGCCGGAATACACAGGAAGTGTATGTACAAGGGCTGTCAACAAGCCTTCCGGAAGATGTTCAAAGAAAAATGCTCTCAACGATTCCAGGCCTTGAGAATGTGGAAATGATGCGTGCGGGATATGCGATTGAATATGATGCGATCGTACCGACGCAGCTTTGGCCGACGCTGGAAACGAAAAAAATACCGGGGCTGTTCACGGCGGGGCAAATCAACGGAACATCCGGCTATGAAGAAGCGGCCGGGCAGGGGATAATGGCCGGGATTAACGCCGGACGAAAGGCGCTTGGCAAAGAAGAAGTCATTCTCAGCCGCTCAGACGCCTACATTGGTGTTTTGATTGACGATCTTGTAACAAAAGGAACAAACGAGCCTTACCGTATGCTGACGTCAAGGGCGGAATACCGTCTGCTCCTCCGCCATGATAACGCCGACTTGCGGCTCACCGAAATCGGTTATAAAGTCGGTCTGATTTCTGAGGAACGCTATCATAAGTTCCAGGAGAAAAAGGCGGCCATTGAGGCAGAGAAAAAACGCCTGCATTCTGTTATTATCAAACCGACTAAGGAAAATCAGGAATATATCCGTTCACTGGGCGGAAGCGAGCTGAAAGACGGCATCAGGGCCACCGATTTAATGAAAAGGCCGGAAATGAACTACGAAACCGTCACAGCGCTTGCTCCCGCTGATCAAGAAATCGCCGCCGACGTTGCCGAACAGGTCGAAATCCAAATCAAATACGAAGGATATATTGAAAAATCCCTGCAGCAAGTTGAAAAACTTAAGAAAATGGAAAATAAAAAGATTCCTGACAGAATTGACTATGATGCGATTAAAGGGATTGCGACTGAAGCACGCCAAAAATTGAAAGAGGTCAGACCGCTGTCTGTCGCACAGGCCTCACGGATTTCCGGGGTGAATCCTGCTGATATTTCCATTCTGCTTGTTTACCTCGAACAGGGCCGGATCGCCAAGGTAGCGGAATAGAAAGGATGACGGCATGAACATTGAGCAGTTTACATCCGGTTTGGAGGAGAAAGGCATCTCCCTTTCTCCGTTCCAGCTGGAGCAATTTGAAACCTATTATGAATGGCTTATAGAATGGAATGATAAAATCAATTTAACCTCAATTACAGAAAAAAAAGAGGTTTATTTAAAACATTTTTACGATTCCATCACCGCTTCTTTTTATATTGATTTTCAAAAGGTGAACAATCTCTGTGATGTTGGGGCGGGCGCCGGTTTTCCAAGCCTTCCGATCAAAATCTGCTTTCCCCACCTTCATGTGACAATCGTCGATTCGTTGAATAAAAGAATTAACTTTTTAAATGAGCTGTCCAATGCTTTAAAATTGGAAAACACGGAGTTCTACCATGACCGCGCCGAGACATTCGGGAGATTAAAAGATAAGCGGGAGAGCTTCGATGTCGTGACAGCTCGTGCGGTTGCCCGCCTTTCCGTACTAAGCGAACTGTGTCTTCCGCTCGTAAAGAAAAACGGTTTATTCGTTGCCTTAAAGGCAGCCTCGGCTGATGAAGAAATCGAAGCGGGCAAAAAAGCCATTAAGACTCTTGGAGGGCAAATTGAAACCGTACATTCTTTTCAGCTGCCGATAGAAGAAAGCGAAAGAAACATCATTGTCATCAAAAAACAATCGCAGACACCGAAGAAATTTCCAAGAAAGCCTGGAACGCCTAATAAATCTCCGATTGAAGGCTGAATGATTCGTTTTCTTCAAAATTCGCGATGTCACAGAAGGAAAATTCATGAGAAAATAGAATTATAAAAATGGCAGTGTTTAAAGGTGGTGTAGGTACATGAAGCATTCATTCTCTCGTCTCTTCGGAATCGGTGAAAAAGAAGAAGAAGCAGAGATTGCTGAACATGATACTAATAAAGAAGAAATTCAAGACATTCCAGTAGGCGATATTATTCCTAACCGTTTTCAGCCGCGCACCATTTTCTCTGAAGAAAAAATTCAAGAATTAGCCGCAACCATTCATACGCACGGCATCATTCAGCCGATTGTCGTCAGAAAAACAGAGCAGGATGGAAAATATGAACTCATTGCAGGGGAGCGGCGCTGGCGGGCAGTTCAAACACTGAATTGGGAAAAGGTCCCCGCCATTATCAAGGATTTTTCAGATACAGAGACAGCTTCTGTTGCTCTGATTGAAAACCTCCAGAGGGAGGAATTATCTTCAATAGAAGAGGCGCATGCATACGCACGGCTTTTAGAGCTGCATGATTTGACTCAGGAAGCCCTCGCACAAAGGCTCGGCAAAGGGCAGTCAACAATCGCCAACAAGCTCAGACTGCTGAAGCTGCCGGAAGAAGTGCAGGAAGCGATATTGAAAAAAGAGATTTCCGAGCGGCATGCAAGAGCGCTCATTCCGTTAAAACAGCCGGAACTTCAGGTCAAGCTGCTGCACGAAGTGATTGAAAAAAGCTTAAATGTCAAACAAACCGAAGACCGCGTTGTCAAAATGCTTGAACAGGATAAGCGTAAGCCTAAACCGAAGAGAAAAGCATACAGCAGGGATGCGAGAATCGCGATGAACACGATCCGCCAGTCCTTGTCAATGGTGGAAGACAGCGGGGTTAAACTGAATACGGAAGAAGAAGAATTTGAAGAATACATTCAGTTTACGATTCGTATACCGAAATAAAAGCTCACAGAGCTTTTATTTTTTTAGGTCAAAATATCTAAAGGCGGGGGCGCTATGGACGTTTATCAAACATATTGGTCTTTGCTGCATTCTGTTGCCTATCGAATGGTAGGATCTCTCCAAGATGCCGAAGATATCGTGCAGGAGCTGTTTGCTGATCTGCAGGAAAGAGACATTAGTCAAATTGAAGAGATTCAGCCTTATCTGCTGAAATCAATCACAAACCGCTGTATTAATTTCCTGAAGTCAGCCAGAAAGAAACGCGAGGTTTACGTTGGAGAATGGCTGCCGGAACCGCAAATCACGCTGGCGGAACAAAATCCGGCTGAAGTAGTGGTGAAAGACGAAATGATCTCATACGCTTTGCTGGTCGTCATGAGCAGGCTGAACCCTGTTGAAAGAGCGGTATTTATGTTTAGGGAAGTGTTTGGATATAACTATAAGGAAATATCATCCATTATCGAAAAATCTGAAGCGAACTGCCGGAAAATCTACAGCCGGATAAAACATAAAGTAAGCGGCGAACTCTCGGCCGTATCAAAACCGAAAGAGGAGCACCAATTGGCAGAGCTGTTTATTGCGTCGACAAAAGCCGGAGACTTTGACGATTTTGCCCGCAGACTGGCTGAAGAAGCGGTGTTATATACAGATGGCGGCGGCAAAGTCCGCAGTGCAATCAGACCGATTTATGGACGAAGCCGAATCTATGCATTCTTTAAAGGAATCGCCTCAAAAGGGCGCCTTGCCGGTCATTTGAGATATGTCTCTATCAATGGTCAAAGGGGTGTTTTAATAGAACGGAACAAACGCCCGATCTATGCTATTTGCTTTGCATGGTCACCTAAGCGGGATAAAATCCAACACGTCTACATCATTTCGAATCCAGACAAACTAAAACATATTCATATGTAATAGCTTCCTTGTCACAAATCGGATGTCTCACTTGTGATATAAGTGAACACATTCATGAGGAGGAATTGACATGGAAACAAGATTGATCATGGAAAAGGTGAATCCCGCGGGATATTCCGGCATGCTGGAGCTTGAAAAAGCGCAAAGCGCTGCTGGAATAGATCCGATTTTAAAGGAGCTCATCAAAATTCGCGCTTCACAATTAAACGGCTGTGCTTTTTGTTTAAATATGCACACAAAGGATGCCAGAAAAAACGGAGAGACCGAACAGCGGATATATGCCCTTAGTGCATGGCGTGAAGCTCCCTTTTTCACGGAGAAGGAACGGGCGGTATTGGCGCTGACCGAAGCGGTTACACTCATCTCTGAAGAAGGGCTGCCAGACGATGTTTATCAAGAAGTGAGAAAGCAGTTTAACGAAATTGAAACAGCTGAGCTCATCATGGCTGTTGTAACCATTAATGGATGGAACCGAATTGCGGTGGCCACCCGGAAAATGCCTCCAATCGACTGACCTTCTCCCATCCCTGGAACACTTGAATGTTCCAGGGATTTTATTATTCTCATATAATGAAAATATTTTTCTCTTTTTCGATCAAATCCTCCTTTTTTCTTCCTTGCACAAAAAAAATCTGCTTCTTTATGTCGAAAATTTAAATGTTTCCATGATGATATGAAAAACAAAAATTCAAAAAAAGCAAACGGCCGATTCTTTTTTTGTTAAAATAGAGAAATGAGAGAAACTTGTTCAATGTGAAAGTAGGTGACATTGTGGGGAAAATTATTGCGATCACAAACCAAAAAGGAGGCGTTGGTAAAACAACAACCTCTGTCAACCTGGGAGCTTGTTTAGCTTACATCGGGAAAAGGGTTTTGCTAGTCGACATAGACCCGCAAGGAAACGCAACAAGCGGAATTGGCATAGAGAAAGCTGATGTTGATCAATGTGTGTACGATATATTAGTGGATGATGCAGACGTCAAAGACGTCATCAAAACAACATCCGTCGAAAATTTGGATGTCATTCCGGCAACGATTCAGCTTGCAGGAGCTGAAATCGAGCTGGTCCCGACCATTTCCCGTGAAGTCAGATTAAAGCGGGCTTTGGAATCTGTCAAACAAAACTATGATTTTATGATCATTGACTGTCCTCCGTCATTAGGGTTGCTCACGATCAACGCGCTGACAGCATCAGATTCCGTTGTGATACCTGTGCAGTGCGAGTACTATGCTTTGGAAGGCCTGAGCCAGCTGCTCAACTCTGTCCGGCTCGTCCAAAAGCATTTAAATACCGACCTGATGATAGACGGCGTATTGCTGACAATGCTTGATGCAAGAACGAATCTGGGCATCCAGGTCATAGAAGAAGTGAAAAAATATTTCCGAGATAAAGTATATAAAACGATCATCCCTCGAAACGTCAGATTAAGTGAAGCGCCAAGTCATGGAAAGCCGATTATTTTATACGATCCGCGTTCCCGGGGAGCGGAAGTATATCTAGATTTAGCAAAGGAAGTGGCTGCGAATGCCTAAAGGTCTCGGAAAAGGGATTAATGCGTTGTTTTCGAATGTCGATTTATCGGAGGAAACGGTTGAAGAAATCAAACTCAAAGATTTGCGTCCCAATCCTTATCAGCCAAGGAAATCGTTTGATGACCAATCGTTAAAAGATTTAAAAGAGTCCATTTTACAGCACGGCGTTCTGCAGCCGATCATCGTCAGAAAGTCTATTAAAGGCTACGATATTGTAGCTGGAGAACGGCGCTTTCGGGCTGCTGAAAAAGCCGGCTTAGAAACCATTCCTGCGATTGTGCGCGAACTGTCAGAATCCCTGATGATGGAGATTGCCCTTTTGGAAAATCTTCAGCGAGAAGACCTGTCTCCGCTTGAGGAAGCTAAAGCCTATGAATCTTTACTAAAACATCTTGATATGACCCAGGAGCAGCTGGCTAAAAGGCTTGGAAAAAGCCGTCCTCACATCGCCAACCATTTAAGGCTGCTGACGCTGCCGGAGAAGGTTCAGGCTTTGATTGACAACGGCACACTGTCGATGGGACACGGACGAACATTGCTGGGGCTGAAAAACAAGAAAAAACTTGAACCATTGGTTCAAAAGATCGTATCCGAACAGCTGAATGTCCGTCAGCTTGAAAAACTGATACAGCAAATGAATGCCAATGTTCCACGTGAAACAAAGAAGCAGAAGCCAACAAAAGATGCGGTCATAAAAGAACGTGAGTCATATTTGCAAAACTATTTTGGAACACCGGTCACCATTAAGAAACAAAAGAAAAAAGGCAGAATCGAAATTGAATTTTACTCAAACGAAGATCTCGATCGAATTCTAGAACTTTTATCTGACGGACAATCATGACAATAGCCGCGCCGTCCAGCATGAAACATATCCGCTAGAACGGGCAGAAACCATCTGACAACCAGATGGTTTTTTTTATGGCGTCAAAGCCTTCCCGTCATTTTTTGAATCGGTGAAAGGTGAGGCCGGCGCCGTCCTGCTGCCTTTTCAAGATAAGACAAGCCTTCTGCAAGAACATTGGACATGCTCATGACGAGATTGAGCCGGGTATTTTGCAGCACAAAATACTCCATAAATCCGCTGACATTGACAATACCGTTAATGTGTACGTCTCCCACCTCAGGCAAGCTTTTTTGCACACCTGCTCCAGGCTTTAGCGGTCCTTTTCCTATTTGAAAAGAGCCTACGCTTTTTGTCCGTCCGAGACAGGCGTCAATCGCGATGATAAAAGGGTTTCGATGGTTGTGATGAATAATGTCGAGCTTTTCATTCAAGTTGACGGCATGAACCGGATCGGCAAGCGTTCCATATACGTGGAATCGCGTCGGCTGTTTTTCCGCAAGCTTCATTCCGACGAGAGGCCCGAGCGAATCGCCTGTAGAGCGGTCCGTTCCAATGCAGACGACCGCAACGGGGCGATCGGCCGCTTCTTTTAAATAGACAGAAAGAATCTTCTCAATCTGTCTTGCTGCCATCGGATCTGAATGGGAAATATATTCATTTGCTGGTTCTTGAGAAAAAAGCCCGCCTTTTCGATTCATAGGTTTCACATCCTTGTCATAGTAGTAACAGTATACGGAAACAAGCCTAAAACTATACCTATGAGGTGATAAAATCGTGTGGAGAGCCGGGATGAAGTGGATGCTTCTCATTTTGGGGAGCTTAATAGGTGCGGGATATGCATCCGGCCAAGAAATATGGCAGTTTTTTGGTGATGAAAGCGGACTGGCTATCCTGTTGTTCACGATCATGTTCAGTCTGTCGACTTATATTGTGATGAAGATCAGTTTTGAAGAAAGGACAGCCCATTTTCTGCCCGTTCTTGAAACATTGCTTGGCCCCATGCTGGCAAAAGTATATGATGGGCTCATCATTTTATATTTATTTACGACGACGATCGTCATGATTGCAGGAGGCGGTGTCACACTGCAAATATTTCGCATTCCGTTTTGGGCAGGCGTGGGATTATTTGCTTTGTGTACGGTTCTTCTTTTTCTATGGGGGCTAAACGGTATTTTATCAGTCAACAGCTATTTAATTCCGATTTTGGTAGCCGGGCTGCTGTACGCGCTTATTTCATTTCAAACGGCGCATTATCAGCCTTGGCTGCTTGATCTGAATCGTCAATATAACTGGCCTGCCGGCATCGCATTTGCTTCGTTGAACATTTTGTCAGTCGTTGCCGTCTTATCCGCCGTCGGAAAGGAGCTTAAAGGTCTAGGTGAAGCAAGGATTGCCAGCATTCTCAGCGGTTTGGTGTTTGGCGTCATATCTTTTATGTACAATGAAACACTTGTCGTGCTTGCAGGTGAATTGTCGCACTATGAAATTCCTTTATTTGCGGTTTTGGAAGGCGCGCCTTTTCCGATATTTATCTTCATGACAGGCGTTCTTTGCGTAGCCATTTATACGACGACCATCTCAAGCATTCTCGCGCTGTCAAGCCGTTTTCTGACACTCGTGGAATGGCCGAGATGGATCATTGCGCTCCTGCTCCTTTTATTGATGCTGCCTTTTACATCATTCGGCTTTTCGAATTTAATAGCTTTGTTATACCCGATTTACGGGCTTCTGAATCTTTATTTACTGGTGAACATTTTGCTTTACCCGATCTTAAGTAAATGGAAAAAATAACTATCTTAATATTATATCGATATAATATATGTGTTATATTTGAAATGTCTAGTTGAATGAGGTGAAGGTAGGATTTGAGAATGCCGGAACTGGCGGGGATTTTGAAAAATTGCCCTTTCCTTGACGTTTTTTGTACAATAAGAATCACAACAAAGCAATCAGAGAGGTGAACAGTGTTGGCGGATAAAGAATTTGGCCTGAATGACGTGGTCGAAATGAAAAAGCCGCATCCATGCGGTACGAACCGCTGGAAGGTCATTCGAATGGGGATGGACATCAGAATTAAGTGCGAGGGCTGTTCCCACAGCGTCATGATCCCGCGCAAAGAGTTCCAAAGAAAAATGAAAAAGATTCTGGTTAAGCATGAGGAGTCCGATTCTTAATCCGACGGACCCCATGCTTTTTTTGGGGATTGAATCATTGATTTTGGCAAAAAAAGATTTTCACATCGTTTCAGTTAGTGAAAAGCCGGTTTTGTCAGCTTGTTTTTTACAGTAATCATCCTTATAATTGTTGCAGGTTTGAATTACGCGAAATTGCACATGGATGTTTATTAATAGAGGAGATGAAACAATGGCTTTAACAGCTGGAATTGTTGGTTTGCCGAACGTCGGGAAATCAACCTTATTTAATGCGATTACACAGGCCGGGGCAGAATCGGCCAACTACCCGTTTTGTACGATAGATCCAAACGTCGGAATCGTTGAGGTGCCTGATGAGCGTCTTCAAAAATTGACAGAGCTCGTCAATCCAAAGAAAACGGTTCCTACCGCTTTTGAATTCACCGATATTGCAGGTATTGTAAAAGGTGCGTCAAAAGGCGAAGGGCTTGGAAATAAGTTTTTGTCCCACATTCGCCAGGTGGATGCGATTTGCCACGTTGTCCGCTGTTTTGCGGATGACAATATTACACACGTCTCAGGAAAGGTGGATCCCATCTCTGATATCGAGACGATCAACCTTGAGCTGATATTGGCTGATCTGGAAACCGTTGAGAAGCGGATTGGCCGCGTCGGGAAAATGGCGAAACAAAAAGATAAAGAAGCTGTCTTTGAATTTGAGATTTTGACAAAGTTAAAGGAAGCATTTGAACAGGAAAAACCGGCCCGCTCTGTCGAATTTACGGAAGAGCAGCACAAAGTGCTGAAGCAGCTTCATCTGCTGACGACCAAACCGGTATTATACGTAGCCAATGTCAGCGAGGATGAGGTGGCTGATCCTTCAGGAAATGAATATGTGCAGAAAGTCAGGGAATTCGCCGCCGCTGAAAACGCTGAGGTGATCGTCGTCTGCGCGAAAATCGAGTCTGAAATCGCAGAGCTTGAAGGTGAAGAGAAAGCGATGTTCCTTGAAGAGCTGGGAATTGAAGAATCCGGCCTTGACCAATTAATTAAGGCATCCTACTCTCTGCTCGGGCTTGCTACTTATTTTACAGCGGGCGAACAGGAAGTCAGAGCGTGGACGTTTAAAAAAGGCATGAAGGCTCCGCAATGTGCGGGCATCATCCATACGGACTTCGAACGCGGCTTCATCCGTGCAGAGACGGTGGCATACGACGATCTGCTTGAAGCCGGAAGCATGTCTGCGGCAAAAGAAGCGGGAAAAGTCCGTCTTGAAGGAAAAGACTACATTGTAAAAGACGGCGATGTGATTCATTTCCGTTTCAATGTATAACGCAGTTGAAAAGGGACAAGAGCTTTGGTATAATATAAAATTGTGAGTAATAGGATTATTGCTCCTTGCCCAGGTGATGGGCCGCTTAGTCCAAAAGGAGGTGCAAATACAAATGAGAAAGTACGAAATCATGTACATCATCCGCCCAGACGTTGATGAAGAGTCTAAAAAGGCTGTTGTTGAACGTTTTAACAACATCTTAACGACAAACGGTGCGGAGATCACTGAAACAAAAGATTGGGGAAAACGCCGTCTTGCTTACGAAATCAACGATTTCCGCGACGGATTCTACCAAATCGTAAACGTTCAAGCTGGAGCTGAAGCAGTTCAAGAATTTGACCGTTTGGCTAAAATCAGTGATGACATCATTCGCCACATCGTGGTTAAAGAAGAAGAATAAACAGAATTGAATTATATACTCTAAAGCAAAAGGATGGTCTCTCAATATGCTTAACCGAGTTGTTTTAGTCGGCAGACTGACAAAGGACCCAGAGCTTCGTTATACTCCCAGCGGTGCAGCTGTTGCCACCTTTACGCTCGCTGTGAATCGTACGTTTACGAATCAGCAGGGTGAACGTGAAGCTGATTTCATCAACTGTGTCGTTTGGAGAAGACAAGCTGAAAACGTAGCGAATTTCCTTAAAAAAGGAAGCCTTGCGGGTGTAGATGGACGTTTGCAAACGAGGAACTATGAAAATCAGCAGGGACAGCGTGTTTATGTGACGGAAGTTCAAGCTGAAAGTGTTCAATTTCTGGAGCCTAAAGGCGGCGGTTCTGGTTCCGGCGGTTACAGCGGAGGCCAGGGAGGCCAATACTTTGGCGGCGGACAAAACGATCCGAATCCATTCGGCGGCAGTCAGAACAATCAAAATCGCAATCAAGGCAACAGCTTTAATGATGACCCATTTGCCAATGATGGAAAACCGATTGACATCTCAGATGATGACTTGCCATTTTAATGGATGACGGACGAACATAATACAGAACAGAAAGGAGGGAAATAACAATGGCAGGAGGACGCAGAGGCGGTCGTGCGAAACGCCGTAAAGTGTGTTATTTCACTTCTAACGGCATTACGCACATCGACTACAAAGATGTAGATCTTCTTAGAAAATTCATCTCTGAGCGCGGTAAAATCTTACCACGCCGTGTAACAGGAACAAGTGCGAAATACCAACGCAAATTGACTGTTGCAATCAAACGCGCTCGTCAAATGGCTTTACTTCCATACGTAGCCGGCGAGTAAGCCGAGATGCAAAAAGAACAAGGACCTCAATGGTTCTTGTTCTTTTTTATTTTTGTCCAATATGGGAAGCTTTATAAAACAGTAAATGGATAAATAAATTAAATTATCATTTGTTTTCCAAATATCAATATATTTCTTCAGTGATACTTTTTGGGTGAATATGCCATCTTGCTTTAATACATAGACAGCCAATGTCGCTTCTCATGGGAATTTTCAAAAAAGGCCGCTGCCATATCTTCGAAATTTGACAGCCGCAGAAGAAGAAAAAGCAATGAAAATCGCTTCATTCTGTTTATCGATTCTTCGAAATGTGAATCCGCTCGATATCTCCAAGGACAAGCAAATAAAAAATCAAACCCAGCAGAAGGACAAAGCCGGCGACTAGAAAGCTGAGTGTAAAAGACCCGGTCATATCGAATAAATATCCTGTTAAAGAAACCGCGATAATGCCGCCAAACAGATTATTGGCGAGATTGACCATCGAACTGAGCAGGGAAAGAAATCCCGCTGGTGCAATATCTGCCGAGATGGACCAGCCGATCGGCGCCGTCGCTGAAATACCTGCCAACCCGACGGAAATGCAGATGATCGCAATGATGATATGATGCGTGACGATCGCGCCTAAAAAGGCGAATCCCAGACACATGCCGATCACGATGATCGTTTGATAGACTTTTGTATGTGAATGTCCTTTTTTGATTAAAAAGTCGACAAGCCATCCGCCGACCAGGATTCCGGAGATGGTCGAAATGAGCCAGGGAACGGCCGTGAACAACCCGGAGGACATGATGTCCATTCCGTAGGTTTCTTTAAAGAACGTCGGAAGCCATGTTAACAGCAGGTTGAACGTATAGCCGTAGCCCGTAAATCCGATCATCAGCCCCCACGCTTTTCGATTCGTTAGCATCGTTTTCAGGGCGGTCAATGTGCGCTCTGATATTTCTTCATTTGACACGGCATTATGCTTTTGAATGTAATGGAGCTCTTCCTTTGAAATCCGTTTGTGCCGGTCAGGCTGCTCATAATACCACCAGAAAAAGACGGTGAAACACACATTCATGATTCCGATCGCCAAAAAAGCGGTCCGCCAGTCAAATGTTGTCACCAGAAATGCAACAAGGGGCGCGCCGATCACGTTGGCAAATTTCGCAGCTGAATCAAACAATGAATTGGCAAGGCCGCGTTCATTTGGCGGAAACCATAAAGCGGTCGCCTTTGAAGCAGCCGGAAATGCCGATGCGCTTGTCAGCCCAATCAAAAAACGAACGATATATAGCAGCAATTTTCCTTGCAAAAAAGCCAAAATGACCGTTAAACAGCTCCAAACCGCCATTCCGATCCGGGTGACCCAGGCAACGCCGTATCTGTCCAGCAAACTGCCGACGGGAAGCTGCATCAGCGTGTAGGAGTAGGTATAAATGGAAAAGACCACTCCCAATTGTGTCGCCGTCAATTGAAAGGAATCCTGTATCGCGGGTGCCGCGACAGAAATGGCGACCCGGTCAAAATAATTTAAAATGATCATGCTGCTTAACAAGGATGAAATATACCATCTCGTATGCCCCGGCCGTTTTTCCAGCTCTTGCACCATAATGAAACCACCTCTTTTCCTTAGATTGGTCTGTTTTTCAAAATACATTCCCATTTATGTAGCCGTCATTTCCACGGCACGTCTTTTAGTAAACAGAAGGACTGTAAAAATTGATAGACATTTAGATGCTGGTTTGCTACAGTGAAACATGTTGAAAACAGACGGCTTCTATGAGAGGAGAAGCAAAACAAATAAAAGAGGTGTTGAATCTTTGAATGTCAAACAATTAAATAGCGAATGGTTTTCGAATGTGAAGGGGGATATCCTTTCGGGTATCGTCGTAGCGCTGGCCCTCATTCCTGAAGCCATTGCGTTTTCCATTATTGCGGGCGTAGATCCGATGGTCGGGCTGTACGCGTCGTTTTGTATTGCTGTTGTCATCTCGTTTATGGGAGGACGGCCGGCGATGATTTCAGCGGCGACGGGAGCGATGGCTCTCTTAATGGGCGCGCTGGTCAGGGATTACGGCATCGAGTATTTATTTGCGGCGACGATTTTAACCGGAATCATCCAATTCATATTTGGGTTACTGAAAATCGCGCGCTTTATGAAATTTATTCCACGGTCGGTTATGGTAGGTTTCGTAAATGCGCTGGCCATTTTGATCTTTATGGCCCAGGTTCCCCATTTTGTTGGAGTTTCCTATATGACGTATGTTGTGGCCGGTATCACATTATTGATCATCTATATTCTCCCCCGTTTTACAAAAGCCGTTCCATCTGCTCTTGTTGCGATTGTCGCCATGACCGTTCTGTCCATATTCGGCCATTTTGACCTGCGGACAGTTGGAGATTTGGGAGAGATCAAACAATCTTTGCCGTCTTTTATGGTCCCGAATATTCCGTTTAACTTTGAAACATTGTCGATTATCTTTCCGACTGCGTTTGCCCTCTCAATTGTCGGTCTTTTAGAGTCTTTATTAACTTCTTCTATCGTAGATGACATGACAGAGACGGAAAGCGATAAAAATAGGGAAAGCCGCGGACAGGGGATCGCCAACATAGTCGCCGGATTTTTCGGAGGCATGGCAGGCTGTGCGATGATCGGCCAATCGGTGATCAATGTCAAATCTGGCGGAAGAGGCCGCTTGTCCACTTTTGTGGCGGGTGTTTTCTTAATGTTTTTAATCATGGTGCTTGGCGATTGGGTCGTCCAAATTCCGATGGCTGCTTTGGCTGGCGTCATGATCATGGTTTCCATTGGAACATTTGACTGGTCTTCGTTTCGGATGCTAAGAAAGGTGCCGCTCACCGATTCCATTGTTATGCTGGTGACGGTCATTACAGTCGTGGCGACACACGATTTGTCCAAAGGCGTGTTCGCAGGTGTCATTTTAAGCGCGATCTTCTTTGTGGCGAAAATTTCGAAAGTAAAAGTTGACATGGCAACGGTCAAGAATGAAAGAAAATACATGATTAAAGGTCAGGTTTTCTTTGCTTCTGTCCAGGACCTTGCCAAGTCCATTGACATCGATGGTCATTACAAAAAAGTTGTTTTCGATTTTTCAGAAGCTCATATATGGGATGACTCCGCTGTTGCGGCAATCGATAAAATCATCCTAAAGTGTAAAGAACAAGGCACAGACGTTGAAGTGACAGGCTTAAATGGGCCAAGTCGTCAACTGGTCAAAAAGCTTGCGACTTACCACTCTGTGTCTTCATAATCGACAGGATGGACATAAGAAGAGAAAACCAGCCAGTAAGGATGCAGATCCTTGCTGGTTGGTTTTTTTATCGCATTGCAATCGCTTTCTGCGCATGCATCGCATCAGCTTTCAAAAGCTCAGCGAGATTGTAGGCAGGGTACAATCCTCTGCTGTACATGTAGTAAAAGACTTGTTCATGAAGCCTGATCGCCGCATTGATCTGTTTCACAAGCACTTTTCTCAACGCGGGTGTGGCGGTTTCAGTTATGGCAATCGCATAATTCCGCACGGATGTTTTCGCTAATACCAACAGGTCGCCCGCATCAAAGTAATGATCCGCTCTTTCTTCTTCACGATGAAATGCCGGGGCTTTAGGCAAAAATGGAAGAAGCTCTCTTAAATTTTGTTCCAATGCCCGCGCTGTCGTGCTGTAGAGTTGTCTAAGCTGGGGATCGCTGATCTTCCTGAGGCTCTTTTTTACCTTTACAAGCCCTACAGATTGGGCTGCGATCAATTCATGCAATTCCATCGTTTCATGCCATGCCAATGTTCTTTGATGAGTCATTGCCATTCTCCTTTGTCACTTTCTCTTAAGTAACATATGCCCAGATTAGCGAAATGGTTAACCGGAAGACATAAGGAAACGTTTCAGAGCGTTTTGGAAAGGGGAATTCATATACTACGGGTTTTTTCAGCAGAGATATACAATGAGAGGTGATAAAGGTGTTGGATGCTGTCAAAGACTTTTTTTTATTTTTGAGCGGAGGTCTTCGAATCACGATATTGCTCGTGATTTTGATCATTTTATTGATGATCAGAAAAGTGAAGAAAAAAAACAGGGATAAAAGCGGATTTTTGGATGATTAAAAGAAACGGCGCCCCAATGGGGGATGTTTCACATGGAACATTCAGGATGGCCGTTGTCATAACGTTCCAAAGGCTTGCTCAGACTCCTGCCGACCTTATTTTACTTGGGATTTGACCTTATGTTAAAATAAAGAAACATTGAGAGAAGGCTATGCACCTGCTCATGTTATCGTCTTATTGAAAACGGAATTGCGACGTTAAAAAAAGAGCAGTCGTCTATGCTGCTCTTTTTGATCATGAAAACAAAACATATGAGGTGAACAAGTGAAACAAACAAGAGCTTTAGTAGAGGGCGCCATTCTGGTCAGTCTTTTTGCTGTTTTAATGATGATAAGCCTCTATATTCCTTTAATCGGAACGTTTCTCTTATTGACATTGCCTTTGCCTGCCATGATACAAACGATCAGGCATGGGGTAAAACCCGGTTTTTTCATGGGTCTGGTGAGTTTGCCCGTTACATTGATTGCAGGTTCTTTAAGCGGCTTGGCCATCGCATTTCCTGTCATCGCCGCGGGAATTCTCATGGGCTTTCACTACAGAAAAAAAGAACCTGCACAGGCGATTGCTTCAGCAGCCATTGCATACATGGTGTCACTGGTTCTGCTGCTTTTCATTAGTATTCAGTTTCTTGGGTTAAACTTAATAGAAGAAGCCAATCAATCATATAATGAATCATTCAAAATGTCTGAAACGCTGATCAAACAGTTTGGAAACAGCAAAGAGACGGCGGAACAGATGGAGCTCATCAAAGAACAATTAAAACAGACGCAGTATCTATATCCGACGGTGATCGTGATCTTTTCAGGCATCGTCGCCTTTTTAAATCATCTCATCGCTAAGCCGATACTGCGGCGTTTTGCTTTGCAGGTCCCGCCTCTAAAACCGTTCAGGGAACTGAAGCTTCCGCAAGGCACGATCTGGCTCTATTTGCTGACGATTCTCCTGTCGCTGGCACCGGCTGAAGAGGGGAGCGCGTTCTACTCGTTCATTTTGAATGCGAGCACGATGATGGGACTCATCATCGCGATACAAGGTTTTTCATTCATTTTTTATTTCTGTTACGCCAAAAAGCTGCCAACGGTCCTGCCTGTTCTTTTTTTGATTTTCGGGCTGCTTACGCCGTTGCTGTATCTCGTTCGCATCTTGGGTATAATTGACATAGGTTTTAATTTAAGAGAGAAAATAAAAAAGTCGTAACCGACGTTCTCTCGGGTGGTGAGGAGTTGATTTGAGTGCCAAGTTTTTATGAAAAACCGTTATTTCGATATCCCATATATTCTTTAATTATCGTCACAATCATTTCTGTCCTCATCAACGTTTATTTTAATTGGGTGGCAGGAGCGGCCGGCATCGTTGTTCTTGGCGTTATTTTATTCTTTTTGAAACGAGCGGACTCTCAAATCAGAAAAGAATTGGATGATTATATTTCGACTTTGTCTTACAGGCTTAAAAAAGTCGGGGAGGAAGCGCTGCTTGAAATGCCGATCGGGATTATGCTGTTCAATGATCAATACTATGTTGAATGGGCAAATCCGTTCATGGCTTCATGCTTTAGTGAAAGTACGCTCGTCGGCAGATCGCTCTATGATATTTGCGAGTCTGTCGTTCCTTTGATTAAGCAGGAAGTCGATACGGAAACGATCACGTTAAACGAGCGGAAATTTAACGTGGTGATCAAAAGAGAAGAAAAGCTTCTATATTTCTTTGATGTCACAGAGCAGACGCAGATTGAGAAGCAGTATGAAAATGAACGGACAGTTCTTGCTTACATATTTTTAGACAATTATGATGATGTGACACAAGGGCTGGACGACCAGACAAGAAGCACGATGAACAGCGAAGTAACCTCCCTTCTGAATCAATGGGCCAAACAATACGGCATATTTCTAAAACGGATTTCCTCTGAGCGGTTTATCGGTGTATTAAATGAGCACATTTTAAGCGAGCTGGAAGCATCGAAGTTTTCGATTCTTGATGAAATCCGGGAGAAAACGTCGGTTCATGCGATTTCACTGACATTAAGCATCGGGATCGGCGCATCTGTCTCCTCGTTGAAGGAGCTCGGCGATCTTGCGCAATCGAGCCTTGATCTGGCGCTTGGGCGCGGAGGCGACCAGGTGGCGATCAAGCAGCCGAACGGAAAAGTGAAATTTTACGGCGGAAAAACGAATCCGATGGAAAAGCGGACACGGGTCAGAGCGCGGGTCATTTCCCATGCTCTAAAGGAAATTGTCTCTGAAAGCAGCAATGTTATTATTATGGGGCATAAGTTCCCCGACATGGATTCGATCGGTTCAGCCATCGGGATCTTAAAGGTGGCGCAGGCCAACGGAAAAGACGGGTTTGTCGTGATTGACTCCAATCAGATCGGCGCCAGCGTCCAGCGGTTAATCGGCGAAATTAAAAAATATGAAGAGCTGTGGTCGCGGTTTATTACGCCGGAAGAGGCGCTTGAAATTGCTAAAGACGATACTCTGCTCGTGATTGTCGATACGCATAGGCCGTCTTTTGTTATTGAAGAAAGACTGGTCAATAAAATTGAAAATGTCGTCGTTATC
The DNA here is from genome assembly GCF_033261025.1 of Bacillus sp. KICET-3. Classification (NCBI taxonomy): domain Bacteria; kingdom Bacillati; phylum Bacillota; class Bacilli; order Caryophanales; family Bacillaceae; genus Bacillus; species Bacillus sp. KICET-3. Next base: position 4,594,776 of record NZ_CP137345.1, on the reverse strand, counting down.
GATCATCATAGAAGAGGGGAAGAATTTATTAAAGATCCGCTGCTTGTCTATATGGAGCCTTATGCTTCATCCACGGCAGAGCTTGTGACCGAGCTGCTTGAATATCAGCCGAAGCGCTTAAAAATCAATATGATTGAAGCGACCGCACTGCTGGCGGGAATTATTGTTGATACGAAAAGCTTTTCTCTCCGCACGGGCTCCCGTACGTTTGACGCAGCGTCATACCTGAGGGCAAAAGGCGCTGACACCGTACTGGTGCAAAAGTTTTTAAAAGAAACAGCCGATCATTATATTAAAAGGGCAAGGCTTATCCAGCATACATCCTTTTATAGAAGCGGCATCGCCATCGCGTCTCTGCCAAACGGCGAGGCGGACGAATACTTTGACCAAGTCATCATTGCGCAAGCCGCGGATTCTCTCCTTTCCATGAGTGAAGTTGAAGCTTCTTTCGCAGTAGCGAGAAGAGACGACAGCACAGTATGCATCAGTGCGAGATCGCTTGGCGAAGTAAACGTTCAAATCATCATGGAAGCCCTTGAAGGCGGAGGACATTTAACAAATGCCGCTACACAGCTGACGGATGTATCGGTTGGGGAAGCGCTCCGGCGTCTGAAAGAAGCGATTGACGAGTATTTTGAAGGAGGCATTCAAACATGAAGGTAATTTTCTTACAGGATGTGAAAGGCAAAGGGAAAAAAGGCGAGGTTAAAAATGTGGCGGACGGATACGCGCACAACTTTTTAATCAAAAAAGGCCTTGCTGTTGAAGCGACGTCTTCCAATATCAGCGCGCTTGAAGGACAGAAGAAGAAAGAGAAAAAAGAAGCGGCTGAAGAGCTGAAACAGGCGAAAGAAATGAAAAAAACGCTTGAAAATATTACAGTTGAACTGACAGCCAAGTCAGGAGAAGGCGGCCGTCTATTCGGTTCCGTCACAAGCAAGCAGATTGCTGACGCGCTGCAAAAAGCACATCAATTAAAGGTTGATAAGCGAAAAATTGAACTGAATGATGCCATCCGTTCGTTAGGATATACAAATGTACCGGTTAAGCTTCATCCTGAGGTACAGGCGACACTGAAAGTACATGTGAAAGAGCAATCATAAAGAGTAAGCCCCTTCTATGAAGGGGCTCTTTTTTATAAATCTTTTCTCATTTCGTTTGCCAAAAATTCAACATCCGTGCCGACGATGACCTGCAGTTCATGCTGGTTTAATTTCACAATCCCTTTGGCTCCCATAGCTTTCAGCGCTTTTTCATCCAATTTCGACGCATCGTGGATCTTGAGTCTGAGGCGGGTCACACAGTTGTTGAGCGTTTCAATGTTTTCTTTTCCGCCGAGCGCTTCAAGATATTGGACGGCAAGGCTTTCGTATTTGGATGACCCCGTTTCCGTGCCGGCCGGCGGTGTATTTGCTTCTTCGTCGTCTTCCCGTCCAGGCGTTTTCAAATTCAGCTTTGTGATCAAGAAGTAAAAAAGGACGAAATAGATGATGCCGTACACCAGTCCGACTGGCAGCAATATCAGCGGCTTTGTGGCGATGCCAAAATTCAAGAGATAATCAATGATTCCCGCTGAAAACGTAAAGCCATGGTGGATGCCCAGCATATTAGTGATGGCCATCGCGCTCGCTGTTAAAACGGCGTGAATGCCGAAAAGAAGAGGCGACAGGAACATAAATGTAAACTCAATCGGCTCTGTGATGCCTGTTAAAAACGATGTGAACGCCAAGCCGATCAGAAAGCCGGCTGTTGCTTTGCGGCGGTGTTTTTTAGCGGCTGCAATCATAGCCAGACACGCGGCCGGAAGCCCGAACATCATGATCGGGAAAAAGCCCGTCATAAAAGCGCCAGCGCTTGGATCTCCGGCAAAGAACCTGTTCATGTCGCCCGTTTTGCCGGCGAATTCACCAAACACCATCCATACCATGTTGTTCAAGATATGATGAAGCCCCAGAGGAAGGAGCAATCTGTTCAAAAGCCCGAAGATGCCGACTCCCAGTGCCCCGGCATGAATAATCCAGCTGCCGACGGCATCGATCGCTTGCTGCGCGTATATCCAGACAAACCCGAAAATGGCCGCGAGAATAATAGAAGACAGAGCCGTCATAATCGGGACGCAGCGTTTTCCGCCAAAAAATCCGAGCCACTCCGGCAGCTTTGCATCTTTAAAACGGTTATACATTATCGCGGCGACGACCCCTGAAATAATTCCGCCAAGCACTCCCATATTCAGGTCTTGATTAATGGCTGCAAGGCCGCCTGTCAAAACAAAATAGCCGATGGCCCCTGACAGTGCTGCGGCTCCGTGTCCATCCTTCGATAAGCCGATGGCAACTCCGATCGCAAAAATGATCGGCAATTGATCAAGAATCGACTGGCCCGAGGCGGCGATAAACGGAATATTGAACATATCTTCTCTTCCTAAAGCGAGCAAAAGGCCCGCGGCAGGAAGAACGGCGATCGGAAGCATTAAAGCGCGCCCGATATTTTGAAGAAAACCAAGCATCATGAAAACCCCTTTCGATGATATTGAATCGCATGTTTTAAACGGCCATTTTCATGGGATAGACAACGGTCTGCATCCTCAAGCGTCCCGTTTGTCAGCACCATAAAAATCGCTGCTTTTATGTTATAGCGGCTTTCTTTTAAAGCCTGTAACGCTTCATCATGTGATATGCCGGTGGTGTTCATTAACATGTCCACGGCCCGGTTTTTCAGCTTTTGATTCAGCAATTTCATATTGACCATCTCGTTTTGATAGACATGGCCGAGACGCACCATGGCCGCTGTTGACAGCATATTAAGAATCAGTTTTTGTGCTGTTCCCGCTTTTAGGCGGGTTGAGCCGCGAATCACTTCCGGCCCTGTCTGGGCTTCGATGGCAATGTCGCTGAACTTGGCCGCTTCCGTCTCTTTGTTGCAGCTGATTGAAACAGAGACGGCGCCAAGCTTTTTTGCATAGGATAAACCGGACAGGACGTAAGGCGTCAAACCGCTGGCCGAGACGCCGACGAATACATCCGCTTTTGAAAATGAACGTGCTTGCAGCTGGGAGATGATCGTTTCCCGGTCATCTTCATTTTCTTCGAGCGGCTTCCACATAGCTTCATAATCTCCCGCGATAAGGCCGACCCACTGATGTTCATCAAGTGAAAATGTAGGGGGAAGCTCAGCGGCATCAAGAACGGCCAACCTTCCGCTGGTGCCTGCTCCCGCGGCAAACACCCTTCCACCTGTCTGAAGACGGCTGGCAATCATGTCAGCGGCATGGGCAATTCGGGGAAGACACGGTTTGACGGCTTGGGGAACGGTTTGGTCTTCCTCGTTCATCAAGGTGACAATATCCAGCGTAGACATTTCATCAAGTGCTCTGCTTTTTGCGTTTGAACCTTCTGTTGTTTTCATCGTTCTTTCCTCTTCATATCAATTACAAATTTGTATCGGTCTCCTCTGTAAACCGATTTCACCAGCTCAAACGGCCTGCCGTCTGTCAAATAGCTGCACCGCTCGATTAACAGGACGGGCGCTCCTTCCTCAATATCCAGCGGTACGCTTTCAGCCTGCTGCGCGATTGACGGTTCAAGCGTTTGCGTGGCTTGGTCGATAGTGAGAGAAAGCGTGTTTTCTACATAATCATATAGCGATGCATTCATAATATCTTCCGTGAGGCCATTGATCAGATCAACGGGCAAGTATGAAATTTCATAAGCCATCGGAATCTCGTCGGCAAGGCGGATCCGTTTTACTTCATAGACGGAAGACCCTTCAGGTATTTCCAATTTGGAAGCCGTTCTTTGATCACACGGAATGGTTCGGAATCCGAGCATCTTTGTCCCCGGTGTCATGCCTCTCGACTTCATGTCTTCAGAAAAGCTCGTGAGTCCTTGAAGGGTTTGCTCGATCTTTGGTTTGGCAATGAATGTTCCTTTTCCCCGCTGCCGCACGAGAATGCCCTCATTTACAAGATTGTTGACGGCCTGCCGGACTGTCATTCTGCTCACTTCGTATTTTTCCGCAAATTCCCTCTCAGAAGGAATGAGGTCCCCCGGCTTTAAATCGTTCGTCTCTGCGAGTTTCTTAATTTCAGTTTCAATCTGGTAGTATATTGGAATGTGGGAATCTTTTTTGATCAAAAGATCATGCTCCTTTCTTTCACAGCCGATAATGCGTCTCTGTCAGCAATGATCACCACGTTCTCATGCATGTTTAATACGGAAGCGGGAGTCCCCTCGTGCGGTTCTTCACTGAGCAGCCTTGCCAGGATGCCGGCTTTGTTCGCTCCTGAGACGAGCAGCAGAATCTGTTTGCTTTTCATAATCGTTGAAATGCCCATCGTGACAGCTTTGGTCGGTACGGATGAAAGTGAGTCAAAATAACGGGCATTGGCTTTTCGCGTCGATTCAGTAAGCTCGACGACATGCGTTTTCGAAGAAAAAGGCGTCCCCGGTTCATTAAAGCCGATGTGGCCGTTCAAGCCGAGGCCGAGCAACTGAAGATCAACTCCTCCGAGCCGCTCGATCAAAGCTTCATAGCGCTCGCATTCGGCTGTCAGATCTGCGGCCATTCCATTCGGCAGATAAGTGTGGCTCGAAGGAATGCCAATATGATGAAACAGGTGCTTTTTCATGTAAAACGTGTAGCTGTTCTCATCATACGGCGCAAGGCCGACATACTCGTCTAAATTTACGGTATACACATGCTGATAAGCCGTTTTATGGCTCAAATGATCCTCCCGTAAGCATTTGTACGTGCCGAGCGGTGTGCCCCCGGTGGCTAATCCGAGCACGGGCGCTGATAACCCGTTCACTTTTTCAATGATGAATCGGGCGGCTTTTTCGCTCATATCCTGATAATGTTCAGCTTCAATGATTTTCATGGTCAAACCTCCCTTTTGCTGAATGCGATAGCTCCTTTACATAGCGTCAGAACGACTTCGTTGTCTTCGTTTAAAATGATCAGATCGGCATCTTTTCCGTTTCGAATGCTGCCTTTTCGTTCAAAAACGCCAAGCTGTTTAGCCGGATTTACAGCTGTCATATAGACGATGTCCTCAAGCGTACACTCTGAAAACTCCAGCATGTTTTGGGCGGCCTGATTCATCTTCAGTATGCTTCCGGCTAATGTCCCGTCTTTTAATACGGCTTGTTTGCCTTTGACGAAAACTTCCTGTCCTCCCAATGTGTAAGTCCCGTTTTGTAAACATTTGGCGCGCATGGCATCCGTAATCAAAATGATGCCTTCCTTCTGTTTTTGCCTGAAGGCCAATTTGACGACGGCAGGGTGGACATGAATGCCGTCGGCAATCACCTCTGCCGTGAGCTCCGGATATAAAAGGGCGCTTCCCGCCACGCCCGGCTCCCGGTGATGCAGGCCCCGCATGCCGTTAAATAAATGTGTCACATGTGAAACACCGGCTTTGATCCCGGCTTTCATTTCCTCGAGCCCCGCGTCAGAATGGCCGGCCGATGCGATGACGCCGGTCTCCTTCAAATAGGAAATCAGTTCCAAAGCCCCTTCTAGCTCCGGTGCGATTGTGACTAATTTAATGTTATTCCCGGACATTTGCTGCCATTCTTTGAATAGAGAAAGATCCGGCGGAATAATATCGTTCAGCGGCTGGGCCCCGCAGCGTTTTGCTGAAATAAAAGGGCCTTCCAGATGAATCCCCAGTATTTCCGCCGTGCCGGGGCGGTTTTCAGCCGACAGGTAGTCTTTCGCGTTTTCGAGTGCATGTTCGATGGTTTCCTTATCCTGTGTCATGGTTGTCGCAAGAAAGCTTGTCGTGCCTTCTTTTGGAAGAGCTTCGGCCATCGTTTTTAAAGCTTCTCTCGTTCCATCCATCACATCGGCTCCATTGGCCCCGTGAATGTGAACATCAATCATGCCCGGCAGCACTTTATAGCTTTCCGGAAGCGGCATCGGCTCCGCTGTTTCAGCCGACTCGGGAATATTCTCCATGGGTCCGCAAGCCTCAATCTTTTCTCCGTTTGTCAGAAGAAAACCGTCTTCTATCATTCCATTTTCGCCGTAAATCGTAAGATGCTTAAAAATATAGCGCTGAGGTTTTGTAGTCATCACAGTCAAAAGTCCTTTCTTGAAAACGTTATCATAAGTATAGAACAGTATAAATCTAGTTGTCTAGACCAATATTGAAAAATAATCGACTTTTACATCCGATCATAAGCCCAAATCCTGCATCAATCCGCATTTTTGTCAGGTGATATGACAGTTTTTTTAAATTTCATCGGATTAAAAAAAGCCGACTGGAATGCCGGCTTTTGATTAAGCTGCTTTCGCATATATATAAAGATTTCTTCCTGCGCCGAGGCCTGTCCCGATCAAGGCGATCAAGGCCGCGATGAAAAGCAGGATCGGCCCGTTCCATGAATGTGTATGATCGTACAGGAAGCCGACAAAGCTTGGACCGATCGCCGCCAGCAAATAACCGGCCGATTGCGACATTCCCGATAGGGCTGCCGCTTGATGCGCATTCTCGCTTCGCAGCCCGATTAATGTCAAAGCAAGGCTGATGCTTGAGCCCTGTCCGACTCCGATCAAAACCACCCATAATGTCAGCAAGGCGGCATTTCCTCCGTACAGAAGGCCTGTCATGCCGGCCAGATAAAGAATGCCGAGCCCGAGGACAATGCTTTTTTGGTCGCGGAAGCGTCCAGCCAGTACCGGTGTTAAAAATGTTGACGGCAGGCTGGCAAATTGCATAAGCGACAGCATCCAGCCGGATAGCGACATGCTCATTCCGTGGGATTTGAGGATTTCAGGAAGCCAGGCGATCGTACAATAAAACAAAAACGACTGAATCCCCATAAAAAACGTGACTTGCCAGGCAATTTTCGACCGCCAGACCGTCTGTCCATCCGTTTTGAGGCTGACCGTGCGGTTTGCGGTATCATGATAGCGGAGCTGGGGAACCCAGATCAAAATCGCCAGGAAGGCCAGTCCCGCCCATACCATGAGCGATGCGCTCCATCCCCACTGCAAGCCGTGTGAGAGCGGAATGCTGATCCCTGACGCCAAAGCGGCAAAAATCGACATTGATGTCGTATAAAAGCTTGTCATGATTCCCGCTTTTTCCGGATATTTATGTTTGATCAGACTTGGCAGCAAGACATTGCAAATCGCGATACCGATTCCGATCAGAGCGGTTCCTGCAAATAATGTGAACGCTTCCCCATAGGAGCGAAGCAAAATTCCGATCAGCAGAACGACCAATCCGATCCAAAGCGTCCTTTCATTTCCGAGCCTTTGCCCGAGCTTAGGGGCCACTGGAGAAAGAAAGGCAAAAGAAAGCAGCGGCAAGGTTGTTAAAAACCCGGCCATCCCGTTTGTCATATCCAGATCGGTGCGGATTGAACTGATCAGCGGTCCGACCGAGGTAATGGAAGGCCTTAAATTAAAAGCGATAAATATAATTCCCGTGATAAGTAAGATGTTGTTGATGCGGTTGCGTCGTGCGTCAATGTGGTGCATGCAGTATTCTCCTTTGCTTTCATGTGAAAAAGTGACATGAAAAAGAAACCCGGAAACACGATCCAGGGTTACTTTTTGTTTTCTTGTTTCTGTATGTCGGCAAGCCGCGCAAGCAGAATATGCTGCGGCATATGCATGATTTGTTCAAGGGGAAGGTTCAAAGATTCAGCAAGCTTTTGAGCCGTTTCGGCAGATATTTGTAAGGGCCTCATATTGTCCTCCATTTTCTATTGTACTAAAGCGGAAAGGGGACGCAACAGTAAATATTGTTCCCGATTTTTATTGTAACATCATATAACAGGTTGTTTGGAAGAAAAAGAAAAAAAGGATATAAAAGAATAGGAGGTGATCATCATGAACGCGCCGTTATCGGTTTTAAAAAAGAAATTGTATGAACAGCAGGTGAGATCACAGGGGATTTACACGTTTGAAGAGTACAAAGATATGCGAAACGTGCTGCAAACGCTGCGCATGAAATTTGCCGCTTATGAGGAATGGGAGCTGTATCAGAAGGCGACCGACGTAATGATCGGTATGCTGCTTAAAGACAATTGGAACGGAAGAATGGAATAATGCCGAATCAGCATCGCCGCGTCATCGCAAGACGCGGACACCCCCTCCTGAATATTCCCCGTATCACCATTTCCGCTGGCGACCACGCCGCATACCGCTATGAAAATATTTCTATAAAAAGCCATTCTCCTAAAGTCTATTTTTTTTCTGTAAAAATGGTAAAATAGACGTTGGGTTATTTTTAATGGGAGGACGGTGCTTAACATGACAGATCTTCTGAATGACAGGCTGCCGCCGCAGAATATTGAAGCTGAACAGGCCGTGTTAGGTGCTGTTTTTTTAGAACCATCCGCACTTACTTTGGCGTCTGAAGTCTTAATTCCAGATGATTTTTACAGAATGTCGCACCAAAAAATATTTAACGCCATGCTTGTTCTCGGAGACCGAGGCGAGCCTGTAGACTTGGTTACAGTCACATCAGAGCTTGCGAATACGGATCTTTTGGAAGAAGTCGGCGGAATTTCTTATTTGACGGATATTGCAAATTCTGTGCCTACAGCGGCTAATATAGAGTATTACGCTAAAATCGTGGAAGAAAAATCGATTCTCCGCCGTTTGATCCGTACAGCAACGTCGATTGCACAGGACGGATACACAAGGGAGGATGAAGTCGAAGATCTCTTAAGCGAAGCAGAAAAAACGATTATGGAAGTCGCCCAGCGCAAAAATACGGGCGCCTTTCAAAATATTAAGGATGTTCTCGTTCAAACGTACGACAATATTGAACAGCTTCACAACCGAAAAGGGGACATTACCGGAATCCCGACCGGTTTTACGGAGCTTGACAGAATGACGGCCGGCTTTCAGAGAAACGATCTGATCATCGTTGCCGCAAGGCCTTCTGTCGGTAAAACCGCTTTTGCTTTAAACATCGCGCAAAACGTAGCGACAAAAACGGATGAAAGCGTCGCGATCTTCAGTCTTGAGATGGGAGCGGAGCAGCTGGTGATGCGGATGCTTTGCGCCGAGGGCAACATTAACGCCCAAAATCTCCGTACCGGAAACTTGACGGAAGAAGACTGGGGCAAGCTGACAATGGCGATGGGGAGCCTGTCAAACAGCGGAATCTTCATCGATGATACACCGGGTATCAGAGTCAGCGAAATCCGTTCAAAATGCCGGCGGTTAAAGCAGGAGAACGGCCTCGGCATGATTTTGATCGACTATTTGCAGCTGATCCAAGGAAGCGGCCGATCAAGTGACAACCGCCAGCAGGAAGTATCGGAAATTTCCCGCGCGCTTAAAGCGCTCGCGAGGGAACTCGAAGTTCCGGTTATCGCGCTTTCTCAGCTGTCCCGCGGCGTTGAACAGCGCCAGGACAAACGGCCGATGATGTCAGACATCAGGGAATCGGGAAGTATTGAGCAGGATGCCGATATCGTCGCTTTCCTATACCGCGATGATTATTATGATAAAGAAACAGAGAATAAAAACATTATCGAGATTATCATCGCGAAACAGCGGAACGGCCCGGTCGGCACCGTTTCACTCGCATTTGTTAAAGAATATAATAAGTTCGTGAATCTGGAACGCCGGTTTGATGACGCGGGTGTTCCGCCTGGTGCATAAATCCCTAAGAGATGCTTCTTAGGGATTTTTTTTATTTCTCGTATCCCGGTTCTTGCCGATTTCAAACAGACCTGTCGCTGTTAAGCCGGCCAAGCCGCCCGCCCATAGGCGCAAAACGAGATCAAGCTCGGTGAATGGGTATGCGGCGGCTCCGATCAGAAAACCAATCAGCAGCGAAACAAGCGGAATCAGGTTTTTAGGCACCCTCACCGTTTTTTTCACAAGCTCAACGAGCGCCAAAATGATGGGCGACAATACGGATGCGAAAATCAATACGGTTTCCATTGGACATTCCCCCCTCCTTACTTTATTAAGTATTGAAGGGAATGCCGTTTTATGTGTATTTGTCCAGGAAAGCGGTTAAGTTGACTAGTTTTTTAGATTTTGCCGAAAAAAGCTCTCTTAAAAAAGAAATATATAAATAATAACGAACGAATATGTTTATGTGTAAAATAAATGTTCGGATTTACGATTGACTTTACAACTCTACACTGATAAACTGGATATGTTTGATATTGATATCGTTTAAAAGGTTAACGGAGGTGCACGGATATGTCTTCAGTAGTTGTTGTCGGTACGCAGTGGGGTGACGAAGGGAAAGGAAAGATCACAGATTTCCTTTCAGAAAACGCAGAGGTTATCGCACGGTACCAAGGCGGAAATAACGCAGGACATACGATTAAATTTAACGGAGTAACGTACAAGCTACACTTGATTCCATCCGGTATTTTTTATAAGGATAAAATATGTGTGATCGGCAACGGAATGGTCGTTGATCCGAAAGCGCTGGTGACGGAGCTTGCGTATCTTCATGAACGCAACGTCAGCACAGATAACCTGAGAATCTCGAACAGAGCCCATGTCATTCTGCCGTATCATTTAAAACTTGACGCGGTGGAAGAAGAACGGAAAGGGGCAAATAAAATCGGCACGACGAAAAAAGGAATCGGCCCGGCTTATATGGATAAAGCGGCCCGCATAGGAATCCGAATCGCCGACCTTTTGGACCGCGACGTTTTCGAAGAAAAGCTTGCCCGCAATCTGGAAGAAAAAAACCGTCTGCTTGAAAAAATGTATGAAGCGGAAGGATTTAAAATAGAAGACATTTTAGATGAATACTATGAATACGGTCAGCAAATCAAACAATATGTTTGCGACACGTCTGTCGTCTTAAACGATGCGCTTGATGACGGGCGCCGCGTCTTATTTGAAGGTGCGCAAGGGGTTATGCTTGATATCGACCAAGGGACCTATCCGTTTGTCACTTCTTCAAACCCTGTCGCCGGCGGCGTAACGATCGGCTCAGGCGTGGGTCCTACAAAAATCCAGCATGTCGTCGGCGTATCGAAAGCGTATACGACGCGTGTGGGAGACGGACCTTTCCCGACTGAGCTTGAAAATGAAATCGGAGACCAGATCCGTGAGGTCGGCCGCGAATACGGCACAACGACAGGACGCCCGCGCCGCGTCGGCTGGTTCGACAGCGTGGTTGTCCGCCATGCCCGCCGCGTCAGCGGAATTACAGATCTTTCTTTAAACTCAATCGATGTATTGACCGGAATTGAAACATTGAAAATCTGTGTCGCATACAAGTATCGCGGGGAAATTCTTGAAGAGTTCCCGGCAAGCTTAAAAGCGCTCGCCGAATGCGAGCCTGTCTATGAAGAAATGCCGGGCTGGACAGAAGATATCACAGGAGCGAAAAGCTTGAGCGATCTGCCTGAAAATGCCCGCCATTACCTTGAGCGAGTATCTCAGCTGACAGGCATTCCGCTTTCTATTTTCTCTGTCGGTCCTGACCGCTCTCAGACAAATGTCATCAGAAGCGTGTACCGGCCGAACTAATCCAAGAGCCTCTGCAATCCGCAGGGGCTTTTTTTCAAGAAAACGGGCAAGTTCTGCCGGTGAAAAATAAGAAAACCATTCGTGGACGCTGCCGGGCGGCAAGGAAGAAACGGGCTTGGGCGTTTAGCTCCTGGGTATTTTGAGATTAAACGAAGCGGGAAAAAAGAGTCCTAAAGCAAAGCTTACAGTCCGTCCGGATGCCACTGCATTGACGGGAACATCATGGAAGCAAAGATTGAGGCGAAACGGCATTCTGTTCTGAATAAAACAGCAAAGAGGAGGAGTATCATCATGAGAGAAAAAATAATTAGAGAAAAAATAAAAAAATATATTGCCACCTCTGTTCGTTCTATGATAATATAAATCTCGTTGTTGCGAAAACAATGCAAGAGCCATTAGCTCAGTTGGTAGAGCATCTGACTTTTAATCAGAGGGTCGAAGGTTCGAGTCCTTCATGGCTCACCATTCTTTGGCGGCCCGTTGGTCAAGCGGTTAAGACACCGCCCTTTCACGGCGGTAACACGGGTTCGAATCCCGTACGGGTCATTGATTTACTTTAGCGTTATTGCTAAATCCCCGCTTGCTTCGGAAAGACCACGATTCTTTTCGAAGCAGGTACTGTAAAAAAATATACGGTCCGGTAGTTCAGTTGGTTAGAATGCCTGCCTGTCACGCAGGAGGTCGCGGGTTCGAGTCCCGTCCGGACCGCCATTTAAATAACGGCTCGGTAGCTCAGTTGGTAGAGCAACGGACTGAAAATCCGTGTGTCGGCGGTTCGATTCCGTCCCGAGCCACTTTAAAGCGCGTCTGCTTTTTGCAGATGCGTTTTTCTTATAGATAAAATGAAAATGTTTGAAAAGATGCGGGAAGTTTGTGAGAGAGAAAAAAAGGGAGGCCGGGCAGCCGGCCAAAGAAGAAGACGTTACTATATAGACGATTAAAAACAAAAGATGTTTCACTTTTCAGTAAAAAAAGTAACGGAAATTTAATTGTTGTGATGGAAACTGAAAAAATGTAATCATGGCAATATTTCCAATTCCTTTCCCTTGAACTATTTTTTTAATTTTTGTCTCATAAACGTTATAATGTATAAGAAATCTATTTTGAGATTGTGATTTGTCATGTGCTTATCCAATGAACTTGAAATATAAAAAAATCATACGGCAGCTTTTATATGCTGTGCATTCAACTCTGAACGAGGAGGAAATGATAATGGATAAAAAGATACTTGTTGTAGATGATGAAAAGCCCATTGCCGACATTTTAGAATTTAATTTGAAAAAAGAGGGCTATGACGTCCATTGCGCTTATGACGGCAATGAAGCGCTGGAGATGGTCGAGGAGCTGAACCCTGATTTAATTCTTCTCGATATCATGCTTCCGAATAAAGACGGTGTGGAGGTTTGCCGTGAAGTTCGCAAAAAATATGACATGCCCATCATCATGCTGACCGCGAAAGATTCCGAAATCGATAAGGTTATCGGCCTTGAGCTCGGTGCTGACGACTATGTGACAAAGCCTTTCAGCACCCGCGAGCTTTTAGCCCGTGTCAAAGCGAACCTCAGACGGCAGAACACGGCGGCGCCTGCGGAAGAAGAACCGGCTTCAAACGAAATCCAAATCGGCTCGCTCGTCATCTTTCCCGATGCCTATGTTGTGTCAAAACGCGATGAGACAATCGAACTGACTCACAGGGAATTCGAGCTGCTGCACTACCTTGCAAAACATATCGGACAAGTCATGACCCGCGAACATTTGCTGCAAACGGTTTGGGGCTATGATTATTTCGGAGATGTCCGGACAGTGGACGTCACCGTTCGCCGCCTCCGCGAAAAAATTGAGGATAACCCGAGCCATCCGAGCTGGATCGTGACGAGACGCGGTGTCGGCTATTACTTGAGAAACCCTGAACAGGACTAATGCCCAAATGAATAAAGTCGGTTTTTTTCGATCCATTCATTTTAAGTTTACTTTAATATATGTTTTGCTGATTATCGTCGCGATGCAGATTATCGGCGTGTACTTTGTAAGGGCAATGGAGGACAACCTTCTCAGGTCTTATAAGGATTCTCTTGATCAGCGGGTGAACAATCTGTCGTACTATCTTGAACAGGAAATGACGAAAGACAGAAGCACCGAATCCTCTACAACATTGAAGGAAGATGCTGAGCGGATATTAAATGATTTCAGCAAGGAAGGCGAAATTCTCGAAGTCAGCCTGATTGATAAAAGCTATGAAGTCATCGCAACCTCCAACCCATACAATCGGGAGGTAGCGGGCAAAAAGACAACTGAAGGAATTATAAAAAGGACATTGCTTGTCGGTCTGCCATATGAAAATAAATTTTTTGATCCGGAACGGGACAGCAAAGTGCGTATTTCCGTCACTCCGATTAAAAAAGCCAATCAAGAGACGATCGGAGCCATTTATGTCGTGGCTTCCATGGATGATGTCTATAATCAAATCCGGACGATCAACATGATTTTAGCGTCAGGAACTATACTTGCGCTTGGCATCACTGCCTTTTTGGGAGTGTTTGTGGCGCGAACCATTACCCATCCGCTATCAGACATGCGAAAACAGGCAATTGAACTGGCGAAAGGGAACTTCTCCCGGAAAGTCAGGAAATATGGAAATGATGAAATCGGTCAGCTTGCAACGACCTTTAATTATTTAACGAGAGAGCTGAAAGAAGCTCAGTCGATGACGGAAGGCGAACGAAAAAAACTTTCGTCTGTGATCGCCTATATGACGGACGGAGTTATCGCGACAAACCGCAATGGCGCGATCATTTTATTAAATACACCGGCTCTCGAACTTTTAAACGTTTCACGTGAAACAGCTCTCGAAATGCCGATTACCTCATTGCTTGGACTTGATGACGAATATACGTTTGAAGATTTAGTCGAACAGCAGGATTCTCTCATTCTTGAAATCGATCAGGAAGAAAGGACATCTGTACTTCGCGTCAACTTCTCAGTGATTCAAAAAGAGCACGGAAAAATCGACGGATTGATTGCTGTTATCTACGATGTCACAGAACAGGAGCAGATTGATCAAGAGCGGAGAGAATTTGTGGCAAACGTGTCCCATGAGCTCAGAACACCGCTTACGACGATGCGAAGCTATTTAGAAGCGCTTGCGGATGGAGCTTTGCAGGACCCGAATATCGCGCCGCGTTTCCTGAATGTAGCGCAAAATGAAACAGAGCGAATGATCAGGCTCGTCAATGACCTATTGCAGCTTTCAAAGTTCGACAGCAAAGACTATCAATTTAATAAGGAATGGATTCACTTTATCCGCTTCTTCTCTCTCATTATTGAGCGTTTTGAAATGACAAAGGAACAGCATGTCGACTTTATCAGCCATCTGCCTGACAGAGATTTGTATGTTGAAATCGATCCTGACAAAATTACGCAGGTGCTGGATAATATTATTTCAAACGCATTGAAATATTCTCCTGAAGGCGGCCATATTACATTTTCCGTCGATGTCAATGAAGAAGAAGAGCTGCTTTATGTCAGTGTCAAAGATGAAGGTGTCGGCATTCCGAGAAAGGATATGGAGAAGATTTTCGAACGCTTCTATCGTGTAGACAAAGCGAGAACAAGAAAGCTCGGCGGAACCGGTCTTGGTCTGGCGATTGCAAAAGAAATGGTACAGGCTCACGGCGGAGACATCTGGGCCGACAGCATCGAAGGAAAAGGAACAACGATCACATTTACCCTGCCGTATAAAGAAGAACAAGAGGATGATTGGGATGAAGCGTGAAACAATAAAAACGATAGTACTGTCCCTTTTAGTGCTGATCAGTCTTCTTTTTACCCTTAACATTTGGGGATTCCAGGGGAATTATGAGAAAGTTGAAGACTCTAAGGCACAGGTCAGCGACAAGCAGCCGATTGCAAATCAGACCAAATTATTAAACGAAGCGGTTAAGCCGCAGCAAATGTTCATCCATGACAATGGTAAACACTATTTGATGAATGATTTAACGCTTTATTCCCAGCTGTGGGATGATATGAGCCGCTGGGAAATAAAATCGCTCAAAGATATTTCAGACGATTTTGGCAAACAGCAGTTCAAAGATTGGCTTTATGCCAAAAATAAAACGGCCAAATTGGATCTCGTCTTTAGCGACAGCATTCCGATTGACGTTTTGCAGCCTCTGTTCAAATGGAGTGCAAATTCTTATGAATATAATTCTTTTGACAGGATCGTCCTGCCGTTCAATGGAGGAAGCGGCACGAAAAAGATATATTTTGTGTCATTCAGCAAAGAAACGGTTGTTGAAGCTGATGTGGAATCAGCCAATTATCGAAACATCCTGTCTGAGATCAACAAAGAAAAATCGCAGATGCCGGTCTACAAGGCTTATCAGATTAATTCCAGACGAGATGTGCTGCTTCCGGTTAATAAACTAAAGCTGACTGAAAAAGAGTACTTTACAGAAACGATCAGCCCAAGTCGTTTTAAAAACGCTCTGTTTGAAGATCCTCAAACCGTGCGGGAGGAAACCAATTTAAACAGGCCCGTTTATTCGGATGGGACGAGCCTTCTGGAGATCTACTCGAATAACAGACAGGTGAAATTCCAGCACCGCAACATGGAACCGAGCTCATCCTATCAAAACGGAGAGCTGATTAATAAAAGCTTTAAATATTTAAATGATACAGGAAGCTGGACCGACGACTATCAGTTTTTCAGCTTGAATGAAAATCAGCAGATCAGCTTTTATCTGTACATGGATCAGCTGCCGGTCGTCAACAGTCAAAGCCAGCCATTCGGAACGACGTCCATTGATATTCGCTGGGCGAATAATGACATCCTTGACTACAAACATCCAAGCTATGTTCTCGGGGCAAACTCAAACCCGCTGAGCAAAAAAAGCAAAGAAATCATGAACGGCAAGGAATTAATCGACTACTTGCGGGAACATGATGAGTATAACTTCGATAACATTGAACAAATTTTTCCTGCTTATGAAATGGTTTCGGTGTCCAGTGAGCAAGACCCGGTTGTCAAGCTTGTACCGACATGGTGCATTAAAATAAACGGCACAGTCCAACCCGTTTCCAAGGAAGATGCAGCGGTGAAGGAGGGCGCGAAAAATGGAGTGGAATAGAACAAAAACGATCTTCATCATCGTCTTCCTCATCCTTGACATCTTTTTGGCTTTTCAATATTTAGATAAACGCAGGATCAATCAGTTCCCGATTTTAGAAAAATCGACACTGCAGGAAGATATGAAAGCTGATCATATTACTTACAACAATTTGTCAAAGGAATCACAAAAAGGTTCTTCAATTTCAGCGCAAAAAAAAGTATTTAAACAGAGCGAGATTAAATCGCTGAAAGGGCAGAAACCGTTAATGGACACTTCTAAAAGTGATTCCCTGACAGAAATAAAAATGGCCTTTTCAGAGCCTATTCCTCTTCCGAAAACGGATATGGAGACAAAAGCAAGGGAAATTGTCAATCAGCAGGTGATAAACGGCAGCAAGTATAAGCTGTGGCGAGTCGATAAGTCGCAAAAGCAGATCATCTTCTTTCAAACCTATAAAGGGGATTATATTTTTCAGGATCAAAACGACAATGCCAATAATGAAATCGGTGAAGTCGTTCTGTTTTACAATGATAAAAATGAAGTTGTTCGGTATAAGCAGTCGATGCTGAAAGAAATCAAAGAAGTCAAAACGGAAAATCTAATTTCCGCTGTAGGTGCGGTTGAAGCGTTATATTATCCGGACTACCTAAAGCCTAACAGTAAAGTTAAAAAGACCGAGCTGGGATATTTCACGCAATATCCTTTGGCAAGCGCGCAAATTTTCGTACCGGTTTGGCGGATCGAAGTACAGCGCAAAACGGACGAAGCCGTAATACATGAAGAGTTTATCGTAGATGCACGGGACGGAGCCGTTCTTCTATCACAGGAGAAAAAGGAAAAATCGTAATGGAGTGAGAAACCATGAGCCTGCAATTTAGCGTACTTGCAAGCGGGAGTACGGGGAATGCATTTTATTTGGAAACCGATGACCACGCTTTTTTAGTAGACGCAGGACTTAGCGGGAAAGCAATTGAAGGGCTGATGGCACAAATCGACCGCAGCCTGGACGGCCTTGACGGGATTTTTGTCACTCATGAGCACAGCGACCATATTAAAGGACTCGGTGTACTGGCCAGAAAATATCAGCTGCCCGTTTATGCGAATGAAAAGACATGGAAGGCGATGGAGGGGCATATCGGCAATATCGATAACGGCCAAAAATTCGTGTTCCAAATGGAAACGGTCAAATCATTCGGTTCCCTTGATGTTGAATCATTTGGCGTTTCCCATGATGCGGCAGAACCGATGTTCTACGTGTTTCATTACAATGGACGAAAGCTTGCGCTGATTACGGATACAGGGTATGTCAGCGACAGAATGAAGGGCATCATCCGCTCAGCCAATGTCTTTGTGTTTGAAAGCAATCACGATGTCGGTATGCTGCAAATGGGCCGCTACCCTTGGAATATTAAGCGCCGGATTTTAAGCGATGTCGGTCATGTGTCAAATGAGGATGCCGCGCTTGCCATGACAGATGTCATCGGTGATGAGACGTCGCGGATTTACTTAGCCCATTTAAGCCAGGATAACAACATGAAGGAGCTCGCCAGAATGTCTGTGCAGCAAACCCTTGCCGCGAAGGGATTTATGACAGGCGAAACGTTTGATTTATATGACACAGATCCCAAAAAGCCGACACCTCTTGCGGCGGTGTAAATTTTTCGGAATCCATGATTAATCTGACAGTTTCTGATCCACACTATATACATATATCGTTCCTTGAAAGGATTTGAATATAGTGGAGTTTAATCATGATGAGGAAAAATACGTTCACGAAAAGCCGTCAAGAAATTGGAAAAGCTTTTTGTTTTCAAGTCTGATCGGTGCCGTGATCGGGGCCCTGTTGACGGTATTTGCCCTGCCGTATCTCTCAGAACAAGGGCTTTTGCCGTACAATCTCCAAGTCATCGAATCGGATGGAGGACAAGGACAAAGGGCCGGACAGGGCGGAGCTGTCCGCAATGTCTCGGTCAATGTGAATAATGAGGTCACCCAGGTCGTCTCGAAAGTGTCTGATTCAGTTGTCGGCGTCATCAATATTCAAAAAACAGGCGTCTGGGATGAAACAGGTGAAGCCGGGACCGGTTCAGGAGTCATTTACAAAAAGGACGGAAGTACGTCACATATCGTGACAAACCACCATGTCATTGAAGGAGCTTCCCAAATTGAAGTCAGCCTGAATGATGGAACGAGAATTCCGGCGAAGCTGATCGGCAGTGACAAACTGATGGATCTTGCCGTTCTTCAGGTAAAAAGCAATAAAATAAAAGCTGCCGCCGTTTTCGGAAACTCCGATAAAGTCAAAACGGGCGAGCCGGTGATAGCGATTGGAAACCCGCTAGGCCTCCAATTCTCGGGATCTGTCACACAAGGAATCATATCGGGAACCGAGCGCGCCGTTCCGGTTGATTCGGATGGAGACGGCCAACCGGATTGGAATGCCGAAGTTTTGCAGACGGATGCGGCAATTAACCCCGGGAACAGCGGCGGAGGACTGTTTAATATCGATGGAAAAGTGATCGGCATCAACTCGATGAAAATCGCCGAAAGCGCCGTCGAAGGGATCGGGCTGAGCATTCCGGCAAATCTTGCGCTTCCGGTCATTAACGATTTGGAAACATACGGAGAAGTGAGACGCCCGTATCTCGGAATCGAAATGAAGTCACTCGGCGACATTGCCAGCTATCATTGGCAAGAAACGCTTAAACTGCCGAACGATGTAACATCAGGTGTAGTCGTCATGGGCGTGCAGCCATTGTCTCCGGCCGGGAGAGCGGGGCTGAAAGAGTTGGATGTGATCGTTGAATTTGACGGCGGACGGGTATACGATATCGTCGATCTTCGCAAAAAGCTGTATACCAAAAAAGTCGGCGACACTGTAAGAGTAAAGTATTACCACGGCGGAAAAGAAAAAACGACAAAAGTAAAACTGACGCGATCCAAGTTGGGAAGCTAATTATGAACAGTCTGGTCTTCAAGGCCAGGCTGTTTTTTTGTATGCGTCCATTATGAAACGAGAGAGGTCGTTCGTCAAAAGTGTAAAAAATAATTTTCATCATAAAAATGATAGTTCCTGGAATTAAATATCTTTTTTCCTGAATGGCTTTCTTATTTTTGAACCCCCAAAAGAACATTTTAAGAAAAAAACGGACAAGCCGTCGTATTGCGTTTCAATTCGCTGTACTGTATGATGATCTTAATATTTTGACAAGGTTGATATTAAGATCGGGACGGAAAGGGAGATAGAATGAGTCAGCATGCACTTGTCTTGCAATCGGATTTTGGCATTGACGACGGAGCTGTCAATGCGATGTACGGAGTGGCTTATTCAGTTGACAGTTCAATCCGGATTTTCGATGTAACGCACAATATCCCAGTGTTCCATATTTGGGAGGCTTCATACCGTTTACTGCAGACGGTTTCTTATTGGCCGGAAGGGACGGTATTCGTATCTGTCGTCGATCCCGGCGTCGGTTCGGAACGCCGCAGCGTGGCAGTCAGAACAAGTACAAATCAATATATTATTACACCGGATAACGGCACCCTCACCCATATTAAACAGAAAATCGGCATCGCTGAAGCCCGGCATCTTGATGAGACGCAAAACAGACTTCCGGAATCCGGAGAGTCGCACACCTTCCATGGCCGCGACATTTATGCCTATACAGGGGCAAGGCTCGCATCAGGCGTGATCCGCTTCGATCAAATCGGCCCTGAAGTTTTACCTGAATCCCTCATCAAACTTCCTGTTATGGAAGCCTTTATAGAAGATGAATGGATAACGGGAACGATTGATATTTTGGATGTACGCTTCGGGAATCTATGGACGAATATCAGCCGCCGGCTTTTCAGCAAGTTAGACATTCGTTACGGGGACGCTTTAAACGTCATCATTACACATGGGACAAATCAAGTCTATTGCCAAACGATCGTTTTTGGCCGTTCTTTTGCCGACATACCAGTGGGAGAACCGCTTGTATATGTGAATTCGTTGGACAATTTGGGCGTTGCAATCAATCAGGGTTCCTTTGCCGAAGTATATGATATCGGGACCGGAATCCACTGGCGGATTTCATTGCGCAAAGCGCGGCAGGATTAAACAATCTGGATGGATATTCAGATTGTTTTTCATGCTTATATCATAAAAGAAGAAAAGAGGGCCTGTTTCGGCAGGTCACCGGAATGGAAATTATGACAAAAATGGTACAATTGTCTTAGTGGTACATAAGCCTTATTGTCTAAAATCCGGAAAAGGAATATATTGATGAGGTGTGCCGCTATTATAAAAATATTCATTCAGTTCATTTGTTTGGAAAACCAATGTCCGGAGGAATGAGATGAACGACAATGTACCGATGGCTATGAAAGCGTTGTCTAGCATGAAAAGCAAAAGTATGATATCCGTTTTTGTTCTGTGTGTTGTCACCTTGGGAATTTACATTCCATACTGGTTTCTCTCAAGGAAAAAAGTGTTTGAACTGCTGCCATATCTTGATATTCCCTACACCACCCTAAAAGTCATGATCGTCTATCATTTATGTACAATCCCACTAAGAATCTCAGCTGCCATTGTATTTACGGAGATGCACTACAGCCTGTTCCTTTTGCTGCACAGAATCACGATCATCTTGTCTGCAGCGGTTTTGATCTACTGCGCACTTTCAGTAACGGCAGCCATCAATAAGCTGTCTGGCGATGAACCAAAAAAAGGAACCGTTTTTGCTTTCCTATTGAACGTCTTTTACATACAGCATAGAATCAACAAATTTTCTGAGCCGAAGCGAGGGTATATCACAAAAGCTTCATAAATAAGGAAGTGAGGCCACTTGGTAAAATCGAATTCTGTATTGTCTCTGTCCCCCATGTCCAAAAAGGATTTTACAGCCTATAGCACATACTCAATCGAGCATTACGCCATTGAAAAAGTAAAAGCTGGCACATGGACTGCGGCGGAGGCAGTGGCAAAAGCGGAAGAACAAATTCAACAGCTTTTGCCAAACGGAACGGAGACCGCCAACCATCATCTTTTCTCGATTGTAAATGAACAAGGGGAAGTCATGGGATGGGCCTGGTTTTATGCCGACCCGCACCACCCGCTAAAAGAAGCGTTTATTTACGATTTTGGGCTGTATGAAGCGTTCCGCGGCCAAGGAAACGGACAGCAGGCTCTCGCCGCCCTGGAAGAGCAAGCAAAGCGGTTAGGAGTGAAAAAACTGTCCCTTCATGTATTTGCCCATAATAAAACCGCAAGACACTTATATGAAAAGATGAATTTTGAGGTTACAGATCTGAATATGAGCAAATGGCTGTAAAAAGGAAGGATGAAAGCTGACACAAGCTTTGATCCTTTTATTTTGAGCGGGTACAATATAAAAGAAACACAAAACAGTTATATAGGCCTGTGTTATGTTACAAAACGTAAAGTTTTCTGTTGAAAACTGAAAAATAAACTGCATGATGCCCTATTAATAAACGTTTATTAACAAACAAAAATGACAAAAGAATCGAAACCAAAGTCTTATGTCATTCAAGAAAAACACTAAAGGAATACATAGACCTAAAAATATCCCACTTTCTAACTCATTATTACTTTGATTTATCCAGTATTTTATAGTACCTTTTTACATAGCAAGTGGAAAACAATACATTCAAAGGATAAAAAGACCGAAAGTTTCAAGAAAGAAGTGGATCAAACAATGAATGAGGAACGAAAATTAGCGGAATTTCCGAGGATCCGGATCATCCATATGATTGTTTTAACAATCGTCACCTTCGGAATGTATATCCCATATTGGTTTCTGTCACGAAGACAGGCTCTTGAACGGCTTCAAATCAAGCTCCCCTATGTAGCCATAAAAGTTACTGTGCTCTTATTTGCGTTTTCAATTTTAGAGCTTTTTTGGACATCTTCTCTCATATCTATTCAGCGTATGTGGGGAGAAGACATTTTACCTATTCAGGATTACCCTTTGCTGCTTCCGTTACATCCTGAGGACAGTTTTTTAAGTGAGTTTGGCTTTTTGCTGTTTACGATCGTGAATATTTGCAGCAGTTTCAACATCAGAAGCGGTTTTAAAAAGCAGCTCTCAAATCAACCGGTAAATGGCTGGTTTACTTTCTTGTTTCACATTTGGTATCTTCAGCGGATCATAAATAAACATGCCGCACTCGATGCTTCAGAACAAGAAACAGCATGACAGAGGGATATGTAAGCATTGGCGCAAATACAGCCAATGCTTTTTTCAGTTATCCAGAAGACGAGTATGATTGTTGTGGATAAATAAAGGATATGAGTGCAATCACCTATTAACATGTTAATAAATAGGGTATATTGGATAAGGGGCCTTTTTAAAAAAGCCCAATGAAGCAAATATTGGAGGTACACTCATGAAATCTTGTGAGGAACATATTGAAACCGTCATTGACATGTATGTAGATGAAGAAGAATTAGCCCCAGAAATCAGAAAAATCGAACATACACACAGTTTATCCACAACCTGTGAATTGTGCGATAAGCCAGCAGTATATATAGTGGGGAACGAATGATCGGACACAAAATACACAACCTTTATCCACAATTGTGGATAATATATATGAATAACTTGTTCTTAAAGTGGGGATGACCTGTGAATATATCAATCGTAGCAATCGGAAAACTAAAAGAAAAATATTTAAAACAAGGAATCGACGAATACATAAAACGGCTTTCCGCATACGCAAAAGTCGACATCATCGAACTCCCGGACGAAAAAGCGCCGGAAAACCTAAGCGAGCAGGACATGAAAATCGTCAAAGACAAAGAAGGCGAACGAATCCTCTCCAAAATCAGCCCCGACGCCCACGTCATCGCCTTGGCAATCGAAGGAAAAATGAAAAGCTCGGAAGAATTAGCCGATAATATGGATAGACTCGCCACATATGGGAAGAGCAAGGTAACCTTCGTCATCGGCGGCTCGCTCGGGTTGAGCGACGCCGTACTGAAGCGCGCGGATGAGAAGTTATCGTTTTCGAGGATGACATTTCCGCATCAGCTCATGCGGCTGATTTTGCTGGAGCAGGTTTATCGGGCGTTTCGGATTAATCGGGGGGAGCCTTATCATAAGTAAATGAGGTTTCCATGCATCAAAAAAATAATCCTATTCAAGACAGTTTCTTGAGTAGGATTTTCTATAAACGCAAATAATTAAAATAGACTCTAATTACTATTCATTAAATGTGTGTATAAGAATTGTGCTGCTTCTTTATTTTTTCTATTTCTCCTGAAGGTTTACAAACAACCAAATAAGTATCATATCTATCATAAAGAACTACTGAATAATTACCATCTTCAAGTAATTTAAACTCACTTATTTTTAAGCTAGCGCGACTAGTTGCCATAACATTGGATACATTATCTAATAATTGATGCAAATCTAAACCTTCACTTAATGACGGGGATTCTAGCTCTTTAGTAATAATAGACTTTACTAAAAGAATATTTTTTACAATTTATATAAAATTAGTTATCCTGACAAAACAGGAGAAACACCAAACAACGACTGCGGATGCCGACACTATAGTCCTGAAAGCACCCTGCCACAGAAACAAATCAAACAAGATACCTAAATGAGGGCAAACAAAAGAAAAAACCATATGACAAAAGAAGTTTTTATTTGGGTCCGGTGACCCTAACACTAATTCTCCTTAACTCCCAGGATACTGTCCCAAAGCATCCAGCCGTTGCTGCTGTTATTCTTTTCTAAGCCAAATCATATGACTTCAACAGCTACTTGTGAATTATAGGTTATTGGAGACAGGATACAGGACGCTAATCAGTAAAATTGATTTGATCTTTGTAGCGTTGGCGATTTTTCTTCAGGTGTGCATCCTTCCAGTTCTTGTAATGCTGGATTGGCTTTTGCAAGCAACCTAATAAAATATTTGGAATATAATATATGATCTTTATTTGTAGTTTTATCTTGGTAGCCTTAGCAGTAAGTTATGTTATGCGGTGCAATCCTCTACTTTTCTAGGCTTAGTATTGATGCCGGCCGTTATTCAGAAAATTTAACAAGAAGCAAATTCCTTGTGCTCCTGCAGCAAATAGGTTTCCTTATGGTAGAACAAGTGAAATTTGCTAGCTATAAAGGAATTAATGTTTGTGACAAAGAAGAAATAGGATGTCACGACACTGTCAACAAGAGTGAGAAAAAACCGTTCCCGTATTAATGTGGTAGGTGGGTGATGATTAATCGGCTTGAAAATGAGGAGGAATGGAATAAATGAGTGCCGCTTTTTATAGCGTTGAATTTGATGGGAGGTACAGATGTTGATTGAAGCACAAGGCATTTCAGTAGCAATTGGCGGGCGCTCCGTTCTTGATGGTGAGACCGTTCGTTGCCCGCCAGGGGTCATGACAGCCCTCGTTGGTCCGAGCGGATGTGGAAAGACTACACTTTTGCACTGCCTCGGGCTATTGCTCCCGGTTGATCAGGGACGCATCTTGATAGACGGAGACGATGTCACAAGCTATGGTACTGCAGCACGGCGTCGGTTTTGGCGTGATCATGCGGCGTTCATACTTCAGGATTATGGCATCATGGATGAGGAGTCGGTTGCGTTTAATGTCACCATGCAGGCGAGCGTTCTGGGACGACGCGTCACGGGAAACCAAGAACGGTTGGCGCAGGTGCTCGAGCAGACGGGTCTCCAGGGCCGAGAAGGTGAATTGGCCAGCCACCTGAGTGGGGGCGAGAAGCAGCGACTCGCACTGGCTCGTGCCATCTACAAAGACGCTGCATTCCTGTTTGTCGATGAGCCGACCGCCTCGCTCGACGAAACCAATCGGCGAAAGGTCATCGATCTGTTTGCGGACTTTGCCGCACGCGGCCGCACGGTTATTGTGTCGACGCACGACTCTGAGATGATCAACGCGTGTGACGCCCGGCATGAGGTCGGTTCCAACAGCTCGTCACAACACTTGTCGACCAGCGATCCTGCTAACTTAGGAGGTTCCTCATGAAGTCAGCCTCTAAGATCATTATCGGTGTCGTTGTTGGATTGTTGCTTGTAGTTGGGGCAGTTGCGTTCCTAAACGGCTGGGTCACAGTGTCAAGAGACACCCATCCGCCGTGCGACCAGCTGCCGAACGTAGCAGAGGCCACTGCAGCGCTTGCCAGACATCGAGACCTCGCCGAGGAGATTAAAGCGTTGGGTGATGGTATTACAGTCGAAGTGGGCAAGCCGTGTCCCGATGACCAGAACCGAGGGCTGGTCATGGTTAGCTATGGTTCAAGATCCGAACATGACGCAAGCTCCGACCTGCTCAGCCGCCGCGACGGGTTTGGGGTTCCAGTGCACCTGGTGAAGCGGTAACTCAACTTCCGCAAAACCGACTTGGTGTAACCGTTGCCCGCTTATGTATAAGACTGGCTCCCCGTTTTTGCCAAGCTGTATGAACCCGATGCAGACTGCCTACGCCAAGTACGAGACGCTGGCAAAGCTGTACATCTTGGCGCCTTTGGAGATTGATAGGTGGCAGTGACAAATGAGTTGAAGAGTAGAAATATTGACAAAAATAGTTGAATAAATGAGGAGGAATGAAATGGATGAAAAACATTACCTGTTAATCCAGGCAATTATGCCAGACCCCGGCGATACCGGTTGTGATCGCCGGGGATTAGCATGGCGATTTTCAAATAGTTCTTGGAGGTTTAGCTTGTGTATAAACGAATTATAGTGGCTGTCGCTGGCGCGTTGTTTGCTCTGCTAGCGCTAATGGCGGCGATCATCACCGATTTATATGATCGAGACTTTCCGCAGGCCATTGGTGTCGAGAGCAGGTTAAACCTCGATTTCAGCGAATCGGGGCTTTCCATTACTGAAGCGTTTGCGAAGCTGGAGAAGCTCGATGCGCGCTGGGATCTTGGGCTGGTCAAGGTCGCTCCAGATCTTGCCAGCGACGGTGATGGCAAAGTCTTCGTAGCACTTAATGATGGAGGTTTACCCGCCGAATTTACTTGGTTTGGCGGCGATGGTGCAGGCAAGATTGTCGGCAAGGACCGGCTTGAAAGCTCCTATCCCGATGGGTTCTATCTCGTGACTGGCGAAAAGGCTCACTTGAGCGAGTTCGAGGACACGCTGAAAAGTGAAGGTGTGAAGGTTGGCCGCGGGGATGCGTCAATTTTTAAAAGCCTTGAATTCGTTGTGCGAGAAAGAGGATTTGCTGCCGCCGTTCTTGCGGCGTTTGCGCTGATCGTGGCGCTGGCGCTGTTCTGGTTGTCGTTGAGAGCGCGTGGGCGTGCCCTTCGGGTTCTGGGCGGGTGTCCGACCTCGCGGATCCAGGTGCAGGACCTGGCCGGAGTTGGGGTTGCGCTGCTGGTTTCGGCGGGCGCCGTGGCACTGGCTGCGTCGTGCTATGTGGGTGTGTTTCATGGCTGGATATACGTCGGTACCTTCCTCAAGGCGCTGGTCAGCCTGCAGGTCGCCGTCATCGCCGTATCCCTGCTCGCTACGCTTGTCATGTCAGCCTCTGCATGGCCGAGCGCTACCATGATCGCCACCAGACAACCTGCGGTAAAAAGCCTGCGTGCATCTGCGATCGTGATCCAGGCGCTAACGTTCCTCCTGGTGGTGGCTGCGGCTGGGCCTGCTTGGTCCGCATACAAACACTCCTCAGCTATAGCTGCTGAAATGGCTCAGTGGAAGAAACTTTCAGACCAGGTCGCGATTGTGTTCGCGACAGACGTTGACGAGATGAACCACATGGAGCCGATGATTAGTAAACTGGTCAAGGATGCGGAATCGCTTGATAAGGTAGCTCTTTCCTACACATATACTCAAGAAATGCCAATGCCAGTCGATTTTGGAGATTACTCGGCCATCTCTTTCGTGAACCAGCGTTGGCTTGATTTGGTGACCATGGATGCACCCCAGCCGGCTATTACAAAGGTACCTTACAACAGCATTCCAGAAGGGCTTGTCAAAATGATTCGAGAAGAGGCTGAGCTTTTGTCGAGGAAAGAGCTTTCCGATGAGCTGTTCGGTCAGTTCCAGTTCTTGCGGCCGGTCGACGGATTCCGGTTGCCGGTAGCCCAAGGAGGAGGGGGTGAAAGACTCCACTTTGCAGACGATGTCCTGGTTGTCGTCGTGCCCTCGCTATACGATACCTATAACGATTCTGCCTTGACTTCGATGGTCTCAGGAAGCAACATCGTTTTTACCGGTGTGACTGCTACGCAGGAATTGCTAGAGAAACACGCCCTGAACGTGCAGGCGCTACGCGATCGTGGTCTTAACGGTGAACTGAAAGTTGTCTATGTTGCCGAAGAGGGGATTCTACACGCGCAGTTCGCAGCGTACGTTGTATGGTTGTTGAATCTTGCGCTGATTGCATTGGTTATTGCTTTCACTGTCGCTGCTGCGATCAGTGCGTTGATCACCGCGCTGCTGCAGGCGAAGCGTGACTTCCCGCTGCGGGTGGCAGGCCAGTCATGGTTGCGGATTCTTCAGAGCCGCGTGGCCAAAGAAATGCTTGCTGGGGCCGGTCTTGTGGGCGTTGTTGTCTTGCTCCAAAGGCCTGATCCTGATGAGATGGGGGCTGTACTTGTGGCCGCGGTGTATGGGTTGCTTGTTGTGCCGCTGAGCCATCTGTTTGCTGCACGTTGGTGTTTCGATAGCGTCAGCAAACGGCGAATTTAACTTGAGGTGCAGATGTTGAATGAAGCCCGGGGCGTTTCAATAGCAATTGGCGGTCGGTCCGTGCTTGACGGCACGGACCATTTATTGTTCGACCGGGATCATGACAGCCCTCGTTGATCCGAGCAGAAAATTGTTGAGATATTATGTTATACGATGATTATCGCAGGTGGTACTGATTTCTTCATTTTTGAGGAAGATGATTATTTTGATTATCGAAAAGAAGAGGATAAGACAAAGCTTTATCATATTAAGAGAATGTTTAAAAAATAAGCCGTTGTTATGTCAACAGGTGACGAGTGTTAGTAAGGTAAAATGGCGGTGAAATAATGGATAAAATCGTAAAAAGGATTTTATCACCAAGTAAAGAATACAAAGTTGAAATTATCAAAAGACATGATGGTCTATACACAACAGAAGTTTCTAGGTGGATTGAATGGGATGACGATTATGCATATGAGTATTGGAGTCC
The DNA here is from genome assembly GCF_033261025.1 of Bacillus sp. KICET-3. NCBI lineage: Bacteria > Bacillati > Bacillota > Bacilli > Caryophanales > Bacillaceae > Bacillus > Bacillus sp. KICET-3. The sequence continues at coordinate 4,566,045 of NZ_CP137345.1, read as the reverse complement.
AACCAAACAAGGTTTATCACTGATTGATACAGAGGAAAGAGCAATAAAAATTGGTATTGAACAGCTAAAAGAATATTCTGGTGAACTCATCGACTAAGGTGATGCTTATTAAAAAACATATCAAAACGAGAGTGAGGACATTAGATGATAGTTGTTCAATAAAGGGTTATCTTATATCTTAAAAATAGCTATAAGGCCAGAAAATGTTCACGTACAATAAACTGCTAAACATCCAGACCACACTCAAATCCACCCCTCCTCCTCCGCAACTTTCGCCGCCTCCGTCCGGTTCTTCGCCCCCAGCTTATGCATAATCTCAGAAATATAATTCCGGACGGTGCCGGCTGACAAGAACAGCTCAGCGGAGATTTCTTTCGTCGTCTTTCCTAGAGCCGCCAAGCGCAGGATGTCCTGCTCGCGTTCGGTCAGCGGGTTCACCTTGCGGATGGCATCGAAGGTGAGTTCCGGGCTGAAGGTTCGTTTGCCTGTCATGCATTTGCGGATGGTGTCTGCGAGTTCGTCGATTTCTCCGTCTTTCAGCAGGTAGCCGTGGACATTGCTTTTTAACGCCCGTTCGAAGTAGCCGGGGCGGGCGAACGTTGTCAGAATGATGATTTTGCTTTTTGAGCCTCGTTTTGCCAGTTCTTCAGCTACTTCTAAGCCGCTTTTTGCCGGCATTTCGATATCCATGAGGCAGACATCCGGCTCCAGTTTGAGAATGGCGGCGAGCGCTTCTTCACCGTTTGTCGCCTGGCCGATCACTTCCATGTCTTCTTCCAGGTCAAGCAAGGAGCCCAGGGCGCTTAACAGCATTCTTTGATCTTCGGCGATAAATAAACGAATCATTGTATTGCTTCCTTTCGTTCTGCTTTCTTTACAATTGGAACGGTGATGTGTAAAACAGCGCCGTTATGGGTTGAAACGTCCAGTGTTCCGTCGATTAATGCGAGCCTTTCTTTCATTCCGCGCAAACCGTTTCCAAACGGTTTCTTTTGATCGATCCCCATTCCGTCGTCTTTGACAATGATGCTCATTTTTTCATCCGATTGAGAAATGGAGATGGTGCAATGGGTGGCGCGGCTGTGTTTGACGATATTTGTGGCTGCTTCCCGTATACACATGCTGACGATATTTTGTGTGACCGGAGGGACTTTTGAAAAATCTGAGTCTCCATCGTATCGGAATGTCATTTCCGCAGCTCTGAGTATTTGCTGGATGTGGATGAGCTCTTCAGCGATTGCAGTCGTTTTCATATCGGATACGAGCTCTCTTACTTGCTTTAAGGCGGCTCTTGATGTGATTTCCATTTCTTTTGCTTCTTTGCGCGCCCGTTCGGAATCGATGGTGACGATCCGCTGGACAAGCTGGCTTTTTAAGGTGAGCAGTGACAGGGTATGGCCGAGTGTATCGTGAAGGTCGCGGGCAATCCGTGTCCGCTCTTCGCGTTTTACTAATTCCTTGATGTGCTGATTTGCTTTGTCAAGCTGTTGTTCCAGTTCTATCCGGCGGAACATGGAACGGATGCCGAATGGCGACATGAGCATAATAATGAAAAAGGGAAGAAAGCGAACGATCTGGCTTGCCGTCTGGGATAAATTACTTTGAATGAAATAAAAAACAAAAGGGATCAACAATACGAAAATGAAACTAATAAAACCGTGCTGAAACTTCTTTTTATCTCGATAAAAACCGATAAAGTTCGCTGGAAAAAAGCCTAAAAATATGAAACTGATATCGTATAATGCACTGAAAATAAGGATGATTGAAAGCTGTACGGTCAGCCAATAAGAGAATCCTTTTTTTTGCGGCGAAACACAATAAAGCTGGCGGTACGTGATAAAGAAAAGCAGCACCATTCCATAGCCGATAAGCTGTTTGATCCCCGTTTCTTGCGTCAAATAAAAGATCGGCATCAGCAAATAGACTAAAAAGATATAGGGGAAGAAGCCGTATTGGCTCGGAAATATGCTGATTGTTTTTTTCATTCTGGTCACACCGCTTCTTGTTTTCTTCTTATATATTTAGATAGTAGCATAAGCACGATGAAATAGGCGAACAGAACGAGAACATTGTTCCAGTCCGGCATTTTGCCTCGAACAATTTCCCATGCTCCATTTCCAAAATGATAGGACGGCAGCCAATGGCTGATATTCTGCATCATTTTCGGCATCACTTCAAGAGGCATCCACATCCCCCCGGTAACAGCGAGGACCATATAGAGCACATTGCTGACTCCGGCCGCTGTATCGACTTTTTTCATCATCCCGATCAATGTCCCGATCGCCAGAAACGGAAAGGAGCCAAGCAGGATCCACAAGCCGCTCATGAACCATTCAAACGGTGTCAAAGAAACTCCGTTGATGATGGCGCCGAATGAGAAAATAACCGTGATCGAAAGAATATGAATGACGCTTTGCCCGGCCATTTGGGCGATAAAATAAATATGATCAGGGAGAGGCGTAACGCGAATGAACGTCGACCAGCCTTGGGTGCGCTCTTGAACCATGCGGATCCCGAGCGACATGATCGAGGAGCCCATGACACTAAATGTTGTCATCGACATTAAATAATGCGCTTTCCAAGCCCCAGGGTCCGGAGCATTTGTGTTGACGACATTTGTAAAAATGTAATAAAAGGCAATCGGCATTACCAATGACCAAAAGACAAAATAGCGGTTTCTGAGCATTCTTTTGATTTCCATTTTGCATTGCATTTGAAATATATTCACTTTACATCGTCTCCTTTGCCAGTCAGCTGACGAAACGCCTCTTCAAGATTTCCGCGTTCAATTTGAATATCATAAGCGCCGATCTTTTCTGTGAAAAGAAGTTCCAATATTTTGTCCGTATTAGTCGTGTCGATGCAAATCCGATTGTTTTTCCGGAAAATATGCCCGATTTCCGGGTGCTGATACAGCTTTTCCAGAGATTGTTCCGGATCGGCCATAAATGAAACTGAATGCTTCGATATTTTTGATTTAATTTGCAGCGGCGTTCCGTCCGCAACAATCCTGCCGTCTTTAAACAGCAAGATTCGTTGTGCGGCATCATCAGCTTCCTGTAAGTAGTGTGTAGAAAAAATGATCGTTTTTCCTCGATCTGCGAGCATTTTGACCGTTTGCCAAAAGCGGTTTCTTGAGGTGATATCCATGCCGACCGTAGGTTCGTCAAAGATCATCAGCTCTGGATCACCGGCAAGCGCCAAGGCAAAGCTCAGACGCCGCTTTTGGCCTCCTGACAACTTTTCTGCCCGCGTTTTTACATCCTTTTCTGTCAGACCTGTTAATGCAGTAAGCTTCTGAAAGGATAACGGCTTTGGATAGTAGCTCCGGACAAGTTCGATGATTTCGCCTGCGCGCAAACCCGGTGTTACGCTGACTTCCTGCAGCATCGTGCCGATTTTTTCGCGCACCTGTTTTTCGTGCGGCAGGGAATTGAATAATGTAATGTCGCCGGATGTCGGTTTTAACAGCCCCAACATCATGGAAATCGTTGTCGTTTTTCCGGCCCCGTTTGGCCCCAGAATCGCTACAATTTCCCCTTTTCCGATTGAAAAATTGATATGTTCAACCGCCGTTTTCTGGCGGAATGTCTTTGTCACGTTCGTCAAGCTTACAACATTGTCCATGGCTTATAGACACCTCCTGATTTACTCATTTCATTGTATAAGTCGAGAGAGGAGGATTTTAGTAAGAGATGTCATGAAAATAAGATGACAAATGTCATTTTTTAAACAATGAAAATAATATAGAGAGCTTACGTTGTAGAAAGAATGAAGTGTGCAAAGCAAATGAGGGCGGGGAGGATTACTGTAAGATAAACAAGCAGGGCGCCATAATAATCGGCGTCCTGTCTTCTACAGAGGCTGCTTGTTTAATTTCAACTGAAGATTCTTTTGTATTATTACGGATGGGGCATTTACTATGGAGGTGTAGAGAGAGCTGTCAAAGAAACTCTCTATATATGCATTGTCATATAACGTGTTTCGGCCCTCTCTATCGCTGTGGAGAAAGACATAATAAAAATTATAAGGAGTGTCTTAACCATTATTTTTAACCGGATACTTCCTCCCATTCTTCACAATCTTCTCTTCCACAATCTCTTTTACATCCAATCCAAGATCGTTACATAACATGAATGAGTAGATCAATACATCCGCGATTTCTTCACGGATGTTTTCTTTATTTGCTTTGAGTGCTTCTTCACTGCTTATCCATTGGAAGTCTTCCAGCAGCTCTGCTGCTTCGATGGAGATTGAGATGGCGAGGTCTTTTGGGTTATGGTATTGTCTCCAGTTTCGTTCATCTCTGAATTCATTAATTGCGTTAATAAGGCTTTGAATGTCGCTCATGATCATTTTCCCCTTTCTAACTCGAGTAGTCTTTTTCTTAATTTAGGGTCTGTCGCATAAATATATAGGCCGTGAATGCCCCGTTTCATCAGGACATTTATTGAATTTAAGATAATTTGTTCTTTAATTTGTTCATTCCGTTCTGGAGACAAATCTGTACGAGAAATGAATGCCCCTGTATCTTTGTATTTGGAAGTATCAATTACTAGTTCGTCTTTGTCTTCATCATAGCTTACGGAAGGGCCAAGAACGACGCCGACGTAATTTAAATCAAACCCTTGGACGGTATAAATGGAGCCGACTTCTTTAATGGAATTCGGACTCTCAGCCCATGTCACCTTATCCTGGGTGCTGTTCCAAGGCATGTTAATCCCTTCTTCATCAACGATGTAAGTCTTATTATCTTTTTTATGTAAATAATCAAAGGTCGAGACAATCCGAGAGAGACCGTCTTTGTTGTTTTTATTTTCAATAGCTTTCTTAAACGCAGCAGCATCTTCGAATATTTTTAGCTCGAATGAGGAGTCTTCAGTCGGTAAGGGAAGAACTTTCTTTTTAACAAAGCTGTCAATCCACTTCATCGTTTCTGGATTGGCGTTCATTCTCATTTGGTCTGTAAGTTTCACAGTTTTCGCATCATACTGATTGATGATTTCCTCGAGCAATCTATCGTTCCAATAACTTTTAATCTTTAAGACTTGTTTTGGATCAAAGATCACAACAGTGATTTTACTTCGCTTAATGATCTCATCCAGTTGGTTTTGGTAGCGGAAATTGTTATAGGAATCTTCCTTTGTCAGAAGCAGGTGAGCTTCGTCTACTAATACGATATCCGCTGTTGCTCCTGTCTTGGTTTTCTCATTAATAAATGGTGTTGGCTTCATGAGACTCTTTTTCTTCAAATTCGGTAAGCTGTTGGCGATGCTTTTATAAGTCTTCAGCATTTCGCTGTGATTCACCAGCAAGTAATTATCTGTTTCTTCCAAAAAAGAGTCTTCGCTCTTTGCCAAATCTTGAATCGTATTAAACAGAGAGCTTAATAAGACACTTTTACCTGTGCCGGCATCTCCTTCTATGACAATGACATGATTTCCTTCTTTTTGTATACGTTCTTGACAGAAATCAAGGATCTTATTTTTTATATCAAGCTGCTGGGGTGAGAGTTCCTTATAAGGAGATAACTTATAAATGTCTTTGTTCCTAAGGTTTTCAAGAGAATCGCTCACAATTTTCTCTTTTCTCAGCTTCTCCCAAATGACTTGAAAGATATTTTCATTATAAAAGGGTTTCTGATAGTAATTGTGCATTTCCCTAGACCTGGTCTGGCTCACGTTTTGAAGCTGATAGCGGTTATCGGCGATAAAATAGTTAATTAAATTTGACTCAATATTGTAGGTCGCAGACTGGTGAAATTTCTCATGCCCGATTAATATAAAACGATTCAAATTCTTTCGCTTTTTATCATCTATATGATTCTTCAAACGCCGTGCAGCTTGAACCGTTTGCCCAATATATGCAGTCGGCTTCTTTTTCTCATTATAAAGGATGTACACAATCGGATAGTTATTTAAATGCAGTGCTTTTACAACATTCACATGATCTGAAGTAAATTCTCTCTTTTCAAACACAAGTTCATTCATTGTTTCTGCCTCTGAATCTCTTTTTTAAAATAATAGTACCATATTTATGGCAGCCTATTGATATAAGTATGCAAATATTTTCCGGAGAAAGAGTCAGAAAAAGCGCCGTACGGTTGTCACGGACTCTACGATGACAAGGAAGCAGCTATAACAAACGGTTTTTTGTTGAAATAAAACTTAGTAGCAAGCCTCGATAAGAGGTGGCTGTTAATAAGATCAGAACGGCATTGGATCAAAGAATTAAACATGACCGCGAGCTGCGGAAGCAGTGTTGCTTGAACAATTTATCATGATATGGAGAAATCAGGTGGGGAGCGTATCATAAGTAAATGAGGTTTTTTAGATTTTCACTCTAATAGATAAAAGAGGTCGTCTGAAAAGAGAAAACTCCTCCCTTTCATACCACCTCTGCAAAATGGACTACCAAAGGGTTTGATTTAATGGGTCCAAATAAATTTTTAGAGCCTTATTGGGACAGCCTCGTTTTTATGGATTTTTACTTTTTCAATAACAAATAAATAAAATAAGGTGCCCCGATGATTGAGACCATGATTCCAGCCGGTATAGTGGTTTCAATGATATTGCGTCCGATTGTGTCAGCGAATAATAATAACCAACCGCCAAGTAGAATAGCAACAGGGATAAATAGTTGGTTTCTGGGTCCTACTAAAGTTTTTGCGATATGTGGGGCCATTAATCCGATAAAGGAAATACCTCCTGTGACAGAAACGGCAGCAGCCGCTAATGCGACAGCTGTTAAAAGCAAAACGATCCGCTCCCTTTCAATGGAAACCCCAACTCCAATGGTTACAGGCTCGCTTAATCCTAATAGATTTAGTCGATTTGCTTTGTACAAAGTAAACGGAATCAAGATGACTAACCAAGGCAGGAGAGCCCCAATAAATGGCCAATCTGAACCCCAAATATTTCCTGCCAGCCATTTGGCGATGAAATCAACTTTTGTCCGTTCAGCAGAAGAAATAATGACAATCATAGCTCCGGAAAGTGCAGTTGAGAATCCGACTCCGATGAGGACTAAGCCGATAGGCTGCATACCGCTCTTTTTGTTATAGGCTAATAGATAAATGAAGAAGCCCGTTATAATTGCACCTATAAAGCCAACAATTGGAATCATATAAACAAATGATCCAGCTTCAGCTGGGAAAAATAAAAAGAAAACGGCAATGGCAACCCCAGCACCGGAATTAATCCCAATAATGCCTGGATCAGCTAAATCATTTTTTGTGATTCCTTGCAAAATAGCACCTGATATAGCAAGTGCCATCCCAGCTAATAAAGTAATCAATATTCGAGGCAATCGAATAGAATATAATATAAATTCCTCTTTAAAGGTTCCTTGACCTAATAGAGTGTGGATGAGTCTGTCAAAAGATAAACTAGCAGACCCTATCCCCGTCCCAATAATAGCTGTAGCTATGATGAGTATGAGAGAAATCGATAAAATAATACGCTGTTTTTTGATTAATGCTGAATGTATCATGAGAGTGTTTTTCCTCCCTTTCGGACAATGATCAGGAAGAACGGTAAACCTAGCATAGCGACAATGGCTATAACAGGTGTTTCATATGGTGCATTTAAGGTACGGCCAAGTGTATCAGCAAATAGCATAAAAGTAGCTCCGCAAGTTGCAGACATTGGTAAAATAAAACGATAATCGGTTCCAACAATTGCCCGAACAATATGAGGAATCATAAGACCGATAAAGGTCATATTGCCAACCAGAGCAACAGATGCTCCCGCGAGAATGATAATGACAATAAATAGAAGGATTTTAATTCTGATGATATTTTGGCCTAAGCCAACTGCAACTTCTTCATTTAAGCTGAGAATGGTAAGTTGTCTTGAAAGAAAAAAGGAAACAACAATTCCAATGATAATAAAAGGTACGATGATTTGCAGTTGATTCCAAGTTGTTCCAACCATCCCTCCTGCTGTCCACATCGAGATATCTTTAGAAATTTTAAAATAAAGGCCAAGCCCTTCAGCAATGGCGTATAAAAAGGCGGAAACAGCAGAACCCGCTAATACAATACGGAAAGGAGAGAATCCGCCTTTTTTCATCGAACCAATTCCAAAAACCAGCAAGGCACCGATTGCGGCTCCAATAAAACAGGCAACCATCGTCAAAAAGTAATTGGCTGATGGAATGAAAGCGATCGTAACAGCCAATGCTGCATAAGCCCCGGCAGATAATCCTAGTAAACCTGGATCAGCAAGTGGGTTTCTTGTTATACCTTGCATGATTGCACCAGAGACAGCAAGAGCTGCGCCAACAAAAATGGCAGCTATTTCACGAGGTAACCGAATATCACGGATAAGCGAAATATGATCACCGGTTGCAGAAGACGAAAGAGCCAACCATACATCTTTAACTGAGACGGCTGCAGCTCCAAATACCATTGCCATAAAAAACATACCAATAAACACTAGAATTCCTAAGATCAGTTTGAAGGCAAATGAGGTAAAAGATTGAGTTTTTCTTATCATAAAGCTCGTCATTTTCCTTTCTTAGAATGGGAAAGGGGCTGCCCTTTCCGGCCAACCCCTTTCAATAGACCTCTACTTTTCCAGTCTTAGTTTCCTAGAAACGCTTTTTTAAAGAATGCTAGTTGCTTTTCAAGTGTGATTGGGTCAGTGAATGATGCGCCTTCGCCTTGCATTTCAATGACATGTCCTTTGCACAGCAGGAATGTTCTTGTATGTGTCTGTTTCTTGGAAAGATGTATTCGCATCAGAGTACTTACTTAAAATGACATAATCTCCCGCATATTTTGGAAGCACTTCAGCTGATAACGTATAATACCCTGCTTTTAATGCGTCTTCCTTTACTTTTTCAGGCATATTTAGTTTCATCGTTTGATATAAGATTTCTGTACCGCGCGCCCAGTTATTACCGTAAACATAAAGGTCTTTCCCATATGCTTCAATAACAGATACAGTTGAATTCTTGCCAATTTTTGTACGAATATCTTCTCCGATTTCTTCTGCCCGATGCTTAAAGTCGTCAACCCATGCTTGGGCTTCTTTTTCTTTGTTTAGCAGCTTGCCAATTTCCACGTGTTGAGTTAAATAATCTACTTTTCCCCATGTATAAGTAACAGTTGGTGCTATCTCATTTAATTTGTCTAAATTTTTTACCGTTGATAACGCGATGATTAAATCTGGCTCTAATTCAATAATTTTTTCTAGGTCATCTTCTGAAACTTCTTGAACATCTTTTAACTTTTCTTTAAAGGTTGGATTGTTTTTAGACCAAGTGTCTACACCGACAACGTTGACTCCTAAATCTAACACATTTCCGGTGTACCCTGAAAGCATAACAACTCTTTGTGGATCGGCTGGAACTTCAATGGGTCCTGTTTCCGCTTGGTATGTAATCGTTTTAGATTCTTTTTTTGTTGAGCCGCTATCCTTTGTTGCTGACTCTTCATTGCCGCATGCACTAATAATAAGAGTTAGCAATAGCAAAAACGGGATTAATAGTTTCTTCATGCTCATTTTCACCTCTTAATAAATTGTAAGTAACACACATCGGTTTATTTGTTCCCGGATCACGGCCAATAACGGCGTCAATTTGAAAGACTTCCCGCAGTACTCATCCTCCCGTACAAGAGCCATCCGGACAGGGTGTCGATCAGATATATTTATAGTCCGATGTGCCAGTATGGCCATTTTTCGCCAATGCTTTTGTGTCTTCTTTTGAAATGTCTTTTCCATCTAAAAGGACTGAGCCTGATTGATGTGGAATAATACGCGTAATGGCCTTCAGTAGATGGTGATTTTCCACAACCATTGGATTCGAGATGGTTGTCACTTTTTATCTGGAATCATTACACTTTAGATTTTTTACAATTAAACGTCCCCCAGAGCCAGTACTTTAATTCTCTAGTAAATATTGAATCATCTTTATGGCCCGCAGAATGAAAACGAATAAATAATCGATAATGATTATCAATATCAACAATAAATATATATTTCATTTTTCAATATGTCAATACAGAAATTGTGTCCTTATCATTGTACCCTCATGAAAGTGAAAACTTTTAGAAAGAAAAAATTAATTATGATGCAAACAAGTTTAATAACTTATCCTTGATAAACAATTACGAATGATGTTTGGGAGTGAACGGTGATGAATCAACAGGATGATTTCAACCTTTTATAGCGGGTTAAGAGAGATGAAGCTAATTGAATATTGGCGGGGAAATCCTTGTTTACCCGGAGAAAATAAATTGGGATGTTAGTTGATTGACCTTTGATCCAACAGCGGTGTTGAATAAAAAAATAGAATCAATACCCATTTTTGCTAAGTGCAGCGTCAGGCCAAAATCATTATACAAAGACAGTGATTATTGCTGTTGGGATTGGAATTTTGCATTTTAAAAAGCTCGAAGTTGAAGGAGCAGAGCGGTTTAAAGTCGCTAATTTTCATTATGAAAAGATAAAACCGTAAGCAGGAGGTGGAATTACTGCCGTTAATTAAACATTCCGTCTCGCCTGAGAACGCTCCGATTGAAAATGCAATGACTTGGCAGGCCTTGGGTGAATTATTGAATTACTTTAGAAAGTGGATGTTGAAAGGTCACACACCAAAGGAAATTTTCCAAAGAAGAAAATTAATGATTGATTCATCCTCAGTTCATCCGCTACCATCATCCAATGTGCTTGACTTCATGAGCCTTGACCATGCGGAAGTAGGAATAGTTATAAGAAGTGTTGCTGGAGGGGGGGGGGGAGAATTTGGTGTGGTGAGCCATATCAGGTCCTGTATATCATTACTTTTTAGAGGGAGAGGCAACTTAAAATGAGCAACTGAACAAGGTTTATAGAAAGAAAAAAGCCGCCACACTGCCATTTAAGCAGTACAGCGGCTTTGTACTAGTTAATTGCGGATCAGATAATCAAACGCGCCTAAAGCCGCGTTCGCTCCGGACCCCATCGAAATGATGATTTGGTTATACGGACTGTCTGTGCAGTCTCCTGCAGCGAATAGGCCGGGGATGGTTGTTTCGCCGCGTTTATCGACGGCGATTTCGCCGATGCGGTTGCGTTCGACGGTTTCAGGCAGCCATTCCGTGTTCGGCACAAGACCGATTTGGACGAAGACGCCTTGGAGCTCGACGTGTTTTTCTTCTCCTGTTTCACGGTCTACGTACGTGATGCCGTTTACGTTTTCATCGCCCGTGATTTCTTTTGTTTGGGCGTTTTTCACGACAGTCACGTTAGGGAGGCTGTAGAGACGTTTTTGCAGAACTTCGTCAGCTTTCAGCTCCGGTGCGAATTCAAGAACAGTAACGTGGTTGACGATACCTGCAAGGTCAATCGCTGCTTCGATACCGGAGTTTCCGCCGCCGATGACGGCTACGTCTTTGCCTTCAAACAATGGGCCGTCACAGTGCGGGCAGTATGCGACACCTTTGTTTTTGAACTCTTGTTCACCAGGTACGCCGATATTGCGCCAGCGTGCACCTGTTGACAGGATGACGGTTTTGCTTTTCAGGACAGCGCCGTTTTCGAGTTCAAGTTCGAAGAGATCTTTTTTCTCAAGACCTTTTGCGCGTTGCAGGTTCATGACATCAATATCATAATCCTTCACATGTTCTTCAAGGCTTGCCGCAAGCTTAGGCCCTTCGGTGCGCTTCACACTGATGAAGTTTTCGATGCTCATCGTGTCCAGAACCTGGCCGCCAAAGCGTTCAGCTACAATACCTGTGCGGATGCCTTTGCGCGCCGCATAGATTGCCGCACTTGCGCCTGCCGGACCCCCGCCGACGACAAGCACATCGAATGGATCTTTGTCAGAAAGCTCAGAGACATCTGTGCCGCTGCCCATTTTCGCAAGAATCTCTTCAAGCGTCATGCGGCCGCTTCCGAATGATTCGCCGTTCAGGTAAACCGTTGGCACTGCCATGATGTTTTTGCTTTCGACTTCTGATTTGTATGCGGCGCCGTCGATCATCGTGTGCGTGATATTCGGATTGAGCACGCTCATCATATTCAATGCCTGTACAACGTCAGGGCAGTTGTGGCATGTCAGGCTGATATAGGACTCAAAGTGGAATTCACCGCTGATGTTCTTAATTTGATCAATGATTTTTTGATCAACCTTAGGCGGTCTCCCGCTCACTTGCAAAAGCGCCAGTACCAATGATGTGAATTCGTGTCCGAGCGGAACGCCGGCGAATGTCACGCCGGTTTCTTCTCCGGCGCGATTGACGCTGAAGCTTGGCGTTCTATTTAGTTGCGCTTTTTCAATCGTGATTTTCGATGACATGGAAGCCAGCTCTTCCACAAGAGCCAGCATATCCTTAGAAGTATCATCTTCACCTGCGCTAACTTTGAGAACAATGTCATTCTCCATCAGCTGCATGTATTGGTTGAGTTGTGCTTTGATATTTGCTTCAAGTACCAATTGAATGCACTCCTTAGATTTTACCTACTAGATCAAGGCTTGGTGTCAGTGTTTCAGAACCTTCTTCCCATTTAGCCGGGCAAACTTCACCTGGGTTTTGGCGGACATATTGCGCCGCTTTTACTTTATTGATCAGAATGCTTGCATCACGGCCGATACCGCCTGCGTTGATTTCAACAGCCTGGATCACGCCGTCTGGATCGATGATGAATGTTCCGCGGTCTGCAAGACCTTCTTCTTCGTTCAATACTTCAAAGTTGCGGGAGATCGTTTGAGACGGATCGCCGATCATCGCGTAAGTAATTTTGCCGATTTTTTCAGAGCTGTCGTGCCAGCCTTTGTGTACGAAGTGAGTATCTGTAGAAACAGAGTATACTTCAACACCAAGTTCTTTTAGCGCTTCATAATGGTTTTGAAGATCTTCAAGCTCAGTCGGGCAAACGAATGAGAAATCAGCCGGATAGAAGCAGAAAATGCTCCATTGGCCTTTCAGGTCTTCGTGTGTTACATCGATAAACTCACCGTTTTTGTAAGCTTTAGCTGCGAATGGTTGTACTTCTTTTCCGATTAAAGACATAATATATCTTCCTCCTGAAACATGTAGTTTTATAAATAATATAAAGTTGAAAACTTTATTTATCTATAATAATTCTAATCATGTATAAATTATTAAATAGAACATGCTGTTTGTCAAGGCAAAAAACTTAATTGTTATATTTTATTTATGTGTCCGGTTTTGCATTAGCTGATAAAACGCAACGGTGAGCTCAGTTTGAGGGATTGTTTTTTGACTGTTTAATTCTCAATTAGAGGGTGTGAATTGAAAGAAAAGCCATCCGATTAAGGATGGCTTTCTATTAAACTCCTTTAAAAGCAGCACGGTAGATGTCAGCGAGGTCAGACACAAGCGGAAGCTTCGGATTCGCTGTTGTGCATTGGTCTTCAAAAGCGCGGTCTGCCATGATATCTACTTTGTTTTCGAAGGCAACGGCGTCGATATTGTTTTGTTTGAGGCTCATTGGGATATCAAGCTGTTTCGCAAGCCCGATAATGGCCTGGATCAGGCTTTCAACGCCTTCTTCTGTCGTTTTTGCCGGCAAGCCCAGGGTTCTGGCGATTTCCGCGTAGCGCTGGTCGGCTACGAAGTGGCTGTATTTAGGGAATGCCGTAAATTTTTTCGGTTTGGTCGCATTATAGCGTATGACATGCGGCAGAAGAACGGCATTTGCGCGGCCATGGGCAATATGGAACTCCGCCCCCAGTTTATGGGCCAGGCTGTGGTTAATGCCAAGGAACGCATTTGAGAATGCCATACCGGCAATTGTTGAAGCATTATGCACTTTTTCGCGGGCAACTTCATCGCTGCCGTTTTTGTACGCTTTTGGCAAGTATTCAAATATGAGCTGGATGGCTTTCATCGCCAAGCCGTCGGTATAGTCGTTGGCCATGCAGGATACATACGATTCAATCGCATGCGTCAATACGTCCATTCCGGTGTCTGCCGTAATATGCTTCGGCACGGTCATGACAAACTGCGGGTCGATGATGGCAACATCCGGCGTTAATTCATAGTCGGCAAGCGGATATTTTGTATTGGCCTCTTTATCTGTAATGACAGAAAATGAGGTGACCTCAGAGCCGGTTCCTGATGTCGTTGGAATGGCAACGAATTTTGCTTTTTCGCCTAATTTCGGATATTTGACGATGCGCTTGCGGATGTCTAAAAATTTCTGTTTTAATCCGAAGAATTCAGCGTCAGGGTGCTCATAGAACATCCACATTCCTTTTGCGGCATCCATTGCAGAACCTCCGCCAAGGGCGATAATGACATCCGGCTGGAAGCTGGCCATCGATTCAACGCCTTTCATCACCGTTTCGATGGATGGATCAGGCTCTACATCGGAGAAAATTTCGCAATGAACATAATCCGGGCGTTTTCTTAAATAGTAGAGGACGCGTTCCACATATCCCAATTTCACCATTCCCGGATCTGTCACGATAAACGCTTTTGAGATGTTAGGCATTTTCGCTAAATATTGTGTTGAATGTTTTTCAAAATAAATTTTTGGCGGAACTTTAAACCATTGCATATTGACATTCCTTTTTGCCACTTTTTTTGTATTGATTAAATGAACGGCACCGACGTTTGTCGAAACAGAGTTTCCTCCATATGTGCCGCAGCCCAGTGTTAAGGACGGCATATAGGCATTATAAATATCACCGATCGCCCCTTGGGAGGACGGTGCATTGACAATGATCCGCCCTGCTTTCATCCTTAATCCGAATTGCTCAATGGCTTCCTTGTCGGTGGTATGGATGACGGCGGAGTGGCCCAAGCCGCCGAATTCGAGCATTTCTTCGGCCCGTTTTAATCCTTCCTGTAGTCCGCTGACTTTGTAGCAGGCTAACACAGGGCTTAATTTTTCTCTTGAAAGCGGATATTCCGGCCCCACTCCTTTTAATTCGGCAACGAGGATTTTCGTGCCTTCAGGAACCTTTATACCCGCCATTTCGGCGATGTTGCAGGCCGACATTCCGACAATAGCGGGATTGACGGCACAGGTAGATTCGTTGATGACCAATTTTTCTACTTTCGCTTTTTCCGCTTCATTTAATAAATAACAATTGTTGGCTGTCAATTCTCTTCTGACGTCTGAATAAACGTCTTTATCGATGATGACCGCCTGCTCGGAAGCGCAGATCATACCGTTATCAAATGTTTTGGATAAAATCAGATCATTGACGGCTTGTTTCAAGTTCGCAGATTTCTCAATGTAGCATGGAACATTTCCCGGTCCGACGCCAAGTGCCGGTTTGCCTGAGCTGTAGGCGGATTTCACCATGCCGGAGCCTCCTGTGGCAAGAATGAGGGAAATCTTCGGATGGGTCATTAACGCCTGGGTTGCTTCGCGTGACGGCGTTTCGATCCATTGAATGCAATGTTCCGGTGCCCCTGCTTGAACAGCCGCGTCTCGCAAAATCCTGGCAGCTTCGGCGCTGGATTTTTGGGCGGATGGATGGAACGCAAACACAATGGGATTTCTTGTTTTAATCGAGATCAGAGACTTGAACATGGTGGTGGAGGTAGGGTTTGTCACTGGCGTCACCCCTGCGACTATACCTACAGGTTCTGCAATTTCAATGACCCCTTCATGTTCGTTTTCGTTAATGATCCCAACTGTTTTATTGTATTTGATATTATGATAGACATATTCTGTGGCAAACATATTTTTAATGATTTTATCTTCGTATACGCCGCGTTTTGTTTCTTCTACAGCAAGCTTTGCAAGGTGCATATGCTGATCAAGGCCGGCAAGCGCCATTTGTTTGACGATTTCATCAATTTGCTCCTGATCAAAGCTGCGGAATTCTTCTAGCGCTTTCAGACCCTTTTCCACTAAACGGTCAATCGTTTTTGAAACGTTTTGCTTTTGTTTGATTTCCTTTTCGTCGACTGCCATTGTAAACCCCTCCATTGAATTAATAGGATTGATTTCAAACAGGATGTCCAGAGCTTTTCCAAAGGTGTTGCAGGCTCAAGTTTGTGAAGTATTTCACAAGTGTGGCTAAAAATTTTTATGGTGATATGGGGCTTGTTTGATGTGAGAATAAGTAGTTTGTCATGGCATCTACTCCTTGTTTTTTATGAATCTAATCATAGCACGGGAGTTAATATAATAGTTTGTGAAATGTTGAACAAAATATGAATCATCATGAAAACGGGAAAAAATGCTCATGTGTGCGTTTTTAAAAGCGTTTTCAAATAGAACCCATGGATTATGAACTGGAAATAAATTATTTTGAAATATTAAATTTTCATGGATTAAGCCTTTGGAACGAGAAAAACTGCACTCCAATTCGCATGATGGAAGGTCCTGTTAACGCACCGATTTCACCGCCGGAAATCCCGATTCCCAAATAGCCGATTCCTTTCGCTTTCAGCTTGTCATATCTTCGCTCCGTATCTTTGTAGTGGGAGTTGCCTCCGTCCATGATGACGTCTCCTTTTTCAAGCAGCGGGATTAATGAGTCGATCACAGAGTCCACCGGTTTGCCCGCTGTCACCATCAGAAAGATTTTTCTCGGTGTTTCCAATGACTGGACGAAATCTTGAAGCTCATAGTACGGACTGACAGGCAGTTCTTCGATGTTTTGCATCAGCTGATCTGTTAAATCCCTTGTGTAATTATAAACGGCGACTTGTTCTCCTTTTGCGGCCATGTTTAAGGCGATATTGCCGCCCATCACGCCTAAGCCGATGACACCAATTGTATTAACCATATGTTTACTCCTTCATCAATGTTATACAAATAAACTGAGCAGTAATGTGAATCCTAGTCCGGCTACTGCGATAACCGTTTCCAGCAATGTCCATGTCGCAAATGTTTCTTTCATGCTTAAACCAAAGTACTCTTTGAACATCCAGAAGCCGGCGTCATTGACATGGGAAGCGATGACACTTCCGGCTCCGGTTGCCAGCACGACCAATGCGAGATTGACATCGGAATGGCCCAGCATGGGAATGACAAGCCCGGTAGTGGACAAAGCGGCAACAGTGGCAGATCCCAGGGAAATGCGGAGGATCGCAGCGATCAACCAGGCGAGCAAGATCGGCGACATGGAGGTTCCTTTGAATAATTCGGCTACATAATCGCCTACACCGCCGTTAATTAATACTTGTTTGAAGGCGCCGCCGCCACCGATGATCAAGAGCATCATCCCGATTTGTGTAACGGCCGTTGAACAAGAGTCCATCACCGTTTTGATCGGAATGTTTCTGGCGATCCCCATGGTATAAACCGCAACCAGTAAGGAGATCACCATCGAAGTAGAGGCATTTCCGATAAGACGGATAAATGCCAGAAAACCATTATCCTGAAGCCCTATTGTTTCTTGAAGCAGTGTAATAATTGTAGAAATCGACATAATGATAACGGGAAGCATTGCAGTAAATACACTGATTCCAAAACTTGGCGTGTCTTCAAGCTTGAATGTTTTTTGTTCGCCTAATGACGCGATATTCCCGGTTTTCGTAAATGATTCGGGTACGATCTTTTTGGCGATTTTCGTAAAGATAGGTCCGGCGATCAGGACTGTCGGAATCGCAACAATGAAACCGTACAGCAAGACTTCCCCGATATTTGCCCCGTATTCCCCGGCGATCGCTGTCGGTCCGGGATGCGGAGGCAGGAAGCCGTGTGTAACGGATAAAGCCGCCGCCATCGGGATGCCGAGGAAAAGAATCGATATTTTTAATTCCCTTGAAATCGCAAACACAATTGGGATTAATAAAACCAATCCTACTTCAAAGAATAAAGCGACACCGATAATGAATGAGGCAATAACGACTGCCCATTGGATATTTTTCTCACCGAATTTATTGACGAGTGTCATCGCGATGCGCTGCGCCCCGCCCGAATCTGCGATCAGCTTGCCGAGCATGGCGCCGAGTCCGAAAATCAAGGCGATGTGGCCGAGCGTTCCGCCCAATCCTTCTTCAATTGTGCCGACGATCTTATCAAACGGCATTCCAAGTGCTAAAGCAACGCCAAACGAAACGATGATTAAGGAAACAAACGTGTTGAGTTTCAAGCCCATAATGAATAGCAATAACACTAAGATCCCGACTGCGACAATGATTAATGGCATGATAGCGCCTCCATTTCTTTCGCTATTTTTGGTTGGTTAAGCTTCTTTGATAATTGGCAATTTGCGTATATTCCTGTTCCAATGCTCTCGATAAGTTGATAAAGATCGGCATCAATTTTCTGTACTCCTTGGCCGACTCTTCTTCCGGCGCATGTCGGTTGGTACTGCCGATCATGTCAGAAACAACCTCGAAAGAATCGATTTTTCC
This sequence comes from Bacillus sp. KICET-3, assembly GCF_033261025.1. NCBI lineage: Bacteria > Bacillati > Bacillota > Bacilli > Caryophanales > Bacillaceae > Bacillus > Bacillus sp. KICET-3. The sequence goes on along the minus strand of NZ_CP137345.1, from coordinate 4,547,765 downwards.
CGTGGCATACAAACCTAAAATACAGGCTCCGAGACATGAACTTTCATAGCTTTCCGGGACGACGACTTCCGATTCGAAAATATCGGCCATCATTTGCCGCCAAACGGCAGACCTTGCAAAGCCCCCTGTCGCCTGAATCCTGGTGATGGGGCCGTCCATGCATTCCGTCAATGCTAAAAATACGGTGTATAAGTTGTAGATGACTCCTTCCAATGCCGCCCGAATCATATGTTCTTTTTTATGGGAAATGGTCAGGCCGAAAAACGATCCGCGCACATCCGGGTTCCATAACGGAGCGCGTTCACCCGCAAGATATGGATGAAACAGCAGGCCGTCGGCACCGGGTTTTACGCGTTCAGCGATTTTCGTCAGCACATCGTATGGATCAATTCCGAGCCTTTTTGCCGTTTCGATTTCTGAAGAGGCGAATTCATCCCGAATCCAGCGGAGAACGATTCCGCCGTTGTTTACCGGTCCGCCGATGACCCAATGCTTATCGGTCAAGGCGTAGCAAAAGATTCGCCCTTTTTCATCTGTTTGAGGCTTGTCGATGATCGTTCGAATGGCGCCGCTTGTCCCGATTGTGACGGCAATTTCGCCTTTTTTAATGGCATTGACGCCCAGATTAGACAGCACGCCGTCGCTTGCTCCAATGACAACTGGCGTTTTCGGATCGATCCCCATTTGCTTCGCAACATCGGGATTGCAGTTGTGAAAGATCTCTGTCGTCGGGACGAGTGTAGACAAATGGTCTCGTGTAACCCCGGCGATGGCTAATGCTTCTTCATCCCAATCCAGCTTATTGAGATTCATCATCCCCATGGCCGAAGCCAGGGAATAGTCGATCACATATTGATCAAACAGCTTTTTAAAGACATATTCTTTGATTCCTATATATTTTTTAGCTTTGGAAGCGATTTCAGGGCGATCGTGCACAATCCAGGCGATTTTGCTGAAAGGCGACATGGGATGAATCGGCGTCCCTGTCCGTTTGTAGACATCGTGTCCATTCAGTTCATCTTTGATTTTATGCGCCCAGCCTTCACTGCGGTTATCCGCCCATGTGATGCAGGGCGTCAGCGGCAGGTCATGCTCATCCATGGCGATCACGCTGTGCATGGCGCTGCTGAATGAAATGAATGACGGCTGTTTGTCAGGATGCTGCTGCATGATTTTCGCCGTTGACTGGATGACGGCCTGAAAGATCTCATCCGGGTTTTGTTCAGCGGTCGAGATGTCCGGTGTGTAAAGCGGGTAGCCGATGCTTTCCTTTTGGATCACGTCCCCTTTTTCACAGAATAAAACCGCTTTCGTGCTTGTCGTACCGATATCTATGCCTAACATATAACTAGTCATTTTCTTGTTCGGCCCCTTTCGCCAGCATTTGTTGCGACAGCCACAGATCTTCAACTTTACCTTGCACGTCATCGAAATTTTGATGTAGGGATTTAAGCATCAGATCCCTGTCTTTCGTTTTGATCGCTTGGATATAAAGTTCATGGTTATCGAGAATTCGTTCAAAGTCTTCGTATTTTTCTTTTAAGCGGGCCCGCATGGATAAAAGAATAAAACTTTCCATCACAGGTTTGAGATTGTTCCATATCATCAAAATGTAAGAATGATTGATGGAGCGGACAATCGTTTCGTGAAATAAGACGTCTTGAAATGAGAACTCGTCGGCATCTTTGTATTTGATGGAGACTTTCATCATCTCCAATATTTTGCTGAGGTCTGTTACCAGTTCATCGACATTGGCCCGTCCAAGCTGTTCGAATACGAATGTTTCCATCACCAGACGCACATCATAAATTTCTCCGATTTCTTTTTCAGTTAAACCGATGACAACGGCGCCCATCCTTTCCAAACGGATGATTTTTTCCGATGCCAGTATTTTTAAAGCCTCGCGGATGGGAGACCGGCTCACCGAGAATTCCGCAGCCAATTTATTTTCGGATAAAATGGTACCGCTTTCAATCAAGCCGGAAATAATACGCATTCTCAGCTCGCATGCAACGCGAACACCTGTTGAAGCTCTTGAAAGCCACTTCTCCGGATATAAAAGATTTTTAGATTTGCTCATACACTCACCTTCCTAGTTATACGAGTATACTTGTATACAAGTATGATAACGCGATTATTTTGATTATGCAAACACTTTCATTTCAAATTTTCCGAAAAATTTTTCCAGTTAAAAAATCATTTGTTTTGCCAATGCGCTCTAAATGCTCCACTAAAGCAAAAAAATATAAAGGGAGCAGCTGCCCTTTATATTTTTACCATTTGTTTAACGATGAGTTTGAAGTCATGTTCACTTATTTCTATGTGCCCAAATCGAAAGGAATAACCCCAGTGCCGTTTGTTTTTGATGAAAGTGAGGTTAGGAATGAATGGGTGGATCGGCGTTTCTCGGCATTTTAAAAAGTTGATCTTCCTTCTGTAAGGTGAGAATTCTTTTCCCGCATGAACTTTGTAAACTCTGTTATCACTCACTTTTCCTACAGCTGTAAACTTTTGATAGGGCGCTTGATCTTTGAGATTCTGTTTTGGGGAGTAATAAATGATCCAATCACCAGGATTCATTCTTTTTAAAGGCGCCTCTTTTCCGTGGCAAAGTTGTGCAAAGCCCCCAGATACACCTTTCAAGACGTGATCTTGCGAAGCCACGCCGATCCAATACCTTCTATTCATCCCTTTCAGCATCCGCAAGCATCCTTGTCAGTATCCCCTTCGGTACATGCTGACACAGGAAAATTCATTTCTCTCCATGACGCGATCCCTCCGGTCAGCTCTTTCACTTGATAGCCTTTTTCTAATAAAATTTTAGCTGCTTTAGCTGCCGTATTGCACCAGACATCCCAGCAGTACACAATAATTTCTTTATCTTTCGGGATATCCTCTAATCGATGAGGGAGATCGTGTTCAGGTATTACTCGAGCACCTTTTATCGTCAAGCTCCTGACTTCGCTTGGCCCGTTTCTTACATCCATTAAAAAATATTTTTCAGGGTTGTCCTTTGAAGATCTCAAATAATCCATCGGACTAATGGTGGCTTCTAAACGTGCATTAAAAAAATCGAGTGAATTCATAGGGTATGCCTCCTAGTTTTTATACTTTTTCCATACTTTTAAAAGCAAATCTTTACATAACTTTTTTTCATCGTCAGTCAGAGGGGATAAAACCTCGTATTCTGTCTGTACTAAAATCTGTTTGCATGATGACAGTACATCGCTGCCTTTTTCAGTAAGGATTAGGCGGTATGCCCTGCGATCACTTGCGTTTTTTGTCCTTTCTACAAAGCCTGAAGCTTCTAAATGGTCAACATGACTCACCATTGTCGTACGGTCGATCTGCAGTTGTTCAGAAATCAGTTTTTGAGAAGAAAAAGGATTTTCTTCAATAAATACAAGTACTCCGAATTGCCTGGCATTCAAGTTATACGGAGCCAGAACGTCAGCAAATTGATCCTCCATTTGCTGAAGAATCTTTCCTAGCAAAAATCCGTAGAATTGACTTAACTGTTCCAAAATCGTCACCACCTAAAATAATCAACAAACAATATAGTCAGTATAACTGATTATATTTTCGAACGCAAGCTTTCTAGTTTTCGTTTGTTAATTTAATTAATTAACCGTGGTACAATAAAACCTACGATATGGTGTAAATGGAGGATTTCACATGCAGCGCGGTACATTTCAATTAATGAAATCGGTGAACAAATCGATCATTCTTAATAAAATCAGAACTTCAGAGCCGATTTCGAGAGCCGAGATCGCCAAGGAAACAAAAATTACCCCTCCCACGGTCTCAAGCATTGTCAAAGAGCTGATCGGACAAGGGCTCGTGAAAGAAAGCACGCGCGGTCATTCGAGCGGCGGAAGGAAGCCGACAATGCTCCACATCAACACAGGTGCCTTTTATGTCATTGGCATTGATGCCGGGCCTGAGACGGTAGAGTGCGTCTTAACCGATTTAGCTGGAGGGATTCTGCAGCGGACGTCCAGCCTGTTGAAAAAACCGCTGACAAACGAGATGTTTATTGATGTTTTAAAAGAAAATATTGATGCGATTTTGGGACGGGCCGATGTCGATCAGGAAAAGATCATCGGGATCGGCATCGCAATGCACGGGGTCGTCGATGCTGAAACGGGAATGTCACGCATCGCCCCGATTTTAAACCTAACCAATATTCCCATTAAAGATGTGCTGGAACAAGAATTCAACTTAACGGTAAGAGTTGAAAACGATGCCAGGGCGATGGCGCTTGGCGAATCGTGGTTTGGCGGCCGCGATGATGCAGGCAGCATGGCTGCCGTGAATATCGGCCGCGGTGTTGGTGCGGGGATTGTCATCAACGGAAAACTGTACCATGGAGCTGAAGGAATCGCAGGGGAACTGGGCCATATGATCATTGATATTAATGGAGAAAAGTGCGAGTGCGGCAACCGCGGCTGCCTGCAGACGATTGTGAGCGGAAAAGCGATTGCCGAGCGGGGGAAAAAACGGTTAAAAGAAAGTCCGGACAGCCTGACAGCCAAAGATTTGTTTGAAATGGCCGAGAACGGCTGCCAAACGTGTATCGAACTCTTTCGGGAAACCGGTGTGATCATCGGAATCGGGCTGACCAACTTCATTCATCTTGTCAATCCGGGCAAAATCGTGCTGGGCGGCGGAGTGATGAAAGGCGGGAGGTTCATATTGCCGGCGATACGAGAAACGATACAGCAGAAAGCCTTAACAGCCGAGGCGAGGCAGACAGAGGTGACGATAACGAAGCTCGGCGATGAGGCGACGCTTTACGGAGCCGTTTCATTGCTGTTGGCGGAGCTGTTTGATCCGGTGTTAAAATAAGCCATTTTTTTCGGCCTATTTTAACACCGGTGAAGCTTTACCCCTGATGATTGATTGTGCGGATGAAGCGCATGAAAGCTTCGCGGTCTTTGAATACCCCGGCATCCTCAAGAGCTTTAACAAATTTCTGGCCAAGTTCTTTTCGTACAATTGATTCAGCCTGCTCCGGCTCGGACAGCTCTCCGTATTCGGTTTTGAGCTGTTCTGCCCATTCCCGGTGATGTGCTTCAACGGCATCTGACTGACCGAGCAGGAATTCTGTTACTTCCGCCAGTTCGGTCTTTAAGCGGGGAGGAAGGACGGCGAGGCCCATCACTTCGATTAAGCCGATATTCTCTTTCTTAATATGATGAACGTCAGCATGCGGATGGAATATGCCGTATGGGTGCTCGGCAGATGTCCGGTTGTTTCTGAGCGCAAGGTCGATTTCAAAAACGCCGCTGACGTTTCTTGCGATAGGCGTAATCGTGTTATGAGGCGTGCCATCTGTAAAAGCCGTGATATCCGCTTGTTGATCCGAGTAGGTTTTCCAAGTCTGAAAAATATCGTCCGCCGCCTCAACAAGGCTGTTGATCGCCGTTCCTTTCAGGCGGATGACAGACATCGGCCATTTTAAAACAGAGGCTTCGATGGACGGATGCTGTTTGATTTGAAAGGAGAACGCGTCTTCTGCGCGCGTCATCGCAAACTCATATCGTCCGGCCTGATAATGGTCATGGCTTAAAATAGACCCGCCGACGATCGGCAAATCGGCATTCGATCCGATAAAATAATGCGGAAACAGCTCTGTAAAAGCAAGCAGCCTGTGAAAGGCAAGCTTATCAATTTTCATCGGCCGATGCTGCTCAGAAAATAAAATGCTGTGCTCGTTATAGTAAGCATATGGAGAATATTGAAAATACCAGTTTTCTCCGTCGAGCGTGACTTTAATAATCCTGTGGTTCGCCCGGGCAGGATACCCGATCCGCCCTGCATACCCTTCGTTTTCTTTGCACAGCAGGCACGTCGGATAACTGCGTGCTCGTTTTGCAGCGGCGCGTTCCCGTTTGATTTGCTCAGGGTCTTTTTCCGGCTTTGACAAATTGATCGTAATATCCATTGTGCCGTAAGGTGTATCCATCTGATACGAAACATTTTTTTCAATTCGTTTCGTCTGGATGTAGTTGCTGTTTTTGCTGAGCTGATAAAAATATTCGGTGGCCTCCAGCGGCGAGTGCTTGCATTTTTGCTGAAACACGGCATTGATGACAGAAGGTCTTGCAACAAAGCAGTTCATCACATTTGCCGCAAGCATGTCTTTCGCATCTATGTCGTCAGTTATCACGCCGTGTTCGACTGCATAGGCGGTGAGTTTTTCCAAAAGGTCGGGGATGGAGTCACCGGAAGCCGCAGAGGCTTCTTCGGGAAACGAGTCCAGACCCAGCAGATTCATCACTTGGTTGCGTGCGTAGTTTACGTCAGCCGGTTCGATTAACCCTGCTTCAAGCGCTTTTTGAATGAGACCGGCTATGTCTTGTTCAATCATGTTGACACTTCCTTCCTGTACCCGTTTGGATGTGAGGAATGCCACTTCCAGGCGTCTTCAATGATCTTTGCTACAGAAGTGCGCGAAGGCCTCCAGCCCAGAACTTGCTTTGCCTTGTCAGATCCGGCAATCAGGATGCTCGGATCACCGGATCTGCGCTTGCCGATCTCGGCGGGAATGTCTTTCCCGGTTACCTTTCTGGCCGCATCAATCATTTGTTTCACCGAAAATCCTTCGCTGCTGCCGAGGTTGAATATATCGCTTTTGCCGCCTTCTCTTAAATAGTCCAATGCCGACAGATGAGCGTCAATTAGGTCTTCAACATGAACATAGTCGCGGATGCACGTGCCGTCGGGTGTATCATAGTCATCACCGAAAATCGTAATATGCGGTCTTTGTCCGAGAGCGGTTTGCAGGATGATGGGAACTAGGTGTGTTTCAGGACTGTGGTCTTCTCCAATTTCTCCCGTCTCCCTTGCTCCTGCAACATTGAAGTACCTGAGAGACACAAAGTTGATACCATGGGCTTCTTCAGTCCGTTTCATGAGCTTCTCCATGATCAGTTTCGTTTCCCCGTAGGTGCTTGTCGGCCGCGTCGGCATGTCTTCTGTGATCGGTACCGATTCAGGCTCTCCGTAGACGGCCGCCGTCGAGGAGAATACGATTTTTTTCACATCGTGCTCGAGCATCGTCTGAAGCAAAACCTGTGTACCGGATACATTATTGTCGTAGTATTTAAGCGGATCTTTTATCGATTCGCCGACAAGTGAACTGGCGGCGAAGTGGATCACTTCTTCAATACGTTCTTTTTCGAAAACAGTGCGGAGGAAGTCGTGATCGCGCACATCCCCTTCATAAAAGGCCGCATCAGGATGCACCGCCTGTCTTTGGCCGGTCTCGAGGTTGTCAACGACAACGACGGTTTCGCCCCTGTCTAATAGTTGATACACGGCGTGTGAACCGATATAGCCGGCACCGCCCAAAACCAACACACTCATATCCATTCCCCTTTCTATATTTCTTTGGCGCCGTCGCCTATCGCCGCAGTATAAAAAGCGGCATCATAGCCAACCGTTTCGCGGTAGACGGCATTCACACGTTCTTTAAAGCTGTCTGTCCGGTCTTTTTCTACAATCGCAATCGCACAGCCGCCGAACCCGGCGCCGGTCATGCGGGCACCCAGGACACCGTCTTGTTCCCAGGCCGCTTGGACAATGGTATCAAGCTCCAGCCCTGTCACTTCATAATCATCCCTTAAAGACACATGAGATTCATTCATCAGCTTGCCGAACCCGGCGAGGTCGCCCCCGCGAAGTTTTTCCAGCGCTTTCAGCGTCCGGGCATTTTCGTACACAGCATGTTTGGCGCGTTTTTGATTGATTTCACTTCGGATGAGGTGCTGGTGGGCTTCAAATGCTTCCGCCGTCAATTCGCCCAAGCTTGCAATCGATAACTCCTTCTGCAGATCGCGGAGCGCCTCTTCGCATTGGGCGCGCCTTTCATTATATTTAGATCCGGCCAGCGTCCGCTGTTTGTTTGTATTGATGATGATCACATCGTGTTCCTTCAACACGAAGGGAGCATATGTGTAATCAAGTGTACGGCAGTCTAACAAAATCGCGTGATCCTTTTTCCCCATGCCGATCGCGAATTGATCCATAATGCCGCTCCCCACGCCGATGTATTCGTTTTCAACTTTTTGTCCGAGCTTCACCATGGAGATCGTGTCTGTCTGCAAATCATAAAGCCCTTTTAACAAAACGCCCGTCGCAAGCTCAATCGATGCGGAAGAAGAGAGGCCCGCTCCGTGCGGAATATTTCCGTAATACAAAATATCGGCGCCGTGAACGATTTGATGGCCTGCCGCTTTCATCAAAAGGAACATTCCTTTCGGATAGTTGGCCCAGCCGTCAGACTGGTCAAAGGCTAAATCGCTCAAGCTGCATTCAATGATTCCTTTGTCAGGGAAATTCTTTGAATAGAAACGGATCATTTGATCATCGCGCTTCACGCCAAGGGCATAGGTGCCAAATGAAATCGAGGCGGGGAAAACATGCCCTCCATTATAATCCGTGTGTTCGCCGATTAAGTTGATTCTTCCCGGAGCAAAAAAGGTTCGCGGTGTCTTTTCTGTCTTAAAAATAGAACGAAAGTCGTTTGATAAAGCGGCTGCAGTATTCATATATCCTCCCATTCGTTTGACGTGCAGACTTAATAAATTAATTTAATTAAGTTTAACCTCAGTTTACTACGGGTTTTCAATTGGTGCAATAAAAAGTGTTTTTTCAAATGAAGCGTTTTCATGTAAAATCCTTATTGTCAGGGATAGGGCAATCAGCACTTGACTTTTACGCAAATCAACGTTAAATTAGTAAAATATTTTACTAAAACAATTGGAATTTAAAATAAAGATGTTCATATGGAGGTTTTACAATCGTGGCGACGATAAAAGATGTTGCAGAAAAGGCGGGGTATTCCATCTCGACGGTTTCCCGCGTATTGAATAACGACGAAAGCCTGTCCGTACCCGATGAGACGCGGGAGAAAATATTTGAAGTGGCGGAAAGCCTGAACTACCGCAAAAAAACGATCAGGACACTGGTAAAAAACATCGCGTTTCTGTACTGGCTGACGGATAAAGAAGAGCTCGAAGACGTGTATTTTAAAACGATGAGGCTGGAAATCGAGAAGCTCGCAAAGCAATTCAACGTTGAACTGACGACGTATAAAAATTCGGGCGGCATTGACGCCATCCCCGAAAACATTGAAGGATTCATTGCCGTCGGATCATTTTCAGATGATGAATTAACCCGGTTAAGGCAGATGACGCCTCACGGAGTATTTATCGATTCGACGCCGGATCCGAATCATTTTGATTCAGTCAGGCCGGACTTAAAGCAGATGACGAGAAAAACGGTGGACTTTCTTATTGAAAAAGGGCATGAAAAGATTGGCTTTATCGGAGGCACGTACCACAATCCTAATACCGATGAAGACGAAATGGACGTAAGGGAACGAACGTTTCGCGATTATATGAAGGAAAAAGGGCTCTTGGAGGAAGGCTTTATTTTTTGCCGCAGGGGATTTTCGGTGGAAAACGGCTACCATCTGATGGATAAAGCGGTTGAAACATTGGGTGAAAAGCTGCCGACGGCCTTTTTTACAGCGGCGGATCCGATCGCCGTAGGCTGTCTTCAGGCCTTAAATGAAAAAGGGGTCGCCATCCCGGGCAGGGTGAGCGTCATCAGCATCAACAACATCAGTGTGGCGAAATACGTATCTCCGCCGCTGACGACATTCCATATCGATATTAAAGAACTTTGCAAAAACGCCATTGAATTGCTTCTTGAACAAATACTTGAAAAAAGAAAAGCTGTAAAAACGCTATATATCGGTGCAGAACTGGTGGTCAGGAAAAGCACCAATTAAAAAAAGGCGCGGGCTGTTCATAAGCCGCGCCTTTTTCGTAAATTATTTTACTATAGTCAGTAAAATAATTGTTTACACTTTTCCTTAGACATGCTATATTGTTTTTGTAAAACGCTTTCAATCCAATAAAAGGAATGAGACGAATGATGAATATGAAAAAATATGTTGGAATCAGCAGTGTGATTGCTCTCAGTTTGTCTTTAACTGCCTGCGGACCTAAAGAGAGCAGCAATGAAGCATCAGGCTCGAAGCAAAAGGAACTCGTGATCTGGGAGGATAAAGAAAAAAGCGAAGGCATTAAAGATGCCGTTGCCCAGTTTGAAAAAGAGCACGGCGTATCTGTCAAAGTCGTCGAAAAGCCTTACGCAAAGCAGATCGAAGACTTGCGGATGGATGGACCGGCAGGAACGGGGCCTGATGTGTTAACGATGCCTGGAGATCAAATCGGAACAGCGGTAACGGAAGGTTTGATCAAGGAATTAAAGGTGGACAAAGAGATCCAATCGATCTATACGGAACCTGCCATGAGATCCCAAGTGACAAATGGTAAGGTCTACGGCCTGCCGAAAGCGGTTGAAACGACGATGCTCTACTATAATAAAGATTTGATTTCTGAAAAAGAACTGCCGAAAACGCTGGATGAATGGTATGAGTATTCGAAAAAAACGGCTGACGGCAAAAAATTCGGTTTCCTGGCGCTGTTTGACCAGATTTATTATGCGCAGAGCGTCATGGGAGGATACGGCGGCTACATTTTTAAAAGCGATGCAGACGGCACTTATGATCCGACTGATCTCGGCTTGAATAACAAAGGTGCAGTCGAAGGCGCCGAGTACATTCAGAAGTTTTATCAAGAAGGGCTGTTCCCTGCCGGAATTATTGGGGAGCAGGGCATCAATGTGCTGGAATCGCTGTTTACGGAAGGAAAAGCAGCAGCGATCATTTCTGGTCCGTGGAATCTGGAACCGTTCAAAAAAGCGGGCATTAACTACGGGGTTGCCAAGCTGCCTAAGCTGTCCAACGGAAAACATATGAGTTCTTTTGTCGGCGTGAAGAGCTACAATGTAAGCGCTTATTCGAAAAGTGCCGATCTAGCGGAAGAATTAGCCGTCTTTCTCGCCAATAAAGAAAATTCAAAGAAGAGATATGAGATCACAAAAGAAGTTCCCGCTGTCAAAGAACTGGCGGATGATCCTGTCGTCACAAAAAGCGAAGCGGCTCAGGCCGTTGCCGAACAGTCTCAGTACTCAGAGTTGACGCCGAATATTCCTGAGATGAATGAAGTATGGACGCCGGCGGATGCGGCGCTGCAAACAATCGCAACCGGAAAAGCCGAACCGAAAAAAGCGCTTGATCAAGCCGCGGAAACGATACAAGGACAGATCAACGCAAAGCACAGCGGCAGCAAATAAGCCGCAGCATTGGTGTCAAACTTGTCTTAAGTTTGGCGCCATTTATTATAAGGACGTCCATATAAAGAGGTGAAAGAGAAGGTGCAGCATCGCAAAAAAGCTTTACTATTATCAATCATTCCCGGTTTGGGCCAATTCTACAATAAACAATGGATAAAGGGTCTGTTATTCCTTCTTTTAGGCGTCTCGTTCTTTGCGGTTTTTGGCGATTTGCTGAATATGGGGCTGTGGGGCCTGTTTACGCTTGGAACCGAAGTGCCGCGCGATAACTCGATTTTTCTATTGGCAGAAGGCATCATTGCCGTGATTGTCACCTGTTTTGGGCTGGCTGTCTATTACGCCAATTTGCGGGACGCCTACCAAAACGGAAAGCGGCGCGATGAACAAAAGGAGCTCAGTTCACTCAAGGAACAATATCATAATTTAATGGCTCAGGGATATCCGTATCTCATCAGCGGACCATCGCTGTTCATCCTGATTTTTGCCGTTGTTTTTCCGATTTTGTTCAGCTTTGCATTAGCTTTTACAAACTATAACCTCTACCATTCTCCGCCTGCCCACCTTGTCGATTGGGTAGGATTTAAAACATTTTCCGAAATTTTCACCGTTGATATTTGGCGGTCGACTTTTTTGGATGTTTTAGCTTGGACTATTGTCTGGACGCTTGTCGCTTCCACACTCCAAGTCGGGTTGGGAATTTTGTTGGCGGTTGTCGTCAATCAGAAGGAAGTCCGCTTCAAAAAATTTTTCCGGACGATTCTGGTCTTGCCTTGGGCCGTGCCCGGTTTTGTTACCATTCTTGTGTTTGCCGGCCTTTTTAATGACAGCTTCGGTGCTTTCAATCATCAAATCCTCGCCGCATTCGGGATCGATCCGATTCCTTGGATGACGAATGCCAATTGGACGAAGCTGGCGCTGATCCTCATGCAGGGATGGCTCGGATTTCCTTATGTGTTCATTGTAACGACCGGTGTTCTGCAGTCGATTCCGGACGACCTTTATGAAGCGGCGACAATTGACGGCGCGTCCGCGTTTTCGAAATTCAGGCATATCACATTGCCGCTGATTTTAATCGCGATGGCGCCGATTATCATTACGCAATTCACTTTTAATTTTAATAACTTCAATATTATCTATCTATTCAATGGGGGCGGTCCGGCTGTTCCCGGGTCAACAGCGGGAGGAACCGACATCCTGGTGTCCTGGATTTACAAATTAACGATGCAGTCAAGCCAGTACTCTTTAGCCGCCGCATTGACGATCCTGCTGTCGGTCTTCGTCATCTCGATCGCACTGTGGCAGTTCAGACGGACAAATTCTTTCAAAGAGGGGGCTTAACATATGAAGAAAAGAAGATTCTTTCGGCTCCTTCTGGCCTATTCTCTGTTGGCTTTTATGACAGTCGTTATCATATACCCTCTGCTTTGGACGGTGGGAGCCAGCTTTAATCCCGGCAACAGTTTGGTCAGTACTTCTATCATTCCGGCAAACCCGACATTGGATCACTATAGAGAATTATTCGCCGGAAAAGAGAGCCTTCAATACGGGCAATGGTATATAAACTCGCTGAAAATCAGCATCTTCACGATGATCGGGTCGGTCATCAGTGTTTCTTTTACAGCTTATGCTTTTTCAAGGTTTCGTTTTAAAGGAAGAAAAAACGCCTTAGTTTTATTCATGCTGCTGCAAATGATTCCTCAATTTTCGGCTTTGGTTGCGCTCTTTGTTTTAGCGCAGATGCTGGGAATGATGAACAGCCATTGGCTGCTGATTTTGCTGTACATCGGCGGACTCATACCGATGAACACGTATTTGATGAAAGGGTATATGGACTCCATTCCCATCGATTTGGATGAGAGCGCTAAGATTGACGGCGCAAGCAATACAAGGATTTTTCTGCAGATTATCATGCCGCTATCCAAACCGATGATCGCGGTCGTCGCCATGAACGGATTCACCGGACCGCTCGGGGATTTCGTTTTGTCTTCGACGATATTGCGGACGCCGGAGTCGTATACATTGCCGATCGGTTTATACAATTTAGTCAATGAAGTCATGGGAGCCAGCTATACGACGTTTGCCGCCGGCGCCATTTTGATCAGCATTCCGGTAGCCGTCATCTTTATCATGCTGCAAAAGAACTTTGTATCAGGATTGACGGCAGGGGGAACGAAAGGATAGTCCGAAGGAGAATATGGTCTAATAAAGGAGAGTATCATGCCAAAAATTTATACGACACAAGCAAAATACATGTTGCACGGGGGAGACTACAATCCGGATCAGTGGCTTGACCGTCCGGATATTCTTGCAGATGACATCAAGCTGATGAAACTTGCCCATACGAATACATTTTCAGTGGGGATTTTTTCATGGAGCGCTCTTGAGCCGGAGGAAGGCGTCTATACGTTTGAATGGCTGGATGATATGTTTGAGAGCATTCACCGGAACGGCGGCCGGATTATATTGGCGACACCGAGCGGCGCCCGTCCTGCTTGGCTGTCGCAAAAGTATCCGGAAGTGCTGCGCGTCAATGCGGAACGTGTCAAACAGCTGCATGGGGCAAGGCATAACCATTGCTTCACTTCATACGTATACCGTGAAAAAACGAGAGAGATCAACCGCTTGCTGGCGGAAAGGTACGGCAGTCATCCTGCCCTTTTGATGTGGCATGTTTCCAACGAATACGGGGGAGAATGCCATTGTGATCAATGTCAGCACGCCTTCAGAGACTGGCTGAAAAAGAAGTACAAACATGATCTTAAATCTTTGAATGCCGCATGGTGGACGCCTTTTTGGAGCCACACCTTCAACGATTGGTCACAGATTGAATCGCCGTCTCCGATCGGGGAAAATGCGGTGCACGGCTTGAATTTAGACTGGCGCCGCTTCGTCACTGACCAGACGATCTCTTTCTTTCAAAATGAAATCGTTCCGTTGAAGGAAATCACGCCGAATATTCCGATTACGACCAACTTTATGGCCGACACACATGATCTCATTCCATTTCAAGGGCTGGACTACAGCAAGTTTGCCAAACACCTGGACGTGATCAGCTGGGACGCGTATCCCGCCTGGCACAATGATTGGGAAAGCACAGCTGATTTAGCTATGAAAGTCGGCTTTATCAATGATTTGTACCGCAGCCTGAAACAGCAGCCGTTTCTTTTAATGGAATCGACGCCGAGCGCTGTCAATTGGCACGATTTTAATAAAGCGAAACGGCCGGGCATGCAGCTCCTGTCTTCTATGCAGATGATCGCCCACGGATCTGACAGCATCCTCTATTTTCAATGGCGGAAATCCCGCGGCTCATCGGAAAAATTTCACGGTGCTGTTGTCGGCCATGACAATTGTTCCGAGAACCGCGTGTTTAAAGAAGTAGCAAAAGTGGGGCAAACCCTTGAAGAGCTGTCTGAAGTCGTCGGAACGACCCGGCCTGCGGATGTCGCGATTCTCTATGATTGGGAAAACCATTGGGCGCTCCAAGATGCACAAGGATTCGGGATGAAGACCAAGCGGTATCCCCAAACCCTGCACGAGCACTACCGCGCGTTTTGGGAGCGTGATATTCCAGTCGACGTGATTACGAAGGAACAGGATTTTTCGTCGTACCGGCTGCTGATCGTACCGATGCTTTACTTAGCAAGCGAAGAAACAATCGCGCGCTTAAAGGCATTTTCTGCCAACGGGGGCACATTGGTGATGACGTATATTAGCGGAATCGTCAACGAATATGATCTGACCTATTTAGGCGGATGGCCACAAGATCTGCAAGAGTTGTTTGGCATTGTGCCAGTTGAAACCGATACGCTCTATCCCGGCGACAAAAATGCGGTCCGTTATCAAAACCGGTCATATGAGCTGAAAGATTACGCGACCGTGCTGAAGCTGAATACGGCAGATCCCGAGGGATTCTATGAGGACGATTTTTATGCGGACACGCCGGCTGTGACGAGCCATCCATACAAACAGGGGAAAACGTATTATATCGGTGCGCGTTTAAGCAGCCAATTTCATCGGGATTTTTATGGAACATTGATCAAAGAGCTAGTGATTCAACCGTCTTTTGACGTGAAACACCAGCCTGGCGTCTCCGTTCAAGTCAGACAGGATGAGAAAAATGATTATATTTTCATCATGAATTTCACGGAAAAACGTCAGTCCGTCGTGTTGGAGTCGGCCGTTAAAGATATGCTGACCGGCGAAACGCTGACCGGCGAAATCACTTTGGAAAAATATGAAGCCCGAATAGCGGTAAAAACAAAAAAATAAGCCCGGGGGACATCCGCTTTAATGTGGATGTTTCTCTTGAAAAATTAATGAAAACGTTTTCTGTTTGGCGTGTGCCAATCATGAAAGGGGAGAAGCGAGATTCATGAAAAACGTGGTGGCTGTTTTTGTGGTGCTGATTTTTGTTTTGGGCGCATTTGGAACCAGCGGTCCGGCGGAAGCCGTCAGAGGTTCCAGGGCGGCAG
The DNA here is from genome assembly GCF_033261025.1 of Bacillus sp. KICET-3. NCBI lineage: Bacteria > Bacillati > Bacillota > Bacilli > Caryophanales > Bacillaceae > Bacillus > Bacillus sp. KICET-3. The sequence goes on along the minus strand of NZ_CP137345.1, from coordinate 4,532,076 downwards.
AAAGCGGCCTTTTTCTCGAAAAAGTTTCAGGGCTTCACAAGGATTTTATAAAAGGGGTTGATGTTTCAAGCATCATCGCTTTGGAAGAGAGCGGCGTCGCCTTTTACAATGAATCCGGAAAGAAACAGGATATATTCAAAACACTGAAGGAAGCAGGCGTCAATTATGTACGGGTGCGCATATGGAATGATCCCTATGATGCCAACGGCAATGGCTATGGAGGGGGAAATAATGATCTGAAAAACGCGATTCAGATCGGAAAACGGGCCACTGCCAACGGAATGAAGCTGCTGGCGGATTTCCACTATTCCGATTTCTGGGCGGACCCGGCGAAACAGAAAGCGCCGAAAGCATGGGCAAATCTAAGCTTTGAAGATAAAAAAACGGCGCTTTACCGATATACAAAACAAAGCCTTGAAGCGATGAAAGCAGCGGGCATCAACGTCGGCATGGTGCAGGTCGGAAACGAAACAAACGGGGGCCTTGCCGGTGAAACGGACTGGGCGAAGATGAGCCAATTATTCAATGCGGGGAGTCAAGCGGTCCGGGAGGCGGATTCGAATATTTTAGTTGCCTTGCATTTTACCAATCCGGAGACGTCCGGCAGGTACGCTTGGATTGCCGAGACGCTTCACCGGCACCATGTAGACTATGATGTGTTTGCAAGCTCGTATTATCCGTTTTGGCATGGCACACTGAAGAATCTAACATCCGTCCTGACATCAGTCGCGGATACGTACGGCAAAAAGGTCATGGTTGCCGAGACATCTTATACGTATACGGCTGAAGACGGAGACGGACACGAAAATACAGCCCCTAAAAACGGTCAAACGCTCAATTATCCGGTCACCGTTCAAGGGCAGGCGAACGCGGTCCGTGATGTGATTCAAGCGGTCAGCGATGTAGGCGAAGCCGGAATCGGCGTTTTCTATTGGGAACCTGCATGGATTCCAGTAGGACCGGCACACCAGCTCGAGAAAAATAAAGCGCTTTGGGAGACATACGGATCAGGCTGGGCCACAAGCTATGCCGCTGAATATGATCCGGAAGACGCAGGAAAGTGGTTTGGCGGCAGCGCCGTAGACAATCAGGCATTATTTGATTTTAAAGGACGTCCATTGCCGTCTCTGAATGTATTTAAATATGTTGATACGGGAACACCATTCAAGAATTGACTTGCAGCCGATTTCGGATGAAGGCGAACACCGTGTGCCGGAAAACGTCCTTCAATGTTTAAAGCAGAATGAAAAAAGGCCGGATGATATCCGGCTTTTTTTCGTGAAAGGACAGTCAGAAAGCGTTATTAAAATGTTCTCCATTCAATTGACAGAGAGATAAAGTCCGCTTAACCAGCGGTTACCGTTTGAAATGCATCTTCTACAGATGCGTATTCATATCCAAGATCGCGCGCGACGGCCTTGTAGGTGATGCTTCCGTTTGCAACGTTGACGCCGAGAGCGAGCGCCTGATTTTCGGCGATTGCTTGTTCAACGCCTTTATTTGCGATTTGCAAAGCGTAAGGCATAGTGACGTTTGTTAAGCCGATCGTTGATGTACGAGGAACGGCTCCCGGCATATTGGCGACGGCATAATGGACAACGCCGTGCTTCGTGTAAGTCGGATCGTCATGCGTGGTGATTTTATCAACCGTTTCAATAATGCCGCCCTGGTCAATCGCCACGTCTACAACAACTGAGCCTGGGGACATCGACTGAATCATCTCTTCTGTGACAAGCTTCGGCGCTTTTGCACCAGGAATTAAGACGGCGCCGATGACAAGGTCTGAGTCTTTTACGGCTTCCGCAATGTTGAGCGGGTTAGACATAAGCGTTTGAATGTCTTTGCCGAACTGGTCATCGAGCTGACGGAGGCGCTCAGCGCTCAAATCGATCAAAGTGACGTCAGCGCCAAGTCCGACTGCGATTTTGGCAGCGTTCGTACCGACCACTCCGCCGCCGATGATCGTGACCTTGCCGCGTTTTACGCCGGGTACGCCTGATAACAGGATGCCTTTGCCGCCTTTTGATTTCTCAAGAAATTGCGCGCCGATCTGTGAAGCCATGCGTCCGGCGACTTCACTCATTGGAGTCAGGAGCGGCAGCGTCCGGTTCACTTCAACCGTTTCGTAAGCGATGGCTGTGACGCCGCTGTCCACAAGCGCTTTCGCAAGCTTAGGTTCAGCTGCTAAGTGCAGATACGTAAACAAAACAAGTCCTTTTCGGAAATAGCCGTATTCAGAGCTGATCGGCTCTTTCACCTTCATGACCATATCCGCTTTTGCCCATACATCTTTCGCTTCAACCAAGATGTCTGCTCCGGCTGCTTTGTAGTCGGCATCCTCAAAGCCGCTTCCAAGCCCGGCTCCCTGTTCGATTAAAACTTGATGACCGCTTTTTTTAAGCGCGACTACTCCGGCCGGAGTAATGGCTACACGGTTCTCATTGTTTTTAATTTCTTTCGGAATTCCAATAATCATGATGTCGTCCCCCTCAAATGAAATATGATTCTACCGCTAGTATAAATCTCTGAACTGGCAAGAGCATCGTGCGTAAAATTAAAAATGTAAGCGCTTTTTTGTGAAATTTAACAAATTAGTGAACGTTGAATGAGGTGAAAGGCTTGATGCGAGGAGTTATCTATTAAAATTTTTTTCTTTAAAAAATAGTTTTGTTAAAAAAATAAATGTAAGCGATTACATTTTGTGTCGTTTCACAAACATAACCATTTTTCGTTGTGATAGAATATCTCTTGCAGCTATGAAAGCGTTATCTTTGTTGGGAGTGAGTCATATGGATATCTTAGAAATACTAGGCAAGATTAATAAGGTATTATGGGGGCCGCCCAGTTTAATTTTATTATTTGGGACAGGCTTATTTTTAACGATTGTTTTAAAAGGACTGCAATTTCGCCGCCTGATCTATGCGTTTAAGATCGGATTTGGCAAGGAAGACAGCAAAGACGCGGCTGCCGAAGGGGATGTGAGCCATTTTAAAGCTTTAATGACAGCGCTTGCCGCCACGATCGGAAACGGAAATATCGCAGGTGTCGCGACGGCATTGACACTCGGCGGACCGGGTTCGATCTTCTGGATGTGGGTTGTCGGGCTGTTGGGCATGGCAACGAAATACGCGGAAGCCTTGCTTGCTGTTAAATTCCGCGTAAAAAATGAAAAAGGGGAATATTCAAGCGGGCCGATGTATTATATCGAACGCGGACTCGGCCGCAGATTTAAAGGACTCGCCATCGCTTTTGCGCTGTTTGGAGCTTTTGCCGCTTTGGGGATAGGCAACAGCGTCCAATCCAATACGATTGCCGATATTACAAAGAACAGCTTCGGTATCGAAAACTGGGTGACAGGGCTGATTCTGGTCATTCTCGTCAGCGTCATCATCTTCGGCGGCATCCAGCGGATCAGCACGGTTGCCAGCTTCTTTGTGCCGATCATGGCTTTTCTTTACATGGGCGGGGCGATCTTGATTCTGATCTTGAATTATGACAAGATTATTCCGGCTTTTGAGCTGATTTTCTATTATGCTTTCCACCCTGTGGCAGCAGCCGGCGGTTTTCTTGGAATTGCCGTATCTGAAGCGGTTCGGAACGGGGTGTCCCGCGGCATTTTTTCAAACGAAGCAGGCCTTGGGACGGCCGCGCTAATCGCCGGAAATGCGCGTGCTGACCATCCGGTAAAACAGGCGCTCGTCGCAATGACCGGGACATTTATCGTTACGATCGTGGTGTGTACGATGACCGGTTTAACCCTTATTATTACCGGTTTCTGGGACCCGTCTGGCGGCTTGATATCAGGCGCGGCCCATAATGCCAGCCTGGAAGGCGGGGCATTGACGAGCGCGGCATTTGCCTCAGTACTCGGCGCGGCAGGAGAATACATTGTGTCGCTGTCGGTCATTTTCTTTGGGTTCTCTACAATTGTCGGCTGGTATGTTTACGGAGAAAAATGCTTCGAGTATTTGGCCGGCGCCAAAGGAATTGCGGGCTACAGGCTGGTCTACATCCTCGCCTGCGGCATCGGGACGGTCGCCAACCTCGTCACCGTCTGGGCGTTTGCCGATATGGCGAATGCGCTGATGATGATTCCAAACCTGATCGCCATCCTGCTGCTTTGGAAAGTCATCAAAGCAGAGACAAATGATTATTTTCATCACTTCTATGAACATACCAAATCGGCGGGTCCGCCAAGTAAACCAATTCATTAATCAATCAAAAGCTCTGCCTTTCCGGCAGAGTTTTTTCTTCGGCTTACAATCATACAAAATCTCAAATTTTGACGAAAAATGTCGATACTATGAAATGAAGAAGATATTTAAGTTGAAAATTGCTTTTCATCATTGATGACATAAAGGAGAAAGGATCACCATAATGAAAGTGAAAACAAAACTGCTGGGAATTATATCAATTTTAGTCGTTTCCATCGTTGGAATCGGAGGTTCCTCTGTTTTTATGATTTCTTCTACGGTGAAAAAGAATGAAGAACTTAAGGACAAAATGGAATTTCAAAAAGAGATTAAGCATATTCAATATCGTCTGACCGGCTTGTCGAATGACGAGAGAGGCCTTATTATGACCGGAGACAATGAATACAGTGAAGGAATGAAGGATAAGGCCGACGATGTTTTAAAGAGTCTTGACCGCGCCGGCAAACTGATCCGGGAAGACACATACAAAGCGAACGTCGAGGAAATTAAAGAAAATTTCAAGGCTTATTGGGATTTAAATCAACAAGTTATACAATCTTACGCTTCAAGTTCTAAAAAAGCCGAATCGATCCATTTCGGAGAGGAAAGAACATTAAGAAAAGAAGTCCTCGATCCGTCTGTCAACCAGCTGGTCAAAAGCCTGGAACAAGAGGTGGAAGATCTGAAAGCAGAGATCAGCGCTAATGGGACGATGAGCGAATGGGTTATCATCATTGTCACAGGAGTATCAGCTATATTAGGAATTGTTTTGAGTCTGCTGCTCTTGAAGTCTATTCTGGTACCGTTGAGAAGCCTGAATCAGCAGCTTGGGGACATCGCCCATGGCGAGGCGGATTTAACCAAGAAAGTGATCGTCAAAAATAAAGACGAGTTCGGCCAGCTTGCAAATTCTTTCAATGCTTTTGTTCAGTCGCTGACGCAAATTGTGAAGCAGATCAGCAGTTCGTCTGAGCAAGTCGCCGCTTCCTCTGAACAGTTGTCGGCAAGCGCGGAGGAATCGAAATCGACCTCCGAACTGATTTCGGAAGAGATGCAGGCGATTGCCGACAGCAATATGACGCAAAGCGAAATGACAGAAAAGAGCTCGGAATCGATTCATGAATTGCTGGACCGCTTATCATCCGTTGCCTCCAATACAGGAAGCATAGCGGATCTGTCGTCTTCGATGAGAGACAAAGCCGAAATCGGCTCCGAATCCGTTCATAAAATGCTCGAGCAAATGAATTTCATTGATAAATCCGTCGACTCAGCCGGAAGCGGCCTGCAGGCGCTCGTGTCCAGCACGGCAGAAATCAGCAACATTTCTTCGCTCATCACCGATATTTCGGAGCAGACGAATTTGCTGGCGCTGAACGCGGCAATTGAAGCAGCAAGAGCGGGAGAACAAGGAAAAGGGTTTGCCGTCGTGGCGGAAGAGGTCCGGAAATTGGCGGACGAAACGAATAAATCGGCGAACCATATTCAATCGTTGGTCACAACGATCCAAAATGAATCGGTAGAAACGGTGAATAATATAAAAGTCGTTCAAGAAAATGTCAGCTCCGGAATCGCTCTGTCCCAGGAGACGACCGGCAATTTTAACGAAATTTTGAACTTGGTGGAACAGGTTGCTTTTCAAATCCAAGAAGTCGCAGCTTCTACTCAGCAGCTGACATCAGGTGTCGAAATGGTTCAAAACACCATTCAAACATTAGCTTCCGGTTCACAGGAAACGTCGGCTGGCACAAAAGCGGTTGCTTCCTCAACTCAGGAGCAGCTGGCTTCGATGGAAGAAATCTCTTATGCAGCAGAGTCGCTGTCTCAATTGGCTGAAGAACTTCAAACCATTATCAATCGATTTAAATATTAAGCAGAAAACCCCATCAGGCGATGGGGTTTTAATTGGTTTTCATGGCGGCTAAAGCGCCCTCGGGGATTTCCTCTTCGTGTACTTCAGTCAAGCTTCCGGCTTTCGTTCCGTACGCCCATACTTTGATGAAAGCGCCGGGACGCAGTTTTTCGTCCGCCTCTGCTTCAATCTGCTGTTTGTGTCCGCTCGCGTCATATCCGGTTAATGTGTAGTTGTACTTTCCGTTATTCAGCTTTTCTGCATGATCTTCGGCTTTGAGATAATATGCCTCAGGCTTTCCCTGGCCTTGTATGAAATCATCGGCCAGCGGCACAAGGCCACCTGTCGCTTTCTGCAGGATAAAAACGCCGGCGATAAAAACGCCGGCAACGGCGATCAGAACCGCGGCAATCAGGCCGCCTGCCCGTGTCTTCATATACCTTCTCCTCTTTCATTCAGTTTTGTGGATGGTATTATTTTATAAAAAAGGCGCGGGAAGAAGAAATTGATTCATATTACAGTACACTTACATGATTGTAAGGTAGGACGGATCGCGGCGGCTTTTGTTTATCAGACCGCTTCGTGTCATAATATATCCAAACCAAAAGGAGAGACCGAGATGCAAAAAGTGATGATTGTAGAAGACGACCCGAAGATTGCAGATTTGTTAAAATCGCATATTGTCAAATACGGATACAACGTTCATGTAGTGAATGACTTTGACCGCGTTATGGATGAGTTCAGAAGCACGGCGCCTGATCTTGTTCTGCTTGATATTAATCTGCCGAGCTTTGATGGCTATTACTGGTGCCGGCAAATCCGCCAGGAATCGATTTGCCCTGTCTTGTTTATTTCGGCGCGGACGGGCGAAATGGATCAGGTCATGGCATTGGAAAACGGCGGGGATGACTTTATCACCAAGCCGTTTCACGCCGAAATCGTTATGGCAAAAATACGCAGCCAGCTTCGCAGGGCTTACGGAGAGTATGCGGCAAAGGCGGAGGAACGGCTTCTCGAAAAAGAAGGACTGCGACTGTATCCGGAAAGACTTGAACTGACATTCGGCGGTCAAACGGCTGCTTTGACGAAAAAAGAAGCCGATATTATCGAAAGCTTAATGGAACGCCACCCGAGGATTTCCGGCCGGGAAGATTTGCTGGCCAAGCTGTGGGATGATCAGGCCTATGTGGATGAAAACACGCTTAATGTCAACATTACACGCGTCAGAAAAAAGTTTCAGGAGCTCGGTATTGAAGATGCGGTGGAAACAGTGCGGGGCGCGGGCTACCGCTTGAATATATCCTGGGTGAAGGCGGGAGAGGAATGAAGCTTTTTTTCAAAGAACACTATTTGTTGATTGCCGTGCAAGTGCTGCAGTTTATCACGATGCTGTCGGTGTACTGGCTTGATGGGTATCAGCACATCAGGCCGGCTTTTTATGCTGTTTTTCTCGGCTTTTTCTTTCTTGGCTGCTATCTTTTCTACCATTACTATACGCGACGGAAGTTTTACAAGCGGATGACGAGCGGGCTGGAGTCATTGGATGACACCTTCAGGCAATCGAATCAGCCTCAATCACCTCTTTCAGAAGCGCTTGAACAGCTGCTGAAAAGCCAGTACAGGCAATACCGCCAAGAATTAAAGAAGCTGGAGCTTGGACAAAAAGAGCATTTGACTTTCATGGATCAATGGGTGCACCAAATGAAGACGCCGCTGTCGGTCATCGAACTGACGGCTCAAAATTTGGATGAACCGGAATCATCCAGCATCCGCGAGGAGACCGAGCGGATGAAAACGGGCCTCAATACGATTCTCTATATGGCCAGACTGCGGACGATCGAACAGGATTTCCGTATAAAACCGGTCGCATTGGCGGATATCGTTCACGAGGTTAATCGCGAAAATAAGCGCTTTTACATTCGCAGTCAAGTTTATCCTAAGTTCAAAGAAATCAAAAAAGGCATCACCGTCGAAACAGATGAAAAGTGGCTGTTTTTCATCATCTCCCAATTTGTCAACAATGCGGTCAAATACTCGGCGGGAAAAAGCAATACGGTTATTATTTCTATTGGTGAAAACGATTCGGAAGCGGTATTGCAAGTGACAGATTTCGGCGCCGGCATCCCGGATACAGATCAAAAGCGGGTATTTGACCCGTTTTTCACAGGAGAAAACGGACGCCGTTTCAGAGAATCGACCGGAATGGGTCTTTACTTGGCAAAAGCGGCGGCTGACCAGCTCGGCCACCGGATTGAACTTGACTCACAAGAAGGGAAAGGCACGACAATCCGGCTGATTTTCACCGCTACGCAAAACCTTACATCGATGTAATGAAAGTGAAAGAAGAATCGATAGTTCATCAATAAGAGATTTAGGTAAACTGATCACAGATCAAAAGTTAAAGGTGAAAGGAGATCTTGTGATGCTTCAGGTCAAACAAGCCAGTAAGATTTACGAAGGAAAAATTGCGTACCGCGCGTTAACGGATATTAACCTAACGATTGATAAAGGTGAATTCGTCGGCATCATGGGGCCGTCCGGAAGCGGAAAAACGACCCTATTAAATATGATTGCAACGATCGATGAACCAACGACGGGCGAAATATTGATCAGCGGCCAAAACCCGCATGTTCTCAAAAAAGAAAAATTGGCTAAATTTCGCCGCAGAGAGCTGGGATTTGTGTTTCAGGACTTTAATCTTCTGCCGACATTAACCGTTGAAGAAAATATCGTACTTCCTTTGACGCTTGACGGCGAAAAGGTCAAGGAAATGAAGCGGAGGGCAAACGATTTAGCTGAAAAGCTCGGGATTACCCAGATCATGAAAAAGCGCACATATGAGATATCGGGCGGTCAGGCCCAGCGCGCCGCTGTAGCGAGAGCGATGATTCATTCGCCGAAGCTTCTGCTTGCCGATGAGCCGACAGGCAACCTTGATTCAAAGTCATCCAAAGATGTGATGGAAATGCTTGAGTCGATCAACCGCAATGAAAAAGCGACCATGATGCTTGTCACGCATGACCCTCAGGCGGCAAGCTATTGCAACCGGGTCGTCTTTATTAAGGACGGAAAGCTGTATTCGGAGATCAACCGCGGCGATAACCGCCAAGCGTTTTTCCAAAAGATTCTCGATACACTGTCCTTGTTGGGAGGGGATGCAAATGACCTTTCGTCAGTTCGCGTTTAACAATGTCATTCGCAACAAAAGGCTGTATGCCGCTTATTTTCTCAGCAGCATGTTTACGGTGATGGTTTTTTTCGCATTTGCGATTTTTGCTTTCCACCCGGTGATGACCAGTGATTCTTTGACTTCCGGCATCGGGCAGCATGCATCCTTTGGCCTGTTGGTCGCCGGCGGCATTATTTTTGTCTTCTCTTTTTTCTTTGTGCTGTACTCGATGAGTTCATTTCTTCAATCGAGAAAAAAGGAATTCGGCGTTTTAATGATTCAAGGGATGTCGATGCGCCAAATTCGCATGATGGTATTTCTTGAAAATATGCTGATTGGATTTTTTGCGACAATCGGCGGGATTGTGCTCGGGCTCGTCTTCGCCAAATTGATACTGCTCACAGCGGAAAATGTCCTGATTATTGATAACAAGCTCGATTTTTACTTCCCGTTGATGGCGATGATTGTGACGTTTATTTCTTTTAACGGTCTGTTCTTATTTATCTCTTTTCTTGTGTCGTTTGTGCTCAGGAGCGAGAAGCTGATTGTTCTGTTAAAAGGGAACAAAATCTCCAAAGGGGAGCCGAAAGCATCTGCCTTGCTTACGCTGGTTGCTGCTGTGCTGCTTGCCGGAGGCTATTACACCGCTTTGATTGTCAAAGAAGGAGGCGTTCTTGTGGCGATGGTGCCGGTGACAATTGTTGTTATTATCGGCACATATCTGCTGTTTACGCAACTGAGTGTTTATGTGATCCGCAGGCTCAAAAAACGGGAAACCCTGTTTTGGCGGAAAACGAATATGATTTTGTTTTCTGATCTGTCTTACAGGATGAAAGACAATGCGCGGACGTTTTTTATGGTGGCCATTATCTCTACTGTCGCGTTCAGCGCCATTGGGACGCTGTACGGTTTCCAAACTCTGGTGACAAACGGAATTAAAGAGATGAACCCGCATACGTTCTCATATAAACCGCCGGAAACAAACAAACACATCGAAAAAGACGTGGATTTCATCAATGACACACTGGATGAAAGAAATATTAAAACAGACAAAGCTTCAGCTGTCCTTCAATATTTCGATGTAGACGGCAAGGACATGCTGATTGTGAAAGAATCTGACTATAACAAGTTTGCCGATCTCGTCGGGGCTGACCACATCAAGCTGGAAGACGGGAAAGCGGCGGCTGCCGAGTATGAGGTCAAAATCGGCTTAGAGGGAGAAGACGATCAGCAGCGCCCTTCGTCAATCCCTCTTGCAAACGGAAAACAGCTGAAGGCTGATCAAACGATCCGTTCAAAAGCGTTATCTGAACCCAGCTATTATATTGTGACAGACGATGATTTCGCACAGCTGAAAAAACCGAAAAGCGAAAACCGGTTCTATGCATGGCAGGCAAAAGAAGCAGATGGCATGGCTTTAGTGAAAGCCGGGGAGGCTTTGCAAAAGAAACTGGATTACATGTATTTCGGGGCTGTAGATTATGAGGTATATGATATAAGCAAAGGGTACGGCCCGATATTATTTGTCGGACTGTTTATCGGAATCGTCTTCTTCGTTTCAGCAGGAAGCTTCCTCTATTTCCGGTTGTACACCGATTTGGACGATGATAAGCAGAAATTCAAATCGATTGCCAAAATGGGCTTAACAGACCGCGAACTGCATAAAGTGCTGAACAGGCAGATCGGCATTCTGTTCTTCGCGCCTATCGCTGTTGCCCTTGTCCACGGTGCTGTGGCGCTGACCGCTTTATCGCATGCCTTTCAGTACAACCTGTTCAAGGAATCCGCAATGGTGCTCGGCGTGTTCTTCGCCATCCAGGTCATATATTACTTCATCGTCCGCTTCTACTATACAAAACAGATAAAAGCGGCGATTTGATTAGACTGCGTCTAATCCAGCTTGTAGAGAAACCCAAGTTTTTCTACAAGCTTTTTTTATACTTGCAGCCGGAAAATTTGGGATAAACATACCTATGTATTTTGCCTCTTTCTTGATTTGGATGATTATGTTAATTTGATATTATTTCAAATTTGAAAGAGGAGTGATCGATTTGCAGGTAAAAGAAATTTTTGTTATTCGCTTTATCTCCTGCTTAAGCGTTGTTTTGCTTCATGCGATATCGATGGTGCTCATGGTGCGGGCGGACATGCTTGGAGATACGGTTTTCCGGGTTGTCGAATCTTTCAGAACGCTCCTGATGTTCAGTACGCCGGCGTTTATTTTTATTTCCGAATTTTTGCTCGCGCATGCTTACCCTGGCGGCGTTCCGGAAGGATTTTTAAAAAAGCGGTTTAAAACAATTTTCATCCCTTTTCTATTTATCGCTGTTTTGGATGCTTTTATGACCGCAGGGCTGATGATGCAGCAATTTCATGCATCGGTCATTATGAAGAAACTGTTGGCCAATATTTTCTTGGGTAATTTCATCGGTTACTTCATCCTCGTCATCTTTCAATTTTACTTGCTGCACATGTGCTTCCATTCATTTTTGCAAAAGGCGTCGCCTAAATGGGTGCTTTCGTTTTCTTTTGCGGTCACGGCGGCTTATTTGAGCTATTTCACGTTCATTCATCCTCCGGTTGTTCAGGAAGAGGCGCCGTTTCCTTTTTCATGGGTGCCGTTTCCCGGCTGGCTCTTTTATTTTTGTTTGGCCTATTATTGCGGCAAAAATTACGAGCGCTTTTTGGCATTGCTGGAACGATACAGGCATGCGGTATATGCAGCGGCTGCTGTGACAGGATGTTTCATTGTAGCGGTTTCCTACTTCGGACAAGACATCGCGGTGACGTCAAAGCGTCCGGATATCCTGCTTTATTCGACAAGCGTCATTTTCTTATGCTTTCACCTGTTTTCAAAACTGAAGTCGGTGCCAAAGCTGATCATGATGATCAGCAACTATTCTTTTTCTATTTATTTATTGCACGCTTTTATCCTGATTTTCGGATTGGTCATCTTAACGAGCTTTGAAAGCATCGGTACGGTTTCGGCTGTTTTGCTTTTGTTTTTCATCTCTACAGGCGTTGCGGTTTTCATATCTTGGGCCGTCAATAAATTGAAGTACGGCTATATGTTTGTCGGAAAAATTTATGTGCCGAAAAAGAGGAGAATCGAGCAAAAAGTGAGCCATCATGCCGGTTAACGACTTAGCTTGATAGAGCGAAAAGCCAGAACGGCAGATTGCGCCGCCTGAAGCTTTTCGCTTTTTTATATTCTCGCAAAAATGTTCCGGTTTTGACACATCTTCTTTTAAATGGAAGATGACTTATTGCCTATAATCATATTATGATAACGATTATCATTTTCAGAATGTGGAGGCCTCAACGATGGTTTTAGCTGAATTAAAACAAAAAGAGAGAGCAAGAATCATAGATTTTTCAGACGTGAATGAACTTGTTCAGCGCAGACTCATACAGCTCGGGATGAAAGAAGAAGCTGAAATTTGCGTGCAGCGGAAATTGCCGTTTGGCGGTCCGTTCATGTTTGAGTCTGGCGGACAGTGCCTCGGCATACGGCTTGAAGAAGCAAAAAAGATCAGGATTGAAAAGCTATGAACAGCCGGCAGATTGCCCTTTTCGGAAATCCGAATACGGGGAAAACGTCATTGTTTAACGCGCTGACAGGCTCCTATGAGTATGTCGGAAACTGGAGCGGGGTGACCGTTGAGAAAAAGGTGGGACTGCTCCGCCATAAACAAGGAATGATGGTCGATCTCCCCGGCGTTTATACATTGAGCCCGCTGTCCCGCGATGAAGGGGTCGTCACTGATTTTCTGCTCAATGAATCATTTTCAGACATATTGAATATTGTCGATGCATCACAGTTAAAGCGGAACTTGCACTTAACCGTGCAGCTCCTGGAATTTGGGCATCCGCTTACGATCGGTTTAAATATGATCGATGTCGCAGGACAGCGCGGCGTCTTCATTGATCATCAAAAAATGTCTGATGCGCTAGGTGTTCCGGTGATTCCTGTTATTGCCCGCAGCGGCAAAGGATGTGATGAACTGAGCCGGCATTTGCTTCTTGAAAAAGAAAAGAGGGCGAAGCCGCTCGTCATCGATTACGGAAGCGCAGTAGAAGAAGCGATCGGCCGGATCGAATCGATCATACCTGAACGTCCAGGCATTTTAAAACGCTGGATGGCCCTTCAATATTTGGAAGGTAACTCGAAAATGAAAGAGCAGCTGGAAGATGCGGCCGACAAAGAACGGTTAAAGGAAATTTACGAGGAGACAGAAAAACGCCTTCTTCAGGAACAATCCGCAAAATCGCTGCATCAGCATATTTACAATGAGAGAGAACGATGGATTGACCGCATCATGTCATCCTCTGTTGAATATCAGTCAGAGCGAAAACAGACGCTGACTGAACGCGTGGATCAGATCGTTACGCATCAGGTGCTTGGCATTCCGATTTTTTTGTTGTTCATGTATCTCATGTTCATGCTGACGTTTGACTGGCTTGGTGTTCCATTGTCTGATGCACTGGACGGTTTCATCGGCGGTCCGCTGACGGAATGGACGGCTTCGGCGCTGTCGGCAATGGGAGCCAGCCCGTTTATCGAGGCGCTCATTCTCGACGGGATCATTGCCGGTGTCGGCGGTGTGCTCGTTTTTGTCCCGCAGATTTTTATTCTGTTTTTCTTCATTTCGGTGCTCGAAGATTCCGGGTACATGGCGCGTGTGGCCATGGTGATGGACCGTCTGATGGAGGCGATCGGTTTAAACGGTAAAGCCTTTATTCCGCTGATCATCGGCTTCGGCTGCAATGTTCCGGGCGTCATGGCTGCGCGAACTGTAGAGCAGCCTAAGGAAAGACTCTTGACGATTATGCTGACGCCATTTATGTCCTGTTCTGCAAGACTGCCGGTTTATGCTTTGTTTGCAGGGGCTTTTTTCGCGGCTCATCAGGCTTTCGTCGTCCTTTCCTTGTATGTGCTGGGCATTGCCGCAGCGCTGGCGCTGGCGAAGTTTTTATCCTCGTCCAAGCTCAAAGAAGAAAAGTCGTTTTTCGTGATTGAACTGCCGCCGTATCGTTTGCCTCAAGCGCGTACATTGTGGCGGGCAACATGGGAAAAGGGCAAAGGTTTCGTCCGCAAAGCCGGGACTTACATTTTTGGCGGGTCTGTCCTCATTTGGCTTTTATCGTATACAGGGCCCGGCGGAACGGGCGTTGAGATGGATGACAGCTTTTTAGCGATGATCGGCGGAGTGCTCGCACCGTTGTTGATGCCGCTGGGGTTCGGCACATGGCAGGCAGCGGCATCACTATTAACCGGTTTTCTCGCGAAGGAAGTTGTCGTTGCTTCGATGAGCATCATCTATTTCGTACCCGAAGCCCAGCTGCAAGGCATGATGGCTGAGCAATTTACACCGCTGGCCGCTTACGGATTTATGGCTTTCGTTCTTTTATACGTACCATGCCTCGCGACAGTAGCGGTAATTAAAAAAGAAACAAACTCGAAAAAGTGGATGTTCTTGTCCATTGTTTACGGACTGGCCATTGCATATGCGATCGCGTTCTTGATTTATCAGGGCGGACGATTGCTTGGGTTATCATAGGAAGGATGTGACAGCATGCTGTTTAATATCACGATCGGAGCGCTCATCTTCGGTTATGCGGCATGGACACTTATAAAATTTGTCAAACGAAGCCGGAAAGGAAAATGCGCCGCCTGTGAATTAAATCGTACGTGTCAATCTGCTTGCGATGACGTGAAAATGAAAAACAGCTGAGGCGATCAGCTGTTTTCGCTATTTATATTTGCACTTCACTCATCAAAGCGAGAGTATTTCCTTCGGTATCTTGAAAGAAGGCCATCCAGGTTTCCGTTTGCTCCATTTTTGCCACCATATGCGGTTCTATGAGAAAAACAACGCCTTTTGTTGCGATTTCATCATATACTGCCGGCAAATCTTCAACTTGAAAATAAATGACGGAGCTTGCATGAGCAAATTCGTCTTTTTCCGGGAGGCTGAGAAGAAGCCGCAGCCCGCCGCACTCAAAGAAAGCCATGCGATCTGTCTGAAATAAAAGGGACAGGCCTAATACATCCTGATAAAATGCCACAGCCCGCTCTAAGTCTTCAACCGGCACCCCGATTTGTCCAACTTTTTCAATTCCCATATTTATCGCCTCCATCCATTTATTGTATCATATATCGTTCCACGTGAAACAGCTTCCGTGAAATGGGAGGGAATGATCGTGCGGTTACGGAGGGAGCCTTAAAGCGGTGTTGAAGTCCTTCTTGTCCCTGGTTCCATCCTTCACCCAAAGCAATAAAGAAAGGCTGGAGACGGGCTCCAGCCTTATTTTTTCTGATTCTCCTTCTCACGCTTCACCAGCATCTCCGTAATCAAATCAACCTGCTTGCTGACAGAGATCGGATCGTACGGGTAGAAGGTATTAAAATCATTGATGAAGACGCGGTTGTTTTTGACGGCGTCAAGGTTTTTCCAAATGGAAGACTGCTTCAGCTTGTCCAGCGTTTTGCTGTCGCCGTTCGGATTATAATCTGTGACGAACATATAATCGGCAGCATATTCAAGGATGACTTCCGTGGACAGTTCTTTGATTTCACCTGTTTTGAAAATGTCTTTTACGATTTTTTCAGGAGCTTTTAAGCCGAGTGCATTATAAACCGCTTGGCCGCCGCGTCCGCCGTTGTCATTGAACACCCAAAACTTCCCTTTATCCGTGTTTTCATAAACGCCGAATGTTGCATTTTTGTCGACGACTTTGGCGATTTTTTTCTGAGCGGCTTTTGATTGTTTCTCAAAGTCTGCAAGGAATTTGTCGGCCTGTTCTTTCGCACCTGCGATATCGCCGAACATCTTCACGGTTTCCTGCACATTTTTTGCAGTGTTATAAGGGATGACGACAGTCGGTGCGATTTTAGACAGCTTGTCGTAATTGTCGTCTTTCATAACAACGATTAGATCCGGCTTCAGTTTCATGACCTTCTCTACATTGATCGGGTCGCCTACATCTGTTACATCTTTCAGCTGATCTTTCAAAAATGGGTTGGTGAAAGACCATGAGCCTGAGCCGACTACATTCGCGCCAACCGAGAACAGCTCGCCGGCATAAAAGTCTGTCACGATCCGTTTCGGTTTTACCGGGATTTTGACATTGCCGCGTGTTGATTTATAAGTTCTTGTCGCCGCCTCAGCTGCTTTTTCATTGCCGCTGCTTCCGCTGGACTCTGAAGAGCTGCTGCATGCGCTGACAAACAAACATAATATCATAACGAATCCGATGATAAATGAATACTTTTTCATTTGACCCTCCATATGTATCTATAATTGAAAATGATTCGCATTATCAATGTAAATATAGCAGAAAAAGCCCTCATTCGTCTATTACTTTTTTGCTTTGTATGATTACTGTTGTTTTGGATAATTTGTTACTATAAACAGAAAAGGATTGATTAAAGATGGCAGAAACACATCCGGTTATCAAAAAATTGCAGGTTAAAGACTTCGGCCAGCCCGTACTCATCATAAACGCACCTGAGTCTTACAATGAAATCATGGCCGCATTTCAAGGTGAAGTGCATGATAGGGCCGAACAAGACAAATACGATTTTGTTCAAGTGTTTGGCACGGCAAATGAAAGCCTGCAGGCATCTGCCCGGGAAGCGGAGCATCATCTGGCAGAGGACGGATTATTTTGGCTTTGTTATCCGAAAAAATCATCCAAACTGTACAAGGGTTCTGATTGCAGCCGCGAGACGGTAGCCGCTTTGCTTGCGGATCAGGGCTATGAGCCTGTCCGCCAGATCGCAATTGATGATGATTGGTCTGCCCTGCGGTTTCGGAAAGCGGAAAACATCAAGACAATGAAACGGAAATTTGCCGTGACGGAAAAAGGGAAACAACGTACTGAGAAAGAATCATAAACACATCACGTATATTGTTCAGTTCATTAAGAATATTCACTTTGTGAAATAAAGTACACAAAAAAGAAATATGATTATGTTCAACAATTCACAAACTTTCTGTATAATAAATCTAAAATTTAAAATTCCCTAGAGAAAAGAGGTATGCAGCATGAAGGAATGGGCATTTGTATCAGACTTTGACGGGACGATTTCCAAACAGGACTTTTATTGGATGGTTATTGATAAATATTTTCCTGAAGGCCGTGAATTGTTTAAGAAGTGGAAAGCGGGAGAATTAAAAGATATTGAATTTTTAGGCACCGTGTTTGCTTCCATCAATCAAAGCGAACAAACCATCATCGATGACATCCATTCGATTCCGATTGATGAGCATGTACCAGACTTCATTCGGCATGTCCAGGAAAGCGGCGGCGACTTTTTCATTCTAAGCGCCGGAACTGATTATTACATTCATTATATTTTAAAAAAATACGGCATTAAAGATGTCGAGGTTTATTCAAATAAAGGCTTTTTTAAAGAAGACAACGTCCACATGACGATTGATGAAAACCATTGGCACTACTCTGAACGCTATGGCATTGATAAATCAAAAGTCATTCAAAAGCTGAAAGAAGAGTATAAGACGATTTATTTTGCCGGTGACAGCGAACCTGATTCCCACCCGGCAAAATTTGCGGATGTTACGTTTGCAAAAGACGCGCTCCAGGATATATTGCGTGAGAAGGGTGTGCCGTTTGTAGCGGTCGAGACTTTCGGGGACATCGAACGGTACTTAAAGCAAAAAGGAATGATCGTCTAATGCCGCGCCAGGTGACAAGTATCGCCATTCCTGCGGTTTTGGACATTAGTGAAGGCGTGTTTGGCCGGTTGGAGGCGATCTTGGAAAAGCACCAGTTTGATAAGGCCATTATGTTTTTTGATGATTTTTCATATCAGCAGTATGAGAATTCATTAAAAGCCGCTTTTCAAAAGGTCCAAGTCGACGCTGTTAAGCTGCCGGCCGGCCTTGATCTTCAGCAGCTGATTCAGAAAGCATTTTCAATCGGTAATTATGATGTCATGATCGCCATGGGCGGCGGATATGTCGTTGATTGCGGAAAATATATCGCCTTTTCTAAACGAACCCCGTTCATCAGCATACCGACATCGGCATCCAACGACGGGTTTGCAAGCAGCAATTGTTCGCTTCAGGTCGAGGGCAAAAAAACAACGGTTCCTGCCCGGGTTCCTTATGGGATTATTGCTGATTTGAATATTATTCAAAAAGCACCGGAATGCTTTATTTTAGCCGGGATCGGCGACCTGATGTCCAACATTACCGCCCTTTATGACTGGGAGTTTGAAGAGCGGCAAGGAGTCAGCGATGTCAATGCGTTTGCATCTATGCTCAGCAAAAAGGCAGTGAACAGTTTCGTCCGTACGCCGATGCAGGATATTAAACAGCCGATCTTTTTGAAAGAATTGGTCAGTTCATTAACAATGGGCGGCATCGCAACGGAAATCAGCGGAAACAGCGCGCCTATCAGCGGTTCAGAGCATTTGATATCCCATGCGCTGGACAAAATCTCAAAAAAACCGCAGATGCACGGCATACAAGTAGGGGTGGCCACCTATATCATGGCCCATGTGCAAAATCACCGGGCTGAGAGAATTAAAAAGGTGTTTACAAGAACGGGCTTTTTCAACTATGTAAAAACGCTTCATCTTGACAAACATGAGTTTCGCGAAGCGATCAGCCTTTCTCACACGATAAAGCCAAACCGTTATACGTACCTGCATGACAAGGCCTACCGTGAAAAAGCGCTCCGTTTGCTTGATGAAGATCCCATTCTTCAAGACATGTTTTAAGCTGCAAACAGTCTCCGCCAGAGGCTGTTTTTTGCTGTGGGGAGTTTTTCGGATGATGTCATAAAGGAAAAGCCAAGGACTGTGGTAAAATAAAGGAGAAATAGGTCATAGGTATGAGATTGAGGCACGATTTTAATCAGGGAGAGTGGAACATGTACAAACTAATCGCGATAGATATGGATGGAACATTGTTGAATGACCTTCATGAGGTAACAGAGGAAGTGCGTGATGCCCTTCATGCGGCGAAAGCGCAAGGCGTGAAGATTGTCCTTTGCACCGGGCGCCCTCTCGGCGGAGTGAGCCGCTATTTGGAAGAACTGAATTTAAATGAAGATGGCGATTATGTTATCGCCTATAATGGTGCGCTTGTTCAAAATACGCATACACAGAAGGTCGTATCAGAGCTGACGCTTCGCTATGAAGATTTGAAATCTTTATATGAACTCAGCCAAACCCTTGATACCCCGATGCACTTTTTTGACTCATCTTATTTATATACGCCAAACCGCGATATCAGCCCATATACAGTCTATGAATCAAACGTCACTCAGGTTCCGCTCCGTTTTCGGAAGATGGAGGAGATACCGGAAGACATACTGGCGCCAAAGGCGATGTATATTGATGAGCCGGAGAAGCTTGACCGGACCATCGCCGCTATACCGGAAGAAGTAAAGGAACGTTATACAATGGTGAAGAGTTCGCCGTTCTTTTACGAAATTCTTCATCCTGCGGCCAGTAAAGGAAATGCCGTTCGGCAGCTCGCCGATCTATTGGGGATTGCAAGAGAAGAAGTAATGACAATCGGCGATAACGGCAACGATCTGACAATGATCGAATGGGCTGGCTGCGGAGTTGCGATGGGCAATGCCATACCTGAGGTGAAGGCCTCTGCAAATTATGAAACGAAATCAAATAATGAAAACGGCGTCGCCCACGCCATTCATGAGCTTGTATTATCCAAATAAAAAAGCCGGCCTTTCGAAAAGGCCGGCTTTTCCTTTACTTGCGCCGCCAGGCTTCAATCCGCCAGACATGAGTCACCCAGTCTTCATAAAAGGCCGGCTCATGGGAAACGAGCAAAATCGTTCCTTTATAGTCGCAAAGCGCTTGCTTTAAGGCATTCTTTGCCAATGTGTCAAGATGGTTTGTCGGTTCATCAAGAACAAGCAGATTGCTGTTTGAAAGCATCAGCTCCGCCAGCCGGACTTTTGCCTGTTCACCGCCGCTGAGCGTAGAAAAGGGCTGGCTGATATGCTTTGGCGTCAAACCGGACATCGCGAGCGTTTGCCTGATGTCTTTTTCCGGTACATCGGGAAAGAGCGCCCGCACTTTTTCAAGCGGTGTATCATGAGAAGCGGGGCTTTCCTGTCTAAAATAGGCTGCCTGTAAATGCTGTCCGGCTGTTACGATGCCGCTGAGAGGCTTGAGATCACCGAGCAGCGTTTTGATGAGCGTCGATTTTCCGGCGCCGTTTTCTCCGATAATGGCGATTTTATCGCCCCGGTTCACGGTCAGGGAAAGGGGCTTAAATAATGGTACGGTGTAGCCGGCCTCAAGCTTTTCCGTCTCGAGCACGGTCATCGCCGGATTCCGCCCCGTTGTAAATTCAAAGCGGGGGACATGAGAATCTGTCGGTTTTTCGATTCGCTTGATTTTGCTTAATGCTTTTTCCCTGCTTTTGGCCTGTTTCGCTTTTCGGACTCTGTTGCGGTCGATAAACGCCTCTAACTTTTTAATTTCCCTGTTCTGTTTTGCGTAAGCAGCTTCTGCCTGTGCCCGGCTTTGCGCATATTCCTTCAGAAAATATTGATAGTTGCCGGAGTAGCGTTTTATCGTTTGATGCTCCAGATGGAATGTAACCGTCGTGATCTCATTTAAAAAGCGTTCGTCATGGGAGATGACGAGAAATGCGTGCTCATAGTTTTTCAAGTAGCCTGTCAGCCACTCAATGTGTGAGGCATCCAAATAGTTGGTCGGCTCATCCAACAACAGCACATCAGGTTCTTCGAGCAGCAGCTTGGCCAGCAGCAGCTTCGTACGCTGGCCTCCGCTTAAAGCCGTGACATCCTGATCAAGGCCGATTTCCGTCAAGCCGAGGCCTTGGGCGGCATCCTCAATGTTGGCGCCGATTTGGTAAAATCCTGAAGCATCCAGTTCGGTCTGGAGCTCTCCGTATCTTTTCAGCATGGCCTCCAGGTTGTCTCCGGGATCGGCCATTTTTTCAGCGAGCACATTCATTTCCATTTCGATTTCAAAAAGCCGTTCATAGGCCTTTTCCATGTACTGAAGGATGGTTGTGCCTTCCGTCAGTTTGGCATGCTGTTCGAGAAAACCGGCCCGAATATTCGGCTGCCATTCAATGTTTCCGTAATCGGGCAGAAGGCTTCCCGTCAAGAGCCGCAGAAATGTCGACTTTCCGGCTCCGTTTGCACCGACAAGGCCGGCATGCTCGCCTTTCAGCAAGCGGAAGCCGGCATCTTGAAAGATCATGCGGTCTCCATATATATGGGTAAGATTCGTGACATTAACAATACTCATGGTGATTCTCTCCTTCAGGCTTATTTTCGAAAAAACTAAGCCATCAAAGAGAACAGCGTGAAGCATCGCTATCCTGTCCGGCAAAAAAAGCGGGTAAGGCAAAATACACCTTACCCGCTACATATTAAAATACAGCAAGAAAGGATGTGAAATCGTATCAAACTGTTCCCGAGATGGCTTGTCTAAAAAAGGGCAGACTTCTCCCGTCTTTAAGCCAATTCTCTTTTAAGAACAGTTGATAAGATTTTCATTCCTTTCCACCTCATACAGTCAAAATTTTCTTCATATCAAATTATATGAAGAGGAAGTACGGTTGTCAAATTGTAAAAAATGCTCCTTCAAGCGGCATTTTTTACAATTTGACATCAATCAGCCGGTATGTTATTTAAAATATGAATAGGAAAGATATTGAAAAGTCGGTTTGAAAACAAAAGGAGAGAGAAAAGGTGGCTAAAAAAGAATTCAAAGCAGAATCCAAAAGATTGTTAGACATCATGATCAACTCAATTTACTCCCAAAAGGAAGTCTTTTTAAGGGAGCTGATTTCTAACGCGAGCGACGCCATCGATAAAATCTACTACAAAGCGCTGACAGACGATTCACTGACGTTTAACAAGGACGATTATTACATAAAGGTGAAATCTGATAAGGAAAACAGAACATTGACTGTATCAGATACGGGAATCGGCATGACAAAAGAGGAGCTGGAGGAGCACCTCGGAACGATCGCGAAAAGCGGTTCACTTGCGTTTAAACAGGAACACGAAGTAAAAGACGGGCATGATATCATCGGCCAGTTCGGCGTTGGATTTTACGCCGCTTTTATGGTAGCCGACGTTGTCACAGTCATCACAAAGGCGCATGGCAGCGACCAAGCGTATAAGTGGGAGTCCGCGGGAGCCGACGGGTATACGATCGAGCCGTGCCAAAAAGATCATGTCGGCACAGATATTATGTTGAAATTGAAAGAAAACACGGATGATGAAAATTATGATGAATACCTTGATGTGCACCGTTTGAGATCAATCATTAAATCATATTCCGATTTCATTCGCTATCCGATCAAGATGGATGTCACCGTCAATAAACCGAAAGAGGACGGCGAAAACGAATTCGAAGAAGTCCAGGAAGAGCAGACGGTCAACAGTATGGTGCCGATTTGGCGGAAAAATAAAAACGAGCTTACAAAAGAGGATTATGAAGCGTTTTATGCTGAAAAGCGCTACGGCTTTGACAAACCTCTTGCCCATATCCATACAAGTGTCGACGGTGCGGTGAGATACCATGCTATTTTATACATTCCGGAGAACATGCCGTTTAACTATTATTCAAAGGAATTTGAGAAGGGCTTGGAGCTGTACTCTAACGGTGTATTGATCATGGAGAAATGCCCTGATCTGCTCCCTGACCACTTCAGCTTTGTGAAGGGAATGGTAGATTCAGAGGATTTATCCCTCAACATATCAAGGGAGATGCTCCAGCATGACCGCCAGCTCAAGCTGATTGCCAAAAATATCAGCAAGAAAATCAAAAATGAATTGAAAAATCTGTTGAAACATGACAGGGAAAAATATGAATCATTCTATCAATCGTTCGGCAGACAGCTCAAGTTTGGCGTCTACAACGATTTCGGCGCCAACAAGGATGTGCTGAAGGACTTGCTGATGTTCTACTCTTCCAAGGAGAAAAAGCTTGTCACGCTTGACGAGTATGTATCAAGAATGCCTGAGGACCAAAAATATATTTATTATGCGTCAGGCGATTCATATGACCGGATTGAAAAGCTTCCTCAGACAGAGCTTGTTTCTGAAAAAGGCTACGAAATTTTATATTTCACCGAAGATATTGATGAATTCGCCATAAAAATGCTTGCGAAGTATGAGGAAAAAGAATTTAAATCCGTGTCAAGCGGAGACCTGGGAATCGAAGAAGACAAGGACCAAAACAATACAGATGCGGATGAACATCAATACAAAGAGCTGTTTGGCGAAATGAAAAGCATACTGGCGGACAAAGTAAAAAACGTAAGGGCGTCAAAACGCCTGAAAACCCATTCCGTATGCCTTGCTGCCGACGGCGAAGTCACAATCGAAATGGAGAAAATTTTAAACGCGATGCCTGACAATCAGCATGTCAAAGCAGACAAAGTGCTGGAGATCAATACAAATCACGACGTCTTCAAAACGCTGCAGGACGCTTTTGAAAACGACAAAGATAAATTCAAACTGTATACCAGTCTCCTGTACAACCAGGCGCTGCTGATCGAAGGCCTGCCGATCGATGATCCAGTCGAGTTTACAAACGATATATGCAAAGTGATGGCGTAATAAATAAGCCGCATCTCAAGGTTTCTTGAGATGGGCTTTTTTTGTGGAAGTGGTTAGGTGGGAGCGAACAGCCAAACGAATATGGCTGGAAAAAATTTTATGGAAAACTTAGTAAAAGATACATCTCAGACTGAGATGTATCTCTTCACTTAATGTTTGACAACTTCCTGTCCCCGCACATTCCATGTCATCGCAAATATGAGGGCGGCAATTGCGCATGATGCCGTTAATAATGTAAATCCTGCGTTCCAGCCGGCTGAATCGACGATGACCCCCATTAGAGCGTTGGCGGTCATTGTGCCTCCCAAGTAGCCGAACAGACCGGTCAGTCCGGCGGCGGTGCCGGCGGCTTTTTTAGGAACAAAGTCAAGCGCCTGCAAGCCGATCAGCATAACCGGACCGTAAATAAGAAAGCCGATCGCGATCAAGGATATCATATCCACCACCGGATTTCCGGCCGGATTGAACCAATACACCAGCACAGCAATCAAAACGCCGAGCATAAAGACGAAACCGGCGGGACCGCGGCGTCCTTTAAACCATTTATCCGAGATCCAGCCGCATAGCAGCGTCCCCGGAATGCCCGCCCATTCATACAGAAAATAGGCGACGCTTGATTTGCTCATATCAAACCCTTTTTCTTCGTTTAAATAGGTTGGCGCCCAGTCCAATACGCCGTAGCGGACGAAATAGACGAAGATGTTTGCCAGCGCGATGGCCCAAACCCATTTATTATTCAACACATATTTGAACAGAATCTCTTTAGTCGACAGCTCCGTTTCAAACGTTTTTTTCGTTTTTGTTGAATAGTCATTGCGATATTCTTCAATTGGCGGCAGTCCAACAGACTGAGGGGTATCGCGGATTAATACATATGAAATAACTGCTACAACGATGGCAACCAGTGCTGGTAAAATAAAGACACCTTCATACCCTGAAGAACTTCCGGTGATTCCGGAGAATACCGCGACACCGGCAACAGCAATCGGAGCCATCAGCCCTCCGCCGACATTGTGGGCGACATTCCAAATCGCCGTTTTATTTCCCCTTTCGCTTACGCTGAACCAGTGAACAAGTACGCGGCCTGATGGAGGCCAGCCCATCCCTTGGAACCAGCCGTTTAAAAACAGCATGATGAACATGATGGCGATAGATGAAGTAAAGAAAGGAACAAACCCCATCAGCAGGCTGATGACGGCGGAAAGAATCAAGCCGGCAGGCAGGAACATCCGCGGATTGCTCCTGTCTGATATGGTCGCCATCACAAACTTGCTGATCCCGTAAGAAAGTGAAAGGGCGGATAAGGCCAGGCCGAGCTGTGATTTTGAAAACCCTTCTTCAATAAAATACGGCATAGCCAGCGAGAAATTTTTGCGAATCAAATAATATGCTGCATATCCGATGAAGATGCCAAGAAAAACCTGCAGTCTGAATTTCTTGTATTCAGAATCGATTTTTTCGTCAGGCAATCTGTCAATCGGCGGTGCAGGTCTAAAAAGCTTAATCATGTTTTCCTCCTACAAATCAATACTTGTTTTCTTGTAAAACTTGCTGCAAGCGGTCGGGAAAGTTGGTGAACATTCCGGTGACGCCCCAATCCAGCAGCCTTCGCATGTCTTCTTTTTCATTGACGGTGTAAGGATGTATGAGCAGTCCGGCCTTGCGCACCTTTTGAACGTATGCCTGATCAATTTGATCAAAGTTCATCCCGAGGCCGACGCTGTACGTCTTATACGCCTTCAGCTCATCATCCGTAATGGAAGCCGGCCCATCGTACCAGAGCAGCTGCACAAGCGGGATGGCAGGGTTTAATTGATGAATAATGTTCAAGCTTTCAGGACTAAAAGATTGAATGATGACTTTATTCGAATGAACATTTGGCCCTGTTAATTTATACTTATTCAGGGTGTTGAGCAGCTTTTCTTCCATTTGAGGATATACTTCCGGCGATTTTGTTTCAATATAGTAGCGGGCGTTTTTGCCGAATGTTTGAATCACTTCTTCAAGTGTTGGAACCTTTAGTCCGACATACTCCTTTTTCGCCAATTCGGGATACTTTTCATTAAACCAGGACCCGGCATCCAGCTGTTTTATTTCCTTTAGCGTATGGTCTTTGACAAGTCCGGTTCCATTTGTCGTCCGGTCCAATGTTTCATCATGCATGGCAATCAATCGGCCGTCTTTTGTCATTTGAAGATCGATTTCTATGTAATCGCCTTTCATGCGCTGTCCGAGTTTATAGGCCAATAGAGTATGTTCAGGAGCATGGCCCGATGCCCCGCGATGTGCGACATTTAATATTTGATTCGGGTTCAGCGGTTTGCCGGCCGGTGCTGCCGCCTCCGCTTTGCCGCAGATCCCAAAACCGATCCCAATCAGTGCGGCAGACATCAATACGTTTCGTAAAAGTCCCTTCATCATCGTTTCCCCTTTCTTTTATGAAAAAGATTGAGTGATCAATTTGAGGTCATTCCTCACATGTTTCCTTTCCTCCTTCATCGATTTGATCTGTTAATATAGCGGCAAAGAAAAAAGATCCCCAAAAAACCTCCTAAATGCTGAGGTTCTTCCAGTGGATCTCCCAAATCTCCATCACTATGATTAACTTATTCCCTATCATATCAGAATTGGAAACGCTGTCAACGTGTTTTAGCGATAAACTGCAAAAAGAAAAAACCTATCATGAAAGATAGGTTTTTAGAATGGTTTCTTTTTATTATGCAAACAGCTGGTCGATGTAGTCGATATCGTCCTGCGACAGTTTGATCTCAGCCGTTTTTATATTATCCAGCAGCTGATCTGCACGTTTCGCTCCAGGAATCAAAATATCGATTTCCGGTCTTGCAAGATACCAGGCCAATACGATGTGCGCGATGTCGGCACCATGCTTTTCCGCAATCGGCGCCAGCTTGTTTACCTTTTTGATGTTTTCTTTAAAGCGTTCGCCTTGGAAGTTTTCCATTTCCCTGCGGAGGTCACCTTCAGGGAATGTCGTGTCTTCCGTATATTTTCCGGCCAAGAGCCCTGAAACAAGCGGGAAATATGGAACGAACGAAATGTTATGCTCCTGTATATACGGGAAAAAGGTCGTTTCCGCTTCCCGGTTCAGCAGATTGTATTCGCCTTGCAAAACATCAACAAGCCCGTTTTTATTTGCTTCTTTAAGCTGGTCGAGAGAGAAATTGGAAACACCGATCGCCCGGATTTTTCCCGCCTTCTTCAGCTCATGCAGCGCCTCGACCGCTTCATCTTTCGGTGTGTGTTCGTCAGGGAAGTGAATATAGAAGAGATCGATGTAATCCGTTTGCAGCCGCTTTAAGCTTTCGTCTACGGATTGTTTCAAAAATTCCGGAGAGTTGTCAAAGACAAAGTCGTTTCCTTCTTTTTTGTGGGCGGCTTTTGTTGCGATGACGGCATCTTCGCGGTTAAATTCGCGGAGGACTTCGCCAATCAGCTCCTCAGAACGGCCGACTCCGTATATGTATGCGGTATCCAGCAATGTCACGCCGTTTTTAAGCGCTTCGCGGACCAGTTCTTTTCCTGTTTCTTCATTGAGATTTGGATAAAGGTTATGGCCGCCGACTGCATTTGTTCCAAGACCGATCGGAAATACATGTAAGTCTGACTTGCCCATTCTAACTTTTTTCATTGATTTCCCCTCCTAATATATATGGACCCGGCCGGCAATACCGGCCAAGCTGTTCACTTCAACTATAACATGCTAAGCCAGATGGATTTCAATGTTATGCTCGTTGCAGAATGTGTTGTACTCCTCATCGAGCGGTTTTGACGTGACAATGGCATGCAGCCTGTCAAAACGCGCATATGTCAGCAATGTCGATTTGCCGAATTTGGAACGGTCAGCGAGCAAGTACACTTCTTTTGCTTTTTCGGAAATCTTCTTTTTGATTTCATATTCGAGCAGATCCGAGTTTGTCAGCCCGTGTGTCAGAGTCGCCCCGGTCGCCGACATAAACGCTTTGTTGATGTTGTATTTATCCAATGTGCTCGGATCATCCATCCCGACAAAGGACTGTGTTTTTCGCTTAAAGTTGCTTCCGATGATAATCAGGTTAATATGTTTCAGAGCTGCGGCAGCATTGATAATATCCAGGCTGTTTGTTAAAACGGTTACATTTTTATTTGGATCAAGAGTTTCCAATATCGATCTTGTCGTCGTGCCGGAATCGATGAATATAAGGTCGTGATCTTCGATGAACTGTGAAGCATAATGGGCGATTTTCGTTTTGGCGTCTTTATTTTGGATTGTGCGATTCTCAAATGGGATCAACGCCGTTTTCTCAATCGCCGTCACACCGCCGTATACTTTTTGGATGACGCCCTTCTCAGTCAATTT
Source organism: Bacillus sp. KICET-3 (assembly GCF_033261025.1). Taxonomy (NCBI): domain Bacteria; kingdom Bacillati; phylum Bacillota; class Bacilli; order Caryophanales; family Bacillaceae; genus Bacillus; species Bacillus sp. KICET-3. The sequence continues at coordinate 4,503,892 of NZ_CP137345.1, read as the reverse complement.
GTTAATATCGCGTCTGACCGTGTTTTTGGAGACATTGAAGACCTGGCAAAGTTCATCTAACGAAGCGGTGCCATTGGTCAAAATGTACTCCTCCATCTCCTTTATCCGCATCAATTTCATACATATATCTCCTTCTAATATCTTTAATTAAATATATAAGAAATCCAAGAGTTAATCAATAATTGCTTAAAAAATGATAACATTGGTGGCTATTTTTTGCAAGATTTGACTGCGTTCCATTTTATTACACATTTATTATATAAATAGTTTCAAGGTTTCAACAAGAAAAAATTTATTTTTTTATGATTGACTTATGGGTATAATCAGATTAGAATATAACCAAGAAATAACCAAAACGTGATAAAATTTGATGAAAATGTTGAGCTGAAAAAAAGCTTTTCATTCCGTTTTCGGTTCTTTTGATTTTGTAAGCGTTTCATTTCCGCCTTTTGCGAAATCTGTCATGCAATGAGCAATAGCCGTTCATGATGGTTAAATCCTGCCAACATCTGTACCAGCAGACGTTTAATATTTAAGGAGGTTATAAGGATGGCAGAAATCAGAAAGCTAAGAAACTATATTAATGGCGAATGGGTTGAAAGCAAAACCGATAAATATGAGGATGTCGTCAATCCTGCTACAAAAGAAGTACTGTGCCAAGTGCCGATTTCTACGCGGGAAGATATCGAATACGCTGCACAAACAGCGGCAGAAGCGTTTAAAACATGGTCAAAAGTTGCCGTACCGCGACGGGCGAGAATTCTTTTTAACTTTCAGCAGCTTCTGACCCAGCATAAAGAAGAGCTTGCACACCTGATAACGATTGAAAATGGAAAAAACACAAAAGAAGCGCTTGGCGAAGTCGGGCGCGGAATAGAAAATGTCGAGTTTGCCGCAGGAGCCCCTTCATTAATGATGGGCGATTCGCTTGCAACGATTGCGACTGATGTCGAAGCCGCCAACTATCGCTACCCTGTTGGAGTCGTCGGCGGAATCGCACCGTTCAACTTCCCGATGATGGTTCCGTGCTGGATGTTCCCAATGGCCATTGCTTTAGGAAACACATTTATTCTGAAGCCATCTGAGCGTACACCGCTGTTAACAGAGAAGCTGGTTGAGCTTTTTGAAAAAGCGGGGCTTCCTAAAGGTGTATTCAATGTTGTGTACGGCGCGCATGACGTCGTAAACGGAATTCTCGAGCACCCGGAAATTAAAGCGATTTCATTTGTCGGTTCCAAACCGGTCGGGGAGTATGTCTATAAAAAAGGAAGCGAACATTTAAAACGCGTTCAGTCTTTGACAGGCGCCAAAAACCACACCATTGTGCTGAATGATGCCAATCTGGAAGATACGGTCACGAATATTATCGGTGCCGCTTTCGGTTCAGCCGGTGAGCGCTGCATGGCTTGTGCGGTTGTAACCGTAGAAGAAGGAATCGCCGATGCTTTTATGGAGAAATTGCTTAAAAAAGCGTCCGAGGTCAAAATCGGAAACGGACTGGATGACGGCGTGTTCTTAGGTCCGGTCATTCGTGAAGAAAATAAAAAGCGCACGCTCGGCTATATACAAAAAGGGATTGAAGAAGGCGCCAGACTCGTCTGCGACGGCCGTGAAAATGTGTCTGATGACGGCTATTTCGTCGGTCCGACGATCTTTGACAATGTAACAACTGATATGACGATCTGGAAAGACGAAATTTTTGCGCCTGTTCTGTCGGTCATCCGTGTGAAAAACTTAAAAGAAGCGATTGAAGTCGCCAACAAATCTGAATTTGCCAACGGCGCATGTTTGTTTACATCCAATTCCAACGCCATCCGCTATTTCCGCGAGAACATTGATGCGGGAATGCTTGGCATCAATCTGGGCGTGCCGGCTCCAATGGCCTTCTTCCCATTCTCCGGCTGGAAGTCCTCCTTCTTTGGAACACTGCATGCCAATGGAAAAGACAGCGTTGATTTCTATACGCGCAAAAAAGTCGTGACTGCAAGATATCCGGCCCCTGATTTCAATGAATAAATGATAACTGTCGAACGGCGTGGACCTCACGCTGTTCGGCCCATGTTTCAAGATATAAAAAGGAGGCTTTTTCAATGAGTCATTTGTTGCGCAAGCCGCAAGAGGCAGAGCTTTCACAAGGCGTCAAGGTTGTTCATGAGGTGACGGCCTCAAATTCCGATCTTCGCTATGTAGAATTCAAGGTCGTCGACCTCGCGCCGGGATCCCGCTATTCAGAGGAATTAACCAAGCAGGAATGCTGCATTGTTGCGGTTACTGGAAAAATTACCGTATCTGATCATGAAGCGACATTTGAGAACATCGGAACGAGGGATAGCGTATTTGAAAAAAAACCGACGGACAGCGTCTATGTGTCAAATGACCGCGCATTTGAAGTGACTGCGGTTACCCAGGCAAGAATAGCCCTTTGTTATTCCCCTTCAGAAAAACAGCTGCCGACAAAATTGATCAAAGCGGAAGATAACGGCGTCGAGCATCGCGGGAAGTTTAGCAATAAACGGACCGTCCATAATATTCTTCCGGATTCAGACCCTTCGGCGAACAGCCTGTTAGTCGTTGAAGTCTACACAGAAAGCGGAAATTGGTCAAGTTACCCGCCTCATAAACACGATCAAGACAATCTGCCAGAAGAATCGTTTTTAGAAGAAACCTATTATCATGAACTTGATCCTGCCCAAGGTTTTGTATTCCAGCGCGTCTATACGGATGACCGCTCAATTGACGAGACGATGACAGTAGAAAATGAAAACGTTGTCATCGTGCCGGCGGGCTATCACCCGGTGGGTGTTCCTGATGGGTATACGTCTTATTATTTGAATGTCATGGCAGGACCGGTGCGCAAGTGGAAGTTTCACAATGATCCGGATCATGAGTGGATTTTGGAACGCTAACAATCAGGCGAGGAGTGGCTGTTGAAGATGAAATATACGTTTAATGAAGAGAAGGAATTTGACATTGTGGCGATCGGCCGCGCGTGCATTGACTTAAATGCCGTCGAATACAACCGGCCGATGGAAGAAACGATGACGTTTTCGAAATATGTCGGCGGCTCGCCGGCGAATATTGCGATCGGCAGCTCAAAGTTGGGATTGAAGGCCGGTTTCATCGGCAAAATTCCGGACGACCAGCATGGCAGATTTATAGAGTCCTATATGAGAAATACGGGTGTTGACACATCGCAAATGGTTGTTGATCAAGACGGACATAAAGCAGGCCTCGCTTTTACGGAAATCAAAAGCCCTGAAGAATGCAGCATTTTGATGTACCGGGATGATGTCGCAGACCTTTACCTTTCTCCTTCGGAAGTTGACGGGGACTACATCGCCAGAGCGAAGATGCTCTTGGTCTCCGGTACGGCGCTCTCAAAAAGTCCGTCCCGCGAAGCGGTTTTAAAAGCCGTTCAGCTGGCGAAAAAGCACCAGGTCAAGGTTGTATTCGAGCTTGATTACCGTCCGTACACATGGACATCAGCGGAAGAGACCGCTGTTTACTATTCATTGGTCGCCGAGCAGTCCGACGTCGTCATCGGGACGCGCGATGAATTTGATGTGATGGAAAACCGCAGCGGAGGAAGCAATGAAGAATCAGTGAAACATTTATTCGAACATTCTGCGGATCTTGTCGTCATCAAGCACGGTGTGGAAGGGTCGTATGCATACAGCAAATCGGGAGAGGTCTTCCGCGCGAAAGCTTACAAAACAAAGGTTCTGAAAACATTTGGAGCAGGCGACTCATATGCTTCAGCCTTCCTCTACGGCCTTGTGACAGGGAAGACAATCGAAACGGCATTGAAATACGGCAGCGCCTCCGCCTCTATTGTCGTCAGCAAGCACAGTTCATCCGAAGCCATGCCGACCGTTGAGGAAATCGAGCAGCTCATTGCGGCGCAGTCTTACAGTCTTAAATGAAAAGAATGAGTAAAGGTGGGATCGTTTGTGGGCAAGAAAATACGTTTAACAACAGCACAAGCGTTAATTAAATTCTTAAATCAGCAGTACGTCAATGTTGATGGAGAGGAAACGCCGTTTGTCGAAGGGATTTTCACAATTTTCGGACACGGAAACGTGGTCGGGATCGGCCAGGCGCTTGAGCAGGATGCCGGTCATTTGAAAGTATTCCAGGGGAAAAACGAGCAGGGAATGGCTCATGCGGCAATGGCCTACAGCAAGCAAATGCTGAGAAGAAAAATCTATGCCGTATCAACGTCCGTCGGACCGGGAGCCGCGAATTTGGTGGCTGCCGCAGGAACAGCGCTCGCGAACAATATTCCGGTTCTTTTGCTTCCGGCTGACACATTTGCAACGAGACAGCCTGATCCGGTTCTTCAGCAAGTGGAGCAGGAATACAGCGCAGCGGTTACGACGAACGATGCATTGAAGCCGGTCTCAAGGTATTGGGATCGCATTACACGTCCCGAACAATTAATGAGCAGCCTGATTCGTGCGTTTGAAGTGATGACAGACCCGGCAAAGGCCGGTCCGGTAACGATTTGCCTGTCTCAGGATGTCGAAGGTGAAGCATTTGACTTTGATGAAAGCTTCTTTCAAAAACGCGTTCACTACATTGACCGCAGGGAGCCGAGCGAACGCGAGCTGACAGGCGCGGCAGAGCTGATCAAATCGAGCAAAAAACCGCTTATCTTAGTCGGCGGCGGGGCGAAATATTCCGGTGCCCGGGACGAACTGATCGCGATCTCCGAAGCATACAACATACCATTGGTTGAAACACAGGCCGGCAAATCAACGGTGGAAGCTGACTTTGCAAATAACTTGGGCGGAATGGGCATCACAGGTACGCTCGCTGCCAACAAAGCAGCCCGCCAGGCCGACCTCATCATCGGGATCGGAACACGATATACCGATTTTGCGACCTCTTCAAAAACGGCGTTTGATTTTGATAACGCAAAATTTTTGAACATCAATGTCAGCAGAATGCAGGCCTATAAGCTTGACGCATTCCAGGTCGTGGCAGATGCGAAAGCGACGCTCGGCAAGCTGCACGGCTTATTGGAAGGATATAAGAGCGAGTTCGGTTCACTCATTCGGGAGCTGAAAGACGAATGGCTTGCTGAACGCGACCGCTTGAGCAAAGTCACATTTAAGCGCGAAAACTTTACGCCTGAAATTAAAGATCACTTTTCTCAAGAAGTGCTGAATGAATATGCCGACGCACTGAAAACCGAGCTTCCGCAAACGACCGCTTTGCTGGCGATCAATGAGACAATCGATGAAGACAGCGTTGTCATTTGTTCAGCGGGTTCTCTGCCGGGCGACCTGCAGCGGCTGTGGCATTCAAACGTACCGAATACGTACAACCTGGAATACGGCTATTCCTGCATGGGTTATGAAGTATCCGGCACACTCGGGCTGAAATTGGCTCATCCGGACAGAGAGGTCTATTCACTGGTTGGGGATGGCAGCTTCCTGATGCTTCACTCAGAGCTGATCACAGCCATTCAGTACAATAAGAAAATCAATGTCCTGCTTTTTGACAACTCCGGGTTTGGCTGTATCAACAACCTCCAGATGGATCATGGAAGCGGCAGCTACTATTGCGAATTCAGAACGGATGACAACCAGATTCTCAACGTCGATTATGCAAAAGTTGCTGAAGGCTACGGAGCCAAAACATACCGCGCCAACACGGTTGAAGAATTAAAAGCCGCACTTGAAGATGCAAAAAAACAAGAGGTCTCGACATTGATTGAAATGAAAGTGCTGCCGAAGACGATGACTGACGGTTATGACAGCTGGTGGCATGTCGGGGTTGCAGAGGTTTCAGAACAGGAAAGCGTTCAAAAAGCGTATGAAGCCAAAGAAAAAATGCTCGAATCTGCAAAGCAGTATTAAAGGAGGCACCAGGATGACCAAGTCAGAAATTCTATGGGGCATTGCCCCCATAGGATGGCGGAATGATGATATTCCGGAAATCGGAGCGGGCAACACCCTTCAGCATTTGTTAAGCGATATCGTCGTTGCAGGCTTTCAAGGCACGGAAGTGGGCGGCTTCTTTCCGGAACCGGCCATTCTCAATAAAGAGCTCGAGCTGAGAAATCTAAAGATTGCCGGCAAGTGGTTCAGCAGCTATATCCTTCGTAACGGCGTTGAAGAAGCGGCCAAGGAATTTGCGGCTCACTGCCAGTACTTGAAAGACGTCCATGCAGATGTTGCGGTCGTATCAGAACAGACGTACAGCGTGCAGGGTTTGGATAAAAACGTGTTTACAGAAAAGCCTTATTTCACCGATGAAGAATGGCTGCGGCTATGCGAAGGTTTAAATCACCTCGGGGAAATCGCCGGCCGGTACGGCCTGAAGCTTGTCTACCATCATCACCTCGGCACAGGCGTGCAGACAGAAGAAGAAGTTGACCGGCTCATGGCAGGAACTGACCCGTCGCTTGTGCACCTTCTGTATGATACGGGGCACGCCTACATTTCCGACGGAAATTATATGAACATTCTTGAAAAGCATATCGACCGGATCAAACATGTTCATTTTAAGGACGCACGCCTGAATGTCATGAAGAAATGCAAGGCGGAAGGAAGATCGTTTCAACAAGCGTTTTTGCAAGGAATGTTCACCGTTCCAGGCGACGGCTGCATCGATTTTAAAGAAGTATATGAAAAGCTGCTGCAGCACGGCTATTCCGGATGGATCGTAGTGGAGGCCGAACAGGATCCTGATGTGGCAAATCCGCTTGAATACGCATTGATCGCCAGAAAATATATTGACCGTCACTTGTTGAATGTCGCAGCAACCAATTAAGGGGGCTCTAAATTGAGCAATGGAAATGCAGCAGTCTCACCATTCAATAAACGAACCGTCGCGGCAGCTTTGGCAAATTACATTGATGCAGGCTCCATTGTGGCAGGATCGGCAGGTTTATCTTTATGGGTCAGTTATCTAAAGCTTTCTGATACACAGATCGGGCTGCTTGGCGCGTTTAGCGCGAACGCCATCTCAGCAGCGATCGGAGCGCTGCTCGGCGGCTTTTTGGCTGACAAAATTGGCCGGAAAGCTGTCTATACGAACAGTATGCTTGTTTATGCACTGGGGATTTGTTTAGTATTGTTCGGCGCCAGCTTCCCTATTTTGTTAAGCGGTTACATTATTATCGGTTTGTCGGTAGGAGCTGATATTACGGCTTCTTGGACGATTATCGCAGAGAACGCGCCTAAGAAAAACCGGGCCCGTCATTGCGGCGTTGCGCAAGTCGCATGGGCTGCGGGAGCGGTTGTGGTTCTGTTGCTGTCGGTCCTGCTGGGTGATTTCGGCTTATTGGGCAATAAAATCGTGTTTGGGCATTTGCTTGTCATCGCACTGATCACCTATGTTCTGCGCAAAAGGCTGCCGGAATCCGATGCCTGGCAGGATAAAGCTGAACCGGCTCAAGCCGTCAGGAAGACGTCCTATCTTGATTTACTTCAGCCTAAGTTTTTAAAAAGCATTTTATTTTTAATGGGTGTGTACTTGATTTGGAATCTGGCGGCCGGTGTCATGGGATTTTTTATGCCTTACATTTATCAGCAAGTCGGCGGTGTGTCAGCAAACATGGCAAACATTTTGCAGATGGGGCTGTTTATTTTCACCGGGCTTGGTGTCGCTTTTATCTTCATGCCGTTTGCCGACAAATACAGAAAGACAGTGTTTGGAATCTCCGCATTTGCGGCGGTGATTGGCTGGTCATTGTTTCTGCTTCCGGCAGAGGGCATGCCGATTCTCATCCTCTTTATCGTGATGATCGGCATCAACAATGGGGCCGGACAACAGGCGAACTATCAATTATGGGCCAGCGAAATTTTCCCGACAGAATACCGTGCATCTGCACAAGGGCTGATGTTCTTTCTTGTTCGCATCTCAATCGGAGCCTGGAGTCTGTTCGTCCCAATGATCATCTCGAATTTTGGAATTGCATTTATGGCCGCCATTCTCCTCGGCTGTGTAACAGCCAGCATGATCATCGGGCTTGTATTCGCACCTAATACATCCGGCAAGTCGCTTGAACAAATTCAAAAAGAGCTGTATGGAACTCCGCCAGCTCAAGTTGAGCAAGTACAGACAAAAAAAATTATGTAACTACTTTTGAAGGAGTGGCTATCAATGAAATTACGCATTGGTGTTATTGGTACAGGAGCAATCGGAAAAGAGCACATCAACCGCATCACGAATAAATTAGCCGGCGGAGAAATTGTCGCGGTCACCGATGTAAACCAGGAGGCAGCTCAGCAAGTCGTAGCCGACTACAGTTTGAATGCCAAAGTCTATCCGGATGACGACAGCCTGATCGCAGCCGAAAACGTAGACGCCGTCTTGGTGACAAGCTGGGGTCCGGCTCATGAATCAAGCGTGCTGAAAGCGATTAAAGCGAATAAATACGTATTTTGTGAAAAAACCTTTAGCGACGACTGCGGAAGGCTGCATGCGGATCGTCAATGAAGAAATCAAGGCAGGCAAACGACTCGTTCAAGTCGGCTTTATGCGCCGTTATGACAGCGGTTACGTACAGCTGAAAGAAGCGCTCGATAACCATGTCATTGGCGAGCCGCTTATGATTCACTGCGCGCACCGCAATCCGGCAGTGGGAGAAAACTATACAACGGATATGGCCGTTGTTGATACGCTTGTTCATGAAATTGATGTGCTGCACTGGCTCGTCAATGATGACTACGAGTCCGTCCAGGTCATCTATCCGAAAAAATCGAAAAACGCGCTGCCGCATTTAAAAGATCCGCAAATTGTAGTGGTCGAGACAAAAGGCGGGATCGTCATCAATGCTGAAATCTATGTCAACTGCAAATACGGATACGACATCCAATGTGAAATCGTCGGCGAAGACGGCATCATCAAGCTTCCCGAGCCAGCAAGCATCTCGGTGCGAAAAGACGGAAAATTCTCTACAGATATCCTGATGGATTGGCAGCGCCGCTTTGTGGACGCGTATGATGTGGAAATTCAAGATTTCATTGACTCGATCCAACAAAAAGGCGAAGTCAGCGGACCGACCGCATGGGACGGCTATATCGCAGCCGTGACGACGGACGCCTGCGTAAAAGCTCAGGAATCCGGACAGAAAGAGCCTGTGGCACTCCAGGAGAAACCGGAATTCTATCAATCGTTTACAACTGTGCAAAAATAAAAACATTGAGGAGTGAAAAAATATGAAATTAGCATTGGATCCATCGATGTATCGAGATGATTTAACTTTGGAGGAAACGGTCTATAAAACGGCGGAGCTAGGCTACGAATATATCGAACTATCGCCGCGCGAAGATTTTTGCCCATTCTATAAATATCCGAAAGTCGATTCAGCAAAGATCAAACAATTAAAGCGTCTTTTAAGGGATACAGGTGTTAAGCTTTCATCGCTCCTCCCGCTTTACCACTGGGCAGGTCCTGATGAAGATCGCCGTCAGGCAGCGGTGCGCAATTGGAAAAGGGCGATCGAAATTGCGGTTGAGCTTGAAGTGGATTTGATGAACAGCGAATTCAGCGGTTCAAAATATGACCCTTTAACAAGTGAAGAAAAATTTATCAAATCCATGGATGAACTGATTCCCGTCTTTGAAAAAGAAGGCATTAAGCTGAATCTTCAAGCCCATCCGTACGATTTTATCGAAACGCACAAAGGTGCGATGGATATGATCCGCGCGCTTGATCGGGATTGGATCAACCTTGTCTACTCGACTGCGCATACATTCTTCTATGATGACGGCAAAGGCGATATCGAAACCATGTTTGACGAAGCAGGCGACCGCCTCACACATGTTTTATTTGCAGATACCTATAACCATAAAGCGGCTCATGGCCTGCGCTACATCGTCAATCCGCCTGACGCGAAAGTAACGGTTCACCAGCATTTGGACATTGGTCAAGGCGAGGTTGATTTTGATACGATTTTCAGAAAGCTGAGAGAGATGAAGTTCGACGGAATTGCGACCAATGCCGTTTTTGCTTGGGTCGGTGAAAGAGCGGATGAATCAAGCAGATTCATGCTTGAAAAATTGAAACAGGAATTATTAGGATGAGCCTCGAGTTCGGCGCCGTGCCGAACTCTCTTCACAAGGACATGAGAGAAGGAGAATCGCGAGATGAAACTATGCTTTAATGAAGCAACGACATTGGAAAACTCAAACCTTGCAAAAGATCTTGAATATTGTGAAAAACACGGATACGACTATATTGAGATACGGACGATGGATAAGCTGCCGGAATACTTAAAAGACCACTCTCTCTCGGAATTGGCGGAGTACTTTCAAACCCACCATATCAAACCGCTTGCATTAAACGCTTTAGTATTTTTCAACAACCGCGATGAGAAGGGGCATCAGGAGATTATCGCCGAATTTAAAAACATGATGGACATATGCCAGACGCTCGGCGTAAAATATGTCGTCGCTGTTCCGCTTGTTACAGAACAAAAAATCTTAAAAGAAGAGATTAAAAGAAGCTGCGTCGATGTCTTGACAGAACTGTCCGATATCGCCGAACCGTACGGCGTCAAGATAGCCCTTGAGTTTGTCGGGCATCCGCAATGCACGGTCAATACATTCAGACAGGCATATGACATCGTCAGCGCCGTAAGCCGCGACAATGTCGGCCTTGTATTTGACAGCTTCCACTTCCATGCGATGGGATCTGACCTTCAAGACTTGAAACAGGCCGATGGAAAGAAAATTTTTATTTACCATATTGATGATACAGAGGATTTTCCGATCGGCTTTTTAACTGACGAAGACCGCGTATGGCCGGGACAGGGGGCCATTGATTTGGATGCCCACTTATCGACGTTAAAAGAAATCGGTTTTTCAGACGTTGTGTCTGTTGAGCTGTTCAGACCAGAATATTATAAGATGGCTGCTGAAGAAACGATTAAAACGGCAAAAAAAACAACGGTTGATGTTGTCTCAAAATACTTCAAGATATAACTGGAGATAGGAGGGGTGAACGTGGCTTTCGTTTCCATGAAGGAGCTTCTTAGAGAAGCAAAGAATCAGCATTATGCGATCGGACAGTTCAATATTAACGGCCTTCAGTGGACAAAGGCGATTTTACAGGCGGCGGAAGAAGAACGGTCACCCGTCATTGCAGCCGCCTCAGATCGTTTAATCGATTATTTGGGGGGCTTTAAAACGGTATCAGCCATGGTTTCGGCACTGGTTGAAGAAATGTCGATTACCGTTCCCGTCGTCCTGCACCTTGATCACGGAAGCAGTCCTGAACGCTGTAAACAGGCGATTGACGCAGGGTTCAGCTCTGTGATGATTGACGGGTCGCATGATCCGATCGATGAAAATATCGCCATGACAAAAGAAGTCTTATCATATGCCAGACGTTACAATGTGTCGGTTGAAGCAGAGGTCGGCACGGTCGGCGGTATGGAAGACGGCCTGATTGGCGGAGTGAAATATGCAGACCTTGAAGAATGCAAACGTCTTGTGAAAGAAACCGATATCGATGCATTGGCTGCCGCTCTCGGCTCAGTCCACGGCAAATATCAAGGCGAGCCAAAGCTGGGATTCAAGGAAATGGAAGAGATCTCTGCTGCAACCGATGTTCCGCTTGTTCTCCATGGGGCTTCGGGAATCCCGGCTGATCAAATTGCAAGAGCGATCAAACTCGGCCATGCGAAAATCAACATTAATACCGAATGCATGGTGGCCTGGACTGAAGAAACCCGGAGCATGTTTAAAGAAAATCTGGATTTATATGAACCGCGCGCCTATATGGCGCCTGGGATCAGCGCCGTCAAGGAAACGGTAAAAAGCAAAATGAGGGAATTCGGGTCATCCGGCAAAGCGGCCGCGGCCCGCAAATTGAATGTCTAACGATTCCGCTTACACTCACTGCATTATGGTGAGTGTTTTTTTATATATAATTGTTAAGAGATTCTAAATGTTATTGACTGCAATTGATATAAAAGTTATAATTTCCCTCATAATCCATTTCGATCAGAAAAGAGGTAATTTTCTGAAAATAGCAAGACGATAACGAATAAGGTGAAGTGTAATATGCTGACAAATCTTTTCAAGTACCGTGTATATGTTTTATTTGGGCTTTTATGCTTAATCGGCGGCACGACGTGGGCTGTGCAAAAAACCGGACTGAAGGACAGCCTGCCGTTTTGGTCGGCCGGCATGCGTTTTATGATTGCGAGCGTCATCATTGCCGCATTTCTTTTGATGCGGAAGCAATTTGTTTTCTCAAAGGAACTGCTAATGCTATCTTTTTTCAATGGCATCATGTATTTTTCCATTCCTTTTGGCTCTGTCTATTGGGCTTCGCTTTATTTGCCAAGCGGATTGGTATCCATTTTAGCAGCGAGCATCTCCGTCTTTGCTTTGATCATCAATCGGCTGGTAAAAGGAACCCCGGCGACAAAGATTCAAAAGTGGGGCATCGTCCTCGCTTTGCTCGGCATTATGGTCGTATTTGGAAATCAGTTGTTTATCAAGGTTGATGTGATTGAAATCATCGCCATGGCCGTGATTTTATGCGCGATGTTCGGTTCAGCTTTTATCCAAATCAAAGTGCAGCAAAAAATCCGCACGCTTCCGATTTTAAGCTTCAATTCTTTGTCCATGCTGAGCGGCGGAATGGTGTTGCTGATCAGCAGCTTTATTTTCGAAAGCGGAACAAGGACATTTTCCGGCATCAGCCTTTATTCATTATTATACCTGGCGATCGTTGGATCGATATTGGGTTTTTGGATTAATATTTATTTGCTGAAAAAATGGCACATCTCAAAAGCGACTTCACATCTGTTTATCTCCCCTGTCATTGCTCTCTATATCGGTTTTCTTTTTTTGGATGAACAATTAAACGCAAATATTTATGCAGGAACATTGTTTGTGATTTTTGGAGTGATGTTTATTAACCTAAAAAAAGAAGAGAGGATCGCGAAAATTGACAAAGCTCAACAAACACTTGGCCATCATATGCCAAAATAAACAGTTGCCTTTTATTTTTGAAGAAGCGGAGCGTTTAGGAATAGAAGTTACTTTTTTTTATCATTCGAGGGAAGATTCCCCGGGAAATCTTCCGTCAGTGGTCAGGTCTGTGGGGATCCCGCTGTTTGAAAATGAAGATGAGGCAATGGATATCGTGAAGAAAACATTTGTCGAATTTCCATTCGACGGAGTCATGACATTGTTCGAGCCCGCGCTCTGTTTTACCGCCAAAGCCGCTGCGGAATTAAAGCTTCCCGGCCTTCCTTTAAAAACGATTGAAAACTGCCGTAATAAGAACGAAACCCGCAGCATTCTTCAGCAAAACGGTCTAAATACGCCGCTCTTCTATGAAGTGGCTGCATATGAAGACTTGGAGAATGTGGAACTGACATTTCCTTTAGTCGTGAAACCGATCAACGGCTTTTCAAGCCAGGGCGTCGTTCGGGCCGATGACCGCAAACAGCTCTTAGAAGCGATCAAAAAAGTGGAGGTGATCAATCAAGGGGACCTTAAACAGTTTGTCAAAGGGAAAAGAGGCATTGTCGTTGAGCAATTTATCGACGGGCCCGAATTTGCGATTGAAACATTGTCTGTTCAAGGCAAGGTCCACGTTTTGTCGATCGGCTATAAAGGCAATAGCAAAGGACCTTTTTTTGAAGAAGGCGTCTATATTGCGCCGGCGCAATTGGATGACCAATCGCGCGCTTCGATCATCAAGGAAGTAACGGGCGCCGTTTCAGCGTTAGGCATTCGCCACGGACCGGCACATACCGAATTAAGGCTGGATAAAACCGGAAAGCCTTATGTGATTGAGGTAGGGGCGAGAATAGGCGGATCCGGCATTTCTCATTACATCGTAAAAGAGAGTACGGGCATCAATTTTATGAAACTGGTCATTCAAAATGCCTTTGAACCGCTGGACAAGCATCTTGAAGAGATTCGCGCGGAAAGGACGGCCGGAAACTACATCATTCCCGTACAGGGTTCGGGTATATTTGAACAAATCGATGGCCTTGAAGCCGTCAAACAAATGCCGGAGGTCAAGCGGGTTTTTCAATTTATCAAAACCGGGGCCGAGATTCTTCCTTACCCGCACTTTTCCGGATACCCGGGGTTTATTTTAACAAGTCATGATTCATATGAGGAATGCGAATCGTTTTACCGTAAATTGGATGATGAGCTTGCCATCATTTATAAAAATAACCTGACGGGTACAATAGGAGGTTAAGATGATCGCGACTAAAGTGCAGGAAGATCAAGCCGTGATGATTGTTCACACATTAGGTCCAAGAGGTACAAATTGTGAAAAGGCGGGCCTCTTATGGCTTAAGAACCAAGGGCTTCAAGGGGAAGTCAGACTGTATGAAACACTTGAAGAAGCATTGCCGCATGTAAAAATGACTGAAAATTCTGTCCTGTTGGGCTGTGCGGTCTACCCGTTATTGCACAACATCGTATTTGAGAATTTACTGGATTTAGAAATCATTGATAGTTTTGTTATGCCGACATATAACATGGTGTTTGCCGCAAAGCCAAACACGAAAGAAGCAGATATCAAAACAATCGCTTCCCATCCTGCACCTGCTCATCTTGCAAAACTGTTCAGTGATGAAGTTCAATTGGTCAACAGCAACTCCCAAGCGGCGATTGCATGCGCGTCAAATGCAGCTGACGGCTGCATTACAACGATTAAAGCTGCTGATGAGAACCATTTGCAGGTCATAAAAGATTTCGGTGAAGTGCCGATGTGTTTTACCATTCACGGGCTTCAAAAACATGAAGGAGGAAACCGATGGAGACGTTGACGCGTGATATTGTCAATTTGGTAGACGAAAAGATTGTGCCGCAGGTTCATGAACTGCAGACATATCAAAACGAAAAAGGTGAAATTGCAGAAAACCGCGAGAGGGCAAAACAGCTTCTGCTGCAGTTGAGCGAAGACGCGGGCATGATATATGAGGCGGTTGATTTACAAGATGCGGCTTCCGCTTTCAAAGAGGATGTCCAGGATTGGATCAGCCGCGGATTGGGAGAGACTCCGTATTTTGACCGTTTATTAACGGCCTACCGCCCTCCGCAAGACCAGGAAGCGACCTTCTTTCTCGCTCCTGTCGTGACGCCCAACGGGCCGCATACAAAAGGCTGTTTTTTTGAAGCGTTTTTCGCCGTTCGAGACGAGCCGGCGATGATGAAGCCGATTGAAGAGGAGCTGCCCCACCCTGAAAACGGCTGCCAATCGCTCAAGCTGATCACAGGAACAAAGGGGTTCACAGAGGAAAAATGCATCGTGTTTTTCCCGGAGAATGTCAAAACAAAAGAGAAAATCACCTCGCAAACGTTTGCGATATTTTATTTTAATAAGTTTTATCAAATCTATCATGAAGATACATTAAAAAGGGCAAAAGCCATTTTTGAAAACGTCTCTTTCAAGTCGGCGAATATATCTCCGGAAAGCACATATGAAGCAAGGGTTCTCTGGGGATATTTGCACGACTATTACCATCACTGCGGCAAAAAGCCGTTTCATAAACATATTCACGCGAAAATGAATTTTTTTGCGGGAATATTGGAAGAAATCAAAGTGGACTGCCAATCGATCCTGGCTTTATCACAGCGGCAATATAAGGATTGGGAAGAAATCATTGAGTTCGTCCTGTTTGAACGGCTGCTGCGATATCCAAGCCAGCATAATGCCACACAAAACTTCGACTCGGGAACAGGCTTTTTCCTGTTCAGCTGGCTCATTGAAAACGGCCACTCCATCCAAAGGGGAAAAGAAAAGCCCATATCATTCGATCTTTCCTTATGCATGGACGATTTGAAAAAGCTTGTCGCAGAAATAGAAGAATTAGAAGAAATAGAAGATGACATCGAATATAAAAAAGAGGCGGAACGCTATGTCAGGCAGTATTTGCCGCCCGGAAACAAAGGGGAGCGGTTTAGCGTCCCGCCGCAATATTTTATATATGATACAAACAACCAAATCGATACGCCTTATCTAATATTTCACAATGAGAGGTAAAAGCATTGAAACCAAACCTAAGCCTCATCGGTCAGAAAATGAATAAAAAGACAGGAGTCAGGGCGGTGATGGGCGATATTCAGGAAGTACTCGCAGACGGCTCCAAGCAATATACGAATTTGAGCGCTGGCAATCCGATGATTCTGCCGGAAGCGGCCGCAATGTGGGAATCGGCTTTGGCAGACTTGCTCGAAGACGGCAAAATCGCTCCGATTATCAGCCAATACGGATCAAGCTATGGAACGGACGAGCTGATTCAAAGCATTGTCCGGTTCTTTTCTGAACATTATGATCTTGAGCTTCAAAAAGAGAATGTATTGATTACCGCGGGAAGTCAGCAGTTGTTTTTTCTTGCCATCAATTCTTTTTGCGGTCCGGGAAGCGACTTTGTGGTGAAAAAAGCCTTAATACCAATGCTTCCCGATTATTCGGGTTACAGCGGTACGGCATTGGACTTGAGCATTGTGGAAGGGATTCCACCGCTGATTCATAAATTGGATCGTCACATGTTCCGGTATGAATTGGATCGGGAGAGCTTTTTAAGGAAAATGCGGAACGACCATGAGATCGGCGCCGTCGTAATGTCCAGGCCGAATAATCCGTGCGGAAATATTCTGACCGAGGAAGATGTTCGGTTCATTTCTGAGGCGTGCCGCGAGGCCAATGTTCCGCTCTTCATCGATTCCGCATATGCGCCGCCATTTCCGGCGCTTAACTTTATTGACATGGAGCCCGTTTTTAATGATCAGATCGTTCATTGCATGAGCCTTTCGAAGGCGGGGCTCCCAGGTGAAAGAATCGGAATCGCGATCGGTCATTCCCGATATATTCAAGTCATGGAGGCTTTCCAGTCAAACACGGCGATTCATTCTTCAAGATTAGGTCAGTATATGGCGGCAGCCGTTGTCAATGACGGACGCCTTGCCGCTGTTTCACAGCATGAGGTCCGGCCTTACTATGAGAAAAAATTCCGGCTGTTAAAGGATACGCTGTTTGCTGTCATGCCGGACGATATCAAATGGTATTTGCACAAAGGAGAAGGAGGGCTATTCGGATGGCTGTGGTTTGAGAATCTGCCGGCATCAGATATAGAGTTGTACAGACAATTGAAAGCCAAACATGTCATCATCGTGCCCGGCGCCTCATTCTTTCATCATACATCAAGTCATTTGCCTCATGCCCGGGAGTGTATCAGGATCAGCTTGACGGCGGCGGATGAAGATATTAAAAGGGGAGTCGGCCTTTTAGCCGAGGTCGTCAGAGAGATGTGTAAAAAAAAGGTGTTGTGATCAAACACAACACCTGGTTTCAGGGGCTGACATCAGCCCCTGTCTGTTTTTCTCTTTTTGCGTCTTACCGCTATCCAGATCGAAATGACTGCTATCGCCATGATGAAAACCAGGATGCCGACATACAGCAGCATATGTTGCTGATTGCCTTTTTCTGTTTCAGCCGGCTGCGTTCCGCTCGTTTTTGAGATGAGCTGCTGGTGGTTTGTGAACACCTGCCGGCTGTCTGTTTCATTCATGACGGTCGCTGTGTCGCTATTGCTGTTCAGAAAGCTGATCATTTCTTTTGTGACTGCTGTGCCTTGACCGCTTAATGGCGCAAACACAGCCATCGAATAATTTGAATCCCATAGTGACGCTTGGGTAAATGCGACTCGTTTCGTTGTTTCATTCAGCATCTGAAAGGCTGACACGTCGAGTGCTCCGTTTTTCGCCACCTGCACAGCCAAATCGGCTGCTTTCTCTTTTAGAAGCGAAAATTCGTTCACGGCGCCGATGAAAATGATATTCCGGCCTTTTGCATCATTCGCTTTGACTTCAGATGCTTTCTTTACCGTGAATGACTGCTGAGCTTCGCTGCCGAAGGAATCTGTCACAAGTGAAAGCTCGTGAAGCTTCGATTGATCCACTCGGTCAGGAAGGATCATCAGTGTCGTGTTGTTCTGGTCTCCCGCATAAGGAAGCGGCCAATCCTGAAAATCGGCGGTCGCTGATGTATCGCCCACAGAGTAGGACAGTGTGCTGTTTTTATCGATGAAAACCCATTTGTCGTCGTCTGTCGAGCTGCAAGGATTATTCTCCTTCAAGCCTGAAGTGACGAATTGAATATCAATATAGCGGTTTTTTTGCAAAAGCTTTGGATCGACTTTTAAGGAGACATGATAAAAGCCGTTTTTATCTTCTTTCCCCAAGTCTTCAAGATCGATAGAGTGGGGCTGGCCATTGATCATCACCTTCAGCTCTGCATCTTTCGCAGAAGCTTCGCTTTCGGCCGCAGCCTTTTGAATCGATGCCGATTTTTTCAAGGCAAGAGACAGCTTCGCCGGCTGATTCTTGTCCAATATCGCCGGGACAGGATAGTAATAATGCTCTGAAGATGTTTGGTCAGACCCGATTGTCAAATCCCCCGCCCCGAAATTCTCAAGTGTCAGATCATGGCCGCTCTGATTTGTATGATGTATGAGCTTGCCGATCTCCAATGTTTCTCCGCTGAGCTGGCTGCTGTATGTTTTATCGGTAATGACGCTGATCTTATCAGTCAGCACATCATCGGAAGCGGCAGTGACAAACAGTACGGGCTGTTGTCTGTCGTTGGCTTTCAGCACCCGTTCCGCAAGCAAAAGCTTTTCTCCATGCGCTTTCAGGTTTCCCTGTTTCAACAGCTTTTTCACCTTGCCGTTCCAATGCTGCTGAACGCCGATAAACATCGTCGGCCTGTCGATCCGCTTCACATCGGACTCATTCAGGAGCTTAGTTCTGATGCTGCTGTCCACTGTGTGAAGATAGCTTTCTGTTTTGACCGCTGCTTCTATTTCTGCCGAACTTGGATCATCAGGGATCACGATCGCCGCTTCTTCCTCTGTGTTTCCTGATTGGGCAAAGGGATATGGATAATGTTCAAGAGCTGTTCCCTTTAATCCGCTGTTATCTCCCAATGTCAGACGGCTGTCCGGATAAATTTTGATCCAGTTGCCGGAAGAATCCTGCCTGACACAGACGCCTTCTTTCAAGACTCCGTAAAACTTCAGCGATAAGCTGTGATAGCCTTGAGATGATTGGCTTTTGTTCAACGAAAGCTTCAATGTTTTCCGTTTTGAATCCCCATCAAGCTTTACCGTTTTCACCGGTTCGCCATCGATTTCCGCCGTTAGAGAAGAAGGGGGGATTAAAAGGTCTGACGCCTCATATTCAATCGCCAGCTGCTGCTGGGCGGAGGAGGAGCCGGCCGGAATTTGATAGGTCAGTTCTGTACTGTCTTTTGCTCCATACATGGCAATCAGGTCGCTTGAGAGCACCTGCTGCTTGGCCTGTGAATGGCTGTTCTCCCCCAGAATTGAGCCATCGACCTTCACCTCTTTTGCCAAAGCTGTTTGTCCGGCCATAGCCGCCAGCATGAAGCTTATCAGACATATAATTGTATATTTCAAAAAAAGTCACCCGCTTTTCCTTTGATTGTATCGTTCTGTTTTGTACCACTTCACTTCCTGCTTGAATAGGCGGTGCTTGAGTTCTACGAATAGGGAGTAAATCACGAGCACAATCCAAGCCTGTGAGTATGTAAAGTACATCAGAAAAACGATGAAAAAGTTTTGCCTGTTCATTTCTGTTTTTTCGATGCTTAATGTGATCATGACCTCTGTCATAAATAGAAAGAAGGCCAAGATCCATAAAATCATCGACAAAAAACCGACTGAAAGGTGCAAATCATAAAATAAATTCACAATAAAAATTGTATTAGACATAATCACGCCAAAGAAAAACAAAAAATACGTAAAGAAGAAATAAAACAAATCAAAGATAATCCGTTTTCGTTTCAGCTTGAAAAATTGCGATAGAAATTTCAGGACGACATATTGATTGCCGCGCGCCCATCTTGTCCGCTGGCGCCACCAGACCTTCCACGTTTCCGGTTCCTGCTCCCATGTAACAGCCGCCGGAAAGAAGCGGATGTGGTAGCCGAGGTTATACACGCGGATCGTAAGCTCGGTATCCTCTGCCAGCGCTTTATCATCCCAGCCGCCAAGCTGTTCGATGATGCTTCTGCGGATCGCAAAGTTGGTGCCGGGAATCGTTGCGATTTTGAACCATTTCCATCTTCCGCCCTGCGCCATCCACTGAAAACAGATCGTTTCAATGTTGATGAATTTTGTCAGAAGTGTTTTTGCGGCATTGATGACGCGGAATTTTCCTACCACGGCTCCGGCCTTCTGATCGTTCATCAGTCCGAGAACAAGGTAATATACGGCCATCTTCTCCGGGGTGTTGTCGGCGTCATAGACGCAAATGACATCACCGTTCGATTCGGCAAAACCGCAGTTCAGAGCCGAGGATTTTCCTTTTCCGGCGTGAGGCGGTTTGGTCACGACCATTTTAATAAACCCGTATTGTCTCGAAAATTCATTCACGATCTCGCCTGTCCGGTCTGATGAATTGTCGTTGATGACGATAATCTCCAGCCGATCCTTCGGATAATAGAGGTTTACCATTGCCTTCAGCGTCTGCCGAATCACGACCTCTTCATTATGCGCCGGAATCAGAACGCTGACCTTCGGAAGGTCCTTCAAGTTCTCTCTCCACTTCGGAATGTTCAGTTCGTAGGTCATGTAGTGCCGGAATCCGCCCTGCATCAGGAACATATGATACAGAAGCATGACCCATATTAAGCTTAACGAGATAAAGAACAGAACATTACCCACGGCTTTTTCTCTCCTTAAAGATTCGTTTTTTTAATGTGGCTCTCAAGTAAAGGGTATAGCTCACAAACATGACAACAAACAAGAGCACGACTGCTGAGAGAATCCATAGCGCCTTTTCCAGCGGGCTTTGCTGATGATGGTCGAAAAACTTTTCAACGGCATTGACCTTGCTGTTTACTTGAATGGTTCCGTTTCCGTTTGTGTGAATTTCCACTTTGTCTGTTTTTACGGTTTGCTTCGTTTTCTTTAAATCGAGCCAGCGGCTATTCGGAATGCGTTCCATCTGGTCGACAAGCTCCGGCAAATAGGTCATTCCCAGATAGGGATGGTAAAATGCTCCTGCCACTCCGCCTTCAAAATCGATCATTTGCGAGGTGTGCTCTTCTATACTGCCGAGCGGATTCTAATCTGATGCATCGACATAGCCGAGTGTTTCAGGATACAGCGTCATGCCGTGCAGCATGGCGGGTTTCGTTACAAAAGGACCTGTGCCGGACGTTTTCCACGTTGCATCACTTAGCTGGACCTGTCCGATGATGCTTGAGAAATATTGAGAGGCAATTTGGTAGCCTTGCTCTGACATCGTATAGTGCGGTGCCTCAAATGCGAGCGGATACAGCCCTTCCGCGGTTAAATCCTCAATAGCGTGCGTCAGTTTTTTTCGCGTATAGGTTTCTTCATTTTTCCGGAACGGTTTCAAATAGTTGTGATAAGCCGTTTCATTCGGAAAATCCTGTTCTTTTTGTAAAATTGACGGGGAATCCTCGGCATTTTGCGATGTGATCGGCTGATCTGCCTCAGCATCCCAAAATTCGAACCCTTCCCCGGTTTCACTGTAGCGGTAGGCGTGGGTATATCCGTGCACAACCACACTGCCGCCCATGTTCTGCAGTTTTCGCAATGTTTTGACAAGCTTCGGCTTATCAGCTAAATAGACTTTGTCGCCTGTTTTAGGGTTCAGATAGACCGGGATGACGGCCAGGATAAAAGGAATATGTCTTTTATGCAGGTAGGTTCCGGCTTCAAGCAGCAATTTTTCATCTGACATCGGGCTGATATCCTCCAGCCGGAGATATAAAAGCGTGCTGCCTGCAGGTTCCCCAAATGCTTCTCTGACCCGTTTCGCCACGAACAGGTAGTTGTTTTGCAGATTCGTCAAGCCGATGTATACATTTGACTGCTCGGTTTTCCATATAAACGGATGGGATGTCCCATCATTAGATTTGTGTGTGTATAAAGCTTTTCCTTTCAGCCCTGAGACGTCCAGCACATCGAGCCCGGTTTCCAAAGAGGCCTCGTTTTTCTCAGTGCTGCTGCGGACTTGGTACACATTTTCTTTGCGTGTCAGCGATAGGCCGGAAAATTGGCTGATTTGCCCGGCATTAAAGCCGATTGCAACCACCTGCTTTTGGAAGCCGCTGATCAGTGACACCAGCTCTTTGCTCAGCTTTCTTTTCGTTTGGCCGAAATAAATGACCCGTTCTTTTCCCTCAAGATCAGATGAGGTAACATCCGCATCTTTTTTGACGGTTACATGCGAGGTAAAATGTCCCGCCAGTAAATCAAGCATTTTCACATGGGAAGACTTTTTCCCATCGATGGTTGTATAGATGATGAGAATTCCGTGATTCTCCCGTTTTGCTTGGGCGGAGCCGGGAACATAAAAAACGGCCGAGAGGATGAGTACAGTTGCGTATAGAAGTCGTATCGGCTTACAGTTCATTCATCATCATCTCATTTTCCAGTTCTTCTAAAAATTGATCAGCCGTTTTCAAATCTTTTCGATAGGATAAGTAACAGACATGGAAGGTTAAGCTGACATATTTGCCATTTTCCAGCTGATACGTGTCCAGCTGGTTTTTCAGCTTTGATAGGACAGCAGGCATATGTTCCGCAGGTGTGTGAGTCAGTACGATGCCGAACCGTTCCTCAGAGGGGCGGAATTTTTTATCCGTTTCCCGTACAAGCGATCTGATTTGACTGCTCACAAATTGAAAGAGGCGATCGGTTTCTTTTTCACCGTATAAGGACTTAAACTCTTTGAAATAATGGAGCTGAAGCAGCAAAAAAACAAAGGAGTTGCCATACCGCTCCGCCCGTTTGATTTCTTCAGAGAGCTCAAGCTTCATTCTCTCTGCATTATCAAAACCCGTCACTGTGTCAATCGCTACAAAGCTTTTGATTTCAGACTGAAGCCGCTTGACTGAATGATGAAGCTCTTTCGCGATATCATGGATTCTTCCTGATAAAAAGGACAGTACCAAAAGCGCAGCCCCCCAGAACGCGAGCATTCGCATTCCTTCATCAGCCGGAAAAGGCACAACTTGCTCGGCATGAAAAAACATCATTAAAGTCCCGAGAATAAACACGATGATAAAGGTGCCTGATAGTGCGTAAATCGGACCGAGCCAAATCCCCGCGCCGATCACGGCAAATGTGATGCAAGTCATCAACACGCCTTCAGGCTGCTGGACGGCATAATGCAAAAAAAGAGAAAGGGCCGCGACGAACCCTGTTATATAGGCAAATATTTTCTGTGATTCATTGAATGACATTTTCATCAAAAAGTTTCCTTTCAGCCAATAATGGCAGCAGGTTGTCAAAAGAGTGCGTATTGCTGCCGCTCATATATCCCCCGTAATAGGCAGCGGATGGGTCAAGAATTTCGAAAGAAGTCATTTTTTCATATATCGCTTTGACCACGCTTCTGTCTTCATGTTGTTTCATTAAAAATAAAATGGCCAAAGCGTAAACGGATGGAGACTCATATTGAACAGCCGGCTTTTTTGTATTCGCCCAATACCGTCCATACAGCTTTCCGTTCGTTTGAAATTCCTGCTTGATCCAATCCGCCATAGCAGCGGCTTTTGTATCCCCAGGCTGCAAGTGCCAAGCCGTGTACAGTTGATCAATGAGATTGACTTCACTGTCATAGCTGTATTCCTTTTTCTCTGTGCTGTACATTTTCGGCAGAAAGCCGTTTTTCAGAGGAGCAAGATCTAGAATGTTTGTGTTCCGCTGTTCAGTTTCTTCATCTATGGTTCCGTACTTTTTCAAAACAGATAGTGCGTCAGGCATGATATATGAAAGGGTGATATCCTTCGCCGCTGCTCGGGAAGAGGAATCGTAAAAATCAGTGAATATCCCGTTGTTCATGTTGTACGATTTTATGGCAGCGCCGATTTTCCGGGCGGTTTGCTCATACTGGCTGTTGCCCCATAGAGCGGCAGCTTGATCCAGACTCTGCATGATTCTGAGATCATCGATCAGTGCGTTTGTTCGGCTTGCTTGACCGTCTTGAATTTTCCATGAAATCAGGCCGTTGTTCAACAAAAAGGATTCGTTCAGGTGCTGATATTGCTCTTGAAAATGTGAACGGTCCCTTTTGGCGGCCAAAAATTCCATCCATAAGCCGAGCGATTCTGATAAGTAGACAGGCTGATCGGAAAGATCGGTTCTGATCAGCCACTGATCATTCATTAAATGATGGTAAACAAAGTACTCGGCAGGCTGTAGCGGTTCATTGGCGGTATCTGCGGCCGTTTGTTTTTTCGACTTGCTTTCAGCTACAATGCAACCGGCGGAAAGACTGATAAATAAACAGCATAAGATAATCCCTGTCAATATATGCCTCACGGACACATCCCCCCTGATTCGTTTCCTTACATATTTCATATATTATAAATGAAAAATTGGAGATTGCTAGATTTTTTTCGGTCTTTCTCATCATTTTCGAATCAGGACTTTAAGATCAATAAAAAGCTGTGCATTATTTGCACAGGATAGGGCATTGCACTTTGCGCTATCCGGATGTGAAGGGGGGACATAGTGAAGCAAAACGCTTTTTTAAAAGGCTCTGTTATAGGTAAATGTTGATATTTGATACCTATACGATTCCTTGATATAATCATAAATAGAAACAAGTGTTCGATGAGGTATAATTTCCAAAGAGAACTGAGGAGAAATGGATGTCGCAAAATGGAATTGTTTTAGTAGCAAGTGTATCAATCTTTAGTGATGATAAAGTCTTGATTATAAGAGAGAATAAACCTGCTGCTGTTAATAAATGGAACTTTCCGGGTGGACGTATCGAATATGGAGAGGACATTCTCTACTCAGCTCGAAGGGAAGTTAAAGAGGAAACTGGGTTGGACGTAAACCTGATTTGCCACTACTGGTATATATAATTTTATCAGTAGTACGAACAATCAAGTTATTTTATTTCATTTTATTGGTGAAGTTACTGGAGGTTCTTTAAATCTCGAAGAAGATGAAATTTCAGACAGCAAGTGGATAAAAGCAAATGACCTTGTCACATTTGAAAACGAAGATTTACGAGAACCAAATGTAATAAAGCAAATAATTGATAACTTATTAAAAGAGAATTTACACTCAATTAGCGTGTATAATGAGCAACTGATTAAATAGTTCTTAATGAGCTGACGGGGATGTTGGTTTAACAAGAATGGAGGAAACCGTAATAAATAGGGTTTCCTATATATTTTTATGCATGATCAGCATTAAAATTCAACAGAGCCTTTTAAAAAGAAAAAGGCGTTGTGAAAAAACACACAACACCTTTTTCTTGAATAACGCTCTTCATATTAGCCGAAACCGGCGTTTTCCGTGACCTTCACCGGGATTTGACTTACTGCCTTCTGATCTGACACTCCATGGGAAGTGACCCCTGCTGTCAGTATGCCGAGTAGCAATGCGACGCCTGCCAGTTTTTTCATGAAACCGCCTCCGTTAATTTGAAAATTTGATCTTTCGCATAGCACGCTTTTTCAAAATATTTGGCTGAGTGCACATAGTTGTTTTCCTGTTTGAAGTATTTCGCACAGTTGATTGCCAGGTCGGCTACGTCTGACCAATGCTGTTGCCTTTCCAGATGTTTAAGGCCTTGATCGATTCCATCCGGATCGCATTTCTCATACAGGGAATGTATGATGAAGAGTTTGGACTGGAATTCAGTCTGCTCCTTTTTCGAAGCGAGGGATGCCGCTTTTTGGTACCAGTGACGCGCCTCTGCATACAGTCCCATTTTGTAGAGAACACGGCTCAGCATGTATTTGGACCGCAGAGAAAAGACGGATTGCCGATGTTCTGGAATGTTCAATGCTTTTTCAAAGCACTGTCTTGCTTCAAGCAGCTGGTCATGACGTTCATAGCAAATTCCCAAATTCATGCAGGCAAGTCCGGCCGATCGGAAATCTCCGGCTGCAGAAGCTTCGCCGTATACCTTCCGATAAAGCTCTTCGGCTTCATGAAACCGCTGAAGGTCTACATAATTGGCGGCAATCACCATTTTGCTTTTGAGTGTTTTGCTTGTGTATTCGTCATGTGCTTGAAAGGATTCCAGCGCTTTTTCAGCATGGTTTAATGAAAAAATGTTTTGTCTGATTTCATAGTAAGCAATGGCCAGATGATAGTGGAATTCGGCTATTTCGATTTCATCAGGGATTTTGTAAAGTGAATGTTCGGCAATTTTGTAGAAGTTGATGGCGGTGATGAAGTCTTTTTTATAAAACTCATACATTCCGCTGAAAAAATAGAAATAGTATTGAATCATGTTGTCCGTGCCGATTTCTTCCGGTGTTTTATTGATGTTTTTTAAGAGTGTTCCGGATTCCTCATACCGTTCTGTCAACAGTTTGAATCGCGAATCAATGAGGTTGAAATACAGAAGCACATCCTGATTTTCTTCCATCGCATCAAGCGTCCTCTTAATTTCTTCCCTCATGGCGGCCGCCTCTGTAATGTTGTTCTGCCTGATCAGCCCGTACCATTGATTCAAGCTGTTTCCCACTGCTTCGAATGCGATTTTTGCTGCCACTCTTCACCCTCCATTCACCAATATGGTAACCTCCCCTACATTACCCATTTTATCATAATAATGGTATATTAATAGTTATAAACAGTACAAGTTTACTATAGTCAACATGGCATATAACGCCGGCAGAAAGACTTGCTTCAGCCGGGATGTGCATCAGCGTTCCGGCTGGTTGAAAAAGTCTGCAAGGGTATATATGATGGTATGAAGCGATACTAAAGGGGAGGCTTGTGATGGACAGGGAAAAACAGCAATTGAGCATTGAAGCTGCAAGACTTTATTATCAGTCTGATTACAGCCAGCAGCAAATCGCTGAACAGCTTCAAATTTCAAGGCCGACAGTATCCAGGCTGCTGCAATATGCAAAGGAAAAGGGGTATGTACAGATCCGCATCATGGACCCGTTTGAGGACATGGATGCGCTCGGTTCGATGCTTGAAGAGAAATACGGTCTGCTTGAGGCGCACGTCGTTTTTTCACCGACGGAGGATTATACGATCATCACGCACTATCTCAGCCGCTACGGTGCGGAATATATGCACGGCGCCGTTAAAGATGGCGACATCGTCGGCGTCAGCTGGGGAACGACCATGTATCAGGTTGCACAAAATCTCCACGCCAAACAAGTGAAAGGCGTAGAGGTCGTCCAGTTGAAAGGCGGGATCAGCCATTCACAAGTCAATACATATTCGGCAGAAACAATTCAGCTGTTTGCCGAGGCTTTTCAAACGATGCCGAGATATCTCCCGCTCCCGGTCGTGTTTGATCATGCCGAGGTTAAACAGATGGTAGAGCAAGACCGCCATATCAAACGGATCATGGAGATGGGCAAACAAGCCAACATCGCGCTTTTTACGGTTGGAACGGTTCGCGATGAAGCACTGCTGTTCAGACTCGGCTATTTCAGCGAGAAAGAAAAATCCCTGCTCAAAACAAAAGGCGTCGGCGACATTTGTTCGCGGTTTTTTGATGCTGATGGAAACATATGCAGCGAAGCCATCAATGCCAGAACAATCGGTGTAGAGCTGGGGGATTTAAGGGAGAAGGAACGATCAATTCTCATCGCCGGCGGCCTGAGGAAAACGGCTGCCATTCACGGGGCGCTGAAAGGCAAATACGCCAATGTGCTGATTATCGATCAGCATACGGCAAAGGAATTGTTAAAAAAGGGTCAGGAAGATTGACCTTGAATTAACGTTATTTTCTAATGAACAAAATTTCATGTGGTAATTTACATTTGTTCAAAAATCAGTTATGCTGAAACTATCTTAGACAAAGGAAGTGCTTGTATATGACGATTGCAAAACAAATTGATCATACAGCATTGAAACCGTATACACAAAAATCAGACATAAAGAAGTTAATAGAGGAAGCGAAAACATACCAATTCGCTTCAGTCTGCGTCAATCCGACATGGGTGGAATTTGCCGCCAAAGAACTGGCTGGAACCGGAATTGATGTTTGCACAGTCATCGGCTTCCCTTTGGGCGCCAATACATCTGAAACAAAAGCGTTTGAGACGAAAGACGCCATTGCAAAAGGCGCGACAGAGGTGGATGTGGTCATCAACATCGCCGCTTTAAAAGACGGCGACGATAAGCTGGTTGAATCAGATATCCGCGGCGTTGTAGAAGCCGCAGCCGGAAAAGCCCTTGTCAAAGTCATTATTGAAACATGTCTTTTGACAGATGAAGAAAAAGAGCGTGCATGCCGTTTGGCAGTCGCAGCGGGTGCTGATTACGTCAAAACGTCCACAGGATTCTCCACAGGCGGAGCAACAGCGGAAGATATCGCGTTAATGCGGAAAACCGTCGGACCTGACATTGGGGTCAAAGCATCCGGTGGCATCAGAACAAAAGAGGATGTTGAAAAAATGATCGCAGCGGGAGCAAGCCGCATCGGAGCGAGCGCCGGGGTTTCCATTGTCGGCGGTGAAGCCGGGAAACAAGACGATAACTATTGATAGATGCAGAAACGGGAAGCGTCATGCTTCCCGCAAAATACAGAAACATGGCATTGTAGAAAATTGTAAGCGAATACAATTTCAGGAGGACGCGACATGAAGTTTTTAATTGGGATCTTAGGCTTGATCGTAGTCTTGGCCCTTGCATGGGTGGCGAGCAGCGGGAAAAACAGAGTCAAGTACCGCCCTGTCATCGTTATGATTGTACTGCAATTTGTATTAGGGTATATTTTGCTCAACACAGGTGTCGGCAATTATCTTGTCGGAGGCTTTGCCCAAGGCTTCGGCTATTTGCTCACATATGCAGGAGAAGGAGTTAATTTTGTTTTTGGCGGACTGGTGAATGTGAATGAATCTACATTCTTCATGAACGTTCTCCTCCCAATCGTGTTTATTTCAGCTTTAATTGGTATTCTTCAGTATTGGAAAATACTCCCGTTTATTATAAAATATATTGGACTTGCGCTTAGCAAAGTCAACGGAATGGGGAAACTGGAATCTTACAATGCCGTGGCTTCGGCGATTTTGGGGCAGTCTGAAGTATTTATTTCCTTGAAAAAGCAATTAGGAGGGCTTTCCAAACAAAGGCTCTACACACTATGTGCGTCAGCGATGTCAACCGTGTCCATGTCAATCGTCGGTTCTTACATGACGATGCTTAAGCCCGAATATGTCGTGACCGCGCTTGTATTGAACTTATTTGGCGGATTTATTATTGCTTCTATTATCAATCCTTATGAAGTGACACAGGAAGATGATGTGGCAGAGGTTGTAGAAGGGGAAAAACAATCCTTTTTCGAAATGCTCGGTGAATACATTATGGACGGATTTAAGGTGGCCGTCGTCGTTGCGGCTATGCTGATCGGATTTGTTGCGATCATCGCCATGATCAACGGTATTTTTAATGCTGTATTGGGCGTATCCTTCCAAGAACTGCTTGGCTATGTATTTGCCCCATTCGCTTTCTTAATGGGTATTCCATGGAATGAGGCAGTCAATGCCGGAAGCATCATGGCAACCAAAATGGTGTCCAATGAATTCGTTGCTATGCAGTCGCTTGCTCAAGGCAATTTCCACTTCAGCGGCCGTACGGAAGCGATTGTGTCCGTCTTCCTCGTCTCTTTTGCAAACTTCTCATCCATCGGCATCATTGCCGGCGCGGTGAAAGGATTGAATGAAAAACAAGGGAATGTCGTCGCTCGTTTTGGCTTAAAATTATTGTACGGTGCTACACTCGTCAGTTTCTTGACTGCGACAGTCGTCGGATTGATTTACTGAACATTATAGAAAAGGATCGGTGATGATGATGAGAATGGTCGATATCATTACGAAAAAGCAGAGCGGAAAAGAGCTGTCCACGGAAGAAATCAACTTCTTTATCAACGGCTATACGGACGGCAGCATTCCTGACTATCAGGCAAGCGCGCTGGCCATGGCGATCTATTTTCAAGACATGACTGACAGAGAACGCGCTGATTTAACGATGGCTATGGTCAACTCAGGCGAGACGATTGACCTCTCCGCCATTGAAGGCATTAAGGTCGACAAGCATTCAACCGGAGGCGTCGGCGACACGACCACACTCGTTCTCGCGCCGCTTGTCGCTTCGCTTGGGGTGCCTGTTGCCAAGATGTCCGGCCGCGGACTCGGCCATACAGGAGGAACGATTGACAAGCTGGAAGCCATTGAAGGGTTTCACGTGGAACTTTCAAAGGATGAATTCGTTGACCTCGTCAACCGCGACAAGGTCGCCGTCGTCGGGCAAAGCGGTAACTTGACTCCCGCCGATAAAAAGCTTTATGCACTTCGTGATGTGACAGGGACTGTCAATTCGATACCGCTGATCGCAAGCTCAATTATGAGCAAGAAAATTGCCGCCGGAGCGGATGCCATCGTCCTTGATGTGAAAACGGGAGCGGGCGCCTTTATGAAAACGGACGAAGACGCCGTCAATCTCGCAAAAGCGATGGTCCGAATCGGCAACAATGTCGGCCGCCAAACGATGGCTGTCATCTCTGACATGTCTCAGCCGCTCGGCTATGCAATCGGAAACGCCTTAGAGGTCAAAGAAGCGATCGACACATTAAAAGGAGAAGGTCCTGAAGACCTTACCGAGCTTGTCTTAACATTGGGCAGCCAAATGGTCGTTCTCGCCAAAAAAGCAGAGACTCTTGACGAAGCAAGAGAGAAACTGACCGATGTAATGAAAAACGGAAAAGCGCTGCAAAAATTCAAAGACTTCCTGCAGAACCAAGGCGGCGACAGCTCTGTCGCGGATAACCCTGAAAAGCTGCCTCAGGCTGCCTACAAAATCGACGTTCCTGCCAAAGAAGCGGGCGTCGTGTCTGAAATCGTCGCCGATCAAATCGGCGTCGCGGCCATGCTACTGGGTGCCGGCCGCGCAACAAAAGAAGACAAAATCGACCTCGCCGTTGGCATCATGCTTCGCAAAAAAGTCGGCGATGCCGTTGAAAAGGGAGAGCCATTGGTCACACTTTACGCCAACCGTGAAAATGTTGATGACGTTATCACAAAAGTCTACGACAACATCCAAATCGCTGAAAAAGCCGAAGCGCCGAAGCTCGTGCATACGGTGATTACGGAATAGAAGAACATGCAGAAACAGCACATACCCTTGGGTGTGTGCTGTTTTTTTGATGTTGCAAGATTTGAGGAAGGTCATTTGAACTAAACACCTGATGCTATTTCAAAAAACATTGTGCAAAGCATGAATGGATCAATTCAAGAAAATCCAAGAAAACCAAGTCCATTATCCTATTTACCTATTTTGGATGATATTGTAATATGGAAAAGGTCTGATTTATAAGAGCGTTAGTCTCAACTAGGAAGCAACAATATACCTAACGAAAACACGGGGAATAAGCGAATAGTAACGTGCGAATTTTTATTTTCTGAAAAACGAGGTGAACCCGATATGTCAAACCATGCTGCTAAAATCGCTTCTTTGGAAAAAGATATTTCTTCTTTATCTCACAATATAAAGGATACACAAAGCAAAATCGCTGAACTGAAAAAAGCAAAAACCGCTATTATCGGTGAACTTCATACCCTTTCAAACAATGCCACTCTCATCAATCAGCCAGATATCACATCACATATATGGAATGGCAGACATACAAATCAATTTATCAATATTAGATCAAACATTGCACACAGCTATCAAAACATACAGAGAGAAACAGATGGTCTGATTTCGCATATTGAGCAAGAGATTGAAAATCTTCAAATGCAAATCTCTAATATGGAGATGTTTCTAAGTATACAAAAACAACAGCTTACAGATATAAAAAAACAAGTCAATCATTGAGGTGAAAGAATGGCAGAAATAAAGGTAAAAGCAGAAGAAGTCAAAACGGCGTTTTCAAACCTTCAGACAAAAATCAGCGCACTTTCGATATCAAGTTCAAAAGCCGATAGCGCTAATTCTTCAATGGATGTAGTGAACAAAATAAAAAAAATTGAAAAGGAATACGAGCAGCTATTAAAAAAATACAAGGAGGCGCTATCTTCAGTTGAAAAGGACGCATGGTCAAACATTAAAGTCCTGATTGATACTGATAAAAACATCTCTCAAAAAATGAAATAAGGAGGGCTGGTTTTCTCTTGAAAGTTTTAGATGTCTCTGAAGTCATTGACGCGATAGACCAATTGATTAAGGAAAAAAAGCAAGAGGAAAAAGAAATCAATGCCATAAGGGAAAGTGTACAAAAAATTGCAGAGCTTGATGATGCATTAAAAGGAGAAGGCGGAAATGCGATCAAAGAACACTTTTCGGTTCTTCATCTTCCCGTGCTGCTTTATTTTCAGCACTTTATTGATCAATACATACAGAATTTAAAAGATATTAAAGCAAAAATCAGAACCTATGAATCAACAGAGGGTTTTGTAAAAGAAGAGTTTCTGACGCATGACGTCAAAAAGGGCTTAACAGAACTGAAACGTCAAACGAATGATACGGTTGATTCGATTAATGACGAATTTGATAAAATCAGCCAGTTGATTGGGGGCGGATCTATCTCTTTGGCATCATTTAATGAGCATATTTCCGAAGCAAAAAAACATGTGAACAACACAGTGTCTGATTTAAAAGAGCTTGATCGCGATGCTAATTCAATATTAAAACAATCGTCAAATTCGATCGCTCAGCTTTCCAAGCTCACTGAAAAAGTGAACACTTGGTCAAAGGGAGGCGCGATCCTATCTAAAAAAACGATTAAAGAGGTTGAAAACTACTTTTCTGAAACAGATGTCGTGAAACAAATGATTGACGAAGCCGTTGATTTAGCAGAAAAACAAGACGATCCGACAATGATGGGCAGAATCGCTGAATGGCTCGATTTAATCGGTACAGGAAACGGCGCTTTGGCTGTAACAAAAGGCGTCATAGCCGTGAATGTACTGGCGACGAAAATGCTTGAGCTTGAAAAAGACGGAAAAGGAAACTTCCGTGTGAAAGCCTCTCCGAAATGGACGCAGGGAGCTAACGGAAAATACGATTCCAAGGTGGCTCAGTTTGTTTACAATATCCTGAAAAAAGGCGATCCAAACTCAAGCAAACCAATCAAAAAATGGCTCGGCAAATTTCAAAATAAACCAAGCGGCCTTTTGAGAAAGATTGTTGGGTTGGGGCCTAACACAACAAGAATATCATATGAAAAGATTTTAGAAAGCCAAAGTTTCCTAAAGCATAAGCCAGAGGAACTGAAGAGTTATAAGACTAAGCTTGATGTGAAAGGGACTCTTGGGAAGTTTAAGGATGAGGCTAGTATTACAAAACTCGCCAAAAAAATACCTTATGCTGGAACAATATTCTCCTTGACTACAAATGGAGCTGAGTTTTTTAGTGATGATAATAAAGATAAATCTTGGTTCGAAAAATTTGGCCGATTTTCAGCAGGGATTGGAATGGATGCTGGAGTTGGAGCGTTGACCGCTAGCGGAGCTGGACTGGGTTCATTAATATGTCCAGGTCCTGGCACTCTTATTGGAGGAGCAATTGGAGCTGGTATTGGTATAACTGGATCCATAATTGCGGGAGATCAAGTAAAAGAATGGGGAGAAGATGCTGCAGGTTGGATAGAAGATAAAGGTAAGGAAGCTGGTGAATGGTTAAGTCAAAAGGCCTCTGAAACGGCAGATACAATTTCAGACGGACTCTCAGGTGCAAAGGAATTTGTCACTAGCTGGTTCAGGTAATAAGGAGGAGTATAATGTTAGACTCTAAAATTATATTAACAACAAATGAACTCGTTGCCGCATTATTATTGTGTAGATATGAAAAAGCTGCTGAAGATATTATCAATGATCAGCAGTTGATTCAAGATGAAAAAGATATTGAGCCATTTTCAATTCAAGCCGAAAATCTTTTAAAACAGAGAGGATATTGGGCTGATGACACAGAATCTAATTTACAAAAAGGGTTAGAAAACCTGATTCACTTACTCATTCAATCAAAGCGAAAAGTTCGCTGTATCCATCGAAAAAAGGTGATGATAATACACCATATCCAAAAAGATGAACTGATTGTCCAGGAGATTGAAAACCAAAATCATTGTTTTTCGATTTTAAGAAGCAGAGAGCTGTTTTTAGAAATGCTGAAAATGTTTTATCATTCATATATAGATAAAAAACCAGAACATGAAATTTTTGAAATGGATGAAGGTTCATTTGACGAGTTTCACGAGGTTGAAGCTGCCGTTATTAAAAGAATGGCAGAAGACCCGGAAACGCATCCAACTATAAGTCAATTTTCTTTTGATTTTTTAGCAAACAACCAAGAGCTCGATAATATTTCTTTTGTAGAAAGTGACTATATTCAAAATCAAACAAGATTAGATCAAGTTGCTTTTTTATTAAGAAGTGATAATTTCATTTGGCATTTAGATTATGAAAATATTAAAAAAACTGGCTCGCTATATCTTCAACCAGTGGCAGTCGACGAATATTTCGGGAAAATAGTGGATACAATGAATGAATTTTATGATTTATAGTAGAAAGGATTTCTATTTATGTTCTCTTTTAAAAAAAGCCGATTCTTTTGGCTGAGAAGCAATTTTATTCTAATATTGTTAACTGCTCTATTGTTGTTGAATAAACCTTATTGGGAAAAAAACGCCAATGTTATGTTTTTTATGTTTGTTTGCACTGCTGAGCTGTTTATCATTTTACTTTCGTTGGTATATGGCTTTCAAACAAAAAAGACAGTTGCGCGCCCTCCTTCAAGAGCTATAAGAAAGACCAATATCCCAATAGGTATATTTGTTTTCTCTATTTTTAGTTTATTTTTTGGATTTGCGATGTCAGGGGATATACCGTATCCCAATTCTGCGCTTATCATATATTTAACAATTAACATGGTGTTTGCATTTGTTTCTTTGTTTGTACCAACATTAATCATTAAGCTATATGAAACCAATGTATATGATGAATCAAATGGGCTAGTCACCGACTTTTTTCGATATGTAGCCATTCTGGTTTCCTCTTTAAATTATGAAGTCCAAATCGTTTTAGCCCGCCTCCCTTTTGTATTACAGCGTCTAATGGGCGTCATTTTCATCGCTGCTTTGCTGTGGGAGCTTACTATGATCGGATTAATTTTTGAAAACAATTGATATTGTAGGTGTTTCTTGCGGCTGTGTCTATTACAGCCTCTTTTTCATGTCCTTTTGAAATCAGGAATGATTAGCGTATAATCACATTCATAACACCGTCATTCACTGGAAATCATATGACCAAAAGGAGTCCATTTATGAGCAAAACCAGTTTTAAAAGCTATAGATTAAGCGGCGATATCATGAAAGCCCTCGATCATTTAGGGTACAAGCATCCGACTGCGGTGCAGAGTGAAGTGATCCCCGCAGTGCTCAAGAAGCGGGATGTTATTGTGAAATCGCGGACGGGGAGCGGGAAGACGGCTGCGTTCGGAATTCCGCTTGGCGAACTGACCGAATGGGAAGAGAATAGACCCCAAGCTCTGATTTTGACACCGACGCGCGAGCTTGCCGCTCAAGTAAAAGAGGATTTGACCAATATCGGCCGCTATAAAAGAATAAAAGCAGCAGCTGTTTACGGAAAATCTTCCTTTGAACGGCAGAAAACGGAATTGAAACAAAAATGCCATGTGGTTGTCGGGACTCCGGGCCGTTTATTAGATCACATTGAAAAAAGAACGCTTCCGCTGGAAAAACTGAAATACCTTGTCATCGATGAAGCTGATGAAATGTTGAATATGGGATTTATCGACCAGGTTGAAGCGATCATCCGTCATCTGCCGGAAGAACGGCTGACCATGCTGTTTTCAGCGACCTTTCCGGAGGATGTCGAGCACCTTGCTGATCAATATATGAAAAGCCCTTTGAAAATCGAGATCAAAGCAAGCGGTATGACAACCGCAGACATCGATCATGCGCTGATCATCGTAAACGAGCATGATAAATTTTCGCTTTTGCGGGATGTTTTAATTACTGAGAACCCGGACAGCTGCATCATGTTTTGCCGTACACAGGAGCATGTGAATGAATTGCAGCGGCGATTGGCCGGTTTGGGCTATCCCTCTGCCAAAATCCACGGCGGAATGCCTCAGGAAGAACGTTTTGCCGTTATGAACCGCTTTAGACGCGGAGCATTTCGCTATTTGATAGCCACCGATGTGGCGGCAAGGGGCATTGACATTGAGAACATGACACATGTGATCAACTATGATCTGCCATTAGATAAAGAAAGCTATGTGCACCGTACCGGAAGAACAGGACGAGCGGGCAGCCGGGGAAAAGCGGTTACCTTTGCCACACAGCATGAAAAGAACATTATAGCGGAAATTGAAGACTACATCGGTTTTGCTATTCCTGTCATTGAAGCTCCATCAAAAGGAGAAGTGGCACAAGCAAAAGCGGCGTTTCAAAAGAATATCAATACAAAGCCGGAGCTTAAAAAAGATAAGAGTGAATCGTTAAATCAAGAAATCATGAAGCTCTATTTTAATGGGGGAAAGAAGAAGAAACTGAGAGCCGTTGATTTCGTCGGAACGATTGCTAAAATCGATGGTGTCTCTGCGGAAGATATCGGTATTATCACAATACAAGAGCAATGTTCATTTGTTGAGATATTAAACGGCAAAGGCCCGCTCGTATTAAATGCGATGAAAGAAACGACCGTGAAAGGGAAATTGTTGAAAGTGCATAAAGCAAGGAAGAACTAATTTCAGGCTGTCGACTCTATCGAGAGCTTTTTTGTTCGTAATAAACAATGGATAAGCGGCATATGATGGATTGTCAAAAAATGAAAGCGTTTCAAAAGAGAGGAGAACAAATGAAGATGAGTAAGCGTTTCTTGCGGATTCTTGCATTGACTTTCATCATCACTGCCTGCTTGATACCGGGGACTGCATTTGCAACATTTCAAAAACCGGTTTTTTCAGATGTTAGCGTTCATGATCCATCCGTCATCAAGGTCGATGATATGTTCTATGTATTCGGCTCCCATTTGGCCTCGGCAAAATCAGCCGACCTCATGAAGTGGACGCAAATTTCTTCAAGTGTAAACAACGACAATCCGCTTATTCCAAATGTGCATGAGGAATTAAAAGAGACCTTTGAGTGGGCGGAGACCGATACGCTGTGGGCGCCTGACGTCACACAGCTTGAAGACGGCAGATTTTATATGTATTACAATGCCTGCCGGGGAGATTCTCCAAAATCGGCGCTCGGCCTTGCTGTCGCAGACGACATTGAAGGTCCGTATAAAAACAAAGGCGTTTTTTTAAAATCGGGAATGGAGGGAATCAGCAATGACGGCACCCGATATGACGCGACAAAGCATCCGAATGTCGTCGACCCGCACACATTCTTTGATAAGGACGGAAAACTGTGGATGGTGTACGGCTCCTATTCCGGCGGTATTTTCATTTTAGAAATGGATCGGAAGACCGGCTTCCCTCTTCCGAATCAGGGCTATGGAAAAAAACTGATCGGCGGTAACCACAGCCGGATTGAAGGCGCATATATCCTCTACAATCCGGATACGGAGTACTATTACATGTACATGTCTTTCGGCGGCCTTGCTGCTGACGGCGGGTACAACATCCGTGTCGCCCGCTCGAAACATCCAGACGGGCCATACTATGATGCGGAAGGCCATGCGATGATCAATGTGCGCGGCAAAGAAGGCACACTTTTTGATGACCGCTCAATCGAGCCGTACGGCGTCAAACTTATGGGGAATTTCCAGTTTGAAAATAAGAGCGGCTACGTCTCGCCGGGCCATAACTCCGCCTTTTATGATGAAAAAACCGGCCAATCCTATTTGTTTTTCCATACCCGTTTCCCGGGACGGGGCGAGGAGCATGAAGTCCGTGTTCATCAGATGTTGATGAATAAAGAAGGCTGGCCTGTTGTCGCGCCTCACCGCTATGCCGGAGAGAAACTCGGGAAGGTGAAAAATTCGGACGTGATTGGAGACTACCAGTTGGTGCGGCATGGCAAGGACATTTCCGCAGATATTAAAGAATCCGCAGACATTCGTTTACATCGCAATGGCAAAGTGTCCGGCGGGGCAGAGGGAAAATGGAAGAAAACCGGACACAACCGAATTGAACTCAAGATCGACGGAAAAAAATACAACGGCGTGTTTTTGCGGCAGTGGGATACGAGCGCCGGGCGGAAAGTGATGACGTTTAGTGCGTTGTCTCGTGAAGGGGGTGCGGTTTGGGGGAGTGAAGATTTATATTAAAAGTAGTAATAATTTATAAAGGCATATACCTAATTAAAGGTATGTGCTTTTTTGAGAAGGTTACTAATAAATTTTGTTTTAATATAGTAATTTAGTGAGAGTTATACGATAATTAGTATAGATTTCTTTTAAAAGGGCGCATGATGCTGTTTTAGAGGTGTAAGATGGAGACCATGATATTATTTATTATATTTATGTTTGTTATATTTTTAGTTATATTGCTTTCTAGGTTTATACTTGATAAAGCAATATTTCCTTTTATTGAATATTTGAGCAATTCCAGTTTTGAAAAATATAATGAAATAGTTAAAAAAAGTAAAAAACGATTAATTATACATAATGTGATTTTAAAAATTAGCGAATGTTTTTTCATTTTGCTATTGATATTTTTTATAACCGTGTGTTTAAGTTTGTCTTTATCTCCAAACGATATAATCTTGACAATCAAGTATATTATAGTATCTGCTTTCTTTATTTGTTGCACAATTTTTATAGGGAATTTCACCCAAAAAATTAAAGATGAATTTAAAAGAGGGAAAATTAAATATGATAGCTTAATAGAAAAGACTATTCATAAGATTATATCCACTATAGATATAGACAGTTATTTGTATAGCAGGTTGAAAGTCATTGGAAAAGCAAGTATGAGCTTTTTAATTCATTGCTTGCTCATTTATTTGATCCTACTTTTTTTAACAAAAGTCGATAATATCCCCTACGAAGTTTTTTATTTAGGTTTAATGTTTCTTCCTTTAGCTTTGGCAAGTTGGGTCTATTTTTCATCATTAAATAATGAAGAACAAAATATCCGAAGAATAGTTATTTATGTAGTGTTATTGATTGTAACTTTAGGTAAAAGTTTTTTTGATTTTAAAGTTGTAATAGGTTTAGATGTTGTTAATTCAGCTAATGAATATATTATATTCTTAATCCTCACTGTTTTCACTGCTGTGGACCGACTTTTAAAAAGTATATTTGATCATTTAAAAAGCTTTAAAGAGCAAAAAAAGGAAAAATCTAAAAAAAGAAAAACGAACAGAAGAAAAAAATTAAAACAAAAGATTCCTTTAAAATCGAAGGCAGCAAAACCAAGAAAGAGAACAAAGATTAAAGGAAGAACTATCTAATGGCAAGCCGGGATGAAACATCTCGGCTTTTGCTATAATCCTTTCATTTTGACGAATCTTTTCCAATTCGTTAAGATGAACATAAATTGTTCACTAAGTGTAATATCAATCAAAAAGGACTGAGGCGCCATGTGTACGAGTTTGACATTGACGACGGCTGATCAGATGCAAGTGCTGGCAAGAACGATGGATTTCGCTTTTCAGCTTGATGGCGAGGTGCTGTTGCATCCGCGTATGTTTCAGTGGACGAGTGAAGCGGATGGCAAGGAGCATAAGGCTCCGTATGCGTTTATCGGAATGGGCAGAAGGTTTAAAAATGCTTTGTTTGCCGATGGTGTAAACGAAAAGGGCCTGTCATGCGCCGCTCTTTATTTCCCGGGCTATGCGGTGTATGAAACAGAAGCAAAAGAGGACCGCAAAAATATCGCACCGCATGAATTTGTGACATGGGTGCTGTCAAGCTGCCGTAACCTGGATGATGTGAAAGATGCGGTGTCTTCCCTCGCCATTGTTGAGAGGGAGGTGAAGCTGCTCGGTACGGTTACGCCGCTGCATTGGATTTTGGCAGATCGATCAGGCAAAAGCATCGTCGTTGAACCTGTGGAGGACGGTATACAGGTTCATGACAATCCTGTCGGGGTGATGACGAACAGTCCGGATTTTCCATGGCATTTGACCAATTTACGGAATTACATCGGGCTGCGCCCGGGGCAGTTCACAGCAAAAAAATTGGGCGAACTGACGTTGTCGGCTTTTGGAGAAGGATCGGGGCTGGCCGGGCTGCCGGGAGATTTCACTCCGCCTTCCCGTTTTGTAAGGGCCGCGTATTTGAAGGAACATATTAAACCTGTCTCTGGTGAAACAGAAGGTGTGGCGGCGGCTTTTCACATTCTCTCAAATATGAACATACCGAAAGGCATTGTTATCACAGAGCAGGGAGAAGACGACTATACGCAATACACAGCGGCGATGTGCAATCATACGGGAACCTATTATTATCATCATTATCAAAATCGGCAGATTCAAAAGGTATGCCTGTTTCACGAAGACCTTGATCAGCCGGAGCTGAAATCATTTCCGGCAAGAGCTGAAGAAGCGATCCACTCACTTCAATTATAATACGAAGGAAGGAACGACATGCAAAACAAAGCAGCAAATAGACTTACTTTATTGGGAATAGGATTGC
Source organism: Bacillus sp. KICET-3 (assembly GCF_033261025.1). Lineage (NCBI taxonomy): Bacteria > Bacillati > Bacillota > Bacilli > Caryophanales > Bacillaceae > Bacillus > Bacillus sp. KICET-3. The sequence continues at coordinate 4,463,347 of NZ_CP137345.1, read as the reverse complement.
ATATCATGTACTGGTTCGGCATTTTATTCGTCTTCCTGCGCATCAAAAGCAGGTGGTTTGATTCTTACACCGTTTGGAATCCGGATGTCGTGAGCGGATACACGCAGTCTGAGACTTTCGTGGATATGCTGAGATCGATGATTTATTCGGGGACATTGTTTAATTGGTTCTGTTTTTTCCTTTTGATCATGTTAATCGTCATTTTGGCGCAGTCGCTTATTTTTATTGCCCTGGAAATTACGGCGTATTTCAAAATCAGAAAAAATCCTTTTTCTGCGTGGGGTTCTTTTATTTTGGCGATGGGTTTTAAAAACATCTTTACGAATACATCCGGAATTCCGTTTCTCATTGCCGGATTTCTCCTTCATAAACAGCAAAAAGAACCGCAGGAACCTGAAACAAAGGCCGTGCGGCGCAAGACCAGAAGAAGGGCTTCCGCATTCGGCGAACGAAAAGCAGCAGCGGTGAAAAAACGGAGAAATCCAGGAGTAAAGTCTTGATAGAAAATGAGATTTGCAGATGAACCAAGCGGGGAAAAGCCGCCGAACACCGATTTCACGGGATGGCGGCGGCTTCCGCTTTTTTTATGTGACAATTGTAATGAAAGCGTTGACATAAAAATGAGCAGATGCTACAGTATAGATACAAACTAATATCACCAAGTTCCTAAGGATTGTTACTGCTATGCAGGCAAAACCTAAGTTGCGCATCATTATCGGGATATTGACCCGTGAATGGCGGCGTAATTTAGGTTTTTTTGTGCCTGAAAATGAGGAGGTGATGCAAAACGATCGATACTTTTCCAGAAAAAAAAGCCGGGTGAAGGCGGCCACCTTCAGTCCGGCAGATTCCCCCAAAAGAGGAGGTACTCATATGGATTATAATAAAGTATCAAAAGACATTTTACAACTCGTCGGCGGTGAGGAGAACGTACAGAGCGTGATTCACTGCATGACAAGACTGCGTTTCAACCTTTATGACAACGCAAAGGCAGACCGCGCGAAACTGGAAAGTCTGCCGGCTGTAATGGGCATCAACATCAGCGGCCAGCAGTTTCAAATCATCATTGGAAATGATGTGCCAAAAGTGTATAAAGCGATCATTGCCAATAGCGGACTCAGTGATGAAAAAGCAGGCTTGCAGCAAGGCGGGAAAAAGAAAAACGTGTTATCCGCCATCTTTGATGTAATTTCCGGCGTATTTACGCCGATTCTGCCGGCGATCGCCGGTGCTGGTATGATCAAGGGGATCATTGCGATCGCCGTCACGTTCGGCTGGATGACAAGTGAAAGCCAAGTGCACACCATTTTATCCGCCATCGGCGACGGAGCATTTTACTTCCTGCCGATTTTGCTGGCGGTCAGCGCCGCAAGAAAGTTCGGCAGCAACCCTTATGTTGCGGCGGCGATCGGAGCGGCGATTCTGCATCCCGATCTGACAGCGCTTCTCGGTTCAGGGAAAAGCATTTCCTTTGTCGGATTGCCTATAACCGCTGCCACTTATTCGTCGACCGTCATTCCGATCCTGCTCGCAATTTGGATTGCATCTTACGTTGAGAAATGGATTGACAGAGTCACCCCGACTTCTTTAAAGATGATCTTTGTGCCGACGCTGACGCTGCTGGTTGTCGTGCCTGTCACATTAATTACGGTCGGTCCGCTCGGTGCGATTGCCGGAAACTATCTGTCAATCGGTGTGAACGGTTTATTTGAAAATGCCGGTTTAATCACGATGGTCCTTTTAGCCGGAACGTTTTCTTTGATCATCATGACAGGAATGCACTATGCTTTCATTCCGGTTATGTTCAACAACATTACGCAAAACGGCTACGATTATTTGATACCTGCAATGTTCTTGGCGAATATGGGGCAAGCTGGCGCGTCATTTGCCGTCTTCCTGCGATCCAGAAATAAGAAATTCAAATCATTGTCGCTCACGACAAGCATTACGGCTTTGATGGGGATAACAGAGCCGGCGATGTACGGTGTCAATATGAGACTGAAAAAACCGTTTGTTTCCGCGCTTCTCGGCGCCGCCGTCGGAGGTGCATTCTATGGTATCACCGGTGTAGCAGCATATATTATTGGCGGAAACGTCGGTTTGCCGGGAATCACGACGTTTATCGGCCCGACTTTTATACAGGCGATGATCGGTATCGTCATCACGTTCTTTGCAGCGACGATTATCGCTTATCTGTTAGGATTTGAAGACATACCTTCAGAGGAAGATGACGCTCCGGCTAAAGGCGATGCGGCCGCCGAAGAAATCATTCACAGCCCTTTAAAAGGCGAAGTCAAAGCATTAAGCGAGGTGGATGATGCGACATTTTCCGGCGAAGTGATGGGAAAAGGCGTAGCCATCGAACCTGTGGAAGGCGAAGCGGTGTCTCCCGTATCGGGTACGATCACAACGGTTTTTCAGACAAAGCACGCTATCGGCATCACGAGCGACAATGGCGCAGAGATCATCATCCATATCGGGATCGACACGGTGAAGCTAAACGGAGAACATTTTACCGTACATGTAAAAGAAGGAGATGCTGTATCACCGGGAGATCTGCTTGTCTCATTTGACATGGAAGCGATTAAAAAAGCCGGCTATCAGCTGATTACGCCGATCATCGTGACAAATACGGATCGGTACGAATCGATCAAGCCGGTCAAAACAACAGAAAACGTAAATCTTAAGGAAGCGCTTCTCGTTTTATCGTAAATATAATATATCCCCTCTCTTTCATCGGGAGGGGAAGAAAATAATAATGAGGTGAAATCGTATGAGTGAAAATGCCAAAAGATTTCCTGAAGGCTTTCTGTGGGGCGGTGCGGTTGCAGCAAACCAGGTAGAAGGAGCGTATAATGTCGGCGGAAAAGGACTTTCGACCGCTGATGTGTCACCGAACGGAGTGATGCATCCGTTTGATGAATCAATGGAGTCGTTGAATTTGTATCATAAAGGCATTGATTTCTATCATCGCTATAAAGAAGATATCGCACTGTTTGCCGAAATGGGCTTTAAAGCGTTCCGCACATCAATTGCCTGGACGCGGATTTTTCCGAATGGCGATGAGAGCGAACCGAACGAAGAAGGCCTCAAGTTTTACGATGATTTGTTTGATGAGCTTTTAAAATACAATATTGAACCCGTTGTGACGATTTCCCACTATGAAATGCCGCTCGGCTTGATTAAAAACTATGGCGGCTGGAAAAACCGCAAGTTGATCGAATTCTATGAAAGATATGCGAGAACGGTTTTCAACCGGTATAAAGACAAAGTGAAATATTGGATGACCTTCAATGAAATCAACATTGTCCTGCATGCGCCGTTTACAGGAGGCGGCCTTGTCTTTGAGGAAGGCGAAAACAAACTGAATGCGATGTATCAGGCGGCGCATCACCAGTTTGTCGCGAGCGCTCTTGCGGTCAAAGCCGGACACGAAATCATCCCGGACTCAAAAATCGGCTGCATGATCGCCGCCACGACGACATATCCGATGACGCCAAAGCCGGAAGACGTGCTTGCCGCAATGGAAAACGAAAGAAAAACGCTGTTTTTCTCGGACGTCCAGGCGCGCGGCGCTTATCCGGGCTACATGAAACGCTTCTTAAAAGAACACAACATTACGATCGAAATGGCTGAAGGCGACGAAGAGATTTTGAAACAGCATACCGTCGATTACATCGGTTTCAGCTATTATATGTCAATCGCAGCAAGCACCGATCCTGAGCACCTTGCAAAATCAAAAGGCAACCTCCTCGGCGGCGTCAAAAATCCGTACTTGCAATCGTCTGAATGGGGCTGGCAGATCGACCCTAAAGGGCTGCGCATTACCTTGAATACGTTGTACGACCGTTATCAAAAGCCGCTGTTCATCGTCGAAAACGGTCTTGGCGCGGTCGATGTCGTCGAAGAAGACGGCTCCATCCAGGATGACTACAGGATCAACTATTTGCGCGATCATTTACTAGAAGTCAGAGAAGCGATCGCCGACGGCGTCGACTTAATCGGCTACACATCATGGGGGCCGATCGACCTTGTCAGCGCTTCTACCGCTGAAATGAAAAAGCGCTACGGCTATATTTACGTCGACCGGGACAACGAAGGAAAAGGAACGCTGAAGAGAACGAGAAAGAAAAGCTTTTATTGGTATAAAGATGTGATTGAAACGAATGGTGAGAGTTTGTGATGTAATGATGGAAAGGGCTGTTCCCTATGGGGGCAGCTTTTTTCTTCGCTATACAACGCGGCGGCATTCGGAGGCGATTTCCGGAGCCGGTTCTTCTCTGTAGCACAGGCAAACGATTTGCTATACACTTGACATAGACATGTTGAAAGAAGAGCGGTGAGTCCGATGTTTAAACTGTTGTTAATCGAAGATGATAAATCGCTGTTTCAAGAAATAAAAGAGCGATTGTCAGGATGGTCCTATGATGTATACGGCATCAAGGATTTCAGCCAGGTGATGCATGAATTTGCAGCGATCAAGCCAGACTTTGTCATCATTGATATCCAGCTTCCTAAATTTGACGGTTTTCATTGGTGCCGGATGATCCGTTCCCGTTCAAACGTTCCGATTCTCTTTTTATCATCGCGCGACCATCCCGCTGATATGGTGATGTCAATGCAGCTCGGGGCCGATGACTTTATTCAAAAGCCATTTCATTTTGATGTGCTCATTGCCAAAATCCAGGCCATCTTCCGCCGGGTTTATGATTATAATACAGAGCCTGCCATTGTGAAAACGTGGTGCGGAGCGACCGTGGATGTCGAACAAAATCTCGTCAGCAATGAAAGAGGAGCCGTAGAACTGACGAAAAATGAAATGTTTATTTTAAAACTGCTGATCGAACAAAAAAATAAAATTGTCAGCCGGGAAGAGCTGATCAGGAGCTTGTGGAACGATGAGCGTTTTGTAAGCGATAATACGCTGACGGTCAATGTCAACCGTCTGAGAAAGAAGCTGGACGCCTTGAATTTGGGGACATATATTGAGACGAAAGTTGGCCAGGGCTATATGGCGAAAGAAGAAGGGGCAGTGCGATGATAAAAGCATTTTTTATTGAAAGACGGAGCTGGATCGCCATGTTTCTGCTTCAGCAGGTCCTAATGCTGTTTATCGCCTATGTCGATTCATCCATCCCTTTCACGCCGATTCTTTATATGATCTATCTGTCTTTTTTGATCTTTTTTGCTTTTCTGCTGGTCCGCTTCCGAAAAGAGACGAAATTTTACAAAAGCCTGAAAGAATGGGAACATCATCTTGATGTGGCAAACATTCAGGGAGCAGAGACCCCTTTTGAATCGATAATTGAAACAAGCATCACAGGACAGACGAAACAGTTAAAGCAACGGGCAGCACAGCATCGCTTAGCCTTGGAAAATGAAAAAGATGACCTAATGGCTTGGGCACATGAAGTCAAAACACCGTTAACCGCTATGCATTTAATCATTGAGAGAATCGAAGATCAAACGGTAAAAGCTCAGCTGGCCTATGAATGGCTGCGTATTCACTTTCTTCTCGATCGGCAGCTTCACCAAAAACGCATGTCATTTATTGAAAATGATCTGTCCATAGAGGTCCTTGAGCTTAAATCATTGATATTTAAAGAGATTAAAGATTTACAATCGTGGTGCATCCAAAAAGGGATCGGTTTTGATATTCGGCTTGAAGCGCCAGAAGTCCTCAGCGATGCGAAGTGGCTGGGTTTTATCATCAGACAGCTGTTAACGAACGCAGTGAAATACAGTCAAGCGTCCGATATTTTAGTTAGCAGTTTTGAAAAAGGCGGAAGAGTGCATCTCGAAGTCAAAGACTTTGGGCGGGGAATCGATCCAAAAGATATAGCACGCGTATTTGACAAAGGGTTCACATCAACAACGAAGCATGATAGCCAGGCATCTACAGGAATGGGGCTGTACTTGGCGAAAAAAGCGGCAAAGGCGCTGTTGATACAGATTGAGGTATCCTCTTCGCCAGGTGCCGGGACAACCTTTATATTAGCTTTTCCGAAACGGAATGAATTTGAACGAGTGATAAGCGTGTGACAAAAGTGTCACATGCTTTTTTATTTTGTTCGTTTAATCGAAGGAAAGCTTCAGTATTGGTTTTTATAATAAATGTATCCTCTATAAAGGAGTTTTTGAGATGATGATTTTAGAAGCAAATAAAATTCGGAAAAGCTATGGAAATAAGCACAATCAACATGAGGTATTAAAGGGTATCGACATTCAGATTCAAAAAGGTGAATTTGTCAGTATTATGGGTGCATCAGGCTCCGGCAAAACAACATTGCTTAATGTTCTCTCCTCTATTGATAAGGTGAGTGACGGAACGATTACCATTAATAATCATGAGATGACCAATATGAAAGAAAGAAAGCTTGCTGAATTCCGCAAACATCATTTAGGATTTATTTTTCAGGAATACAATTTGTTAGATACGCTGACAGTGAAAGAAAATATCCTTCTGCCGTTATCGATTACGAAAATGTCTAAAAAAAAGGCCAATCAAAAGTTTGAGGAAGTAGCAAAGGAATTGGGCATTTTCGAGCTGAGAAATAAATATCCAAATGAAATTTCAGGCGGTCAAAAACAGCGCACATCGGCTGCGAGAGCGTTTATTCATGAACCAAGCATTATTTTCGCTGATGAGCCGACCGGTGCGCTCGATTCGAAATCGGCTTCAGATTTGTTGCACAAACTGGGCCAATTAAATCAAAAGCGCTACGCCACTATTGTCATGGTTACCCATGATCCGGTCGCCGCCAGCTACTGCAGCAGAGTGGTTTTTATCAAGGACGGACAAATTTACACACAGTTGAATAAGGGCGGCCAGGACAGGCAGATATTCTTTCAGGATATTATGAAGACGCAAGGCGTGTTAGGCGGGGTTCAGCATGAACATTAATCAGATCATCATTCGGAATCTCAAGAAAAATTTGCGGAATTATTACCTCTATGTATTTGCGCTTATTTTCAGCGTAGCGCTCTATTTCGCGTTTGTGACACTCCAATACGATCCCGCGATCAATGAAGTAAAAGCCTCTATTAAAGGCGCCGCGGCAATTCAAACCGGATCGATCCTGCTTGTTGGGGTGGTGTTGATCTTTATTTTATATGCCAATACGATTTTTATTAAAAGGCGAAGCAAAGAAATCGGTCTATTTCAACTAATCGGCATGACAAAATCTAAAATCTTCAGAGTTTTGAGCGTGGAAAATATCATACTCTATTTCGGTTCTTTACTTATTGGGGTGTTTGCCGGGTTTTCAATGTCAAAATTCGTGCTGATGATCTTGTTCAAAATTGTAGATGTAAAAGCGGAGGCCGAGCTGCATTTTTCCGATAAAGCATTGGTCCAAACCCTCATCGTATTCTGCGGAATCTATCTTTTGATGATGGTGATGAACTATACGTTTATTAAAAGACAAAATATTTTATCTTTATTTAACGTGATATCCTCTACTGAAGATAAAGTAAAGAGAATATCCGTTTTTCAAATGATGATCGGTATGCTGGGCATTCTGTTTATATTGTCGGGGTACTACGTTTCTACCGAGCTGTTCGGCGGAAAATTCAAAACGATAAACGAATTGTTCATTGTGATGAGTTTTATTCTCGGAGCGGTCATCATCGGCACATACCTTTTTTATAAAGGTTCTGTCAGCTTTATCTTTAATATCATTCGTAAAAGCAAAGGGGGATACTTGAATATTGTTGAAGTATTATCCCTTTCATCGATTATGTTCCGGATGAAGTCAAGCGCTTTATTGTTGACGATAATTACGACTGTTTCGGCGCTGGCAATTGGTTTGCTGTCCTTATGCTATATTTCATATTACTCTGCGGAGAAAACAGCTGAACAATACGTAGCAGCTGACTTTGCCATGACGAATGAAAAGGATGCAAATCAGTTTGAGGAGCGATTAAAGGAAGACGGCATTTCATATAGCAAAAAAGAAATCAAAGTAGCTCAAGCGACATTCAACTTGGAACATATTGTAGAAGGCAATCCTGAAGATATGGCGGGAGATCCCCGAAAACTGCAGCTTGCGGTAGTCAGTGATAAAGAGATTGACGGGATTGATGTGCCAAAGGGAGAAGCAGTATTCTCCGGATATACCGATATTCTGCAAAAATTCATGGCTTTTAAAGATTCCGGCAGAATCACAATAAGCAGTAAGCAGAAGACGCAAACATTAAACTATTTAGGGCTGAGAAAGGAATTTCTTCTATCCTATAATTTTACAAGCGGGGGAATGCCTGCTGTGATTGTCGATGACTCTCTGTTTAAACGGCTTGAAAATAATAAAGATCCAAAACTGCAGCAAGGGCCGAGTGTTTTTGTCGGAATTCATGTGAAACATGAAAATCAGCTTCAGCAGGCAAACGAACTTTTTGCAAAAGTAAACAAAAGCGATCAGCATTTATCGCGCCTTGATGTCAGCGTCTCTCAAAAATCGCTTTACGGTATTGCGATGTTTATCGTCGGCTTTTTAGGATTAACGTTTTTGATCACATCGGGATGCATCCTCTATTTTAAACAAATGGATGAAAGTGAAGAAGAAAAACCGAATTATACGATTTTGAGAAAACTCGGTTTTACACAGGGAGACTTGCTGAAGGGCATACGCATTAAGCAATTTTTTAACTTCGGCATTCCATTGGTCATCGGTCTGTTTCACAGCTACTTTGCCGTCCAATCCGGCTGGTTCTTTTTCGGAACAGAGATATGGATGCCGATGATAATCGTGATGGTGCTGTATACCATGCTGTATTCTGTTTTTGGCTTGCTGTCCGTCCTTTATTATAAGAAGGTGATTAAGTCGGCGCTGTCATAATCGAGTCATGTTGCATACGCCAAAAAAACCATCGGACCGTATCCGATGGGTTTTCCTGTCTCCTACAATTCAACCTGATAAAGCGCTGTCTGCTCTCCGCCGCCGGGGCCGCCTCTCATGCTCTGCTGTGCAGAGCTGTTTGTGCTGCTTGCGGAACTGCTGTATTCATCGGATGAAATTTTCGTACCGTGTTTTTTGATCCATGAGACAAGCTCACTGTTGCCTGAATTGTTGCCTGGGATAAGGAAATACTTCACTTTCCCTTCTTTGACAAGGTTTTTCAGCTCGCTGACTGTCAGGATCGGGTCTGTGCCGTTGAAGCCTCCGAGCGCCATAACCGATTCATCGGCGTCGATGATATATGGTGCTACGGTAACCGTCGTCAACGTAGCAAATAGGTATTCTTCGCCTGTATTGTGTTTGCGAAGGTATGAAAGGAGGCTCGTGTCGACTTCCGAGCTGAACATGCCTCCGCTGCTGCCGGCTGATGTTTTCAGCTGCGGACCTGCTTCAGGAAGTACGCTGCTATTGCCGTACAAAAGCGGTGTCGCTGACCAGTAAACCGGTGTGAGCAGAAGCACGCACAGACCGATAATGGCCAGCTGCTTCCCGAACGGAAGATGCCGTTTGAGCATGAGAAGGGCCATGGTAATGCCGAGTCCCAAGATTCCCAAAACGCACATCCAAGCGCTGCCGATTTGGCTTGTATAGCCGCTTAAAATATAGACTTGGAATGCCGCCGTGATGAGCATGGCTGCCGGAAGCAGGTAGCTGGCCCAATCTTTTTGATTTTTGTATAAGCCGTACATCGCAAACCATCCGATTCCGGATAACGCGGCAATCGGCGGTGCCAGCATAATCAAATAGTAATGATGGAAGAAGCCCGCGATGCTGAAGAAGCCTGCGACAGGGACAAGCCATGCTGTCCAGAAAAGGGTTTCTTTCATTTGTCCCATTTTTTCGCGGCGGTCACGGAACCAGCTGATCATCATGCCAAACAATCCGAACAGTGCGAATGGAAGCAGCCAGCTGATTTGGCCGGACAGTGCCGATTGGAACAATCTAAGCGGGCCGGCAGAACCTGTGCCGAATATATTCATGCCGCCGCCATTGCCGCCGGGGCCCCCGTTTCCTCCGCCAAATCCGCCTTGGCCGCCACCTCCTGGCGGCTGCATGCCCCCGCTTTGTGCTTGAGAATGGCCGTTAGTCGAGCTGCCGTTAGTTGAGCTGTTCCCATTCGGCGGCTGCATGCCTCGATTTTGTGCTTGAGAATGGCCATTAGTCGAGCTGCTACCGTTCGGCGGCTGCATATCTCCGCCAAATCCGTTCATATCGCCGCGGGCATTCCCTGTCGTCTGTCCGAAAAGCCGTTCTGTTCCGTTATAGCCGAATGCCAGTTCAAGAACGGAGTTGGTTTGGCTGCTTCCGACATACGGCCGGCTGTCAGCCGATGTGTAGTCGACAACAAGCGCCCATGAAAGCGAAATGCCGGTGAGCACAATGAGCGACAGTACCGTTGAGATGATTTTTTTCTTCCACTTCGCATTTGCCGCGATGAGATAAAACAGCAAAAATGCGGGAAGAACCATGAAGGCCTGAAGCATTTTCATATTGAATCCGAGTCCGGCCATTCCAAATGCAGCGAGGAGCCAGATGAGTCTGCCTTGTTTGACCGCTCTCATCAAGCACCATGTACCGAGAAGCAGAGCGAAGACGAGCATGCTGTCGATATTGTTCGTCCTGCTGACGGCCACGGCGATCGGCGTCAGCGCCATGACAAGGGCGGAGATGCGCGCCGCGCCTTTTCCGAATCTCGGCTTGATCATGATATAGAGCAGGAATACAGAACCGGCGCCTGCGAGCGCCTGCGGAAGGATCACGCTCCACGTATGGACGCCGAATACGAGCGCGAAGGTGGTCTGTATCCATAAAACGAGCGGCGGCTTATCGACTGTTACAAAGCCCGAAGGATCGAATGAAGCATAGAAGAAATTGTGGAAGCTTTGCGTCATGCTTTTGACCGCTGCCAAGTAATACTGATTGGCGGCATCATCCTGCCAAATGTTATATGTATTCAGAATAAGTGCTGCCAGCAAAATTAAGATAAGGACTATATCCGGTTTTTTTATGTTCATCATCATCTTCACCTCTTTATGGTCCCTATTCTAAAAGAAAAATATGAATAAGTTATGAATAAAAAAAGAAATATTCTTTTGATTTGGGAGAGGGAAAAATAAATAATTTTGGAAAAAGTGTGTACATTTTCATTTTCTCACTGTATACTGTACTACAACAGAAATAAAAACATAAAACTGTTGTATAAAAAGGAGGGGAATACAATGACCATGAAAAGTCCGCTTGAATTTTTCCGGACGCTGCCAAAAAAAACGTGTCCTGAGTGCGGGGAACAGGTGGAGGAACAGGCCGAATCCTACTTCATGGAATGTGAGCGCTGCCTTGCGAAAAAGGGTGAATAGGGAAACTGTTTGATTACAAAATGTGAAAAGGGGTTAGGGTGAAATGAAGATTGAAGAGAAAAGGCTGCAAATTACCGAGGATCTGAATCCTGAATATGAAGAGATATTAACAAAGGAAGCGCTTCAATTCGTCAAACGGCTTGAACGCCACTTCGGGAAAAGACGGCGGGATTTATTGCACTTGCGGAATATCGTTCAGACGGAAATTGATCAGGGAAAGAATCCTGATTTTCTGAAGGAGACGAAGCACATTCGGGAAGGAAGCTGGACGGCAGCGCCGATCCCGCCGGATTTGGAAGACCGGAGAGTCGAAATTACCGGACCGGTGGACAGAAAAATGGTGATCAACGCTCTCAACTCAGGGGCGAAGGTTTTTATGGCCGATTTTGAAGACGCAAACTCGCCGACATGGAAGAACTGTGTAGAAGGGCAGATCAACTTAAGAGATGCGATCCGCGGGACGATTTCTTTTACAAATGAAAATGGAAAACGGTATCAGCTCAATCAGAATCCGGCCGTTATCATGGTGAGGCCGAGGGGCTGGCATTTGGAAGAAAAGCATGTTCTGCTTGACGGTGCACCGGTTTCTGCAAGCTTGTTCGATTTCGGTCTCTATTTCTTTCATAACGCAAAAGCGCTGATCAAAAAAGGGAACGGACCTTATTTCTATCTTCCAAAAATCGAAAATCACCTTGAAGCCAGACTCTGGAACGACATATTTGTCTACGCCCAAAACGACTTGGGCATCCCGCAGGGCACGATCAAGGCGACCGTCTTAATCGAAACGATCCTGGCAGCGTTTGAAATGGACGAAATTTTGTTTGAATTGAAGGAACATTCGGCAGGCCTCAATTGCGGGCGGTGGGATTATATTTTCAGCTTTATTAAAAAATTCCGCAGCCGTGAAGAAGTCATCCTTCCAGATCGTTCTGCCGTGACGATGACGGTACCGAACATGAGAGCCTACTCTCTTTTGGCCATTAAAACGTGCCATAAACGGAATGTTCATGCCATCGGAGGGATGGCGGCGCAGATTCCCGCCAAAAACAATCCGGAAATGAACGCCAGGGCTTTTGCAAAAATACGCGAAGATAAGCAGCGTGAAGTAAAAGACGGGCATGACGGAACATGGATCGCGCATCCCGGCATGATTCAAACCGCGCTTGATGTTTTTAATGAACATATGCCTTCAGCAAACCAGATTCATAGAAAACGAGAGGATGTCGAGGTTGAGGGGAAAGATTTGCTGGAAGTGCCGAAAGGCCGGATAACCGAAAAAGGCGTCCGTACAAATATCAGCGCCGGCATCCGCTATATCGCTTCCTGGCTGTCCGGCAGAGGCGCCGCTCCGATCGACCACCTGATGGAAGATGCGGCAACGGCAGAAATCTCAAGAGCTCAATTATGGCAATGGATCCGCCATCCGAAAGGCATCCTTGATGATGGCAGGAAAGTGACCGTCGAAATGTTCAAGACGATGAAAGAGGAAGAAATGAAGAGAATCATCGATGAGGCTGGTCTGAAGCATTTTCATGGGGGACGGTTTGAAGAGGCCGGCCTGCTGTTTGAAAAATTGATTTTGGATGATCAATTCGCGGAGTTTTTGACGATCCCCGCTTATGAAAAATTATAAAGGGAGGAACTGAAGATGAAGTCTGAAAAGGTAAAGCAATTGGAGGAGAGCTGGCACGGCAAACGGTGGAATGGAATCAAGAGACCGTATAAGGCTGAGGACGTGATCCGTCTGCGCGGCTCTCTTGAGATCGAGTATACAATCGCAAGGCGCGGCTCCGAAAAGCTTTGGCGGCTTCTTCATACAGAAGATTTTATTCCTGCGCTCGGAGCTTTAACAGGCAATCAGGCGATGCAGCAAGTAAAGGCCGGATTGAAAGCGATTTATTTGAGCGGCTGGCAGGTGGCGGCAGACGCGAATCTGGCGGGAAGCATGTATCCGGACCAAAGCCTTTATCCGGCAAACAGCGTTCCCGAGGTCGTCAAGAGAATCAACCGTACGCTTCAGCGTGCAGACCAAATTCATTTCATGGAAGGAAAAGAAGAGATCGATTGGTTCGCGCCGATCGTGGCAGATGCCGAAGCGGGATTCGGCGGACAGCTGAATGTCTTTGAGCTGATGAAAAGCATGATTGAGGCGGGGGCCGCCGGTGTGCATTTTGAAGATCAGCTCTCATCTGAGAAAAAATGCGGCCATTTGGGCGGAAAAGTGCTCCTGCCTACGCAGACGGCGGTTCGCAATTTGATTGCCGCGCGCCTCGCCGCAGATGTGATGGGCGTACCGACGGTTCTCATTGCCCGCACAGATGCGAATGCGGCCGATCTCATCACAAGCGACATCGATCCATATGATGCTCCGTTTTTGACGGGAGAGCGCACATCAGAAGGATTTTTCAAAACGAAGGCAGGTCTTGACCAGGCGATTGCCAGAGGGCTTGCATACGCGCCTTATGCCGATCTGATCTGGTGTGAAACATCAGAACCGAACATTGAAGAAGCGCGCCGGTTCGCACAGGCGATCCATGAGAAATTCCCGGGAAAACTGCTTGCTTACAATTGCTCGCCTTCTTTTAACTGGAAAGCCAAACTTGATCATCAAACGATTGTTGATTTCCAAAAAGAACTCAGCGAAATGGGGTATAAATTTCAATTCGTCACACTCGCCGGGTTCCACGCCTTAAATCACGGCATGTTTGAATTGGCCCGTCAATATAAAAACCGCGGGATGGCCGCCTACTCCGAGCTGCAGCAGGCCGAATTCGCCAGCGAAGTCCACGGCTATACGGCGACAAGGCACCAGCGTGAAGTCGGAACAAGCTATTTTGATGAAGTCGCACAAGTGGTCACGGGCGGCACATCTTCTACTACAGCGCTGAAAGGCTCGACTGAAGCGGAGCAGTTTCAATCTTAAAATGGGTCTCGGGAAAAGTTGAACGGATTATTCGTTAGGGAGTTTGATGGCATGGGTCCGGTATAAAACCGGGCTCATGCCTGTTAGCTGTTTGTGGTTAGACAATCAATATACTTTAACATGCTCGGAGCTATCGGAAAAACGGGTAGATCCCTTGATCTGAAGCCCTTCGTATCAAACGATAGTAGCTTCTGAATAGAACAGATTTTTTTAGACTGCTATGCAGGCATCAACAATTTAAGACATATTCTTTTATAGCTTTTGCTACGCCGTTTTGATTTTGAGCGTCTGTGACATGCATTGCGCAGTTTTTGACATCATCATGGGCATTTTCCATCGCGATGCTGATTCCCGCTAATTTGAACATGGGGATATCATTGAAGTTGTCGCCAATTGCAACCGTATGTTCGAGTGGTATTTTGAAATAGTCGGCCAAAAAGGATACTCCATGCCCTTTATTTGTTTCCGGGTGGCCAATTTCTACCGTTCCTAGACTTCCGGATGTAATAGATATATCATGACGCCCCTCAAGTTTTGCCATGAATCTATCCCGTTTTGTTTTTTGATAAGAAATGGCACCTATTTTGTAGATTTGCAATGCTGAAAAATCAGTTTTGCGAAAATCGGCAATAAAACGGATAGGATGCTGATTGAATAAATTGGTGATTTCACGGCTGTATACCGCTTTTACGGCTGAATCCAGTGTTTTCGATTGCTCTGCCAGTTCTTCTTCCAACATGCTGCGGCCGGATTGTTTCATTATAATTCCTTCATTTGTATATAATTCGCAAAACAACTGTTCATGCTCGGCAAGATCAATCATTTCCTTGACGGTATGATCCGGCAGCACCAGCCGTTTTATCAGCGCTTTATCATAAATCACTCCGCCATTTCCGCTGATGATGGATGCTTTTATATTGTATTTACGGAGGATCTGGAGAATGTCATGATGAGATCGGCCCGAACAGATGGCAAGCCGGTGGCCCTGCTTCTGGGCTTCTGACAATGTATCCAGATTGGCCTTACTGATTGTTCCGTCTTCAGACAATAGAGTCCCGTCCAAATCGATTGCAATTAGTTTCATGGGAAACCTCCAAGTATTATCCTTTTCTTTAGCTTGTTGACGCTATTCAAGAATTCCATCTGTTTAGGCTGCTTCTTGATTTTTTTCTATAGCTTCATATTCTTCATTTCTCTTTTTCATTTGTTTTGCATACCATGCAAATAGGCCGATATATAGGACAAGACCAATCACGGCATACAGAATAAACGTTGGATTTCCTGTTACTGCTTGCCCGACAATAACTGCGATCACTTTTTCCAGCGGTCCCTCAAGAGTGGAATGTGTAATTTGGTTTGTTTCCGATACGCCATCAGGGAATGCCCCGACTGATTGGGCAGTTTCTGTGACAAACGGTGCGATCATTGTTCCGGATACCAGGAACAATGGCAGTAAAATCGCTCCTATGACGATCATTCTAATAATCTTACCTCTCGTTACGACAAGCAGGGCAGGAGTGAGTCCCATTGCGATAATGCCGCCTAGCGGCAAAATTTTATTTCCCGGTATAATCAACGCTTGAATTAATAAAATAGGCGCCAATACGTTAGCTGCAGCCCAGATTTCTGCGCGGCCTGCGATAAAGGGCCAGTCAAGGCCGATGTTGAATGTTCTTCCTTTTAAACGTTTACTTGCAAAATCGGAAATTCCTTGAGATAACGGTTCAACAGCTGAAATAAACCAGCTTCCGATCAGGGAAAACAATTCAAGACAGACACCGGCTGTAAAAGCCAGGGTAAACGTGGCTTTAATCGATTGTTGAGATAACAAGCCGATAAAAACGCCTAAATAAACACCAATCGCAAATTTACTGCCCCAGAAACCAATTTTTTGATTCAATTTGGCTGCATCAAAATCAAATCTGTCAAGCCAGGGCAAAAATTTGTCAAAGATTTTATCAAACACCATAATAACCGGATTTAACATATAGTTCATATGAGTCGATGTCATCGGATTTGATTTTGGCGCATTCAGCAGATCGTTAAAGGTTGGTTTCATTAAGTCGGAATTGATGATTTTCATGACGCCAATTACGATAATTAACAATGTTGCGACCAATAGGTTATGACTGAACCACATGACGAGCAATCCGGTAATTGATAAATGCCAAATATCAAAAATATCAACATCCAATGTATTTGTCTTCTTTAGAAGAAGCATAACGATATTAACAATCAACATGATCAACAGAAAATATAGTGTATATGCAGAACCCCATGTAATGGTTGCAAGCGGCGCCCAGCCGACATCGGTAATTGAAAGGTTAATCCCGGTCGATTTGACGAAATCCTGAAAAGACTCGGAAAATGCTCCGGTCAGCATGTTAATAATAGCACTTATGCCTGTTAAGGCGATGGCCAGCTTCAAACCGCCTTCAAGAGCTTTGGAAAATTTCACTCTAAAACATAACGCCATTAACGTTAATATAATAAACATCATCGGTGCTGCGCCTAAATCAATGATCGGCTGAAAGACTTTATTGGAAAAATCAATGACTGCATCCAGCATGGTTGGCCCACCTCATTTATTTAATTTTTTTTATGACAGACTCTAATTCGTCAAAAACGGGTCCTGACATAGCGGGAATTCTGTAAAGGATTGGACCGGCTTCAACGACCGGAATGTTAATTTCAAAACCAACATCTGATTTTGCGATAGGGGTAAAAATATCGTATTTGCTCATCAAATCTGCAGTCAGATCTTTGACCATCACGGCATCAACTTCCACCTGATAGCCCCGGTTTCTCATTTCGGTTTCTACCGCTTCTTTAATTTGATGGCTTGAATTTACCCCTGCACCACAAGCTGCCAAAATTTTTACCATGTTTATACACTTCCTTTTTCCGTTTTTGATTGAATGTATTGAAATATATCTTTTTCCGTATTGAATTGGCTTAACGTTTTCAAGTCCCAGTTTTGCGTGAAAGATTCCATTAAACTTGATAGAATATTTGTTTGCGCTGATTTTTTCCCATTTAAAATAAAGAAGGCGAATTTTACGTTTAATTGTTTTTTTGGAGTGATCATGTTGTGAAATGGAATTTCGTTTTCCAGTTTTACAACAACGATCCGGTCAGTGTTGCAATAATCTGTTTCAGTATGAGGAATCGCCACATTTGGAATATCAGTCCCGACGGCACTCATGTCCAGACCGGTCGGGTAATGTTTTTCCCGTTCGATAATGGCTTCTGTAAATGCGGGTTTTACCAGACCTTGATCTATTAATTTTTGGCCGATCTTGCGGAATAGTTCCCGGCTCGTCTCCACATTTTCGAAAAAAACGAGATGAGGTCTAAATAAATCTGCAATATCACTCATTGTCGTCACCTCTATCAAATGATGGTCGTGAATTTTTTGTAATAATGTTCGATCTCGGCATCAATTTCCGAATCAGTGATGATTGCACTGACGTCCTGTACATCATAAAAAGTAAAAAACGCTTGAACATTGAATTTTGAACTATCAGCCAGTGCGTACCGCTCATGTGCATGATCCAGAATGATTCGCAGTCCGTTGCCTTCTTCTTCGTTTGCAGTCGTAATATTCAAATCGGATATTCCGTTTGTTCCGACAAACGCCTTGTCCACCTTGATTTCTTTCAGCAGTTGGTTGGCAAAGTAACCGATGAAGGTCCCGGTTCTTCCCCGGTAGCGCCCGCCGCTTAATATCACGTCGTAGTTTGAAAGGTCTTTTATTCGATTAAAAACATGAAGAGAATTTGTGATTACATTCACATTGTTTGCGTTTACATAGTCGAAAATAAAGCCGTTTGTCGTCCCTGAGCTTATAAAAATAATGTCATTGTCTTTTATAAGAGAAGCGCATTTTTTGGCAATTTCTTTTTTCTTGTCTACATTCATCGTCTGCTTTTGGCTGTTCGTTAACTCAGTATAAGTTGATTTTTCCTTCCTCTTTGCACCGCCGTGGACTCTGACCAGTAATCCTTGTTCTTCAAGTTCATTTAAGTCTCTTCTTATTGTTGCTTCTGTGACATTTAATGTTTCAGACAGGTCAGACACTTCAACAACGCTTTTTTTCTCAATGAAATCTAATATCATATGAAACCGGTCCAATTTAATCATTAACTTCTGCTCTCAAGCCTCCTTTTCGCATAGGTTTGTTTTTGTTTGTAATTGTTCGTTATTGATACGAGTTAAATATAAAACGAAAACGCTTTCTTGTCAACGACAAAATATTGAACAATACATTCACAAAATATCCAAAGACCGATTAAGGATTTGAAAACGAAGGAAGTTAGTATTATTACTGCTTTTTTTATAAAACGAAAGCCATTCGCAATAGAAATTCCAGTTTTTTGATTAAGTAATATATTGTTCATTCGCTGTCGTTGACAGGTATAAACGAACATGATAATCTAACATTAAAGAACAATAACAAACATTAACGAACTTCTGGGATGTTGTTCAGATTGACCATATTAAAAAGAAAAGAGGAGTAGAAGATGAAGGTGCTCATAGGGGCAGATCAAGATGGAACTCATTTAAAAGAAGTATTAAAAGACTATCTTGCCGAACAAGGGTATGACGTAATCGATAAAACACCGGAGGCAAATTTGGACTTTGTGGACTCCGCTGTGCGTGTTGTCCGGGCGCTTCAGGAGAAGGAAGGTGACCGCGGCATTCTGATTGACAAATTTGGTGCGGGCTCGTTTCTGGCGGCAAATAAATGCAAAGGTATGATTTGTGCAGAAGTTTCCGATGAACATTCCGCCAAAATGACCCGCAATCATAACAATACAATGGCAATTGCTTTAGGTTCCGGTATCGTCGGCGAAGAATTGGCCAAAGGCTGTGTCGACGCCTATTTGAATTCTGAATATGCAGGCGGACGTCATCAAATTCGGGTAGATATGCTAAACAGAATGTGCTGAAGGAGGAAACAGAAATGAAGATTGCTCTTGGGTGTGACCATATTGTAACTGATACAAAAATGCAAGTCTCAGATCATCTGAAAAGCAAAGGACATCAAGTAATTGACGTTGGCACCTATGATATGACAAGAACACATTACCCTATCTTCGGAAAAAAAGCAGCTGAAAAAGTGGTAAACGGCGAGGCGGATTTAGGTGTTGTGTTATGCGGAACAGGCGTGGGGATCTCTGTTTCTGCTTGTAAAGTTCCGGGAATTCGCGGAGCGCTGGTCCGGGATATAACGACTGCGAAATATGCGAAAGAACAACTGAACGCAAATTTGATCGGGGTCGGAGGCAGAATTACGGGGTTGCATGTCATTCAAGCGGTCATTGATACATTTATTGAAACCAAATATAAAGAAACTCCTGAAAATCAAGCATTGATTAAAAAATTAAGCGATCTTGATCATGCTGCGGAAAATCAAACAGGGAATGAACATTTCTTTGATGATTTGCTTGCAAAATGGGAACGTGGAGAATACCACGATTAAGATTGAGATAAGGAGAGGGTCTCATGCTGCTGGCCGTCACTTTAAATCCATCAGTGGATATTTCTTACCGGCTCGATGACTTGAAGCTGGACGATGTAAACCGTGCAGCGGAAGTGCGAAAAACGGCGGGCGGAAAAGGGTTGAATGTTGCCAGAGTCGCCCATTTATTAGGAGCGGATGTTATATCTACCGGTGTACTCGGCGGATCGTTAGGCGATTATATTGAAAGGCTGCTTGATCAAGACGGGATGAAGCATCAGTTTCTGCATACAAACCAAGAAGCGAGAAATTGTATCGCCATCTTGCATGAACAAAAGCAAACAGAAATTCTCGAATCTGGACCTCATTTAACAAAAGCTGACCAGGATCGGTTTTTATACCACTTTCGCAGTCTTTTGCAGGGAATATCAGTCATTACCATTTCAGGAAGCATTGTCAGCGGATTTGCGACTCGTGTATATTCGCAAATGATTGAAATTGCCAACGAGAAACAAATTCCGGTTCTTTTGGATACTTCGGGTGAAACATTAAAAGCATCATTGCAAAACAAAAGGGCTTTACCATATTTAATCAAGCCGAATGCGAGCGAGTTGAGGCAATTGCTTAATCGATCCATTGCAATCAATCCAAGTGAATGGCAAGAGGCGTTAAGCCATCCGATTTTTAGCGATGTGCCATGGGTTGTCGTATCAAAAGGGGCGGATGGCGCTTTCGCCAGACATCAACATAACTTTTATCGTGTCAAAATTCCAAAAATCCAAGCGGTCAACCCTGTCGGTTCCGGGGATGCAACTGTTGCCGGATTAGCCAAAGCGATAGAAATGAATCTTAATGATGAAGGTGTGCTGAAATACGGCATGGCCGCCGGTTTGCTGAATGCAATGGAAGCGCAAACAGGCTATGTAGACGCGTCAAAATTTGATCATTATGCAAGTCTAGTAGAAGTCCAAAAGGAGTGAATGATGTGGTAAAGATATCAAAGGGCAAACATGAAGGATTAAAAAAACTTTCTAATGAACATGGAATTATTGGCGCATTGGCAATTGACCAACGCGGATCGCTGCAAAAAATGATGGCTGCCTATAGCAAAAAAGATCTGGACCCATCCAGCTTGGAAAAGTTTAAATTGCTCGTTTCAAAAGAACTGACACCATATGTTTCTTCCATTCTGCTGGACCCGGAATTCGGCTGGCCGGCCGCTGAAAGCCGGGAAGCGAGTGCCGGTTTGCTTGTGGCTTATGAAAAAACAGGCTATGACGCGACGAACCGGGGACGCCTTCCGGACCTTCTTCCAAACTGGTCGGTTAAACGGTTGAAAGAAAAAGGAGCGGATGCCGTTAAATTGCTTCTTTACTACGATGTAGACGAATCCGCTGAAATTAATGGCCAAAAACATGCGTTTGTTGAACGCGTCGGTTCCGAATGTGCAGCAGAAGATGTACCGTTTTTCTTGGAGATTGTTTCTTACGATGCAAACAACAATGATGTAAATGGTGCAGATTATGCAAAAGTAAAACCGCATAAAGTCAATCAGGCAGTCCGCGAATTTATTAAACCGTATTATGCCGTAGACGTTTTGAAGGTGGAAGCACCTGTAAATATGAAATTTGTTGAAGGTTTCTCTAGCGGTAAGCCTGTTTATAGCCAAGCTGAAGCAAAGAGCTATTTTAAAGAGCAATCAGATGCATCGACTCTCCCGTTCATCTTTTTGAGCGCTGGTGTTTCTGCGGAGTTATTCCAAGAAACGCTTAAATTCGCCAAAGAAGCAGGTTCGGAATTTAATGGCGTTTTGTGCGGACGGGCCACATGGAAAAACGGTGTTGAGCCATTTGCTGAATCCGGCGAGGAAAAAGCGGCGGCATGGCTTAGAACGACAGGCCGCCAAAATATTGTCAACCTGAATAAAGTATTAAGAGAAACAGCGACGCCTTGGTGGTCCCGAGTCTCAGTTTAAGATTGGGAAAATGAGTGCAACATAGTGATCGGTAAAAGCACATGAACCTCTGCAGGGGATATGTGCTTTTTAATTATTTAATATGCCTAATGGGAAAACATATTCATTTGGTGAAACAAACGATTTTAAAGGAGCTGCCAAGAGCTAACAAGCAAGCGTTAGACCTAATGCTTCGAGCGATTCCCATAGGTTGACATTGCTAAATAATTTATGTACATTGCAAGTAATAAAGTCAGTAATGAAGGAGTCAAAATGATTAAAGAAGAGAGATATCGGGCCATTCTTTCAATGCTGGATAAAAATCAGACAGTGGAAGTTGCAGAACTGGCAAAACAACTTGATGTAACAGAAATGACCATCCGCAGAGATTTGCAAGCGTTGGAAAACGAAGGGCTGCTCGTCCGTGTTCACGGCGGCGCCAAAAAAAGAGATTCCCATTACATAGAATTATCGCATCATCAAAAACGAGACATTAATGTTGAATTGAAAAAACATATCGGCAAGATTTGTGCGGATATGATCTCTGATTATGATACCGTTTTTATCGGTTCTGGTACGACCAGTGATTTTATCTTTGATTATTTGGGTGATAAGCATGTGAATGTTGTAACGAATTCGATCAATGTGTTCCAACGTGTTCAAAACATGCCGAACATCGATATTATTTTAACTGGCGGTCGTTATCGAAAAAAAACCGGAACTTTTTATGGGTACTTTGCGAACAGATTATTAACTGATATTAAAGTAAAAAAGGCTTTTATTGGTACGAATGGGATTTCCGGTACAAATATAACCACAGCTAATGAAGAGGAAGGCTATGGTTTGCAAATCGTGCTAAATAATGCAATTGAACGTTATATCCTTGCTGATAGTACGAAATTTACCATAGAGGCCTTTTTTACCTTTTATGATGTGAAAGACATAACAGGCATTATTACTGACAATCATATTAATCCGCATGTAGAGGCGTATTATAGCAAATATGCCAAAATGATAAAATGAATCCGAACAGATGATCATCATCTTTTTGCTCAGGAGCATGGAAAACTCTCTTCCTCATCATCGGAGCCGCCCTTTTTTAACAGTTTTCTTCCGCAGAGCGAGAGATAAGGTTGCGAACATTGAAGATGGCGGCTGTTTCACGGATAGATTACCTCTAGGCTATTGTTGCAGCATCCCTCCGAGATATTGATATCTACGAATCTATACATGAATGGCGCATGGCAAGACACCGTCGCATGAATCCCTTCAACATTCAAATTTAGCGGTAAAAAACTGCACTCCCGCTTAGAAGGTCTCTAACGATTGGAGTGCAGTTCGATTTAACACTCAGATTGGAGCGGCATTTAACAGTTGGTATCATTGGAAGGGGCAGTCAAAGGATGTTCCCGAAGTACAACCAGTTTCTGATGAGCTTTGCCGCTTTTCTTTGCCGGGCGGTTGTCTTTGCTGAAAGAGTAGAACAAATACACAGCCAGTGTCAAAATCAAGATAAACATCATCATATCGATCCCCTCCAAATAAAATTTGTTTTCTATATATTAGACGGATAAGCGCCCAAAAGGTTTCAGAAAATTTATAATTTTTATACAAAAATCACAAACTTCTTTAAAACTTCATGTGCCCAGGCTTAAAGAAAGCAAGGTTGACATGAGGTTCATTGATGTGTAGAGTAAAAGTTAATGTAATAGGAAGTCCACTAGGGGAGCCATAAAGCTGGCTGAGACAAGAGGTGATCTTGGACCCTTCGAACCTGATCTAGTTCATACTAGCGTAGGGAAGTGGAGTCGGTTTCTTTATGAGTTCATCATGCAAGCCGCTCCATTTTGGGGCGGCTTTTTTGTATAAGAGGCCGCTTTCCCCCCTTGTGCCTTCCCCTATCAGAATGAAGGAGGCTATCGATAATGAGTTTTTCAGCAGAACTTCGCCGTGAGGCAGATCCTATCTTTGAAGCAATTTTTCAGCATCCTTTCGTAAAAGGCCTGGCGTCAGGCGATCTGAAAAAGGAGCAGCTGATCCATTATGTTAAACAGGATTTTGAGTATTTGAATTCCTTTGTTCAAATCTATGGAATCGCGATTTCCAAATGCCAAAACCGCGAAGACATGGAGCTGTTCCATCAGCAGATTTCTTTTGTATTGAACAGCGAGGTGCATCCTCACAACAATCTTTGCCGGGTTGCAGGCGTGGCATATGAAGAGCTGCAAGGCTATCCCCTTGCACCATCGGCCCATCATTATATCCGTCATATGCTGACGGCGGCGCACGAAGGCACGCTCGGAGACATTTTAGCCGTTTTGCTTCCGTGTCCGTGGACATATTGGGAAATCGGCAAAAAGTTGCTGAAAGAGGTGCAGCCTGATCCGTCGCATCCATTTTATGACTGGATCCATTTTTACGGAGACAGAACCGATTCAATCACGACGGCATTTTGCGCCCGTTTGGATGAATGGGCGAAAGAGGCCCGCCAGACAGAAAAAGAGAACATGAAGGAGCTCTTTTTGTTAAGCTGCCAGCTCGAATATCAGTTTTGGGAGATGGCCTATACAGTTGAAGACTGGCCGGTTGAAATGGAGTCGGTGAGACGATGAACTGGAATATAAAAGAAGTGGTGATGACGGTTATATTGTCGGTCGCTTGCGGTGTCATTTATTTAGGCTGGTCTACGCTGTGGATTCCGGTCTCGGCGATTGTCGGGCCTGTGGGGGCAAACTTTATGTTTGGCATATGGGTGATTGCCAGCCCGATCGTTGCCTATATCATCCGCAAACCGGGAGCGGCGCTGATTGCCGAGACGGCAGCGGCGTCGGTTGAACTGCTGACAGGCAGCCATTTCGGGTTATCGGCGTTGTTAATCGGCGTGTTTCAGGGGGCCGGGGCGGAAATCGCTTTTGCCATCTTTCGCTATAAGCGCTATAACTTGTTTACACTCATGCTTTCCGGAGCGCTCGCGGCGTGTGGCAGCATGGCTTACAGTCTGATGGCAAACGGTTTTGGCTACTACACCACGCAAACGCTGATTCTCACATTTGTCATTCAAGTCATCAGCGGAATGATCCTGGGCGGCTGGCTTGCCAAAGCGGTGGTCGGGGCGCTTGCGAAAACAGGAGTTCTTGACCAGTATGACATGATGAAGGAACATCGGAAAAAGGATGAATCAAATGAATTCATATCTAGGATGCAGTAATCTTTCCGTACGCTTTTACCACCGTTCAGAAACGATCTTGGACCGTGTGAGCTTATCGATTGATAAAGGGGAGAAAGTGTTGATTCTCGGGCCGAGCGGAAGCGGAAAATCAACGTTGATTTCGGCGCTTTCCGGCATTATTCCCGATCACATTGAAGCTGAAGTCAGCGGCGAGGTAAATCGCAGGAAGAGTACGGGCGTGATGTTTCAGGATCCGGATTCGCAGTTTTGCATGCTTCATGTCGATGAAGAAATTGCCTTCAGTCTTGAGAACCGCTGTATTCCCCGCGAGGAAATGGATCAGATGATCTCCTCATTCATGGAGCAGGTCGGGCTGAATATCGACAAGAAAACACCGATTGAGGCATTGTCAGGCGGCATGAAGCAGCGGCTTGCTCTAGCTTGCCTTTTGGCGCTTGAACCGGAGGTGCTGTTTTTTGACGAGCCGACTGCACAGCTTGATCCGGCAAGCCGGAAAGACATATTTGCCCTATTGAAAGACGTCTCTGAAACAACCGGGCAGACGATGGTGTTTGTCGAGCATGTATTGGACGGCTGCATCGAATGGATGGACCGCGTCATCCTTTTAAGCGAAAACGGCCGAATCATCGGTGATGGAATACCGGAGGATATCCTCCGGCGTTTTCAGCGGCAAATGAAAGAGGCCGGCATTTGGCAGCCGAAGCTTTATCCGGCGGTATGGGAAGAAGTCGTTGAAGATGAGAACCACCCGCTTGCCGCCAAGTTCTCTGCCAAACTGAAAATAAAAGAGCTGTCGGAAAAAAACGGGACCCCGGACAGCGGGCCGTTGATCCGCACTGAAGATGCCGCGATCGGCTATCGCAAAAAAACCGTCGCAGACGGCATCAATCTTCAGATTCAAAAAGGCGCGTGGGTATCAGTCATCGGAAAGAACGGCAGCGGAAAAAGCACTTTTCTAAAAAGCTTGATTCGCTTAGAAGCCGTGAAAAAAGGCCGGATTTATGTGGAGGACCGCGAGCTGAAAAAATGGTCTGACAAGGCGCTGTATGACAAAGCGGGCTTTGTTTTTCAAAATCCGGAACTTCAATTTATTCAGGATACGGTCTTTGAGGAAATCGCGTTCGGCGCGAGACAGAGACATTGGCCGGAAGAACAAATCAAGAGAAAAACGTCGGAGCTGCTAACTGAATTTGGCCTTGCCTCCCACGCCAAGGTCCACCCTTTTACATTAAGCCTCGGGCAGAAACGGCGCCTGAGCGTGGCGACGATGCTTTTGTTTGATCAGGATGTGCTTTTGCTGGATGAACCGACATTCGGCCAGGATCAAAAAACCGCCGGTGAGCTGATCAAACGGTTAAAAGAGCGGCAGGAACGGGGGACGACCATCATCATGGTTACCCATGATATGGATATTGTTGATCAGCATTCTGATCAGGTCATCGTGTTTCATCATGGAAAAGCAGCATATCAAGGAACGCCGTACCGGTTATTTTCCGATGAACGCCTTGTCCGGCAGTTCTCCATCATTCCGCCGCTTCACTATGAGCTGATGCATGCCAGAAAAAAGAAGGTGCTTGTATGAAAAGCAATCATTCATACCTTTCAACATTGAATCCCGCCGGAAAGCTCTTTACCCATCTCTTGGTCATGTGTATGTTAATGGCTGTATCAAATCCGGAAGCGACCTTTTTCATTTGGCTCCTCGCGGTTTTTATCGGAATCGTGTTCGGCGGCTGGACACTAGCATATCTGCTGAAGCGTCTTTTGCCTTATTTTATTTTTTTCATTCTCGTATGTTGGATGATGGCCGCTTTTGGGAAAGGCGAGGAAACGCTTTGGGAATGGGCCTGGTTTCACGTGACGACAGAGAGTCTGACAAATGGGCTGACCATCGCTTTGCGGATGCTGGGATTTGTCACTTACGGGCTTCTGTTTACATCCACTACAGATTTAACAAAGTTCATCATGAGCTTGATCCATCAATGCAGGCTGTCGCCAAAATGGGCGTATGGACTGTTGGCCGGCTTCCGGTTTGTTCCGCTGTTTCAATCGGAGCTTTCGCAGATGAAAGCTGCGCATAAAATCAGGGGCTACAAACAAAAAAACAGCTGGAAGGCCTTTATCCGATATTCTTTGCCGTTATTTTCGCAAGGCATCCGCAAATCCGAAAGAATAGCGATTGCCATGGAAGCGCGCGGTTTCACAGGTACAAGGAACCGGACGTATTATCAAACGACCCGGCTTGAAGTAAAAGATATCATATATGGATTCGCATTGCTTATCGCTGTGCTGGGAATCCTGGCCGCGTCATCATAACTTTGTTTGTGGAATAAATATACATTTATAAGAGCCGCTCACGGCTCTTTTTTAGTATTTTGGACAAATGGAAGAATAGAAAAGTCTGGAACAATTGACTTAAATATATTGACCCGGACAAAAAAGGTTGTACAATCAATGTGTAACCTATGAAAAAAGAAATATATATCATTCCCTTATTTTAAAAAATCGGAGGGTGCGACGGGTGAAAATAGCCAAGGTGATCAACAATAATGTGATCAGTGTTTTAAACGAACGGGGTCAGGAACTAGTGGTCATGGGCAGGGGAATCGCTTTTCAGAAAAAGCCGGGCGAAATGGTCGATGAATCAAGGATTGAAAAAATTTTCAGGCTCGATAATAAAGACATCTCCGACAGATTTAAAACGCTTTTGGATGAAATACCGATCGAATTTATGGAGGTATCTGAGGAAATTATCAGCTTTGCGAAAATGCGGCTTGGAAAAAAGCTGAATGAAAGCATTTATGTGTCGCTGACCGATCATATCCATTTTGCCATTGAAAGGCATAAAAAGGGCTTGGATATCAAAAACGCGTTGCTTTGGGAAACGAAACGCCTTTACAGAGATGAGTATTCCATCGGCAAAGAGGCGCTTGACATGATTAAACATAAAACGGGTGTTGAGCTGCCGGAAGATGAAGCCGCTTTTATCGCGCTTCATATCGTAAACGCCGAGCTGAATGAAGAAATGCCGAACATCGTCAATATCACAAAAGTGATGCAGGAGATCTTGAATCTCGTGAAATACCACTTTCATATCGATTTTGACGAAGAGTCGCTCCATTATTACCGGTTTATTACGCATTTGAAATTTTTCGCGCAGCGGCTGTTCAGCGGGGCCTATATGGAAAGCAAGGATGACTTTCTATTTGATACCGTCAAAAATAAGTACCGGGAAGCCTATGGATGTACAAATAAAATCAGGCAGTACATTCAAAAGGAGTACGGCCAGGAGCTGACAAGCGAAGAACTGCTGTACTTGACCATTCATATTGAAAGGGTTGTTCACCAAACATGAACGTCATATTCAAAAAATGAAAGCGTTGACAATTGGTTGAATGTATGCTAATTTGAATATAAACAACACCACCATTTATTTTAGGATTGTTACTGATGATGCAGGCAAAACCTAAATTGCTATGGAACGGAGCAAGTCTCTTTTCATAGTGATTTGGGTTTTTTATTTTCATACGCTCATTGTTTGGATTGTTACTGTTCGGCAGGCAAAACCTAAACTAAGCCTTTCCATAGGTCTTAGTTTAGGTTTTTTATTTTTCTATAGATACATAGGTTCCAATGGGATGGGGGATGAACACGGATGGATTTTCAGTCATTAGCCAACAACATTTTGACTCATATCGGAGGGGAAAACAATATCGTTTCTTTCGTCCATTGTGCAACAAGGCTGCGCTTTCAGCTGAAGGACCGCACAAAGGCGGACAAGGAAGCGCTTGAAGAGATCGACGGGGTGGTGACGGTTGTCGAGAGCGGAGGGCAGTTCCAAGTGGTGATCGGCAACCACGTCCCCGAAGTCTATAAAGAGATAGTCCGCATAACCAATGGCCGGGAAGACTCGGCGCCCGGCGGGAGCCGGCAAGAAAAAGGGAATCTGGCCGGGAGACTGGTCGATATTGTATCGAGCATCTTCACGCCGCTGCTCGGCGTCATGGCGGGAGCGGGGATTTTAAAAGGATTGCTTTTGATATGCACAAACACCGGCTGGCTCAATGCCAAAGAGACGACATATACGATTTTATACGCGGCGGCCGATAGTTTATTTTACTTTCTGCCTTTATTATTAGCCGTCACAGCCGCGAAGAAATTCGGAGCGAACATCTTTGTGGCCCTTACGATCGCAGGGGCGCTGATTTACCCGACGATCATTGAATTGAAAAACAGCGGCGCAGACACGTCATTTTTCGGCATCCCTGTTGTCTTGATGAATTATACGTCAACCGTCATACCAATCATTCTTGCCGTATTCGTACTGAGCTATCTCGAAACATTTTGTATGCGCTTCATTCATGAGAGTGTCAAAAACTTTATCACCCCTTTAATCGGGTTAGTGGTGATGGTCCCGTTAACACTGATCGTCTTCGGACCGCTCGGGGTTTATACCGGAAACGGCATCGCGGCGGCGATCCTGTCGATTTTTGATGTCAGTCCGATTGTGGCGGGGGCGGTCATTGCGGCGTTGTGGCAAATCCTTGTCATCTTCGGGATTCATTGGGGTATTGTCCCGGTCATTCTCAACAATATTGCCGTCCATGGAAAAGATTATATTAAACCGGCGACGGCGGCTGCCGTTTTTGCCCAAACAGGGGCCGCCTTTGGCGTGATGCTGAAGACGAAAAACAAGAAGCTGAAGGCCTTGGCGGGATCGGCCGCGGTGACGGGAATATTCGGGATCACAGAACCGGCTGTTTACGGAGTGACCCTCAGGCTCAAAAAGCCGTTTGTATGCGGTGTCATCAGCGCGGCGGCGGGCGGAGCCATTATCGGCTATTCCCACAGCATCGCGATCGCCTCGGGCGCACCGGGCCTGCTGACCATTCCGATTTTTTACGGGCCGGGTTTTCTCGGGTTTATCATCGGAATTTCCGTCTCTTTCGTATTATCGATTGTGCTTACGTACATCATCGGCTTCGATGATCCGGTCGATGAGAAACAGATGCAGACGGAGATAAGCTCCGGAGAGCAGATATACAGCCCGTTGCAAGGAGATGTGCTTCCATTGTCTGAGGTATCTGATAAAGTCTTTTCATCTGAAGCGCTCGGCAAAGGCATCGCGGTCCTGCCGACAAAAGGCGTTGTCACAGCTCCGGCGGACGGCGTTGTCTCAACGGCATTTCCGACGGGGCATGCGTATGGCATTACAACTGAACATCAAGCCGACATCCTCATTCATATCGGGGTGGACACCGTAAAATTGGAAGGGAAGCATTTTGATCGAAAAGTGGTGCAAGGGCAAACCGTGAAACGGGGTGATATTCTCGCAGAATTTGATATAGAAGCTTTGAAAACAGAAGGATTTGACGTGAAAACGCCTATCGTCGTGACGAATTCAGACCTGTACAGCGGTGTGATTCTGACCGATCAAAAACAGGTCAATCCGGAGGACTGCATCATCACATTACGATCATCAAAATAGGGAGGAATAGATCATGAAATATAACACGCCGGCCAAATTTCCTGAAGGATTTTTATGGGGGGCATCGACTTCCGCGTATCAGGTAGAAGGCGCCTGGAATGAAGATGGGAAAGGACCGTCTGTTATTGATGCCCGCGAAAGCTATCCTGAAGGAACGACTGATTTTAAAGTTGCCAGCGATCATTATCATCGCTATAAAGAGGACATCGCACTGTTTGCGGAAATGGGGTTTAAAGCTTACCGTTTTTCAATCGCCTGGACACGGATCATTCCGGATGGCGACGGTGACATCAATCTGAAGGGGATTCAATTTTACAGCGATCTGATCGATGAGCTCCTCGCCAATCATATTGAACCGATTGTGACGATGTACCATTTCGACCTGCCGCACGCCTTGCAGAAAAAAGGCGGCTGGTCAAACAGGGCAACGATTGACGCCTTTGAAACATATGCGAAAATCCTGTTTGAAAACTACGGAGACCGCGTGAAATACTGGTTGACCATCAATGAACAAAACATGATGATCCTTCATGGCGCTGCGCTGGGAACGCTTGACCCGAATCTGGAAAATCCGAAAAAAGAGCTGTACCAGCAAAACCACCACATGCTGGTCGCCCAGGCGAAGGCGATCAATCTGTGCCATCAGCTGCTGCCGCAAGCCAAAATCGGGCCGGCGCCCAATATCGCTTTGATTTATCCCGCTTCATCCAAACCGGAGGATGTTGTAGCAGCTTTCAACTACAATGCGATCCGCAACTGGCTTTATTTAGATATGGCCGTCTATGGACGCTATAATACGACCGCATGGGCATATATGAAAGAAAAAGGCTGTACACCGGTCATCGCCGATGGAGACATGGAGATGTTGCGCTCGGCCAAGCCCGACTTTATCGCGTTCAATTACTATACATCGCAAACGGCTGAAGCAAGCAAAAATGATGGACACGATACGGCCGCCCGCGGCGGGGATCAGCATTTGCAGACGGGTGAGGAAGGCGTATACAGGGGAAGCAGCAACCCTCATCTGCAGAAAAATGATTTCGGCTGGGAGATTGATCCTGTGGGCTTCCGCTCCACATTGAGAGAAATCTACGACCG
Source organism: Bacillus sp. KICET-3 (assembly GCF_033261025.1). Lineage (NCBI taxonomy): Bacteria > Bacillati > Bacillota > Bacilli > Caryophanales > Bacillaceae > Bacillus > Bacillus sp. KICET-3. Next base: position 4,431,916 of record NZ_CP137345.1, on the reverse strand, counting down.
CTACCAGCTGCCGCTGATCGTCACCGAAAACGGCCTCGGAGCGTTTGATCAGCTTGAAGACGGAGATGTCATCAATGATGATTACCGGATCGACTATTTAAAACAGCATATTGAGCAAATTCAATTGGCGTTGACGGACGGCGTCGATGTTTTCGGCTATTCGCCATGGTCGGCGATCGATTTAATCTCGACACACCAAGGATGTTCAAAGCGCTACGGATTTATATATGTGAACCGGGATGAATTTGATTTGAAAGATTTGCGCAGAATCCGCAAAAAAAGCTTCTACTGGTATAAGCAACTGATTGCTTCAAACGGCGAAAACCTGGATTAAGACTCTAAAGCACCCCTTCTTATAAAAGGGGTGCTGTTATTGTTAAAGTGAGATGATGCCGATCAGTACCGCGGCAGCAGTCATCACGATGGTCGTGCCGATCGCCCATTTCAGCGTGAATTTTTGATGGTCGCCCAAAGTGACGCCCACCATTCCGACAAGAAGGTAGGTTGACGGAACAAGCGGACTAAGCAAATGAACGGGCTGCCCTAAAAGTGAAGCCCTGCCGATTTCAGCCGCATCGATGCCGTAATTAGACGCCGCCTCGGCGATAATCGGTAGAACGCCAAAGTAATAGGCGTCATTTGACATGAAGAAGGTAAACGGCATGCTGGTAATCGCCGTAATGACCGGCAAATGAGGCCCCATTGAATCGGGTATGAGTGAAACAAGGGAATTGGCCATGGCGTCAACCATTTTGGTTCCTGTCAGGATTCCCGTAAAAATCCCTGCCGCAAACACCATGGAAACAACGGCCAACGCATTGCCGGCGTGAGCGGAAACGCGGTCCTGCTGCTCTTTAAGCTTAGGGTAGTTGACCATTAAAGCGATGGCAAACGCAGTCATAAACAAAATCGGCAGCGGCAGGAGATTGGTGATTAAAGCAACCATCAAAAGCACGGTCAGCGAAAGGTTGAACCATAGCAGTGCCGGACGTTTAAATGACGGAGCTTCTGAGGCTGCCGAAGTTTCCGATGTTGTTTTGACAGAGGATTGATATTGAATGTCCAGAACGCCGAGTCTTTTGCGTTCCCTTTTGCCGAGAAAATAAGCGACGAAGACGACCCACAAAAATCCTAGCACCATAGCTGGAATCAAAGGTGTAAACACTTCCGATGTGTCAAGCTTAAGGGAAGTCAGCACGCGCGCGGTCGGACCGCCCCATGGAATAATGTTCATCACGCCTGAGCCGAGCATTGCGACCCCGGCCAAAATGAGCGGGTTCATTCCGAGCCGTTTGTAGAGCGGGAGCATGGCCGCAATCGTAATCATGTAAGTCGTTGTGCCATCGCCGTCCAATGAAATCGTCATCGTCAGAATCGCCGTCCCGACGACAATTTTTAACGGATCTCCTTTGACGAATTTCAATATTTGTTTAATAAACGGATCAAACAAGCCGGCGTCTATCATCACGCCAAAATAAAGAATGGCGAACAACAGCATGATTCCTGTCGGGGCAATATCCGTTATCCCCTTCAGCATCATGTCCCCGAGATCTTTGCCGAATCCGCCGATCAGCGCAAAAACAATCGGGACAAGGATCAAGGCGGTCAGAGCGGATACGCGGTTGGACATAATCAAGTACATAAAAACAATAATCATAATAAATCCTAAAATAGACAGCATAAACAGTTCCCCTCCACATGACATTGTAATAAAGTAAGCGCTTTCTTTTGGTCGTTTTTCCTAAAAAGCCCCGAATGCCGGGGCTGATTGGAAACCGGCAGATGTTATGAAAAAAACTTGTTCTAGGAAGAACTGTTTTTTCATTGATAAAGCTCCCAATCTACATGCAGTGCCCTCTAATCAGCTTATGCAGGCTGTTGAACCTGTTGACCGCCTATCTTCCTGCTAAGGCCGGCGGTCGTTCCCACGCCGCTGAGTTTTTTTAAAATTCAGGAAATCGTTTTCAAAAAAAGAAGAATCATTTTTCTGAATTGTTCGAACAATTAGTTATAATTCTACACAAATATAAACATCTGTCAATTGTTGTAGCTGCACCCCAGTTTAGGAAACTTCACAACAGGGTATATCATAAAACAGCACTCTATAAAAACGGGAGGGAGCTGTCCATGAGTAAAGATGAACGCCGCAAGGTCAATGAACACAGCAAGGATGAGCAGCTTGAACAATTCCGTACCGACAACCGCGGCAAAAAAATGACGACGAATCAAGGTGTGCGCGTGTCTGAGGATGAGCATTCATTAAAAGCGGGTGAACGCGGCCCCACACTGATGGAGGACTTTCACTTTAGGGAAAAAATGACCCATTTTGACCATGAACGAATTCCGGAGCGCGTCGTCCATGCGAGAGGGTTCGGCGTACATGGCTATTTTCAGGTTTACGAGCCGATGACTAAGTATACAAAAGCGAAATTTCTTCAGGACCCTTCTGTTAAAACGCCGGTTTTCGTTCGCTTTTCTACGGTTGCAGGTTCCAGGGGATCAGGTGACACCGTTCGGGATGTCAGAGGTTTTGCCACAAAATTTTATACAGAGGAAGGGAACTATGACCTCGTCGGAAATAACATCCCCGTTTTTTTCATTCAGGATGCGATCAAGTTTCCTGATTTGGTGCATGCTTTTAAACCGGAGCCTCACAATGAGATGCCCCAGGCGTCTACCGCCCATGATACGTTTTGGGATTTTGTCGCCAATAACGAAGAGACCGCTCATATGATCATGTGGGCGATGTCGGACAGAGCGATTCCGCGCAGCTATCGGATGATGGAGGGCTTTGGCGTTCATACTTTCAGGCTTGTAAATGAGCAAGGAAAAGCCCATTTTGTAAAGTTTCATTGGAAGCCGGTGCTTGGCGTTCATTCGCTCGTCTGGGACGAAGCCCAGAAAATAGCCGGCAAGGATCCGGATTTTCACCGCCGTGATCTATGGGAAGCGATTGAAAGAGGAGACGAAGCCGAATTTGAACTTGGTGTGCAGATGATTGATGAAGAGGATGAATTTAAATTTGATTTCGATATTCTCGATCCGACGAAATTATGGCCGGAGGAAATGATTCCCGTCCATATCATCGGCAAGATGACGTTAAATCGCAACCAGGATAACGTCTTTGCGGAAACTGAACAGGCGGCGTTTCACCCGGGCCATGTCGTCCCCGGCATCGATTTTACGAACGATCCGCTTCTTCAAGGCCGGCTTTTTTCATACACTGATACGCAGCTGATCCGATTAGGAGGCCCGAACTTTCATGAAATTCCGATCAACAGGCCGGTCTGTCCGTTTCACAACAACCAGTATGACGGCTATCACCGCATGACGATCAATACGGGTCCTGTCGCATATCATAAAAATTCGCTGCAGCAAAACGATCCCGCCCCTGCTTCAGAGGAGGAAGGCGGATATGTACATTATCAGGAGAAAGTCGAAGGCCGGAAAATTCGCCAGCGCAGCGACAGCTTTAAGGATCACTACTCTCAGGCGAAGCTCTTTTGGAACAGCATGTCGCCGGTCGAAAAAGAACATATTATATCAGCATTTCGATTTGAAGTCGGAAAGGTAAAAAGCAAAGATGTCCGCCGGCAGGTCGTCGAGATGTTCAACAGAGTTGATCACAAACTGGCCAAACAAATTGCCGCAGGTGTGGGGGTAAAACCCCCTGAAAAAGACGAAGGTGCAAAAGTAACGCTCAAATCCCCGGCATTAAGCCAGGAGAACACGATCAAGACGCCGTTGACAAGAACGGTTGCGATTTTGGCAGACACGGGGTTTGATGATGCAGAAGTCAGCCAAGTCATCAAAGCTTTCCGAAAAGCCGGGGTCATTCCGGACATCATCAGCACCGCTTTAGGGATGATCAAAGGTGATAACGGCAAAGAAATCGAAGCGGCCCATACATTGCAGACCGCAGATTCTGTCCTGTATGATGCTGTGTATATTCCGGGTGGAAAAGAAAGCATCGAACGGCTGAAGAAACAAAAAGCGGCTTTAGACTTCATCAATGAAGCTTTCAGCCATTATAAAGCGATCGGAGCCCTAAGTGAAGGGATTGACCTGCTGATGTCCGCGGCAGGAGCACATTCGGTCTCAGAGCCGGGCGTCATAACGGCCGCGAGCGGCAAAGCGATCGACGCATTCAGCAAAGAGCTGATTGAAGCGATCGGTGAGCATCGTCAATGGGAGAGGACCGTATAAAAAAGAGCAGGCGCAAAAGCCTGCTCTTTTTATCACACATATTACCACACAAACAATCCGACAATCGCCGCGCTCAACAGTGAGACGGCAATTCCGCTGACCAGCAGCTTCCAGACGTTTTTGCCGATAACCGCCGATTTTTCTTCTTCTTTAAATAAAGAGTTATATGTTCCGTAGATCATGCCGACGGTGCTGAAATTCGCAAAGGAAACTAAAAATGTCGTTGCGACTGCTGCTGTATGCGGCGAAAGCGCGTGCAGCTGCGTTTTTAAATCCATCATCGCCACAAATTCATTTGTGGCAAGCTTCATGCCCATCAGCTGTGCGACATACATCGTGTCATGCCCTGATAAACCGAGTAAGAACGCGAACGGGCTGAAGATGTAAGAAAAGATTTTTTGAATCGTCAACCCATGCATGATCAGTCCTAAAATGCCGTTTAAGCATGAAGTTAACGCGACATAGCCAATGACCATGGCCAAAATGACAATCACCATATTCATGCCGACCATCATGCTGTTGGAAATCGTAGAGAAGAAATCCTTCTTTTCTTCCTTCGGCGGCACGTAAATGATGTCCTCGTCTTTCTTCACTTCGACCGGGTTTAAAATGCTCGCCAGGATCAATGCGTTTAAACAGTTTAAAGGAATGGCCGTAAACACATATGTGGCCGGAACCATTGCCAAATAAGAGCCGATGATCGATCCGCTGATGCTGCTCATGCTCATGATGCCGAACGTCAATAGCCGGTTTGTTTTTAGCACGGACAATTGCTGACGAATGACGGCCAGCGCTTCCGTGTTGCCCAAAAACATCATTTGAATCGAAAAGAAACTTTCCAATTTAGGCAGCCGGGATACTTTTGAAATGACCCAGCCGATCTTATCGATCAGCCACGTAAGGATGCCGAAATAAGACAGAATGTCAAAGAATGTAACGACAAAAATGATCGGCAGCAAGGCGCTGAAGAAAAAGTCGACCGTCGGATTGCTCATCACGGACGGAAAAGCAAACGCGATGCCGTCTTTCGCGCAGTCTATCAGCCAAGAGAAGAATGAGGCAATGACGTTAATGACCGAGCCGCCAATCTTCGTCCCAAGCATAAACCATGTTACCAATAGTTCAAGCACAAAGAGAGAAAGAATTGGTCTCCACTTTACTTGCTTCTTTTGCGGGGAACATAAAAAAACCACGGACATGACGATGAAAATGCCTAAAATATTAATTAAAAAATACATGACCCCAACTCCCGGAATGTTTTTTGAAAATAAAAAAGCTCTTATTTTTCATAGATTCTGAGAAAACAGAAAGCATGAAAAATAAGAGCAGCCGCAAAATAGATATATCTATGCTATTTTCGATGTTCCAATCTATTCAAACTTTCTTGTAGTCTAGTGATTTACGGTTACTAGGTAGAAACAATCAGACCCTATTACTGATTATATACAAGAATGCTATTTTTTATTTTGACTGTATTTTATCCTGACAACCTATAAAAATCAACCTGAATTTATATTTTCAAAATAATAAATTATTTCAATTGAACAAAAAAGCCGCCTGCTGTCGGCGGCTTTTATCCCTGCTTCACTTTATAAGCCCCATACCCATAGAGGTTGTCGGAATTCCAGTTCCAGGCGTCGCGGATGATGGCAATCAGGCTGTTGTGTTTTGGCTTCCAGCCCAGCTCTTTCCTGGCTCTGACAGAAGAAGCGATCAACGTGTCAGGGGCTGTGCCGCTTCTTTCTGTGTAGCGTGTGTTGATCATGCTGATGCCTGTGACATATTGTGCGGCCTGTATGACTTGTTCGGCAGAATAGCCCTCGCCATAACCGATATTGTATGTCCGGCTTTCTTTCCCTTTTCGCAAATGGCTGACAGCAAGCGCATGGGCTTCCGCCAAATCCTGAACATGGACATAGTCGCGGATGTACGTCCCTTCTGCCGCAGCATGATTACTGCATGATAAAGATACAAAAGGTTTTTGTCCAAGAGCGGCGCGAAGAACATGTGAGATGAAATGCTGTTCGCTGTCACGGTCTTCACCGGCCTCTGCAAGAAGTATGCCTCCCACATTGAAGGAGCGAAGAATCACATATTTCAGTCCGTAAGCTTTTTCTGCTTCCATCAGCATGTTCTCCATCATCCATTTTGCTTTTCCATGGGGGTCGACAGGACGGGGCTCGGTTTCTTCCGTAATCGGGATGTCTTTAGCCTGACCGTAGACCGATGCACTTGATGCAAATACGATCTGGCTGACGCCGAATTCCTTCATGACGCCGAGAAGCGTTTCCATACCTGTGATGTTTTCATTAAAGGAAGCAAAAACGCTTTCCGGCTGTGAAGAAATCGGAGCAGCCGCAAAATGCATGACGGTTTCGATGGCCTCGTTTGCGAATACTTGTTTGAGAAAATGCCGGTCTCTGATGTCTCCCTGATAAAACACGGCTTTTGGGTGGACGGCCTCCGCATCCCCTGTCGCCAGAGAATCGACAACGACGACTTTTTCCTTTTTCTCAATTAATGTGTAAACGGCGTGGGAGCCGATATAGCCGGCTCCACCGACAACCAGTATGCTCATCGGAATCTCTCCTTTTGTATCTCCTGTTTGTTACATGATGTGCCGCTGCGGGGCAGCCGCTTGTCTTTGTTCTTCAAATCCGTATTTTCCGTCTATGATATAGAGCGGCCTGTCTTTTACTTCGTCGTAAATGCGTCCGATATACTCGCCCACCGCCCCAAGAATGATCAGGATGAATCCGCTGAACATGCATTGCAGAATAATCATCGATGACCATCCCGTGATGGTGCTGGTCGTGAACAGCTTCATACAGACGACGATAAAGGCGTATATAAAACCGATCGCTGAAAGCACAATTCCGGAGTAGCTTGCCAGTTTTAACGGCTGGAAGGAGAACGATGTAATCCCGTCCAGCGAAAGCTTAAGCATCTTTTTCAGCGGGTACTTCGTTTCGCCGGCGAGCCGTTCGTGGCGTTCATAGTACACGGCCGTCTGTTTGAATCCGAGCCAGCTGACGAGCCCGCGCACAAATGGATTTTTTTCTTTCAGCTTGTTCAGTTCATGGACGACTTTGCGGTCCATGAGCCGGAAATCTCCCGTATCTACCGGGATATCGACATCTGTGAGCCGCCTCAGTATCCGGTAGAACATGGAGGCTGTCTGCTTTTTGAAAAATGTTTCTCCTTCACGCTTCGTCCGAACCGCATAGACAACGTCATAGCCTTCCCGCCATTTTTCCGCCATGTCCAAAATCAGTTCAGGAGGGTCCTGGAGATCGGCGTCAATCACCACGATTGCCTTGCCGGCCGCATAGTCCGTACCGGCCGTAATCGCGATCTGATGGCCGAAGTTTCTTGAGAAATTAATGCACTTTACAGTTGGATCAGACTGAGCCAGCGACTTTAGCATATGAATGCTGTCGTCGCTGGAGCCGTCATTTACAAATATCAGCTCATACGTTTCACCTGTTGAATCCATGACGCTTTTCAGTCTCTCATAGGTGTTGTCGAGTACTTCCGCCTCATTGTAGACGGGGACTACAATTGAAAATGTGACTGGTTTGTTCATATTGATCACCTTTCCTTTCATCAATCTAGCTCCACTTTATAAAGGGTTTGATTTCCACCAGGTCCCCCCGATTGTGAACTGTCACCTGAAGAAGAGCTGCTGTACTCGCTTTTCTTAATCTCTGTGCCGTGTTTTTTAATCCAGTTGGTGATGTCTGAGTTGTCTTGGCCTCTGCCATTGCCAATCATGAAGTATTTAACCTCTCCGTTATTGACGAGCTTTTTGAGTTTGTCCACGGTCAGGATCGGATCGCTTCCGGAGAATCCGCCCATCGCCATAACCGCTTTTCCTGTTTTGATTATGTAAGAGGAAGCGGAATTCGCGTTAGAGACCGCGAACAAATATTTTTCCCCAGTATTGTGCTTCTCAAGGTAAGATAAGAGGTCTTTGTCGACTGATTCGCCGCTTCCAGGGCCGCCCCGGCTGCCGTTTGGTCTGCCTTGATCAGTCTTACTTGAGCTGCCTCCGTTCTGGTTTTGGCTGTTTTGATCAGAGCTGGAGTCAGTCGACCTATTATTCCCGCTGTTTGGCTGATTGCCTGTTTGGCCGTCTTGGCCTGTTGGGCTGCCAAATCCGGGAGGTCGGCTGCCATTGTTCATCTTGCCGCCGCCCCCGCCAAATGATTGCGCTGATTGAGGTCCTGCCTGCGGAATCATGCCGTTTACCCCGTCAGCGAGGGTTGCCGTTGTCCAGTAGAATGGACCGATCAGCATGCCGAGAAGTGCGGCAAGCGATACATAGTAGCTGAATGGCTTTCCTTTTTTGACAAAGAAGAGAAGACAGCTTGTAATGATTCCGAAAGCTCCGACCAGGATGATCCAAGTGATTCCGATGTCGCTGATATAAGGAATCAGAATATATAATTCAAATGCTGTTGCCAGCAAAATGCCGATTGGCAGCAGCCATTTTTTCCAGCCGCTTTCCTCTTGATAAAGGCGAACGAGCGCCGTCCAGCCCGTACCCGACAATGCGGCAATCGGTGCTGCCAGCATGATCAGATAGTAATGGTGGAAGAATCCGGCGACACTGAAGAATGCAGCGACCGGCAATAGCCACATCGTCCAGAAAATCGTTTCATTCGTTGTGTCATTGAATTTTCTTTGACCGCGAAGGCCTGTGATCAGTAAGGCGATAATCCCGAACAGTACAAACGGAATCAGCCAGCTTGCCTGACCTGAAAGCTCAGATTGGAACAATCTCAGCGGCCCCGGTGTGCCTGTGCCGAATGAGCCTGCACCGTTTCGGCCGCCTCCGGGACCGCCGCCGCTTGGCGGAGTCATCTGTCCGTTTGAGGAAGATGAACTGCTGCTAGCTGTGCTGCTTTGCTGCTCTTGGTTCGATTTCTTTTGTGTTTGATCGGAAGCCGCTTTGCCCCCGCCTGCTCCGGACTGTCCCGTCAGACGCTGGACTCCGTTGTAGCCGAAGGCGAGCTCCAGGACAGAGTTCGTCTGGCTGCTTCCGATATAAGGCCGCGAGCTTTCCGGCTGGCTGTCAACGACGACTGCCCATGATACGGAAACCGCCGCAAGAACGATGACCGATGTAATCAGAGACACAATTTTTTTGCGAATCGTCGTCTTTGCTGCAATCAGATAAAACAGCATAAATGCAGGTAACACCATGTATGCTTGCAGCATCTTGACGTTAAAGCCGACGCCGACCATGAAGAAGGATGCGAGCAGCCACGATATTTTTCCTGTGCGGACGGCTTTAAACAGCATCCATGTTGCAATCATCAAACAAAGGACGAGAATGCTGTCGACGTTGTTTGTGTGGCTGACAGCGACGGCAATCGGTGTACACGCCATAACGAGTGCGGAAATTCTTGCTGCCGTTTTTCCAAAAGTAGGTTTTACAATGAAGTAGAGCAGTGCTACGGAAATGACTTCCGCAATTCCTTCGGGAAGCACGACGCTCCAGCCGTGCACGCCGAACACAAGCGCGAAAAGCGTCTGTACCCATAGTGCGACCGGCGGTTTATCGACGGTTACAAAACCTCCCGGATCAAAAGAAGCGTAAAAGAAGTTGTGAAAGCTTTGCGTCATACTCGTAACGGCTGCTGTGTAGTAGGCGTTGTCTGTATCGCTGTTCCAGATGCCGTACAGGTTGAGCGCTGCGGATAATAAGAGAATGAGAACTAGGAATATATCAATTTTCCTTTTCTTTATCATGATTCGATCACCTCACTAACAAGCATTATAGAAGCCAAATATGATCAAACTATGAACAAATCAAGAAGGATTTTTAAAAGAAGACATAAAAAAAGCCATACCTGATATCAGGTATGGCTTGAAACATGTCCTTATTTATTTCCAAACGTCTTCGGCAATTTCGATCACATGACGCAGTTTTTCCCACTGCTGTTCTTCGGTCAGCAGGTTGCCCTCTTCCGTTGAAGCAAAGCCGCACTGCGGGCTTAAGCACAGCTGGTTCAGATCGGCATAGCGGGACGCCTCTTCAATGCGCCGCTTAATATCATCCGGGTTTTCAAGCTCGCCGAATTTAGATGTAATTAAACCGAGGACGATTTGCAGGTCTTTCCGTTTCACGAAGCGAAGCGGTTCGAAGCCGCCAGAGCGCTCGTCATCGAATTCAAGGAAGAGTCCGTCAAGGTTCAGTCCGTCGAAAATCGTTTCAGCCGCAGCGTCGTATCCGCCTTCTGCCACCCATGTTGACTGGAAGTTTCCGCGGCAAATATGCATTGTGACAGTCAAATCATCGGGACGTCCTTCGATTGCTTCGTTGATCGTATTGGCAAAGGATTGGCGCAGCTCATCAGGCTGGCGGCCGAACGCCTTGATTTGCTCATGTCCCTTTTCTGAGAAAAATACGGACCAGGCCGTATCATCAAGCTGCAAATAGCGGCAGCCGGCATCATAGAACGCGCGGATCGCTTTTTTGTAAGCCTGCGCCACATCGTGATGGAACTCATCAAGATCCTCATACGGACTTTCTTCCAGCTTTCCTCTGAAAAACAGCATATTCGGGCTCGGGATCGTCATTTTCGGCGTATGCGTCCCTGCAATACTATGAAGAAATTGATAATCTTCCAGCATCGGATGGTTTGTAAAGTCGACTTTGCTGGTTACTTTAATGCCGCGCGGTTTCGTTACGACATTGTGAAATTGAATTCCTTTGTCTGCTACAAAGCCTTCAACACCGTCAAGACCTTCGAGAAAATCGAAATGCCACCAGGAGCGGCGGAATTCGCCGTCCGTTACGGCTTTCAGGCCGATTTCTTTTTGTTTTTCGACAATGCGCTTGATCTCTTCGTTTTCGACTTCGCGCAATTGTTCCGCGGTAATTTCGCCGTTTGCTTTTTGCAGGCGCGCTTTTTTAACAGGCTCAGACCTGAGCAGGCTGCCCACCTGATCCGCCCTGAACGGTCCTATTTTTCTTCCTTGCGTTTGCTGCAATACATCGGTTGATTGTGACATGCTTCATCCCTCTTTCTTTATTAACATAAAAAAGCTCTTCCCGATAAGGAAGAGCTTGGTAGACAATCTCCTCCTTATCTTCAAGAGCACAGCCGTGCTCTTAAGGAATTAGCACCATTCTGTCAAAAAGACAGCGGTTGCCGGGTTTCACAGGGCCAGTCCCTCCACCACTCTTGATAAGGAAAACCTTTTTATGCGATTTTTATAATAATTTTAATATTAATACTTTTTGCGAAAATGTCAATGGGTTTTGATATTTATCGCTAAGAACGCGATTTATGCAAGTTCCTCAAGCTTATGTCCAGCCGTTTTGAAACAAACCCTGCCGAAATATCAGGAAGGTGATGAATGAACAATTGAGGAGGAATAATCGTTCGCAGATTCGGTTTCATTTTAATTAAGACCGAATTTTTTTATTGAAACGAAAACTTTTTCACGGGGCTGTCAGTCTTACATGTGTACCCGTTTTGAAAATGGGTAATATAACAATGAAACGAAAAAGGAGGCCATATGATGAACAGCAAACCGTTTTTCAAAGCAGCGGCGATCATGCTCTCAGGGCTATTAATGCTGATATTGTACAGCGGAGCGGCGATTCCTTCGGCTCAAGCGGCGAACGGGACAAAACCGGTGGTGACGAGCCATACATACAAAAACGTAAAGGAATTGAAGTACCCGCAGGTTAAAAACGTTGGCAGCAGATCTCTGCAAAACAAAATCAACAAAGACTTTAAAAACTATATTGACCAATCCTACAAAGACTATCTGAAAAACAAAAAAGACGGCCAACAGCACGGGTACCAAACGGCATACCAAACGTCTTTTGACGTCAAATATCTGACCGGCGAAAAGATCAGCATCCTGACGAAAAACTACGTGTACTCCGGCGGGGCGCACGGCAATACAGCCGTCCGCTCGTTCAACTACGATTTAAAATCAAAAAAACGCGTCTATCTGACAGACGTATTAAACAAAAAATCAAAAATCGATAAAACGAGAACATACATTTACAAATACATTCAAAAGCATCAGGACACGTTTTTCCCGGATGTGAAGAAAAAAGACATCGTCCTTCTTCAAAACACGGCATTCCACTTTACAAAAGACGGGATTGCGATCGTGTTCCAGCAATATGACGTCGCACCTTATGTCGCCGGAACCCCGGTTGTTGCCGTTCCGAAAACGGTGTATCAATAAATGACAGCCCCTGTTTCGCAGGGGTTTTTGTTTTGAGGAGAGAAGGAATGAGGAGTTTTTGGAAGCCCTTTCATAAAACGGTAACTGACGGGCATGATTCAGCCCGCTGTCAGTCTGCAGATTTTTTCTAAATCAAACAGTTCGGAGACGTGGAAGATGCACTGCTGTCCGCTGATGATCTGGTATCGCTTAAAAACGTATTCCCTGTCTGTTGAAACAGGCACAAGGTGTGTAAAGTGTTTGCCAAGGGACTTACCGGTGCTGAAGATTTCACGCCTTGACTCCAGTTCGGAAATGATTTTGCCGATGGGGAGCCGTTCTTCTTTCAGATATCGTTTAACGGCTGGCGGCAATGCATTTGTTTTGACATAGACATAATTAAATGACAAATAATCATCGCCCCGTTTCAATGAGGAGGTCCTGAATAAAATCTTATCATCAGGCTGAAACAGCTTTGCTTCCTCAGCGGACAGATGATCGTAATCGACATAGGCCTGCCGGAAAACTTCAATATCAACCTTGCCGCCTATCAATGTTTCGATTGCCTTGGTTGTTGAACCATCCGTTTTGGTCAGCATCTCTTTCACAAGGGAAGTAAGCGATTCAGGCAGAACTTTGCTCATTTCCAATTATGGCACCTCCACACAAAGATAGAATATTTTGAAAACTTGTACTATACATTATCACACAGAGGGTGGTTTGTCTAGAAATAAAAGTTAAAATTTATCTTATTTTTACAAAAGTCAGAGGGGGGTACAGGAGAGATGAAGGCTGCAAATCTCTCCGTAACATGATGCGAATATTAAGTGGTTTCACCTTCCAGAACCTTAACAGGCAAATAGGTTTCCAGCGGCAAATCATCGAATTCGCCTTCAATGGCTTTGGACAAAATCTCGATGGCCGTCTTGGAAATGAGTTCGATCGGCTGCTGGATGGTTGTCAATTCCGGGAGGATGGACTGAACCGCTTCCGTTCCGTCGTAGCCGATTACCTTTAATTGCCCGGGAATGTCTTTTCTGCGTTTTTTTGCTTCGGTGATGACTGTAGCTGCCATGAGGTCATCGCTGGCAAAAATGCCGTCAGCTGCAGGCTGTTCATCAAACAGTTTTGAGATGATTTCCCGGTAATTTTGATGAAAGGGAACTTCATATGTAATCGGCTGTCTCCCGTGTTGTCGCATCACATCTTCATATGCTTTTCTTCTAAGATTTGCCGGTGTTTTCAGCTCAATTGGTCCGTTGATATGGATGATGTGCCGGCAGCCTTTTGCAATTAACAGTTCTGTCGCTTTTCTTCCTCCGTCATAGTTATCGGAGCCGATGACGGGAATCGTTTCCGACAAGTAATGGTCGATGGCGACAATCGGCAGGTTTTGCCGATGATAATTTAAAATTCCCCTGTTGTAAGTCACGGCGATGACGCCGTCCACTTGATTTCGCATCAGCATTTCCAAGTATTTTTCTTCTTTGTCTTTGCGGTTTAAGCTGTTGCAAAGCAGCAGTTTGTAGCCCATGGCAGCGCAGATGCTCTCAATATGAAAGGCCAGTTCGCCGAAAAACGGGTTGCTGGAGTTAGGGATGATGAGCCCTATTAAATGAGTTCGTTTACGAAATAAAGAGCGGGCCAAATCGTTTGGAAAGTAATTGATTTCTTCCATCGCTTTATAGACTTTTTCTTTTGTTTTTTCACTAATATAGCCGCGGTTATTTAATACCCGCGATACGGTTGTTGGTGAAACTCCCGCTTTTTTTGCAACGTCGTGAATGCTAGGCTTCATTCCCTTTTCCCCCTGCTATTTTTACTGAAATGGCTTACAATTCTCGTCACGCACTTATTTTAGAGAATCGGGCCGATATGTGCAAGAAAATGCCACGATTATGAGAAATGTACCGGGATGAATAATTGGGGAAAAAATATGTCAACCGGTTGACATATGAAACCGGTTGACATACAATTCACTTGAAAGCGCTTTTATTTGTTGATTTATGAAAAATGGGGGGAAGTGACAAAGATGAAAAGGTGGCTCTTCGGAGTTTTTTCGTTGTTGCTGGTGTTTGCGATGTTGGGCTGCAGCAATAGCAAAGGTGCAAATGGCCAAGATGGGAAAACGCTTACGGTGTGGGTGCACGTATCTGATGATAGTGAAGAAGGAAAGGTCTATCAAAAGCGGGTGGACGCTTTTAATAAAAAGTATGCCTCTGAAAACGTCGAGGCCAAAATTGATTTCATCCCCAGAAGCGGAAACGGCGGCGGATATGAAGACAAAGTGAACGCGGCGCTGACAACGAACACCCTGCCGGATGTGATCACTTTGGATGGACCGAACACGGCGGCTTATGCGAAATCCGGCGTAATTGCGCCATTGGATGAGTATATCAAAGACCAGGATGATTTATTGCCGAGCATTAAGCAACAGGGAACCTACCAGGGGAAACTGTATGCGATCGGCGTCAGCGAATCATCGGTCGGTATTTACTATAACAAAAAAATGCTGAAGGACGCCGGCGTTGACTTGAAAACGCTGCCAACGGTTGAGAATCCATGGACGTGGGACGAATTCCTTGAGCTTTGCAAAAAGCTGAAAAATAAATATGACAAACCGGCCATCGATATGCAGTTGCAGTCAAAAGACGAAATGCTGACCTATGCGCTTTTGCCATTTGTTTGGTCGGCTGGCGGCGATGTCCTTTCAAAAGATGGCAAGAAAGCGGAGGGTGTTTTTAACGACAAACTGACCGTTGAAGCGATGACATTTATTCAAACAATGCTGAAAGAGGGTTATACGACCCGGACTCCAGTTAAGCAGGCGTTTGAAACGGAAAAATATCCGATGAAAATGAGCGGTGTCTGGACGGTAACCGACATGGAAACAAATTTTCCTAATGTCGATTATGGTGTGATGCCGTATCCTGTTTCGCCAAAAACAAAAAAGCTTGTGTCCCCTTCAGGAAGCTGGCAGTTCGCCATGACACAGACGTCTGAAAACAAGGAATGGGCGGCAAAATTGGTCAATTGGATGACAAACAAGGAATCCAACCTGGAATTGAGCCGTTCGATCGCCGCGCTGCCTGTGCGCTATTCATCAGAGAAAGTGCTGGCAAAAGAATTCTCAGCTGAAATGAATGTCTTCTTGCAGCAGCTGAAAGAAACGGGGCATGCACGACCGGTGACACCGGCATATCCACAGGTGACGCGCGCATTTCAGCAAGCAATCGATGACATCAGCTTCTTTGATCAGCATCAGGATATTCAATCGGTTCTGGATACGCGTGCAAAAGAAATGCAATCAGCCATCGATAAGGCAAACTAGAAGGTGGAGCCATGAATAAAATTCCGTTGAAAGAAGCAAGGACGGCCTTTCCGCTGAAAAAAGTCCCTGCCAGTAAAATAGGGTGGCGGGACAATGTGCTGGCCTATACATTTTTAGGTCCGGCCTTGCTGATTTTGTCAGTGTTTCTCGTGATTCCTTCGATTATGGCGGTTTACTACGCATTTACAGA
This sequence comes from Bacillus sp. KICET-3, assembly GCF_033261025.1. NCBI lineage: Bacteria > Bacillati > Bacillota > Bacilli > Caryophanales > Bacillaceae > Bacillus > Bacillus sp. KICET-3. Next base: position 4,415,990 of record NZ_CP137345.1, on the reverse strand, counting down.
TTATTATTTGTTAACACCTGACCTGCGCAAGTTTGTCGGTTTTGACAACTTTATCAAATTGTTCAAAGACCCTATTTTCTTGAAAAGTTTGAGCAACACATTGAAATTTGTTGTCCTTGTGATTCCATTACAGATCGGGGCCGCTCTCGGGCTGGCCCTTCTGTTGAATAAAAAGCGCAAGGCCAATACGTTTTTCAAAGTCGCATACTTTAGCCCTGTCGTCATGTCGCTTGTTGTCATCTCCGTTTTGTGGCTGTACTTGCTGAATCCGAATGAAGGAATGATAAATAACGTACTGACGCATGTCGGTTTACCGCCACAGCCGTTTTTGACAAGTCCTAATCAGGCGATCTTTACAATTGTTTTCGTTTCAGTCTGGCAGGGAGCCGGATTTCAGATGCTGATTTTTTTAGCGGGCCTGCAAAACATTCCCGGAGATGTCTACGAGGCGGCGCAATTGGATGGTATGAATAAATGGCAGCGGTTTATTTATATTACATTGCCTTTGTTGAAACCGACGTCGGTTTTTATCTTTATTACGACGCTGATCAGTGCGTTTAAGCTCCTTGTGCAGCCAATGGTCATGACCCAGGGGGGACCGGTCAATTCAACGATGACAGTTGTCTATTATATTTATCAAACGGGATTTACCGATCGGATGGTCGGCTATGCAAGTTCAATTGCGCTCTTGTTTGGCACGATAATTGGATTGGTGACGCTTGCGCAGCGCAAGTTGGTGAAGGAGGATGAAGGCGGATGAGAAGGAAATTCGGACCTTTAACGATACTGGAATATATATGCCTTGTTTTGCTGGCGGCTCTGTTTATATTTCCGCTGATTTGGATGGTCGCTTCATCGATGAAACCGGAAGCTGATATTTACAACAATATCAGCAGCATTAAAGCGTTTCTTCCGTCTTTTCATCCGTCGGAATGGTTTCAATCCTACAGGGAAGTGCTGTCACGGTTTGATTTACTAATGTATATTGGTAACAGTCTGTTTTACGGTTTGTGTGTGGCAGCGGGAGCGGTCATTATCAACGGAATGGCGGGCTTTGCATTCGCCAAGCTGCAATTCACAGGTAAAAAAGTGCTGTTTACCATATTGCTGGCGCTTTTAATCGTGCCGATGGAAACGATTTTAATCTCGCAGTTTACAATTGTTCATAAGCTCGGACTTGTTGATACGCGCCTTGCCGTGATTTTGCCGGCGCTTGCCGGGGCTTTCAATATTTATTTGTTCCGAAACTTTTTCATGGCGATCCCGGGGGAGATGATTGAGTCGGCCAAGCTTGACGGAGCCAACACATGGCAGATTTTCTGGCGGGTGATGCTGCCGATGTCCAAACCGGCTGTCGCTACGGTGGGGACATTGGCTTTTATCGGCAGCTGGAATGACTATATTTGGCCGCTGATGGTTTTGACGGATAAGTCGAAATTTCCGATCCAGGTGGCGATTACAGCCATCAACAGCACCGAGCCGGTTTATACGAACCAGGTGATGGCTGTCTTGACGATTTCCACGATTCCGCTGATTCTGATCTACATTGTAGCTCAACGCTACATTTTAGATGGCCTGGGCGGTTCAGGGACAGGCATCAAATAGATACATCCAAATCGGGTTAAAGGAGCAAATGAAAATGAAAAGCTCAAACAGTCTGTATTGGAAACTAAGCGCTTATTTTTTCTTTTTCTTTTTTACTTGGTCTTCCAGCTATTCTTTATTTGCGATTTGGTTGGGGCAGGAAATCAATTTGAACGGGTCCGCGACGGGCATTATCTTTTCTGTAAACGCTATCTTTACTTTGTGCATGCAGCCTTTGTACGGTTTTATCTCCGATAAGCTCGGGCTGAAGAAAAACATATTATTTATGATCAGTTTGCTGCTCGTATTTACGGGTCCCTTTTATATTTTCGTCTACGGACCGCTTTTGCAATACAACGTCTTTCTCGGGGCTATTGTCGGCGGAATGTATTTGGGAACTGCTTTTCTCGCAGGAATCGGCGCGATTGAAACCTTTATTGAAAAGGTCAGCCGCAAATATCAATTTGAATATGGAAGAACAAGGATGTGGGGGTCCCTCGGCTGGGCTGCGGCGACATTTTTTGCAGGTCAGCTGTTCAATATCGACCCGAATATCAACTTCTGGGTTGCGTCCGTTTCAGCAGTCATATTGGTGGCCATTATTGTTTCTGTAAAAATTGAGATGACAGATGATGAAAAGGGAAGAGCAGACTCGGTTGGATTAAAAGACGTGGGAGGGCTGTTTCTCTTAAAAGATTTCTGGTTTTTGATGTTGTACGTGATCGGCGTAACTTGCGTATACGGCGTCTATGACCAGCAGTTCCCGCTTTACTACGCTTCCTTATTTCCGACTCCGGCCTTGGGGAACCAAATTTTTGGATATCTTAACTCATTCCAAGTATTCATTGAAGCGGGCATGATGTTTCTTGCGCCTTTCATCGTCAATAAGCTTGGTCCGAAAAAAAGTTTGATTTTAGCGGGGCTGTTAATGGCTTTCCGCATTATCGGCTCCGGTCTTGTCAGCGGACCGGTCGGAATTTCATCGATGAAGCTCATTCATGCTTTAGAATTGCCGATTATGCTGATTGCGGCGTTTAAATATTTGGCGACTAATTTTGATAATCGCCTTTCATCCGTACTTTATCTTGTCGGCTTTCAATTCGCATCCCAGGTAGGCGCATCGATTTTTTCGCCGCTTGCGGGAGGTTTATACGACAGCATCGGATATCGCCACACTTATCTCATCATGGGAACAATGGTCCTTTGTTTCACCATTATTTCGATTTTTACCTTGCTAGACTCAAAGAAAGACGTTCAATTTGCTCAAAGTCTACAAAGAAAGCATATATAGAAAGGATGTCACAGATGAATAGAATTCAGCAGGCAGAAGAAGCGTTGAAGAAAGCCGGAAAAAAAGTGAATCACCGATACCGAATGGGCTATCACATGATGCCCCGGGCAAACTGGATCAATGATCCAAACGGACTTATTCAATATAAAGGGGAGTATCATGTCTTTTATCAACATCATCCGTATGATGAGAATTGGGGGCCGATGCATTGGGGCCATTTGAAGAGCAGGGATCTCATTCACTGGGAGCACTTGCCGATCGCTTTAGCGCCTGGCGATGCATTTGATGAGAGCGGCTGCTTCTCAGGAAGCGCAGTCGAATATAACGGCGACCTCGCTTTAATCTATACAGGGCATAATATGATAGATGAAGAGAAAGACGATTTCTACCAAAATCAGAATATAGCTGTCAGCAAAGACGGTATCGTCTTTGAAAAAATGAAAGAAAACCCTGTCATTGCAGAGCCGCCGGAAGACAGCGCACGCCACTTTCGCGATCCGAAAGTATGGAGGCATCATGAGAACTGGTATATGGTGGTCGGAAATTCCTCAAAAGAGAACGTCGGGCGGGTCATTTTATACCGCTCGCCTAACTTGGTAGATTGGGAATATGTAGGCGTCCTCGCCCAAAGCGACGGGAATCTCGGCTTTATGTGGGAATGTCCGGATTTCTTTGAACTAGACGGCAAACACGTTTTGCTGATTTCCCCTCAGGGTATAGAGGCAGATGGTGATTCATATCAAAATCTGTATCAAACAGGCTATTTAATTGGAGACTATGATGAAGAAACAAATGAGTTTGTACATGGCTCCTTTAAAGAGTTGGACCATGGCCATGACTTTTATGCCGTGCAAACTTTGTTGGATGACAAAGGGCGCAGAATTGCGATTGGCTGGATGGATATGTGGGAGTCAGAGATGCCGACGAAAGCGGACGGATGGTCCGGGGCTTTGACGCTGCCGCGGGAATTAACATTGCGCGATGATCACAAAATCTTGATGAATCCCGTGGAGGAAACCAAGCTGCTGCGGAAAACGGAACATCGGGTATGCGCCAATCGATCGCTTTCAGGGAGTTATTTGGCCAAGACAGCCGAAGAGCTTCTTGAAGTGAAGGTCGTGTTTGATATAGCGGATTGCAGTGCACAAACGGCAGGAGTAAGAATTCGGGGGCTGGAAAAAGAAGAGACCATCATCAGATACAGCTTAACCGATCAAAAACTGACACTCGATTGCTCCGCATCCGGCAAAGAACGGGACGGTGTCAGAAACGTGCAGATTGAAGCGGGAGAGAAGCTTTCCCTGCGCCTATTTATCGACAGATCGTCTATTGAAGTATTTGCCAACCATGGTGAAGCCACGATGACAAGCCGCATCTATCCGAAAGAAGGCAGACTGGGAATCGAGCTGTTTTCTGAGAAAGGCGATGCGAGAGTTGAAGAATTTACCTATTGGGTGCTGAAAGATATTTGGAAAGGCGATGAATCGCTTGAATAGAATATTTTGCATCGGTGAGACGCTCATTGATTTTATCCCCGTCCAAAAAGAAACGGCTCTGGAAAACATCACCGGATTTGAACGCGTTGCCGGCGGCGCGCCTATGAATGCCGCGATTGCTGCTGCTAAATACGGCGCCCGTGCGGCAATGCTGACGAAGGTTGCCAACGATCATTTTGGCGATTACTTAATCAGCGTTCTTGAGGAAAATGGAGTTGACACTTCCTATATCGTTCGAAGCGACGAAGGTGAAACCGGATTGGCATTTGTATCCGTAGACAAGTCCGGGGAAAGAAGTTTTCATTTTTATCGGAAGAATGCAGCCGATTTGCTGCTTTCGGCAGATGAGATTCAATCTGAGTGGTTTCATAAAGGGGATCTGCTTCATTTTTGTTCAATTGATTTAGTCGAAAGTCCAATGAAACAGGCGCATATTAAGGTGATCAATGACTTCCGGGAAGTCGGCGGAATTGTCAGTTTTGATCCAAATGTCAGGCTCCCGTTATGGCCTGATGAAACAAGCTGCCGCCATACGATCAGGCAGTTTTTGCCGCTGGCGGATATTGTAAAAGTATCGCTTGAGGAGTTGCCGTTTATCACAAATATTGATGATGAGAAGGAAGCGATTGCTTCGCTTTTTGCCGGCAATGTCAAAGTCGTTGTCTTGACAAAAGGGGGAGACGGTGCGGCGATATACTTAAAAAGCGGCGAAACATACGAAGACCGGGGATTTAAAGTGGCTGTTTCAGATACAACTGGTGCGGGGGATGCTTTTATCGGCGGTTTCTTATCCGAATTGGCGTCGTACGGCGCTGCAAAGGAAGATCTGTGTAGCCTCATACGGGAGCATCACCGCGGGTTGCTGACGTTCGCCAATGCAAGCGGCGCCCTGACGGCTTCTGTAAAAGGTGCGATACATAAAGCGCCAGGCAAACAGCATGTCCTGAATTTTATTTCGGCAGGGCGAAGACCGGGTTTTAATGGGTGAAAAAAGAGCGGCTGCTTTGTTTTGCAGCCGCTCCTTGCATTTCCGGTATTATGCCCTTTCTTCAAACAACTTTGCAATCTCCACGACAACATTCGCGGCTTTCACCATATTGTCTGCGGAAATGTATTCGTATTTGCCGTGGAAATTTTCCCCGCCCGTAAAGATATTCGGACAAGGAAGCCCCTTATATGACAGCTGGGAGCCGTCTGTGCCGCCGCGGATCGGTTTGACGACCGGCTCGATGTCCAGGTTTTTCATCGCCTGATAGGCAATATCGACAATCTCCTTGACCGGTTCGATTTTTTCTCTCATGTTGTAGTATTGGTCTTTCATTTCGACCAGAATGCTGTTTTTGCCGTATTGCGCCCGCAGTTCTTCCGCAATTGTTTCGACCGCCTTTTTTCTCTCGTTAAAACGGTCTCTGTCAAAATCTCTAATGATATAGTTCAGCTTCGTTTCTGAGACATCACCGCTGATAGAGAGAAGATGATAAAAGCCTTCATAACCTTCTGTAAATTCAGGCGCCTCCATCTCCGGAAGTGCTGAGTTGAATGCCATCGCAATTTTCGCAGCGTTGACCATTTTTCCTTTTGCTGTACCCGGGTGGACGTTTGTCCCTTGACACGTAATCTTCGCCGCCGCGGCATTGAAGCTTTCGTATTGCAGTTCGCCGAGTGGGCCGCCGTCAACCGTATACGCGAATTTCGCATTGAAGGCCGCCACATCAAATTTGTGCGGTCCTCGGCCGATTTCTTCATCAGGCGTAAATGCGACCCGGATTTTTCCGTGTTTGATTTCGGGATGGTCGATTAAATATTCCAGCGCCGTCATGATTTCAGCGATGCCGGCTTTATCGTCGGCGCCGAGCAGCGTCGTTCCGTCCGTCGTAATCAGTGTGTGTCCCCTATAACCCGCAAGCTCGGGAAATTCTTTCGGGGACAAAACGACGCCGAGCGCTTCATTGAGGACAATCTCTTTTCCATCGTACTGTTCGATGATTTGCGGATTGACATTCTTTCCGGTAAAATCAGTCGCCGTATCGACATGAGCCAAAAAACCGATCGTCGGCACCTGCTTTTCCGTATTGGCCGGAAGCGTCGCCATGACATAGCCGTTTTCATCGATTGTGACATCCTCCATGCCGATCTGCTTTAATTCTTCAACAAGCATATTGGCGAGTGTCAGCTGTCCGGGTGTAGAAGGACATGTCTCACTGTTTTCATTTGACTGTGTGTCGACTTTCGCATATGTAATCAGCCGTTCAATCAATTTGTTCTTCATGTTTCCTTCATCTCCATTTGTTGGTTTTATGTTTATCTTATCATTCCTGATCATGTAATGGGATGTAAAAATCTTTTACTCTTCCTTTTATAGAAAAATCTAGTATAATAGATGGGGATAGTTCTATTGGACGGGGTAATTCGAACTATTGTTTGCGAAAAAACTATAAACATCAGCTGTAAGGAGAGTAAATAAATGGCGAAAGGTTTTACAAATGAAGGCGCAAAATGGGAGATCGCGCATTCCTTTTGGATATTGTTCACATGGGTTCCATTTGCGTTTCTGAGCTGGTTTGCATTTATATATATCGGAGCCCGGACAAAGCAGATAAAATGGCTTCTTGCCGGAGTCGTCTATGCGGCGGCTGTCCTCTTCACCGCCTTTACGGCGAGAACGCTCTTTTTCGATTTGGCAATGAAAATGCTGCTAGTCGTTTGGATCATATCGATCATTCATGCGTTCAAGATCAGGCCGGAATTTTTGGTCCGCCTGGAAGCTGTATATCAGATCAAACGCTCGGAAATGAACGAGCTTCGCCAAGAGCTGAAAAATGAGAACTTTCCGGAGCCATCCGGGCAAACCGAATCTTCTCAGGTGACGCTTGCCAAAAAGTAAACAGGGTGTTGTTGTTCGCCAAACCGCTATTTTGAAAAATAGCGGTTTTTTAATAAAAAAATCCCATACTGTTGAAACTTTTTCTCCAGTTATCTCTCTCTAATGTTTGAAGGAGGCTCACCAGTGAAGCAAATAAAACTAGTAAGAAAAGCTGTCGCAGGAAATGCCAAAGCGTTTGAAATGCTTTTTCAGAAACATAGCGATCAGCTTTACCGAACAGCATACATCTATGTTCAAAATAAAGAAGACGCATTAGATATTGTACAGGAAACAGCATATAAAGCGTTTTTATCGATTGCCCAGCTGAGAAATCCCGAGTATTTTCTGACATGGCTGACAAAAATCCTCATCCACCACGCATATGCCTTATTGGACAAGAAAAAGAAAGTGGTGTTGATGGACACGCAATTAAGAGAGCAAGGACAGGGCCGGGAAATGAATGCCGACGACAGAATGGGGCTGCTGGAAGCAGTCCAGCATTTACGTAAAGACTACAAAACGGCGATTATACTATTTTATTATCAAGACTTGCCGATCCATGATATCGCCGACATCATGAATGTTCCCGAAGGAACCGTTAAGACATATTTAAAAAGAGCCAAGCTTGAGTTAAAACATTTACTGACTGGAGGGGAAGAGGCATGGACAAAAAATGGTTCGAAAATGAAGTGAATCAGATTGATGTTCCTACACAGGACATCAATCAATCTATTTCTGAAGGCATCATGCGGGCAAATAAGGAAAAAACGGTTAAGCCGAAGCGTGGTACATTGAAACGCACTGTTTTTATCTCCGGTACGGCGGCAATGCTTCTTCTAGGGAGCGGGTTTGTTTCTCCTGCCATGCAACGCGTTTTGGCGGATGTCCCGCTGTTTGGCAAAGCATATCAGCAGTTTCACGATTATATCGGCCAAAACTTAATGGCGAGCCAGCTTGTAACTGAACTCCATCAGAAAGCCTCAAGCAACAACATTGATGTAACGGCGACAAGCGTTTATTTTGACGGCGGAATCATTACCATGACGTTTAAAGTCAATAGTGATACAAGAAAAGATTTGAACGATGGCGCGGAAATGGTTCATTTCACACTATTTAATGGTGAGAGGAAGTGGATGATAGCCTCTGAATCAGATATAAAGAAAACAAAAGACGGCTATGTCGGCTTTATTCAAATCGGATACCCCGACAAGAATATTCCGGATCAGCTGACGCTTCCGGTGACGATTACAAGCATAAATGATATCAGGGGGCAATGGAAATTTGATATACCTGTTGTCAAACTGCCGTATAAAACACTGCATATTCGGCAAAAAGAGAAACAAGCGGCTGATGGCCCTATTGTTGAGCCGAAAACAGTGATTCTTGGCAAAGAATCGACTGTAATCGATTATGATGTCATCACCTCGCTCGAGCATCCAAATGATCGCGCATCGATAATAAAAGTGACGGATGATAAGGGAAATGAGGTTCCTTATTTAATGAGCGGAATAACATTGACAGATCGTAAAAAAATCGGAGACCGTATCCACCGCGAATCAAGAATGATCCTGGGAAAGGTAAAAGATGATGCGAAATATGTAAAGATTGAGGCAAGCTCTGATAAAAGCGATTCAGAAAAAACGCTGCCTCTCAAGAAAGCGCCAGCCTCAGTGAGCGCTGACCGGCATAGCTTTAACATTGCCTTTGATCAGGTCAAGCAAAATGGAAACAAACTAGTTGTAGACTATCATCTGAAAAATGTTGACCGGTCAAAGATTGATGTTGACAGTATGCAAAATTTTCTGGAAACGATATCGCTGATTGATTCTGCTTATAAAAGTTTTGATGAAGCGCCTGTTGGACATAGTGTCAAAGGAAATTTCACGAAAGTGCTTAATTCTTCCAAGCTTCAGTTTCAATCAGTTTTCACAATAGACGATGAATTTGGTGCAGAAAAGTTTAGCCTTGAACAATATTCACTAGACGTTGATTTTGGTTATTTAAGTACATTTTATTCGACATCATTAAAGCCAATTAAAGTGCAATTGTCACGGTAGGTTGAGATCCGTTGTTTCGACTGAAACAGCGGATCTTACCTTGTTTGAAGCACCACCTTCATCCGCGTCCCGCGCCCCGGTTCGCTGAACATTTCGATATGTCCTCCATGGGCAACAATGATCTGTTTTGCAATCGCCATGCCTAAACCGGTTCCCGAGGTGTCGCTTGAGGCATCGGTTCCCCTGTAGTAGCGGTCAAATAAATGCGCCATTGTTTCTTTTTCCATGCCGATGCCGTTATCTTCTATAAGAATTGATATAGGGCCGTCTTGTAAAACGGATACTGTAATCGCTGTACCATCAGGATTATGTTTGATGCTGTTGGCTAGCAAGTTTTCCAAGGCCCGCTGCATGTATGTTTCGTCTATATCAGCGAAAATCCCGCTTTGATTTGTCTGGAACTGGAAAGTCTTTTCTTGTGATTCAGGCAGGCTTTTCAAATGTTCTAAGGTTTTTCTAAGCAAGCCGACAATGTCGGTTTTTTCTTTTTTGATCGGAAGAGCGTCATTTTTTAAGCGGAACGTAAGGTTGAACTCTTCTATTAATTCTTCCATATACTCTACCCGCTCGTTCATGATGTTGGCAAAATCCTGTACTTTTTCATGGTTCCATTCATGTTTTTCAGATGATAAAAGAATGGTATATCCTTTAATGACTGACAGCGGTGTCTTTAAGTCATGGGAAACGCCTGTCATCCATTCCTCCCGCGTTCTTTCCAGCTGCTCGCTTTCTGTTTTGTTTTTCTGAAGGATCAGCGTAAGATTGCTCATTGCATTCATTAGTTCCTGATATAACCGATATCCGGGTTTTTTCTTTTTCTTTGGGATAAAGGAAGAAGATGCCGGCTCTGCATATCTGCCTATGGAGAGATTTTCAATCCATGACACGATATAAAGCAAAGGTGCGCCAAGCTGCTTTCCGAAGTACAGCGCAACCGCCATCCCCATTATGATGATCGAAAGGATCCACAGCTGGTTTGTCCAATATAGAAACGGGTTGTCAGATTGAAAGGGTTCACCCAAAATCCACGTCAATGTCTGGCTGTCTTTCGTATCAAACCATGTTGACAGATGGAAACCCTTTTTAGCAGGGTAAAGATAATCTGAGACAAGCTCACCGGGAATATAATGTTTGGGAAAATGGCTTGGCTTGTTGTATGAATAAAGCTCGTTCCCGTTTTCGTCAAGAATCTGCAGCCACATATGATTTTTCTTCAAATGAGCGGTCATATCTTCATCAACAGAGATGTTCCTGTCTGTCAAAGTGGTTTGACGAACGACACTGGATAAAGAAAGCGGTGAGCGATGAGGCTTTTTATCGTTTAGAAAAAAATCGAAAAACAATATGCTGAATAAGAATAAAACGATACAAATGACGATCAATAGAATGGTTCGGGAGAAGAAGTGAAAAGCAATCCGTTGTTTTAACTTCACTGCTCTTCACCTGTTGGAAGATACTCGAAAATATAGCCGAAGCCCCTTACCGTTTTAATCCATTTTGGACGGCCCGGGTCTTTTTCAATCTTTTCCCGAAGCCGGCGTACATGAACCATGACCGTGCTGTCGCCATTGTAAAATTCTCCCCAAACGTCTCTGTAAATCTTTTGCTTGCTTACGATTTGGTTGGGGTGGTTGCAAAAATACAATAAAAGTCTGAACTCCTGGGCCGGGCATTCCACCCTTACTCCATCAACAATCAGCTTCCCAGATGGTTCATCAACTTGAAAATCTCCAAAATCATAAGACGGTCCGGATGAAACCGCGGTAAAACGTTTCAATCGTTTCAGCTGGGCTTTTACGCGGGCCACGACTTCAAGAGGGTTGAAAGGTTTGGTAATGTAATCGTCTCCTCCATAGCTGAACCCTTGCAGTTTATCTAAATCAGCCGTTTTTGCTGTAAGAAAAAGAACGGGTGTATTTGTAAATTGACGAAGTTGATTGCAAATGGTGAATCCGTCTGAATCCGGAAGCATGACATCGAGTAGGATGATATCCGGCTTTTGATGTTTGACAAGATCGACTGCTTCCTCTCCGTTCTTGGCATTTAAGACAGCAGAGAACCCTTCGTTTTCAAACACAACGTTTAACAGATCTAAAATGTGCCGGTCATCATCAACGATTAACACTTTATAGCAATTATAAGATTGATCCATGGTTTATGACCTCCATCGTGATACGTCTTCATTTTACCTGATGAAGTATATGAAAAGAGCGGGAAGGATCGGAATTTAAAGGATGTTTAGATTTCTGAAAATTGAGAAAACATCATTTAACTATTGTTCAGGAAACGTTTAAGGCGCATTTAGATAAAGCGTCCTATGATGAGGGGGAGGTGAGAAATAGTGGCGCAACATATTGTGGCAACAAAAAATATAACAAAAAAATTCGGAAAGCATACATCGGTCAGCGGACTTGAGATGAGAATTGAAAAAGGGCAGATTTACGGATTTTTAGGACCGAATGGTGCCGGAAAAACGACAACGATTCGAATGTTACTAGGATTGGTCAAGCCTACAGACGGAGTTATTGAGCTATTTGGCCAAGACATCCGCACAAACCGTTTGCAAATCCTGCAAAGAGTCGGTTCCTTGGTTGAATCTCCATCTTATTACGGACATTTAACCGGAAGAGAAAATCTTGAGGTGATTCGCAGGATTCGCGATTTGCCTGAGACGCGGATCGCGGAAGTGTTGAAGATCGTCCGGCTGACAAAAGTAGCTGATCGATTAGCAAAAGAGTACTCTCTGGGCATGAAGCAAAGGTTGGGGATCGCTGCTGCTTTGTTGAGTAAGCCCGATCTCTTGGTGTTGGATGAGCCGACGAATGGACTTGATCCTGCCGGTATTCATGAAATTCGGGAGTTGATCAAGGAGTTGCCGCATCAATATGGCATGACCGTTCTTGTATCCAGTCATTTATTGAGCGAGATCGACCAGATGGCGACACAAGTGGGGATTATTATGAATGGAAAGCTGATGTTTCAAGATAATATCGTAGCGTTGAGGAAAAAACAAAAACCGCTCCTGAAGATAGGAGCCGATCAGATCCATGAAGCCCAATCCATGATTCAAAACCGGGGCTGGCGTGCTGTACTTCAGGAAGGAAGCTTGTGGGTCAGCGAAACATCGCCCGAGCTTGTTTCAGAAATCAACGGCATGCTGGTCAAGTCGGGGATCTCTGTTTACCGTTTAGAGGAAGTTAAACGCTCTTTAGAAGACATTTTTCTGGAACTGACAGGTGCGGAGGAGAGTTTATGAAACAAGTCCTGCACGGTGATGGATTAAAACTTAAGCGCTCATCTTTGTTTGTCGTTATTGTTTTAGTTCCCCTCGTTGTTCTGGCATACGAATGGTTGAATATCACTTATCGGGGAGAGTATGTCCAAAAGCAAGCCGACATGTTCAAGGCTTCCTCCATGTGGCAGTATCTGCTTTTTGACAACAGCATGCTGTTCGGGCTCGGTTTTCCTTTAGCCGTAACGATTATGGCTTCAATCATTGCCAATACAGAGCATCAGACAAATTCGTGGAAGCAAACGCTGGTTTTGCCGGTTTCAAGAATAAAGATTTACTTTAGTAAATTTATATGGCTGTTTAATAGTTTGCTTGTAACCGCAACTATCTTTGTAATTGGCATGGTCGCACTGGGAAAGGCGCTGGGATTTGAAGGACCGGTACCATGGGGGCTTTTAATCGGGGACAGTTATGTCATGCTGCTTACGGCTATGCCGATCATGTCATTGCAATTATGGCTGTCGATCACATATAAAAACCAGGCATTTTCGATTCTTATTGGTACGGTCAGTTCAATCGTCGGTCTGTTTTTGGCAGCCGGAACGGCGACGCGGTGGCTTCCGCTCGCTTATCCGAGCCAGTCATCGACCGTCATCTTGCAATATGACGGGCTGGGAATCAATCCGGATTTACCGGTTTTTATTGTGGCGAATGTTTTTGTCGGAATGCTGCTATTGATCATTGGCGCCTTTCATTTTAAAAAGCGGGACGTGCTGTAGGAGGATGTATCATGCTGAAAAATTTATTAGCTGCTGAAAGGTTGAAATTAAAGCGTTCGAACATGTGGGTATTGTATGTATCGGCTCCTTTTATCAGCGTCTTATTGGCTTACACGAACTTTCGGAACAATTATAAACAATTTGTACAGCCAGGTGACAACGAGTGGGTCGAAGCCTGGACACAGGTGGCCGTATTTATGGGTTCTTTTGTGCTGCCGATTCTTGTAGGCATTTATGCTGCATTTGTGTGCAGAGGCGAACATGCGGGCGGGGGATGGAAGCAATTGCTGGCCCTTCCGGTTTTGAGGTCTCGGGTTTTCTTTGCAAAAGCCGCCGTGGTTGTGATGATGGTTGCCGTGACAATGGGCAATTTATATACACTCTTTATTGTATTCGGATTCCTTAATGGGCTGAAAGGAGATCTGCCTTTTTTTGCGGTTTTAGGATACGTTGTTCAGGGTTCAATTGCCTGCCTTCCGCTTATCGTGCTGCAGTTGATCATTTCCGTCAGGCATCAAACATTCGGTCTACCGCTGGCGGTCAGCATAGGTTTTACCCTGCCGTCCATACTTGCCGCAAATACACCGTTAGGTCAAATCTATCCTTGGACTCTTCCCATGCTGGGGATGTCTCCTCCTGATGAGTCGCCAATTGATTCATATCCGCTCTTTTATAGTATATTGATGGTTTTGGGTACAGTGCTTATGGTATGGGGGATCAGGAGCTTTTCAAGACGGGATATGGTGTAGGAAGATCGCAGAAAAGAGAGAATCAGAGCATGTAAGGCTTTGATTCTTTTTTATGCTGAAGGCCGGTCCAAGCCGGTGAGAGGCCGAGATGTCAATTTAAAAATTTCCTCTCCCTAAGGAAAAAATATGCACCCAAAAGAAAGCGTTTTCAATATAAGGTGAAAACATATAAATATAAAAAGGGGGAGAGAACACGTGAGTAAGATGACGAAAGTGACGCAGGCCTTTGAACAGATAGCCTATAAAATTACAAGCTTCAAGTATATCATGGCCATTAAATCGGCGTTTGTCACATTGATGCCGGTCATCATTGCCGGAGCGTTTGCGGTTTTGATGCAGAATATGGTGATGAGTCCTGAAACGGGTCTTGCAAGCTTTCAACCTTTTAGGTTTTTGGCTTCATTGGAGCTGATCATGGCGTCCATCAATTATGCCACATTGAATTTTATCACGATCGGTGCGGTGTTTTTGATTGGAATAGAATTGGGGAAATTAAACGGGTATGATTCGTTTTTTCCGGGTGTCATGGCATTAATGTCTTATATCTCCGTCATTCCTTCGACAGTGCTGCTGGAAGTCAACGGTTCCATGCAGGAAGTGGTCAACGTTCTCGCTAAGGAATTTACGGACCCGAAATCATTGTTTTTAGGTATGTTTATTTCAATTGTTTCCGTTGAAATTTTCAGCAAGCTTGTAAACTCGGACCGGCTTAATATTAAAATGCCGGATAGCGTGCCGGCCAATGTCGCCGTATCATTCGGCTCCTTATTTCCATCCATTATTACCATTACCATCATCGCCAGCTTCGGGTTTGCTTTTCATAAGCTGACAGGTGTCTATCTGCATGAAGCCGTGTACAATATCGTGCAAAAACCGCTGGAAGGCGCCGTTCAAGGTCTTCCCGGCATCCTGCTTTTAGTGTTTGTCGCGCAGTTTTTCTGGGTGATCGGCATCCACGGCAACCAAATGGTGAAGCCGATAAGGGAGCCTTTGCTGCTGGCTTCCATCACCGTCAATATGAATGCATATTCAGCGGGAGAATCGATTCCCAATATTATTACGATGCCGTTCTGGGATGTGTATATGAGCATCGGCGGCTCAGGCGTTACCATCGGTTTGTTGATCGCGATTTTGATTGCGGGAAAACGGGAGGATATGCGCAGCATCACAAAGATTTCGTTTGGCCCTAGTGTTTTTAATATCAATGAACCGGTGATTTTTGGAGTCCCTGTCATGCTGAATCCGTTAATGGCGATTCCGTTTATTTTGACGCCGCTAGTAACGGGGACGATCGGCTATATTGCGACGGTGACCGGCTTTGCGGGAAAAGCCGTTGTCATGGTGCCCTGGACGACACCGCCGATTATCAATGCCTGGCTTTCGACAGGCGGCAGCCTCGGCGCCGTCCTGACGCAAATCGTTTGTATCATCGTGTCCGTCATCATTTACCTTCCGTTTGTGATTCTTTTGAATCGCAGCTACAGCATTAGTTCTGAAAAAAATGTTTCCGTATAATACCTTACTTTCAAAACAAAGAAGGAGGCCATCGAAATGAACAAGCAAACGTGGAAAATTCCCGGCGGCTTTATTTTGGGCGCCGCTGCGTCCGCCTGGCAGACGGAGGGATGGGACGGAAAGCGGCCGTCGCAGGACTCTTATTTGGATATGTGGTACAAGAATGATCCTCATGTATGGCATGAAGGATACGGGCCGGCGGTCGCCACCGACTTTTATAACCGCTACAAAGAAGATATACAATATATGAAAGAAATCGGGTTGACCCATTACCGCACGTCCATCAACTGGTCCCGTTTTTTGCTGGACTATGAAACAGCAGAGGTTGACGAAGTGTACGCAGGCTATCTCGACGACGTCATCAATGAGCTGATCAGATGCGGGGTAGAACCGATGATTTGCCTTGAACATTATGAAATTCCCGCTGTTTTATTTGAGAAGTACGGCGGGTGGGGTTCGAAAGATGTGATCGACTTATTTGCGGCATATGCGGAAAAAGCATTTGAACGGTACGGAGACCGGGTGAAATATTGGTTTACCTTTAATGAACCGATTGTTCCGCAGACGCGCATATACCTTGATGCGCTTCGTTATCCATATGAGCAAAACACGAAAAAATGGATGCAGTGGAATTTTAATAAAGCACTGGCGACGGCGCGTGTTATCAAGCTTTTTCAAGCCGGGAAGCATGTCTATAGAGAAGATGCAAAAATAGGCGTCATTTTGAATCAGGAGGTCGCGTATGCGAGATCAAGCGCGCCTCACGATCAACAGGCCGCCTTCATTTATGATTTGTTTTTCAACAGGGTATTTTTGGATCCCAGCATTAAAGGCGTCTATCCTGATGAATTAATGGAGCTTTTGATCAAGCACGACATCCTTTTCGACCATGATAAAGAGGAGCTGGACATCATCAGGAAGCACACAGTCGACTTTGTCGGGATCAATCTGTATCATCCCCAAAGAGTGAAAGCGCCGTCAAGACAATGGAATGAATCGACGCCTTTTCACCCGGCTTATTATTACGAACATTTTCAGCTTCCCGGCCGAAAGATGAATCCGTACAGGGGCTGGGAGATCTATCCGCGCATTGTGTATGATATGGGGATGAGGCTCAAAAATGAATACGGCAATATCGGATGGCTGATTGCTGAAAACGGTATGGGAGTAGAACAGGAAGAACGTTTTAAAAATGAAGAGGGAATCATTCAGGACGACTACAGAATCGCTTTTATTTCTTCACACTTGGCAGAAGCGATGAAAGCGATCGCCGCCGGCTCAAACTGCAAAGGCTATATGCTGTGGGCGTTTACAGACAACGTCTCTCCGATGAACGCCTTTAAAAACCGCTACGGCCTTGTCGAGATTCAATTGGAGGAAAACCGTAATCGCGTGCTGAAAAAATCGGCTGATTTCTATCGGAACATCATCGAAAACAGACAGTTTGAAACAGATGAATTCACGTATAAATAAAAGCCAGACGGCGGCGGGGGAATCATCCCGGTTGTAAACGGGATGATTTTGGCAGGGCTGAAATCATTACATAAAATACTCCGGCCGGTTGATCATGATCTGTTTGTTCATCTGGCTGATGACGCCCTCGCAGCGGAGCTTTTTCATGACGGCGCTGACGGTTTCCCGGGAAGTGCCGGAGATTTTGGCGATTTCAGCCGCTGTGATCGGGCAGCTGATGATGGTTGAATTTCTTTCTTTTTGGCCGAGGCTTTCAGTCAGGTAATAGATGGCTTGGGTTACCCGTTCGTGTGCATGGGAGAGTGTAATTCGTTTGAGCCTTTCTTCATGAAGGGCGAGTATATCGGATAATTGATTGAGAACATCAAAAAGCAGTGATTTATTTTCCCTTACGAGATCTTCAAATATGTTCATGGGAATATAGTAGAGTTCAATATCTGTCAAGGCTTCGGCGGAATAATGATAGTGTTCATCGCGAAACAAGCCGCCGAATGGAAAGAGCGTATGGGGGCGTACGTAGTCGGTATAAAACATTGATCCCGTTGCATTGGTTTTTTCGAGTTTAATAAAGCCGTCAAGGAGAAGATACATTCGTTCCCGGGGGTCATCTTCCATAAATAAAATCTGGCCTTTATGATACGTGCGCCAATAGATGAACTGTTTGATATTTTCCAGTTCCTTTTTATTCAGGGAAGCGAATAGAGAAAATTTTTTCAGATGATGTAAGATGTCTTTGTTTTTCATATGATACGACCACCCTTATCTATTTTACTTTTGATTGTGGCTTATATATTTTAAATTTTACTTGTTTTTGGCGATATACAAAAGGAAGAACCCTTTTCCGAGCCCTTCCTTCTGCCGTTTACGCCTGCTCGACGATGGTGCCGGCTTTGCCTTCCAGGGCTTCCTTGGCTAATTGGAGGGAGGTAATCACCGCTTTGTTTCCTTTATTGGCTTCGGCAAACTGGATGGCTGCTTTTACTTTTGGCAGCATGCTCCCTTCTGCAAATTGGTTTTCTTTTATATACGTTTTCAGTTCTTGGGTGGTGACGTGTTTAAGCGCCCGTTCAGTCGGTTTTAAATAATCGATGGCGACATTATCGACTCCGGTTAAAATAATCAGTTCGGTCGCTTGCACCAGTTCGGCTAATTTACAAGCGGCAAAATCTTTGTCAATCACGGCATCGATCCCGCATATAGATTGAGTGTCTTCGACGATAGGAACGCCTCCTCCGCCGGCTGCGATGACGATATGGCCTTTTTCAACCAAATCATTGATAACATCATGCTCAAGGATGGATACCGGCGTCGGAGACGGTACAACGCGGCGCCAGCCTCTTCCTGCATCTTCTTTAAAGACGATGTCTCCATTTTGGCTGTTCATCAGCTCTTTTGCTTCCTGTTCACTGTAAAATGGTCCGATCGGCTTCGTCGGATTGCGGAATGCTTCATCATCGCTGCGGACGGCGACACGGGTAATGATAGTTGCCGCATGCTTGTCCTTTCCTTTCGCCTGGAGCGCTTCATCGATGGCGTTTTGCATCCAGTAGCCGATCATTCCTTGTGTCATGGATACACAGGTTTCAAGCGGCATTGCCGGCGTTTTTGGAGAATCAGCTTCTTTTTGCTGAATCATCAGGTTCCCGACTTGCGGGCCGTTTCCATGTGTAATAATTAATTCGGTGCCGCTGTCGATCATATCAGCCAAATATGCGGCTGTTTCTTTCAAGGCCCGCTGCTGTGCTTCCGCGCTTGGGTCTCCGGTTTGAATCGCGTTCCCGCCTAGTGCGACAACGATTTTTCTTTTTTTCATAGTAAAACACCTCTGATTCAGTGAAGTTTGTTAAATGGAAATGCCTCCTGATGCCAGTTTCACAATGGCAACGACAGCCAAGACCAGGATGATGGCGGCTATGACAAGCTCTGCCCTGTTGAATACCGAACCTTCTTTTTTACCTTTCCGGACAGCCCGGAATACGAGAATGCCAGGCGCATATAAAATCATCGTCAACAGCAGGTAGTCAAGACCGGCAGCATACACAAGCCAAATACCGTAAATGCTTGCGATGATCCCGATGACCACGTTTTTGAACCGGTCAGGCTCCTTGTGAATCCAGCTGTATTTGAGCTGATAAAGTCCGGAAAATAAATACGGGATTAAGATTGCTGAAGATGCCAAGGAAAAAGCGAATTGGTAAGCCGCATCTGAGATGATAAACGTCAGCAGAAACAGCTGGATAATGGCGTTTGTCAATGTGAGCGCGTTTGAAGGCGCGCCGTTTTTATTTACTTTTCCGAACCACTTTGGAAAGACTCCTTCCCGCGCGGCAATCAGCGGCAGTTCCCCGGCGAATAATGTCCATGCCAGCCAGGCGCCCAATACAGAAATAATTAATCCCAAGTTGATCAGGACAGCGCCCCATTTGCCGACGATATGCTCCATGATCGCGGCCATTGAAGGGTTTGGAAGGCCGGCCAGGTTTTCCTGATTCATCACGCCGAGAGAGAGCATGGTAATCATCACATAAATCGCAAGCACGCTGATCAGACCGATAACGGTTGCTTTACCGACATCGCTCGATTTTTTGGCCCTGCTTGAAAAAAGCACGGCGCCTTCAATACCTGTAAACACCCAAACGGTGACAAGCATCGTGCTCTTGACCTGCGCCCCGATTGACCCGAGCGAAAGCCCTTTCCCCCAAAAATCCTGAGTAAATAAATCAAGATGAAAAACAAAGATGATGGCGACGATAAATGCAAAAATCGGCACCAGTTTTGAAATGGTCGTAATTAAGTTAATCATGGCAGCGGATTGGACTCCCCGCAGAATCAAGAAGTGTACGATCCAAAGAATCACGCTCGCCCCGATAATAGATGCGATATTTTGCCCGTTTCCAAACGCGGGGATGAAATATCCGACTGAGCTGAACAGCAGCGTCCCGTATGCGACGTTTCCGAGCAGGGCTGCGAACCAGTATCCCCAGCCGCTGTTAAAGCCCATGAAATGACCGAATCCTTCCCGTGCATACGTAAAAATGCCGCCGTCTAAATCAGGCCTTTTCGTCGTGAGATTTTGAAAAGAGAAAGCCAGGGCGATCATGCCGATTCCGGTAATGACCCAGCCGATCAAAATCGCTCCGGCCCCGGCTCCGGAAGCCATGTCGCTTGCGAGGTTGAATGCCCCACCGCCGATCATCGATCCTATGACAAGCGCTATGAGCGCAAACAGACCCAGTTTTTTTTCTTCCGCCATTTTGGTCACCTCATTCGGTTTAAGGGTGGAAAAGGGAGAAAGGCTCCCTTTTTCCGTCAGTCAAGCTCGCCCAGTGTCGCCGCCATGACTGCTTTAATCGTGTGCATGCGGTTTTCCGCTTCATCAAATACTTTAGAATGTTTGCTGCGGAAGACTTCATCTGTTACTTCCATCTCTTTGAGGCCGTGCTCTTTATATACATTTTGTCCGTATGTTGTATGGAGATCGTGGAAAGCTGGCAGACAGTGAAGGAAGATGACCTCGTCATTTCCGGTTTTCTTGACCAGATCCATATTGACTTGATAAGGTTTCAGCAATTTAATGCGTTCAGCAAATTTGTCTTCTTCACCCATGGACACCCAGACATCTGTATACAGCGCGTCAGCTCCTGAGACCGCTTTATCTGTATCGCTTGTTACGGTCACCTTTCCTCCGGATTCTTTTGCGAAAGCCTCTGCCATTTCCACGATTTCTTGATCAGGGAAAAGGTCTTCAGGCGAGCAGATTCTGACATCCATGCCGACTTTCGCTCCGCCGATGAGCAGGCTGTTGGCAACATTGTTCCGGCCGTCGCCGATATAGGTCAGTTTGATGCCTTTCACACGTCCTGTGTGCTCCTTGATTGTCATGAAGTCGGCAAGCATTTGTGTTGGATGCCATAAATCGGTTAAGCCGTTCCATACCGGTACGCCTGAATGTTCGGCCAGCGACAGAACTTTTTCATGTTCAAAACCGCGGAATTCAATACCGTCAAACATCCGGCCGAGAACTTTTGCCGTATCTTCGATCGATTCTTTTTTGCCGAGCTGAATATCGTCTTTGCCAAGGTACTCAGGATGGGCGCCGAGGTCGATGCAGGCCGTTGTGAAGGCACAGCGCGTTCTGGTTGACGGTTTCTCAAATAACAAGGCGATGTTTTTGCCTTCTAAATAGCGATGTTTGATGCCTTGTGCTTTTTTGTCTTTTAATTCTTGGGCAAGATCGAGCAAATAAAGGATTTCCTCTTCTGAAAAGTCTTTTTCGGCTAAATAGCTTCTGCCTTTTAAATCGATTGTTTTCTCCATTTTGTTCTCTCTCCTTTTTCTAAAACGGCTATTTGATATCTTCACGGTAAAGCGGCATGCTCATGCAGCGCGGGCCTCCGCGTCCTCTTGAAAGCTCTCCGCTCGGGATTTCGATGACTTTGATGCCCTGCGCTCTCAAGCAGGCGTTGGAAATGTAATTTCGGTCATAAGTGACCACAACACCTGGAGCGATGGCGAGGGTATTGGAGCCGTCGTTCCACTGTTCGCGGGCTGAAGCGATTTCATCTCCGTCTCCGCAGAAAATCAGGTTCACATCTGAAAGGCCGAGCGTTTTTTTCAGGACCTCAAGCAGATTGTGCTCTTCAGTAATATGAATGTCTTCATCGGTTTCTCCTCGTTCAAGGATAAAGATCCGCATGTCTCCTTCAGGACCTTGAATTGCCGGATGGATCGTGAATTGATCGCGGTCAACCATCGTAAATACAGTATCTAAGTGCATAAAGGCTCTGGTTTTTGGAATTTCTACGGCCAGTACCCGGCGAATTTGGTTTTGGCGTTTCAATAAATTTCGGCCGAGGCGTTCAATTGCCTGGGCGGACGTACGTTCTGAGACGCCGATTGCCACCGTTTCCTCATTAAGTACAAGCTCGTCTCCGCCTTCGATATTGAAGCTGGAATCGCGATCAAGCCAGATCGGAATATCCAGGCCTTTAAATCGCGGATGGTGCTGCACGATATAGCGCATAAACAGCGACTCTCTCCGGCGGGCTGGTTCCTTCATTCTATTGATGGTTAGTCCGTTGCCGATTGCGGCTGCCGGGTCTCTTGTGAAATAAAGGTTTGGCATTGGATCGAGATAGAATGGATAAGGATCCTCCATCAACTCATGCAAGTTGGTGCGCGTCCCTTTTTCCAATTCATTTTTTCGAATGCCGCTCATGACATGTTCGATCATTGAACTGGTATCCATCGAAAGTAAGTATTCGTTTAATTTCTCATAAGCCCCGTGTATGTCTGCTTTGCTTTCAGACAAAAGATCGCTGATAAACTGCTTGCGGACGGCTGCGTCCTCCAGTGCTTCGGCTGTCAGCTGCTCTAAATAAAGAACCTCCACTCCTTGTTGTTTTAGTGCTTCTGCAAATTGGTCATGTTCCTGTTGAACGGCTGTCAAATAAGGAATATCGTCAAACAGAAGCCGTCCAAGATACTCGGGTGTGAGATTTTCCAATTCCCGCCCGGGCCGCTTCAGCATGACGGTTTTCAGATTGCCGATTTCTGAGTAAACGTGTATCGGTGTCGTCATGATCATCCCGCCTCCTAAGCTCTTTTTTACTACATGTTCAGCTTAAAGCAGCGGGAGAAGAAGCGCTGTGAGAGCGCTAACAGCAAGAATGAGAACTATTTCACATATTTTTTGATGAAGCAAAAGCAAAAATGAATAAATATGATAATTTGAAAATGAACGGCTGTCAGGACAATAAAAAAAACGTATAAATTCTGTATATTTTTTAAGGGGATTTATTTTTGAACAATGTTTGAACATGAAAAAGCCGGCCCTCCAGCGGGACCGGCTATTGCAAACGGCTTCAGCACAAATTCTCACAAAAGGACTGCGCCGTTTCGGGAGATTCAGAGATCACCAGACAGGTATCATTGCCGCAAATGCAGCCCAGCATCTCGGGCCGTCCAAGCTGATCAAGCAGAACCCCGATCGCATGGGCATTTCCGGGCATCGTCTTAATGATGACCATGTTTCCGGAGCGGGTGACCTGTAAGACGACATCTGACATTTTCTCCTTTAGTATTTTTGTGGTGTTAAGTGATAAAGTAGGGTTTGTAAGATAGACAAGTCTTCCATTTTCATTGCTTTGTTTGACAAGGCACATCTCTTTTATATCCCTTGAAATGGTAGATTGAGAAGCGGTTACACCGCGGCTCTTCAGCAGGCTGACTAATTGTTCCTGCGTTTCAACGGGATGTTCGAGTATGGTTTGTCTAATGATCCATTGCCGTTTCTGTTTATCCATCGGAGCGCCTCCCTCAGGCAAGCACGTATATTTTTATTATAGAACGTTTTTTTGTTTATACATGGAAGCTATTTTACAGAAAATCAAATCTTTTATGGGGTTGATAGGCTTCTGAAATTCACTTATAATGCTTGAAGATGACAAATTGATAGAACGAAAGAAAAAGTGGTTTTCTAGGGTTCCGCAGATGCCCCGCATTTGGCCTGGTCCGAGAGAAAACACATAACGATAAATCGTTATGACACGGTGGGATAAAAGCCCAGGAGTTTATGCTCTTTATAGAGCGCTCTCCTGGGTTTTTATTGTGATGATCAATCTTTGAAAAGGAGCTGGTGATATGAAAAAGAAAGTCATTGATATCGTTCTGATCATCGTAGGAGCATTTTTCTTTGCATTGGCTGTTAATCTGTTTGCGATACCGAATGATCTGGGAGAAGGGGGCGTTACCGGGATCACGCTCATTTTGTATTATCTGTTTGAATGGTCCCCAGGCATAACAAACTTTGTGCTGAACGGGATTCTTCTGATCATCGGCTATCGGTTTTTGGATAAAAAAACAACGGTGTATACGATCATCGCGGTAGCGGCCAATTCATTTTTTCTTCATGTGACGGAAGAGTGGGTCATCCCTTCTGAGGAAGTGATCATCAGCTCGATTTTTGCCGGCGTATTTGCCGGTGTCGGCATCGGCATGATCATCCGCGTCGGGGGAACGACCGCCGGTTCGGCGATCCTTGCCAGAATCGCGAATAAATACTTTGACTGGAACATCAGCTATGCTTTATTAATGATTGATTTGGTTGTCGTATTCAGTTCCTACTTTATCATTGGGGCCGAAAAGCTGATGTTTACGATCGTCATGCTTTACATTGCCACAAAGGTGATGGATTTTATCATTGAAGGGCTCAATACGAAAAAAGCGATTACGATTATTTCTGAGCATAAAAATGAAATCGCCGCGCAAGTGAACACGCTGATGGACAGGGGGGTTACGGTCTTATCGGGCCGCGGCCATTATACGGGCGATTCTAAAGAGATTTTATATATCGTCATCAATAAGCAGGAGCTGTCCATGCTGAAAAAGATTATTCGCAGCACAGACAAAAAAGCCTTTGTCATCATCCATGACGTCAGGGATGTGTTTGGCGAGGGGTTTGTTGATATATCGAAATAGCGGGGAGGGCTGCCGGATGTGACCGGCGGCCTTTTTGAATGGGGGCTTATCATATGGCGCAACCGATCCATTACATAAAAAGAAGTAGTGGCTTATCTTTCTTCTCCCTCACATTGTAAATTTAAGCAAAATTTAAGCTTGAAGGAGATAAAACTCATACTTTAGTAGGATTTGGCGCATTTTCTAGATGATTATAATGAATAAAAATGGCCTGTGTTAAGAAGTGAAAATAGTTGTGTGAAAGCGCTGAAGAAAAATAAAAGCAGCCGCCTATAAAGCAAGAATCAAAATGGCAAACCGCTATTCCGCTTCTTGAAAGGGGAAGGGAGGTCTTCACATTTGGATGGATTGATAGAAGTAAGGGGCAAAATGTTTTTCAGATGTTGGCTGTTTCTCGCTACATTTGGATTCGGGGCTGCAAGTCTGTGGCTGTTTTATATGGGAATGACATTTCAAACAAAATATTATCTTTTGGCCATACCTGCGGGCCTTTTTTTCAGCCTTTTTTTCTTCACCCTGTTTTTAATCGTTTTCCCCGCGTTCACGAAAAAAGGAAACGTTATCTTCAATATTATAGAAGGAGAAAACGGCCGGCTGTTCTCAGGCAAGAAATCGGTCGATATCAAGGACATGAAAAGCATCAGAATGGATTGGCACCGATACAGCCTGAAAGGCATCTTTTTAATGGATGTGCTGATCCGGACCAGGGAAAACCGGATGGTGCGCATTCCGACTTACAACATTCTTCCGGAACCGGCTTTTTATAAAGCGGTTGAGCTTCACATCCTCCCGCATATGACAGAAGAAGCCCGGCAGGATTGGATCGGCCAGTTTACGGATGCGCAGAGAAACGCTTATCTGAAAGAGTTTGATAAAGATAGATAGCTATCCCCCGGTTTGGCCGGGCCGCATCATATATTTCTATTCATAACGAAGTCGCCAAAGCATATCATAGAATCTGAAAATAAAAAGCCTTCATATAAAATGAAATGTCTTGTGAAACCTTTTGAGGAATAAATCCGTCATACTAATGGCAATGTAATGCGCCTGTATCAGGCCGGGAGCTGTAGCGTTTAAGAAAACAATGTTTGTTTTTCCTATTTTATGTTATTGTAGAACTAGTTTGCTTTGATGTGACCGCTTGCCGGAACAGAAAAAGACTAAAATGTTAAAAGGTAGAGGTTATCATGAAAAAAATATTCTCTCATAAGCTAAGCTTTTTTTTGTTAGCTGTTATTTTGGTATGGGCGAAAACCTATGCTTCTTACTTAATGGAATTTAACTTAGGCGTGAAGGGAACCACGCAGCAGATTCTCTTATTTATCAATCCATTCAGCTTTACCATTGTGTTTCTCGGTTTGGCTTTATTTGCAAAGGGAAGGCGCGCGGCGATATGGATTATTGTCCTTGACGCCGTGATGACGTTTGTATTATATGCAAACATTTTGTTCTACCGTTTCTTTGATGACTTTTTGACTTTTGCAAACCTGAAACAAGCCGGAAACCTTGGCAATATGTCGGACGGCGTGTTTGCCATCATGTCTTTTCACGACATCATCTATGTCATTGACTTGATTATTCTGATTGCGCTGTGTGTGCGCATGCCGGAACTGAAGGCTTCACAACTGAAGAAAAGATGGGCCGCTGTCGTCGTTCTGGCGGGTGTTCTTTTGTTTTATATCAACCTGTCAGTCGCTGAAAAAGACCGTCCGGAGCTGCTGACAAGAACGTTTGACCGCAACTATATCGTCAAATATTTAGGGCCTTACAATTACACGATCTATGACGGCGTTCAGGCGGCTCAGAATGCGACGCAAAAGGCGTATGCAAGCAGCGATGATTTGACGAGCGTCATCAACTACACAAACTCCCATTACGCGAAGCCGAATGACAAGTACTTCGGCGCCGCGAAAGGAAAGAATATTATTAAGATCCATTTGGAAAGCTTCCAGTCGTTTTTGATAGATTACAAGCTGAATGGAAAAGAAGTAACGCCGTTTTTGAATAAATTGGCGCATGGCGAAGAAGACACGATGTACTTCGACAACTTTTTCCATCAGACTGGACAGGGCAAAACGGCTGATGCCGAGCTGATGATGGATAATAGTCTTTTCGGGCTTCCGGAAGGTACGGCATTCGTAACAAAAGGACAAAATACGTATCAGTCCCTGCCGGCGATTCTAAACCAAAAAGAAGGCTATACGAGCGCCGTCCTGCACGGCGATTATAAATCTTTCTGGAACAGGGATCAGGTGTACAAGCAGATCGGCTATGATAAGTTCTTCGACGCCAGCTCTTATGACATGTCTGAAGACAACCTTGTCAACCTCGGTTTGAAAGATAAGCCGTTCTTTGAAGAGTCCATCCCGATGCTGAAATCGCTGAAACAGCCGTTTTATGCGCATTTGCTTACGCTGACGAACCATTATCCGTTCATCCTGGATGAAAAAGACGCCACCCTTGAAAAAGGGACGACCGGAGATGATACGGTTGACGGCTACTTCCAAACGGCCCGCTATCTTGATGAAGCACTGGAACAGTTCTTCAAAGACTTGAAAAAAGCGGGGCTGTATGATGATTCAGTAATCGTAATATACGGGGATCACAACGGAATTTCCGAAAACCACAACCGTGCGATGAAAGAAGTTTTGGGCAAAGAGATTACACCATATCAAAACGCAATGAATCAGCGGGTGCCGCTTATGATTCGCGTGCCTGGTAAAAAAGGCGGAGTCAATCATACGTTTGGCGGAGAAACCGACGTCATGCCGACACTGCTTCACCTCCAAGGAATCGATAACAAAAACTATATCAACTTTGGAACAGATCTCTTTTCAAAAGATCATGACCAAACGGTCGCTTTCAGAAACGGCAACTATGTAACGCCGAAATACACAGTGATCGACTCGACGGTGTATGATACAAAAACAGGTAAAGAATTAAAACCGAACAAAGAAACAGAAAACCTGAAAAAACAGGTGTCTGAACAGCTGAACCTGTCTGACCAGGTTCTCTACAAAGATTTGCTGCGCTTCCATAAGCTTTCGGACTTTAGGCCTGTTGATCCGTCAAAATATCATTATGGAAAAGAAAAAGCCAACGAATAAACCAGACAACGCCTGACGCTTTATTAGCCGTCAGGCGTTTTTTAAGTTTTGGTTTTAAAAAGAGTATATTTTCCTATTCATCTCTGTTACTTTCAGACTTATAATTTAAATTATGGAAAAAGGCCTACGGATGCATTTTTTGGAATTTTCGAAATTATCCTTTTGTCTCTCATTTTGAATAATCAAGAGGTGACGGTTCAATGAGCTATTCAGATATGTTAGATCGAATACATTCGGCTATTTCCAGTCAATCAGCCGATCTGGAAGAAAAGATATCAAGGCTCAAGCGGGCGAAAAGCAAAATAGAAGCGGAACAAAATACATCGATGGAGGAAATCAAAAACATTAAGAAACCTGAGCTGGGTTCTTCATGGAAAGGAAGCCGCTCGGAGAAATTTAATGATGCCAGAGATGAAGCATACAATGAGATGGAAAACATCATAGCGGATGATTATGAAAGCTATAAATCCAGAATCCAGTCCAAGATCGTGCTGCTGGAAATAGAGCAGGGCGCTTTATCGGCCGCGAAGGGCCTCGCGCATACCGCAGACCAGCTGCTGGCCAAAGGAGAGGAAGCCCTCGACGAATTAGGCAGCACGATCGGCGATCTAACGCGCCGCTTGTTTTAGGGCCAGTGTGCATATTTTAATAGAAAAAATTAAAGAAAGGGCTTATGGCCGATGAAGATCTATGAAGCAAAAACCTTGATCTCCGCAATGGAAGAACGCTCAAAACAATATCAAAGTTTAAAAGAGCAAATCACTGATTTAAAAAAGCAGTTTCACGCTGTTGTGAATCTGGGAGGCGATTTCCAGGGGGAAGGCGCGGAAGCCATTAAAGATTTTTATCAGGCTCAGGCTGATGTTGCAGATGCGTGGATAGGCTTGATTGACAAGCAGATTGCATTTTTAGACGGAATTTCCGGCGCAACGGAAGATGTCGATCTTTCCGGGGATACGGTCGTCAAGGTTGACTTTTTGGAGAATGACCTGTCAAACGCTTATACCACATCAAAATCAATCGTCTCTGAACAAAAAAAAGAACTGCAAAACATCTTTCGTGAGATCGATGACATTATGACGCTGGAAGCATTTTCTTCAGAAGCTTTCGAAAACCACCTTGATAAAGCAAAAAAAGAACGTGAAGAAACGGTTGACAAAGTGAATCAGTTTGATAACGATCTGGAATCAGAATACGCCTTATCGGAAACGGAAGAGAGCTTTGTTCTCGGACTGTACGGAGCGCTTACCCAAGCTACACAGAAGGGAAAAGAAGCGTCTCCCGTCTACTTTGACGCCAAGGCTTATCATAGCAGCGACATCTACAAGCTCAAAGATGAAGTGGAAAAGGGGACGGCCGAATACCTGACAATCAAAAAGGAGCAGGAAGAAGCAAGAAGAATCGCGAAAGAACAAGAGGAGCAGGCGAACAGGCCGTGGTATAAAAAAGCCTGGGATGCGACTTGCACCTTTACCGGAGAAGTGACGGGCTATTATGATTATAAGAGGGCGAAAGACGGTATCGATCCTGTAACGGGAGAAAAGCTCTCCGCATCAGAGCGGGTTACAGCGGGCGCCATGGCGGCAGCCGGATTCATTCCTGTCGTCGGCTGGGCGGGCCGTGCATTTAAAGGCGGAAAAGCCATTTATAAAACGGCCAAAGGCTTGAATGCAGCGGAACATGCCCTTGACGCTTACAAGTCCGCCAAATCGCTCGACTATTTGAAAAAAGCCGAATTTGGAATTTACGGTTTGACGGCGGCGAACGGTTTTGGGGAAGCGGCGACAGGAAGGGATATGTTCGGAAACAAATTATCCGATGAACAGCGGAAGCAAAGTCTGTTCAATGCGTTTGCCATCACAGGCGTCGGAGCGGCAGCCCGCTACGCAGATAAACTGCCGGTTAAAAAACTTCCTTACAATACCCACAGCAGCAAATGGATCAATGATAAGCTGGGCAGTGCACGAAACACCATCGACAAAGTGAAACAAAACATCGGCCGCTTTGAAGTGCCGGTCGGCATTCGCGTCGAACAGCTGGCCACACATGCAGGGCCGATGGCCGGCAGAATCGGTTTGGAGAAAAAACCGCTGAGCGACCTGCTGGCATTTTCAGTGAAGGATGGAGGAAGACGGTCAAAACCGCATTGGGATCCAAAGCCTGAGGGCATGTCGCAAAAAGATTATGTAGCCCACAACGGCAATAACTACAGCAAGGAAAAAAGAAGAGAATTATACGAGAAGCTCAATAAGAGCAACCGTAGCTATGTGAAAGAAAAACGGGTGCCGCAGGACCATGAAACATTTCTCAGCGGAGATGATTTTAAGAGAACAAAAATCAGGGTGAAGGGCGCCACAGTCTACGCAAAAGACGGTCTGTACTACTACCGTGACACGCTTCATGTAGGAGAAGCGGCCCATATCGAAGTGTTTGATCATACAGGGAAAAAACATCTGGGGGAAGCGGATCCGATCAGCGGTGTCTTGGACGAAAGCAAAGCAGATGGAAATAAATCGATTTCCAAGTTTATAAAATAGCCGTGTTGAAAGGAAAAAACGATGAAATTACTTGAATTAAACCAATTCCGTATGGATAAAGATGTCTATTTTATGGAAGTGTTTCCGGGAAAAATCGTCATTAATGACGATTATGAAGGAATCATGGTGCTTGATGATCAATTGAATGTCATCGAAACGATTGGTGTAGAGGACATTGTCATTGATGCGTCTTTTAAAAACGCTGCAACGAAAGAATTGGCCGTGTTCTTCCACGATGATAAGCGGTTGTTTTATTTCAATTTTGACAGCATGACCTGTCAGGAATGCAATGTAAAAGAAGACATTCCCGTCTTGTCCAAATATTATGTGTGGGGAAGCGATGAGGTTATTTTCGCCACATATGACGAAGATTTTTACAGATACAGCATGAAGGAAAATAAGTTCGCGAAGATTGAACAAACATATGTAAAGGATCAGTATGAATCATTCTATTTGTTTTGGTCGGAGACTAAGGATTTGCCGGTTGTCCGCTATGACATGGATCAATTGGAAATCATCGTGAATACCAGAAATAATAGATACTATGCTTACCAGTCTGACCAGGATAAAGTATATCTGAAATCCAATTATAAGCCGCATGATGTTGAGTATTCCGGCGAGGCGGCAATGTTCATCCAAGAAAACATCATCGAATTAACGGCTGAATCAAATCAAATGACACTGGAGCCGGGGGATCAAATGACATTCTTAAGAGGAAGATTTTTGTCGCCTGACAAAATAGCCGTTTTAAGCAGTCATAACGACGACCTACTCAGTCAAATCAACATCTATCAGCTGACAGACGAAACTTGAAGACCGCGATCTTCAAGTTTTTTTGCGTCTGTTCTAAAAACGAAGCTCCCGCATAGGCTTGTATGTGAGAAGGCAGGAGGAGAAACTGGACAATCAGCGGCCTTATTCTATGACTGGGAAGTGAGCGGATTGACGATATGGCATTATTTTTTTAAATTGCATCCTCTGAAAATGAGGGCTGGCTGGAAGGTGAAAGAAAACCACTTATATCAAAAGCCGATTCGGGAGAACCGCCAAATGTTGTTGATATTGGAAAATGAAGCGGAAAATAAAATCGTACAAGTTGAGAATGCGGGGGATCTTCGTTATGATATCAGGATTTTCAATATTGAACAGGAGCCTGTCGGCGGGATGATTGATATTCCGCATGATCAGCTGGTTGAAAGATTGGAAAAAGTGATTTGGAAAGAGGAAGGCGGATCAGGCGGTCCCCGCAATCTGCTGAGGCTTCGCGTTCCGAGCGGCTGGACGGTTTCGCATCATGCATTAACAGATGCAAATCCCGGCGAATTAGCGCCTGACAGCGAGGTGTGGCAGTCTGATTTCAAACGGGACCTCCTGCAGCTTCAGCATGAAGAGGATCGTTTGCTGCTGGATGTCGAGTGGTATCCGGAAAGCGATCCGGCAGGCCATTATGCAGTGAAGCTGATTAAAAACGGCGACTGGAGCCGGCCCCTTGAAGATATGCTATGCATCCATCCGAAGGAGCTCGCCTATGAATTGGACTCTGTCTTAAAAAAAGCGGGGGAGCGCAGCTGAACGCGCCGGCTGATGCCGGCGTTTTCAACAGGGGAAAAAGTCCTGTGTCGATTTGAGACTTTTTATTCAATGAAATGTCATTTTTTTCTTGAGGGAAGAGGCCGAATCACTTATCATAAATAGAGAAATACATAAACATTCCAATTCAAGAAAGGGGTAGTGGCAAGTGAAAAAATTATTCGCCGCATTGCTGTCTTTAGGCCTGATCATTGGCTTTTCGTTTAGTGCCGGAGGGGTCGTTGAAGCAAAACCGAAGGTGAAAACGTATAAAAACTGCAAAGCGCTGAACAAGGTCTATAAAGGCGGTGTGGCCCGAGCAAAATCCGTGAAGAACAAAGGAGGAAAAACAAAGTACAAGCCTTATGTTTCAAAAGCATTATATGACGCCAATAAAAAGCTTGACCGTGATAAAGATAAAATTGCCTGCGAGCGGTAGCATGCTGAAGATCTCCCGAACGGGAGATCTTTTATGTTTTTAGAAATGGATAGGAACAATCCCCTATTTCTGAATGCGCGATGAAAATTAAAATGGCTGCAACATAATCTTTACAGTACGAAGCTATACTGTTGTACCGAACGGCAAAGAGAAAAGGGGAGTGGATATTGTGTCAGGGTTGAAAAAGCTGGTATTGTCCTTATTGATCGGTTTTTTGGCAGGCTCATTTTTGTTAACATCCCACACACTGGCGGCAGAGCCGCAGGCAAAAGCGCGGAAAGTGGATGTCATTGCGCACAGAGGAGCCTCCGGTTATGCACCTGAAAACACGATCGCCGCATTTGACAAAGCGCGCAAAATGATGGCCGATTATATTGAGCTTGATGTTCAAATGTCAAAAGACGGCAAGCTTGTCGTCATTCATGACACAACAGTGAACCGTACGACCGACATTGATTCTGAGGCGCCCGTCAATGTGAAGGATCTGACGCTTGCTGAGCTGCGCAAGCTTGATGCCGGGAGCTATTTTGGGCAGCAGTTCGCTGGTGAACGGATTCCGACGTTCGAAGAAGTGCTTGATCGGTATAAAGGGAAAATCGGACTCTTGATTGAGTTAAAAGAACCTGCCCGCTACCCGGGAATTGAAGAAAAAGTAGCGGCTGCCCTGAAAAAACGGAAACTGGATAGGCCTAAAAGAAAAGTGGTTGTCCAATCATTTGACTTTGCATCTGTCCGCAAAATACACGAATTGCTGCCGGCCGTGCCGACAGGAGTTTTAACTTCCCGCTTCTCAGATCTGACGGATGCCAAACTGAACGACTTTGCAGGATATGCAAACTATGTCAACGCGCATCTCGGAAATGTAGCCGCAGATCCGACGATGGTGCCGCGGATTCACAAACTCGGGATGAAAATTACACCATGGACCGTCCGCAACCGTGATGAGGTTCCTCTGCTTTTGCAGGCGGGAGTCGACGGCATTGTCACAGATTACCCGGATTATGTTCCCAAAAAAGTGCGTTAAAAACAAAAAGCCTGCAGCATATTCTGCAGGCTTATTTCATCAATAAAACTGAGCCAGGAGCAGCAGTGTAAGCGTAACGGTGATGGCGCCGCCGATTCGTGTAGACACTTGGGCAAACGGCATAAGCTCAAGCCGCTCTGCGGCACTGAGGATGGCAATGTCGCCTGTACCGCCTTGGCCGGAATGGCAGGCATTAATGATGGCGATTTCGATCGGATACATGTTCAGCCATTTTCCGGTGAAAAAGCCGACGGTTATCATGGTGATGACGACGGAGATAATCGTAATAATATTGGCAAGGTTAAAAGCGGCGATCAGCTTGTCCCACGGCGTCATAGAAACACCGATCGCAAATAGCAGCGGGTATGTAACCGCGGTTGAAAAAAAGCGCGACACGCCGTAGGCTCCGCTTTCGATATTGGCGGGAGCCAGGCGGAACAATTTAATCGCGACTGCCAATAACAGCATCATGACCGGCGCCGGCAAGCCGAATAGGTCATGAAGAAGCATGCCGACTAAATACAGTGAAACAGCGAGTATTCCGCCTGATGCAAAATCCGACAGATTAAAAACGCTTTCTTTTTTCTTATCCTGAGCTTCAAGTGCAGGAGCGCTTTCACCCTCTGAACGGTCAACTTTTCCATTTCCCGTCCATTCCGGATTTTTCTTTCCAATGACATTAAGGACGCCTGATAAAATGACAGCGCTTAAGCTTCCGAACATAATCGATGGAATGACCAGCGCAAAAGCCTCCCCCTGCGACATATGCATAATTTCAGAATAGCCGATGGACAGCGGGATCGCTCCCTCACCGACTCCTCCCGCCATGATGGGAATGACAATATACAGCAATGTATGCTGAAAGCCGAGGCCGAGCATGGTGCCAACCGCTAAGCCGACCGCAGCAGCAGCGATTGATCCGGCAATCATAGGAACAAAAATTTTAATAAATGCCCTGACGAGCGTTTCTCTGTTCATTCCCAAAATACTTCCAACTACAATGGTAGAAATAAATAGATAAAGAAAGTTTGAGTTTTCTGTAAATTCAGTTGTCGATTGAATGATGTCTTCCGGAATCAAATGGTAATACACGATAGCAGACGGAATAAATGTAGCGAGGATTGCAGCTCCCCCGACAGATCGGACAAATGGAATAGACTTTCCGATTTGTGCAAAGGTAAAGCCGAAAAAACCCGTTACAGCAATAGAGGTTAAGATATCGCTTTTGAGATTATGCATATTTACAAACGTGACAATTAAAGCAAACAGCAGTAAATATACAGGCAGCGGAATAATGCCGATTTTTATATTCATCATTCTTGCAATAAAATGATCATCCTTTTCTTTTATTGGTTGAAAAGGAATGCTTTGTATCTCTGTTTTTGGTTCCATCATCTTTCCCCCATTCGTTTGAAAACCCCTTGCTGTGTTAATTAACTAAATTAAGTATACTAAAAAAATCAAAATTCAGACAAGTGCGAAAGAAGACCTACACGTATTGCTGACAGGCTTTCGTCATCCGCCGGCCAATCATTGATCATGAGCTGATGAACAGAAAAGCGCGCCATACATCATTTTTTTCGAAACATAAAAAGGTGCAATCACGCCGGTTTTTCCCGTTTTTCCGTTTTCTTCAAAAAAATCGACACAAAAAGGCTGTGAATCCGTCAAAAATAAATCAAATATTTAGGCATCCAGCCTTTTTTTCTCGGGAAAAACCGTTTGATAGGCTGCTTTCATCCATTCAAAGAAACAGAAGCTTATGACCAATGATTCAAGAGAGAATTCGAATAAATATCGCCGGTGGTCCTTTTGTTGTTTTAGTAATAGAGTCTAAGGTCATGTATGAAAGTTATATTTTTTAAATTTCCTAACCGCAAAGTAGTAATTTGCTAAAGAAGGCGGATGAAAAGTAATTTTCCATCCGTATACAACAATTGCATAGGAGAAAGAAGATGAATCAAGTTTTATATCGTTATCCGCTCGTGATGATCGTTCTCATATTGATTGGGTTTTTCAGCTGCAACGCGAACCCGCGCTTTAAAAAGCCTTTAATCGTCATGTGTTTTGCAGCAAACGGCATTTATATCATCTGGAGACTCGGGTTTACTTTGCAAGCTCCGGGACTGATGATGCGGTAATGGGTGTGATCCTGGCTGCCACCGAATGCATCGGCTTTTTTCGGTTTGTCATCTTTTATACGCTTGAATGGAAGGAAAAGCAGCGGAGTCCTCTTGTTAGATGAGCATGATCAGCGGCCGACGGTCGATGTCTTTATCGCCGCTTACAACAAAGACCGGCATGTGCTAAAACCGGATGCCAAATTGAAACGGCAGCCCCCTGGAAGACGGCGGAAACGTTTTGGCATCAATTGATGGCAAGCAGGCCGGACAAAGGCCAGCAGTCGTTTGCTGGACAAAAAAGAAAACGGTGTGCGGCCGGCCAGAAGTTTCTGGATGGAGACTCAGCCTAAACATGCCTCTGCCTGCGGGCCTTTTTTGTTACAGGTCTTCGCGGACGGTTCGGCCCTGTTCGTACTTCATGCTCTGATTCAGCTCGTTTTCTTTAGCGGTTATAACATCGGGGCGGATTTTGATTACAACCGTTCTGCTGCCCAAAGAAGACCGGTATTTTTCCACATGGGTTTTGGAAAGCGGGGAACTGTAGTAGCCCGGCACGTATTTTGTCAGAAGGGCCTGCATGGCGGCTGTCGCCTCATCCAAGTCTGAGATGATTTCCGCTTTGCCGAAAAGGATGACGCTCATATAAGCTGTGTCTGTTTTTGCAGGAATCGGATGGACCATCGTTCCGTAATGTTCGCTGACCGTGAAGCATACATGCTGATTTTCGCGAAGCATATCGATTTTTCGGCCTTCAGCTGCACCGTGGACATAAATGAAGCCGTTTGTCCAAACGAAATTTAAAGGTACGACATAAGGGACCCCGTCCGTTGACAAGCCGAGGTACCCGGTTGGCGCTTTGGTCAACAAGCGGTCAATCTTCTCCTTATCTGTGCATTCCAGTTTGTGATTGCGAATCGTATGAGTCATAGTGAATCTCTCCTTTCGGTGTATGATCATGATTTTAGGTTGTCATTGTCCCTTTAAAAAGAGACAATGATATAAAACTTGATGAGGTCAGATGATGATAGAATTAACTCCTTTACTTAACAAAAAGCTCGGCATTCCCCTCTATATTCAGCTTTATGAATATAAAAAAAGACATTGAAGAAGGCAGCATACCTCAGGGGGCAGTGCTGCCCTCAATCCGCTATTTGTCCGAGCATTTAAAGGTGAGTAAAAATACCGTTGAGAACGCCTACGGGCAGCTGGCGGCGGAAGGGTATACAGAAAGTAAACCGAGAAGCGGCATAAAGGTGCTTCCGTTGGAAAAACCGCTGCTGCCGCTCACTCAATATAACGACGTTGCGCGTTCCGGGCGTTGTGATTCTGGGCAAAAGCCTGCCGCACCCTATGATTTTACATATGGCGATATCGATTTGAACCATTTCCCATACAAAGTCTGGAAGCGGTGTTTGCAAGATGTGCTGACAAGCGGGGAGCCCGATTTATTTTTATATGGTGCGCATCAGGGCGATCTGGGCCTTCGCCAAGAGTTGGCCAAGTATTTATTTCAAGCAAGGGGTGTACGCTGTTCACCCGAGCAAATTGTGATCTGTTCAGGTACGCAGCATGCTGTCAGTCTGCTGTGCCAGCTGCTCTCGAATCGCGGCCGGCGGGTAGCGGCGGAAAATCCCGGTTATGACGGGGTTCGCTCTGTTTTTCTAAATCACGGATGGGAGGTTCGGCCAATCGGTCTGGAAGCGGATGGGATCGATTTGAAGCAGCTGGCCGAAAGCCGGGCAAAATTGACTTACGTCACACCTTCCCATCAGTTCCCATACGGGATGGTTCTCCCTATCCAAAAAAGGCTGAAATTGCTCGAGTGGGCTCATCATCATGGCGCCTACATCATTGAGGATGATTATGACAGTGAATTTCGCTATCAGGGACGGCCCATTCCATCTTTAAAAGCGCTTGATACGAAGGAAAACGTCATTTATTTAGGGACATTTTCAAAATCGTTTCTGCCGTCGGCCAGGCTCAGCTATATCGTCCTGCCCGAGGAGCTGACAGGCCCATTCTGTGAAAAATTCCGCCGTTACAGCCAGCCCTCCTCTCCTATCATTCAACGAGCGATGTATTTGTTTATGAAAGAGGGGCATTTTGAACGGCACATCCGAAAAATGAAAAAAGTGTACCAGGAAAAACATAAAACATTGCTTTCAGCCATCGACAAATACTTCGGGGATCAGGTGCAGATCATTGGCCAAAAAGCAGGCCTCCATATTGTAATAAAGGCAAACAAACATGCTGGTGACGTCATAAGCAAAGCGGAGAAGCAAGGTGTAAAGGTCTACCCCGTATCCGATTTTTGGATTGATCCCGAAGACAGCCCATCTTCAATGGTGATGGCGGGATTCGGGGGTCTTTCCGAAATGGAAATCGAGGAGGGAATCAAGCGGCTGCAAAAAGCATGGTCTTCCTAATTTTGCATAAATGATGAAAAAAGCTGCCGGCAATCCGATATTAAAAAAGTAATCTATTGAAAAGAAAGTAGGAAAAAGTGTGAAAAACGTGAGGATGCTTCTTCTCCTGTTTTTAGCCGCGGCACTATATGGGTGCTCAAGCCATGAAGCAAACGGAGAGGAAAAGGAAATGCCGCCAAAAGCGGCTGTACCATCAAAAAAAGAATCCCGTCAAAAACAAACAGATACAGCGGATTGGATAAGCGTAAAGAGCCCCGCCCGCATTCCGATTTTGATGTATCACAGCATATCGTCGGGAAACAGCCTGCGGGTGCCTGAAGCGGAGTTCCGCGGACATATGAAATGGCTGAAAGAAAACGGTTATTATACACTGACGCCTGAAGAAGCCTATACCGTTTTGACAGAGGATAAAATGCCGCGGAAAAAATCCGTGCTGATTACGTTTGATGACGGTTATACGGACAACTATACAAAAGCGTATCCGATTTTAAAAGAATACGGAATGAAGGCGACGATTTTCATGATCGGAAAATCGGTGAACGGCAGCCATCATCTGACAGCTAAACAAATGAAAGAGATGAGCCAAAACGGCATTTCGATTGAAAGCCATACGATCAGCCACGTCGAGCTGAATGGGCTGACGCCGGAGCGGCAGCTGAGCGAGATGACGCGTTCCAAGAAACAGTTCGACGCCATGTTCGGGCAAAACACCGTGATGCTGAGCTATCCGGTCGGACGCTATAATGAGACGACGCTGAAATTGGCAAAACAAGCAGGCTACCAAATGGCTGTCACAACAGAGCCTGGGGCAGCTTCGCGAAAACAGGGAATGCATGCGCTGCACCGCGTCCGCATTTCGCCCGGTATGACGCCGGAAGCGTTTGGAAGAACGGTGGAACACAACAGATAATAAGAAGATAATAAGAAAAGCGGCATTCACCATGTATGCCGCTTTTCTTATTTTTTTTCGTTTTGGTGCGCCGGGTTCATAACAAGCCGCAGATTCGGACGCATACCTTCAGAGGTGCGGCGGTTTGCCGTCTGTCCGGGTGCGGTTTCGATGACCCTCAAAAACACGGGCGGCGCGGCCGGCTGGCGGACCAATGTTTTGCTTTTCGCCGCTGCTTGTTTATACGGTCTTTTGTTGTTGCTGTCAAAAAAGAATGAATACAAAATAAACAGAGCAAATAAAACTAGTAAAAACATCATCTGGAAAATCCCCTCCTTGTCATGAACGTCTTCTTTTAATATCGAACAAGCGGGCGTAAAGTTTTATATATTCTGTCTCGAAATCGATTTTTTGTGACTATTGTATCGGTTGAAGAGTGAGGATCTGTTGTCTTTACATCATTCCCAATCGGAAGTCCGGTTAAACAACTGAATTGATTGTTTGGAGTAAATGGAGAACGTATGAAGGGAAATGGCCGGAACATGCCCGGCTGACTGCAGCAGAACTGCATCCAGCCTAAAGATCCGAGCAGGAGCAGAAGATGGAGAAAGGCCGCCGCAATCACCGCCGCCCCCGTCTCCGTCTCCGAATGAATCGCCTCCGGAGAGATGGTGGCCGTGGGATGAATCAGGACCTCCAACGAAAAAAGTTGAAGAGCCGCCGCCTTTGTTTTTTCCGCCGGAAGGCGTTGTGGAGGCGTAGAGGAGGAGAAGCACCAATATGAAACCGATTATTCCAACCATCATATGAAAACCCCCTTCACAATATGACTTTTGTTTTTATACGAACAGCCAGCCAAAAAGTTTCAGAAGTTTGTAAAAAAATAGTGTTTCATAGAAAAAACGGCTTAGACGCCGTTTTTCACTGCTTTATCAATTTCGCCCGGACCGCACTCGGCATGTCATCGGGGTGTACCTCTTCCCATGTCTCCACATATTTTCCCTTCGCTGATACCTTTAGGTAGGCGTTTTTTCGAAGAAGGCCGCCGGCAAAGAATGTCACTTCTTTTTCTTCCCCGGCGCCATTATATCCTTCCAGTGTATACTCATAGCCGCCCGCGCTTAGGTGCTTCCCGTCTTTATTGATTTGGACATACACGCTCTCTTTCGGCACGAGCGGATTAAACCTGTCTGTCACATCATTATGAATCAAAAGAAATGCGCCGATACATACAATAGCCAAGCCGGCTGCAAGAAGAGAAATTATTTTTTTCATGCCTTATCACCTTAAAAATCCTTTTAATTTTTTTAAATAGCTTTGTCGAATCACCATAAAGAATAATAGTTGGAAGGTGAGAAATCCTCCTATTGTCATGAGCAGCACAGCAGGGGAATGACCAAAACTCTGCGACTCAAGCGTCTTCATCGCGAAACAAGTATGAACCGTGGCGAGAGCGAATGGAAAGAAGAACAAGATCGCCAATTGAATCGTCACGCTCTGCGACATTTCTTCTTCGCTAAGGCCGATTTTCGCAAGCGACCGGTAGCGCTGCTGATCTTCCTCAAGATCGGTAAACAGGCGGAAGTAGAGAAAGCTTCCTGATGCCGCAAAAAAGAGAATTGCGATAAAGAGTCCGATAAATAAGCTCAGGCTTGGAAGCTGAACATTATCAAAATAAGAGATGGCCTTTGCGTTAAATTGAAAATGGATATTGGTATAGTTTCCGTAAAGACTGTTTTTCAGCGATTGGCTGATATCGAGACTGTCTTTCCAGCGGTCGTACTTGTAGCCGTACAATGTGACAGCTTCGCCTTGTTTTTTCAGCTTGTCAAAGGTTTTTCCGTTTACGACAACGATGCTGTCTAACGTAATCAGCGGTTTTTCAATGTGTTTGACCTTGAGCTGCTCATTTGCCGGCTTCAGATCTTTGGTTAACATGTGCAAGGTTTTGGGAATTTCCCGATTGTCTATCGCATCATAGGTGCTCGGGTAATACAGCGCTTCACCGTCTTTCAGTTCACCCGCATCTGCCTTAAAGTGCTTTTGGAATTCGGCTTCTGAGATCAAGAGCACCGGTGGAACGAGATCTCCCTGCCTATAGCTGATATAGGCTCCTTTTGTCTTTTCCTTTGTATACGAAAAATCTCCATCCCTCAGCTTTTGTTCAATCAGCCTAATGTGCGCTTGTTCTTTGGGATTATCGCTGTTTGATGAGTATTCTATCTCATACCGGGAATCCATTTTTCCGATAGCCGTCTTGTATATCGCCAATACGCCCGTGGCGGAAAAGGCAACCGCTGAAATGATGCAGACGAGAAAGAACAGGCGGGCGTTATCTTTCAGCCGGTAGACAAGATCTGATACCCAAAGCACGTTTTTCCCGCGCAAATAAAATAATTTCCGCTTTTTTAAGATCCGCAGCAGCCAAATGCTGCTTTGGCTGAAGAAAAAGTAGGTCCCGATGATGGTCAGGATTAAAATCATAACGGCTTGAGGGAAATGGATTTCATTAGATGATGCAAGACAGTATCCGCCGCCGAGGAACCCAATGCCGATGATCGAAAGGAAAACGGACGGTTTTGGCTCAGGTTTTACTTTTTCAGTCCCTTTGATCAGCTTGATCACGGTTTTTGATTTAATAAAGAAAATCGTAAATTGCGACAGCAGTATAAACAGTAAAAGGAAACAAGCGACTGTCAGAGCAAGCGCCTTCCAAGGCAGATACAGCGGCAAAGCATCCATCTCCAGAATGTAGGCGCCGGCCGTAAAGATGGCTTTTGCAAAGATCAGCCCGCCGATGATGCCTGAAACAATCGAAAGTACTCCGATGATGATATTTTCGGCGGTAATCAGTTTTCTTAATTGGCCTGGCGAAATCCCCTGAATGGTCAGAATTCCAAATTCTTTATTTCTCGACTTGAGAAAAGCATTGACCGAGTACAGCACAAACAGGATGGAAAATACGAAAATCATCCATTCAGCTGCAGCTAATCCCCGTTTTGCAATGTTGTTTAAATAGCCTTTCTCCAAAGCGGGGTGGAACAATAGCATCGCAAAGGTGAAAAAAATCATCACTGAAAATGCGCTGCTTAAAAAGAAGGCAAGATAAGCTCTTTTGTTGCGAATCACATTTTTATAAGCGAACTGAAGAAAGGTCATTGGCGTTTCCTCCCAGCATTGACAGCACATTCAGGATCTCTTCGTAAAACACTTGGCGATTGGCGCCCCGATGAATTTCATTGAACAATGTTCCGTCTTTAATAAAAATGACGCGCCGGCAATAGCTTGCAGCAACGGGGTCGTGTGTGACCATCAATGTAGTGACATTGTCGTTTTCGTTGAGATGCTGCATCGTCTCCATCACGTCTTTTGAGGCCTTGGAATCGAGATTTCCTGTCGGTTCGTCGGCAAGGATGAGAGCCGGTTTGTGAATGACGGCTCGGGCGATGGCTGCACGCTGCCTTTGTCCCCCGGATACTTCAAAGGTCCGTTTATTCAGAAGGGACTCGATGCCGAGCCTTTCAGCAATCGCCTGAAGCTTTTCCTCCATAATAGAAGGCCGTTC
The DNA here is from genome assembly GCF_033261025.1 of Bacillus sp. KICET-3. Lineage (NCBI taxonomy): Bacteria > Bacillati > Bacillota > Bacilli > Caryophanales > Bacillaceae > Bacillus > Bacillus sp. KICET-3. The sequence goes on along the minus strand of NZ_CP137345.1, from coordinate 4,373,793 downwards.
ATTCTCAAGCGTTAACGGCAGCATGATATTTTCGCCGATTGTCAGAGTATCCAGCAAATTAAAATCCTGGAAGACGAATCCGAGCTGTTTGCGGCGAAATTGGGCGAGCTTCGCCCTTTTTAAATGATGCGGATCTTCCCCGCGGATCAAAATGTCTCCGGAATCCGGGCGGTCAATCGTCGAAATGATATTGAGAAGCGTCGTTTTTCCGGAGCCGGACGGCCCCATAATCGCCGTGAATTCACCTTCCTCGACATTGAATGAAATATTTTTTAGCGCCTGATGGGACACTTGTCCTTTATATGTTTTATTGATGTTTTTCACGATCAGCATGTAATCCATGATATCCTCCTTTTGCGATGTACGGTGTTCGCTTCCGATATGTCGCGATTCCAGCGGGCCCATCCTGAACGCTTTCAGCCAATATGTGCTGATGAAAGCTTGAATGGCCAGTGTGCAGATGCAAAGGATGACGGCCTGTGCATGGGTGATGTGTCCATACATTCCTGCCCAGGCGAAGAAAAGCGGTCATGATCAGCGTTTGTCCGATATAGTTGATTAAAGACATTCTGCCCATAGATTAAAGGGGCTTTAGCATTTTCTTAAAACGGCACCTGCGGTATTTAAATGACGGCCGATACATATAGGGTTCCCATGACAAGTCCCGGCAGGGCGGTCAACCGGCCAAAATATTCAGTGGTGTGACATTTGTATTGCAAATGTATAGCCGCGGGCATGGCGATGAGCGAAATGATGCCGATCCGCCGCAAACTGTGTAAATGACGGACAGATTCTCAAATATACGGGTTTTCCCGCCCATAACCCGAGCAAAAACATTGCCGGCACATCTATATTCATAAAAGATTGGCGCATAATGCGAATCCTCTTATATAGTCGAGTGTGTCGATTATCTGGGATTGCATATGAAAAATCCTCCTTTCTACGTTTGTTTTTGTAAACAAATCATAGCAAGGAGGATGGGGGGGAGCTATGCGGTTTTCTTAAAGAACCCTTACATTTTTGTAAGAAACGAAAATTGAACAGTCGTCCCTGTTCCGGCTTCGGAAGTGATGCGTACGTCATGATCGAGCTTTTCGGAAATCTCTTTTACAAGATAGAGTCCGATGCCCGTCGATTCCGGAAAGCGGCGTCCGTTTTCCCCGGTGTAGTAAGGATCGAATACCCGCTTCAAGTCTTGTGCAGGAATCCCGACGCCGTAATCTTTGATTTCCAGCACGATACGTTCACCTTGGCGGACGATCGTCATATCGATGCGGTCGCTTTTTCCCGCTGAATACTTCACAGCGTTTGTGATGACCTGGCCGATGGCAAATCTGAGCCATTTGCGGTCGGTGTAAATAACGGCATCTTCAGCGGGAACATGTTTATTTGGATAGACACGATGCTGTATAAAATAGCGTTTATAGTGCTGAATCAGCGAATTAAGCAGCTCGCCCAGGGACACGGCCTCAATTTTAAAATCGCGTTCAAACAGGTCGAGCCTTGATGAATAGAGGAGCGTCTCCAATCCGAATTCAATCTGCTGGACTTCTTTTTTGATCTGTTTAAAAATAGGTTCATCTTCTTCCTGAATAATCAAATTGATGACCGAAAGCGGTGTTTTCACTTGATGCACCCATTGGTTCATATAAGCCACCCGGTCTTCCAGCTTGGCTTCAATTTCATGAATCTTGCGGTGCTGCAGCCGGCTCAGTTCCATTTGCTTTTCATACAGATCCACACAAAAATCCGATGTTCCCAGGAAAGGTACGTCCGTATCTTCCTGTTCCGAGCCGAGCCATTGATAGATTCTGCGCTCTTGCAGCCATTTGTAAGCAAGATAAACCGAGAGCGCCAGAAGCTGGACGCCAAGGATGTAAAAAAGGTGGGTAAAAGCCTGCAGGCCGGCAAACCAATAATAAAAAAATACGAATACCCCCTGGAGAAAGAAAAGCAGAATTAAGACAAAGTGATTTTTTAAAAACAGCTTCATGATTTCACCCTTAGCTGATACCCTTCGCCCCGTACTGATTCAATCGAAAAGGGCACGTCCATGCTCCGCAGTTTTTTGCGCAGCCTCGTAATATAAACATTTAACGTATTTTCGTCAACAAATGTATCGGTTTCCCATGTTTTCTCCATTAACCGGTCTCTGCTTGTTACTTTTTCCCCTCTGTCGAGCAGCACTTCGAGCAGTTTGCTTTCCTTCTTTGAAAGCTCGTGTTTCTCATCTTTGTAGCGCAGTTCAAATCGCTCCACAAACAGCTGGACGCCTTCATATTCGATCACTTTTTCTCCTTGTCTGGCAGCGTATTCTCCATACGCCCTGCGAATGTGGCCCTTAATTTTGGCCAGCACCACTTCATAGGAAAAAGGCTTCTCTATATAATCATCGCCGCCGTTTTCAATCGCCATGACCTGATCCATTTCCCCGCTTCTGGCTGAAATGAAAATAATCGGACAAGTCGAGTGCTGACGGATTTGACGGCACCAGTAGTACCCGTCGTATGACGGCAGATTGATGTCAAGCAAAACCAGCTCGGGATTCTCTCGCTCAAACATGGCGAGGACAGAGCTAAAATCAGTCGTTGCAACGGTATCATATCCGTATTTTTCTAAATGATTGCGCAAAAGCTTCCGAATATCTTCGCTGTCTTCAACAATCATGATTTTCGTCATTTCGAACACTCCTATAAACAAATCTCCGCTGCCGGAACAGAGCGATTCCGTCATCAAAGGTCTTTTATGTTAAGAATATCATAAAAAGGTTTTTTTCATGTGAGCGTTTAAGGTTTTTACACACCAGATCATGATTATTCAGCTTCTGTGAGTTAAAATAGGAATGGACGACCGTTATCTGAAAAGGAGAGGATCAAATGGCAACATACAGAGGTTATATCGGGACATATACAAAAGCAGACAGTGAAGGGATCTATACATTTGAGCTTGATACCGGCAAAAAAGAGCTGAGTACGCCAAAGCCTGCGGCAAAGCTGGGCAGCCCGACATATCTCAATCTCGCCAAAGATAATAAAATGCTCTATGCGGTGATTAATGATGGCAGCCAGGGCGGTGTTGCGGCCTATCAGATTGACGAAAAAACAGGGGATCTGCATTTCATCAACAAACAAACCGCTGAAGGCCCTTCGCCATGCCACGTCAGCGTGGACAATGAGAATCGGTACGTTCTATCCGCCAATTATCACAGCGGAACGATCATATCTTATCCTTTACATGAAAACCGCGGGTTGAATGCTCCGGCTTCAGAGGTGCACCATAAAGGATCCGGCCCGCATGAGAGGCAGGAGAAAGCGCATACCCATTACTCCGGTTTTACACCTGATGAAAACTATGCGGTGGCCGTTGACCTGGGGACTGACCGGATCATCACCTATCAATTGAACGAAGGAAAGCTTGAGGAAGTGAACAGCCATGCGGTTGCACCTGGTTCAGGACCGAGGCATATTGAATTTCATCCGAAAGAAAAGTATGCCTATGTAATGACAGAGCTGAGCAATGAAGTCATTGTGCTGGAATATAACGACGGTCTTGGGGAATTCCGCGAGATCCAGGTCATTTCTGCTTTGCCTGAAGATTTTGACGGGGCGAGCCAGGGCGGCGCGATTCACGTCACGCGTGACGGCAAATTTGTATACGTTTCAAACCGCGGCCATGACAGCATCGCCGTCTTTGCCGTAAATGAATATTCAGGCGAACTGTCCCTGGTGGAGCATGTCTCTACAGAAGGAGAATGGCCGCGCGATTTTATGCTAGATCCTTCAGAGCGATTTTTGATCGCTGCCAACCAGGAAACAGGAACGCTGACATTGTTTGAGAGAAATGAATCAACAGGAACGCTGACGCTGCTGCAGTCTGAAGTGCCTGCACCGGAAGCGGTCTGCGTGAAGTTTTTAAATCATTAAGAAATAAAAAAACTTGATTGGCGTAAAAGGCCAATCAAGTTTTTTTTATTTATATACATACAGGTAAAACGCTGTCATTCCGAACCTGTGTCAAGCTGCTGTTTGACTTTGATAAACGCGACCATCTGTTTTACTTCTTCTTCAGAAAGAAGCGTTCCGTCAACCGCCAGTTTGTGCTGATCCCAATTCGTCAGTTCAATGGGGTCGTTTTTGCTTTTCCCATCACGGGGATCGTCAATTCTGCCCAGCAGATAGTCGGTTGAGGTTCCGAATAAATCAGCGATTTCGATAAGCGCCTCCAATGAAGGGCGGCGATAGCCGGACTCGTACCCCGCATAGGTGCTTTTCGCAATACCGAGGCGGTCGGCTGTATATTGCAATGACCATTTTTTATTTTTTCTCAGTGTTGTTAATCGATCTAAATTCATTTTTTACGCTCCTTTTGATTCACAGTGATTATAGCACATTATGAGCAAAGATGTACGCGAAATGAATAATGTTTCTTGATTATTTCACATTTGAGGTCTATAATTGCAATGAAGGTACGCATAAAGCGTATACAATGCTGATGTATCAGCGTTCTTATTCTACATTATGATGTTTAAAACTACTTCTTAAAGAGGTGTAGCATATGAAAAAATTACTGCTGTTAACCACCGGCGGTACAATTGCTTCAGTAGAAGGAGAAAATGGACTGGCCCCGGGGGTTAAAGCGGAGGAGCTTCTCAGCTATTTATCTGACGAAAACAAAAATTATACGATAGATTGCCAATCTTTAATGGATATAGACAGTACAAACATGCAGCCCGAACATTGGGTGAAAATGGCTGAAGCGGTTTATGAGAATTACGGCCGGTATGACGGATTTGTCATCACCCATGGGACAGATACGATGGCGTACACGTCGGCAGCGCTTTCCTATATGCTGCAAAACGTGGACAAGCCGATCGTGATTACGGGCTCCCAGGTGCCGATTACGTTTAAGAAAACCGATGCGAAGAAAAATATTAAAGATGCGGTCCGCTTCGCCTGCGACGGGATCGGGGGCGTGTACGTCGTCTTTGACGGACGCGTTATCTTGGGAACGAGAGCGATCAAATTAAGAACGAAAAGCTATGATGCGTTTGAAAGCATCAATTATCCTTATATCGCGTTCATCCATGATACGGAAATCGAATACAACAAACATGTTCCAGAGGTCAAAAACAAGACGCTGAAGCTTGACACCTCCTTAAATACCGATGTTTGTCTTTTGAAGCTTCATCCCGGTTTGAAGCCGGAGTTTTTGGATTGCCTGAAAGATTCATATAAAGGCGTTGTCATTGAGAGCTATGGCAGCGGCGGTATTCCGTTTGAGAAACGAAACATTTTGGAAAAAGTCAATGAATTGATCGATTCCGGAATCGTCGTCGCCATCACAACGCAGTGTCTTGAGGAAGGAGAGGATATGAGCATTTATGAGGTCGGCCGAAAAGTCAACCAGGATGCCATCATCCGCTCCAGAAACATGAACACCGAAGCAATCGTGCCTAAGCTGATGTGGGCTTTAGGGCAAACAGGGGAACCGGCCGAAGTTAAAAAAATTATGGAAATGCCGATTGCAGACGATATCATCATTTAAACAGAAAGCAGGGTTAGCAAATGAATCAGACTTCATATCGGACAGAAAAGGATTTTCTCGGAGAGAAGAACATTCCGGCTGATGTCTACTATGGGATTCAAACATTACGGGCAGCAGAAAACTTTCCAATTACCGGATATAAAATTCACGAAGAAATGATCAAGGCATTGGCCGTGGTGAAAAAAGCGGCGGCGCTTGCCAATATGGAAACGAAGCGCCTTTATAAAGGACTTGGAGAAGCTGTTGTCCAAGCGGCTGACGAAATCATTGAAGGCAAGCTGCATGATCAGTTTATCGTTGATCCGATCCAGGGCGGCGCAGGAACGTCGATGAACATGAATGCGAACGAAGTCATCGGAAACCGCGCGCTCGAACTGCTCGGCCATCAAAAAGGGGAATACATTCACTTAAGTCCAAATACGCACGTCAACATGTCACAGTCGACAAATGACGTGTTCCCGACGGCCATTCACATTTCAACGCTGAAATTGCTTGAAAAACTGCTCGATACAATGGATTACATGCTGGACGCCTTTAGGAAAAAAGCACAGGAATTTGACCATGTCATCAAAATGGGGCGCACCCATCTCCAGGATGCCGTTCCGATTCGCCTCGGGCAGGAATTTGAAGCTTACAGCCGCGTGATCGAGCGCGATATCAAGCGGATTAAACAATCACGCCAGCATCTGTATGAAGTCAATATGGGCGCAACCGCGGTAGGAACAGGATTGAACGCCGATCCGCGCTATATTGAAAATGTCGTCAAGCATTTGGCGGATATCAGCGGCCTTCCGCTCGTCGGCGCTGACCATCTCGTCGATGCGACGCAAAATACAGACGCCTATACTGAAGTTTCGGCAGCATTAAAAGTCTGCATGATGAACATGTCGAAAATCGCGAACGATTTAAGATTGATGGCATCAGGTCCGCGCGCAGGACTTGCGGAGATTTCCCTGCCGGCCAGACAGCCGGGTTCATCGATTATGCCGGGGAAAGTCAATCCGGTCATGGCCGAGCTGATCAACCAGATCGCCTTCCAGGTCATTGGGAACGATCATACAATTTGCCTGGCTTCTGAAGCAGGACAGCTCGAACTGAACGTCATGGAACCTGTGCTTGTGTTTAACCTGCTCCAATCCATCAGCATCATGAATAACGGATTCCGTTCATTTACGGACCATTGCGTGACAGGCATTGAAGCAAATGAAAAACGGTTAAAAGCATATGTAGAAAAAAGCGCCGGCGTCATCACGGCTGTAAACCCGCACCTTGGCTATGAAGCGGCCGCAAGAATTGCGAGAGAAGCGATTTTAACGGGCCAATCCGTGCGTGATTTATGTCTTCAAAATGACGTGCTGACAGAAGAAGAACTCGATTTGATTTTGAATCCTTATGAAATGACAAAACCGGGTATTGCCGGGGCTGAACTGTTAAACAGGGATTAACGGCAAGCATGCGAAAACACTCTGAAACAAATTTTACCGGGATAGAAAAACAGAGTGTTTTCGCTCCCTCTAAAAACTTTAGGGAGAGAAAGATTAACAGCGGTGAAGTGCTACCATAATAATTAATTTCGTGGTATACTACTTTCAAGTTAGTTAAATTTTTAAGAAAAACTTGAACTAGATTTCATTATTTTTATGTAGCTTTTTTTGTAAGCGTTTCATTTATAAGGGGGATTTAGGTTGAAAAACGCACGGTTGCCATCAATGTTAGAAATCATTTGTGTATTAGGGGCTTTTTTAGCAATAGTTTGTTCTTTTACCGTTAAGTTTCATTTGCCGATTCAGCTGGCATTGTTCATTTCATGGTTTTTGGTGATTTTGCTCGGGCTGCGTCTCGGCCACCGATATGAAGATTTGCAAAAATCGATTACAACAGGCATTTCCAACGGACTTGAAGCGATATTGATCCTGATCGCCGTCGGCGCTCTGATCGGAACGTGGATAGCCGGCGGAGTAGTGCCGACTTTGATTTACTATGGACTTGAGTTTATTCATCCAAGCATATTCTTGCTTGCCACGCTTATTATTTGTTCGATCACATCTGTTGCAACAGGGACATCGTGGGGAACGGTTGGAACGGCCGGGATTGCGATGATGGCGATAGGGGAAGGCCTTGGAATGCCCCTTCCGCTTGTAGCCGGCGCTGTTTTATCAGGTGCGTATTTTGGGGACAAACTGTCTCCGCTGTCAGACAGCACAGTGCTTGCTTCATCTTTATCAAAAGTCGAAGTCATCACCCATGTAAGGGCGATGCTGTATTTATCGCTTCCCGCTTATGTGATCACCGCGGTGCTGTTTACCATTACGGGATTTATTTACGGGGGCAAAAATGTTGATTTGGAAAAAGTCGAGTTTTTGAAAAGTTCGCTGCGGGACACGTTTGATATTCAGATTTGGATGCTCATTCCGGCGATCATCGTCATCGCTTTATTGGCGATGCGAAAGCCTTCCATACCGACGATTGCGATCGGTGCTCTTTTGGGTGCCATCTGGGCCGCAGTATTTCAGGGGATGAATTTCGCCGATGCGATCGCTACAGCGTACAGCGGTTTTTCAATTGACACAGGCATCCAATTTATGGACAAGCTTCTGAACCGTGGAGGCATCGAGGGAATGCTCGGTTCTGTCACCGTCATTATCCTCGGACTCGGATTTGGAGGGCTCCTGGAGCATTTAGGCGTTCTCAAAGTGATTGTGTCAAAATTCCAAAAAAAGCTGACATCTGCAGGCAATGTGACGTTTTCGACCCTCATTGTCGCCTTCCTGGCTAATGTTTTTGGCTGCGCCATGTATGTCTCACTGATTTTAACGCCGAAAATCATGGAGAAAAGCTATGATAAGCTGCACATCGACCGGAGGGTGCTGTCAAGAAACGCGGAGGTTGGAGGCACGATGACATCCGGAATGGTGCCTTGGTCAGACAACGGGATTTATATGGCCGGAATTTTGGGCGTCTCTACCTTTGCTTACTTGCCGTTCATGTGGATGAGCTTTGTTTCGATCGGACTCGCAATTCTGTACGGATATACCGGAAAATTCATTTGGTACACGGATAAAAAGAAGACGCCGGCGCAGTAGCTGATATTGATTAAATCATGGGGGGGGATTCTGTGATGAATGGCAAAAATATTATTCGAAATTTGATGCTGGAAATTCCTTCAGCACCAGGAAACCTTGGAAAGGTGACCACCGCGATCGGCCTTGCCGGCGGAGATATCGGCGAGATTGAGACGATCAAGGTTGGGCCGCACTATACGATGAGAAACATCACCGTTCAAGTCGAGCATGAAGAACAGCTGACCGAGATTCTTGAAGTGATTCGCAATCTAAAGGAAGGCATTCATCTTCATACTGTTTCCGATGACGTGCTTTCCGCGCATGAGGGCGGGAAGATCCATATGAAAAGCAAAATGCCGATCCGGTCGCTCGCTGACCTGAGACGGGTATATACACCAGGGGTCGCCAACGTATGCGAAATTATTAAGGAAGAGCCGCAAAAAGCAAAAATCTACACCGGAATCGGCAATACGGTCGCCATCGTGACGGATGGAACCGCCATTCTCGGCTTGGGAGATATCGGTCCGGTTGCCGGAATGCCGGTTATGGAAGGGAAAGCCGCACTGTTTGATCAGCTGGCCGGAATCAGCGGCATCCCGATTCTGCTTGATACGAAAAATCCCGACGAAATCGTCCAAACGGTGAAGAACATCGCACCCGGATTTAATGGTATTCTACTCGAAGATATCGGCTCTCCGCATTGCTTTGAAATCGAGGAGCGCCTGAAAGAGCAGCTGAATATCCCGGTGATGCATGATGATCAGCATGGTACTGCCGTTGTTACACTGGCGGCGGCGATTTCAGCCGCAAAAAGCGCAGGTGTCGACCTGAAGCAGGCCCATGTCGGCCAAATCGGTCTTGGCGCTGCCGGCGTCGCCATCTGCCGAATGTTTATGGCTTACGGAGTAAAACGGGTAATCGGAACGGATAAATCAATGGAAGCGATGGCCCGCTTGGAGAATTACGGCGGTCATGCCGCTGAAAACATTGAGGAGCTCATGGAAAGCTGTGATATTATCATTGCGACGACAGGCGTGCCCGGACTGATCAATAAAAAATGGGTCCGCTCAGGCCAGGTGATTTTGGCACTGTCCAATCCGAAGCCTGAGATTGAGCCTGAAGAAGCGCTTCAGGCAGGTGCCGCCTATGCCGCGGACGGCCGGTCTGTCAACAATGTTCTTGGATTCCCCGGCATTTTCAGAGGCGCCTTACATGCAGGGGCTGAATCGATCACCCATCCGATGCTTGTTGCCGCAGCCGAGGCAATTGCCTCCTGTACAAAGCAGGGCGATCTGGTACCTGATCCGCTGAATCCAGATGTTCATGCGATCGTCGCTGAAGCTGTGGAAAGAGCCGCGCTTTCAAGTAAGAAATAAATGCAAACGGCTGCCGCTTTATCGCAATACAGATAAGGCAGCAGCCGTTTTTCTTGCAAATTGTAATGGCGGTTCAACAGATTGAAAATGAATATACAGCAGATTCGGTTTGGTAAAAATCCAATGATTGTGCAATGCGCTGATGATCAGGCCTTGATCGGCGAGCTTTTTCGTGAAAAGCGGAATTTCTTCCGCCATATTTAAGGCGACGCCGTTTTGATCAAGCGACTCAAACATGACCTCTTCCATCCCGACTCCCCGGCTCGGCCTCCCCTGAATGGTGACGTTTAAATTCCGGTTTACACTGACGGAACAAACGCCGTGTTCCACTTTCGCCTCTCCATTCAATATTTGTCCAAATTGCCGGCAGAGCGTTTGAAAACTTTGCATATCATACAGCCTCCATTTTAAAAGTAGTATGATTTTATGAACCGCGTCATCTTTTCATGATACTTTTATAAATGGAAGCAGGCGCTATTTGATGATTTCTTTCGCGCCGGGCTCGTTCGCATAGTAATACATAAAGCCCATCATAAATCCGCCGCCGACCAGATTTCCCAATGTTACGGGAATTAAATTGTGAACAGCGCCGTAAATAGAGATGGTGTCCGGATGTTCGGTCACCAAAGCGACGGCGAAAGTGGCCATGTTGGCGATGCTGTGCTCATATCCGGAAATAAAGAAACAAAAAACAAACAGCATCATGGAGAACATTTTTGCACCGTCGCCTTTTTGAGACATCGGAATAAAAAAGGCAAGACAGACGAGCCAATTGCAAAGAATCGCTCTGAAAAACAATTCCGGCATCGGCGTATTCATTTTATGATCGGCTGCATTCAGCAGAAAGCTGTTGACGGACGGGTCTTTAAATAAGCCGGTTGAAAAAATAAGACCTGCGAACAAGACGGCTCCCATTATATTTCCCGCATAACTGAAGATCCACAGCCTTAAAACATCAAACCAGCGCATCTTTTTGCGAAGCGCCGCAAATGTATAATAAAATGTATTTCCCGTGAATAAATCTCCCCCGCCATAAACAATAAGAATAATGGCTCCCCCAAAAGTGACCGCTGCGATTGGATATGTGAACGGAGACTGTTCAAGATAAAAAAAGTTCCCCGTTTTAAATGCGACAATAACGCCAAATCCGATGAACATGCTTGCCAGCATAGACCGCAAAAGATAGCGGAGCGGACTTTGCATAAAGATGCTGCGCTTTTTCAATGCGAGCTCTTCTACTAAAATGAGTGATTTGGTTTCCATGTTTTTCACCACCATCAAGAAAGGATCTATGATTACGGAATAAGTATAGCAGGGTATTGTGAAATATTTCACAAGATGTGTGGCTTTTATGTGAACAAAGATAAGGAAATATCATCCATAGGTATGAGAATCGTTTTGGTTTCGGGGCCTATTGAACGCTTTTCATTTCTGCGGCTTTTTTGTATAAAGTGAGGGAGGGGGTGATGGAATGGATCTGCAGAAAATCATTGATCAAGCGGTGGAATCATCAACCGGGAATTTGGCGGTTCGAAGAATAAAAGAAGTGGGAGGCGGCGACATCAACCGCTCTTTCCTTGTAGAAACAGATGAAACCCGCTTGTTCATCAAAGTCAATCATGGAGTGCCGGCCGATTTTTTTGAAAAAGAGGCCATGGGACTTGCAGAGCTGAAACAAACAAACGCCGTGAAGGTGCCGGAAGTGTTGGCGTACAACGGAAAAAGCGATGCCGGGCGTTTTCTGGTTCTCTCCTATATCAAAAGCACACTCTCTTTTCAGGCTGAGGAAAAGCTTGGCGTCCAGCTGGCCGGCATGCACCGGACGAAAAAGCCGTATTACGGTTTGGCGCATAATAATTATATCGGTACATTCCAGCAGGAAAACGGCAGATATGACAGCTGGAATACCTATTACCGGGAGAAAAGGCTGCTTACGCAAATCAAACTCGCTTGTGAAAAAGGTTTTTTGAATGAAAGACAGGCGGAGAAGCATATCAGGCTTGCAGAGTCGATCGGACGCTGGCTTCCGGACAACCCCCGCTCATCCGTGCTGCATGGAGATCTTTGGGGAGGCAATTGGATGACAGGCGGGGACGGTTCCCCATATCTTATCGACCCGGCCGTATTATATGGGGACTGCCAGATGGATTTGGCGATGACCGCATTGTTCGGCGGTTTTACTGAACGGTTTTACCGCGCTTATGAGGAAGCGTCGGGAGAAGCGCTCAATCGCGACATCTGGCCTTTATATCAGCTGTTTTATGTTTATATGCATTTGAATTCCTTTGGTGAGAGCTATTTGGCTCATACCGAAAGAATTGTCAAACAGTATATCGGATAAGTGACAGTCCAAAGGCAAAAATATCGATTTTGTGACAGAACAAACACCCTTTCAAGGGTGTTTTTTAGTTGATGGAACGGGCTTTTGCTCAACATCATGGTAAATAAAACCTATTTGTTGTCAAAAAAAGTTTGGTTTTTAGTCAAGGTTTGGTCACAAAATGATCCATTTTTTAGGTAATTAGATCTTTTTTTCTATAATCAAACGGTGTAAATTACTTATATAAGTAGTCTTTATGTTGTTTTATAAGTCTATTGTATTATTTTGAGAGCAGACGGCTTTGGGCATCTCAAAGCGTCACCTGTAAGAGCATTATTGTGAAGTGCTGAACAAATGGAGAAGCATGATTTTTGATCAAATGGAGGTAGCAGGGAATGAACGAATTAATCTTAGCCCGGTTTCAATTCGCTTCAACAACAATCTTTCACTTTATCTTTGTTCCGATGTCAATCGGACTTGTCTTTATGGTTGCTTTGATGGAAACCCTTTACGTTGTAAAGAAAAAAGACGTTTACCGGACGATGGCGAAATTTTGGGGGCACTTATTCTTAATTAACTTTGCCGTCGGTGTCGTCACCGGGATTTTACAGGAGTTTCAGTTTGGGATGAACTGGTCTGAATATTCGCGCTTTGTCGGCGACGTATTCGGAGCCCCGCTGGCTGTTGAGGCCCTTTTGGCCTTTTTTATGGAATCGACCTTCATCGGTTTATGGATATTCGGCTGGGACCGCCTTCCGAAGAAGGTTCATTTGCTCTCCATCTGGCTTGTGTCGATCGGTACGATGCTGTCTGCATTTTGGATTTTAGCCGCCAACTCGTTTATGCAGGAGCCTGTCGGCTTTGCGATTAAAAACGGCCGGGCGGAGATGACCGATTTCTTTGCGATTATTAAAAACCCGCAGCTGTGGGTGGAATTTCCGCACGTCATTTTCGGCGCGCTTGCCACGGGGGCGTTTTTTATCGCCGGTGTGAGTGCGTACAAAATGCTGAAAAAGCAGGAAATGGCCTTTTTTAAAAAGTCTTTTCAGATCGCCATGATTGTAGCGCTCGTTTCAGGAATCGGCGTTGCCTTCAGCGGTCATGAACAGGCACAGCATCTGATGAAGAGCCAGCCGATGAAAATGGCTGCAAGCGAAGCGCTTTGGGATGACAGCGGAGACCCTGCCGCATGGACGATGCTTGCCAATATTGACTCGGACAAGCAGGAAAACAAGTCTGAAATCAGCATTCCTTATGCGCTGAGCTATCTGGCTTATAAAAAATTCAGCGGCGATGTTCCGGGGATGAAAACATTGCAAAAACAATATGAAAAAAAATATGGGGAAGGAAACTATATTCCGCCGGTAAAAACGACATTTTGGAGCTTCAGGATTATGGCAGGCGCGGGAATCCTCATGATCATTGCGGCTTTGACCGGACTTTTCCTCAGCTTCCGCAAAAAGCTTGAGACTAGCAAATGGTTTTTGCGGGTGATGGTCGGACTGATCGCATTTCCGTTCATCGCCAACACGGCGGGATGGATTATGACAGAGATCGGACGGCAGCCGTGGACGGTTTTTGGAATATTGACAACCGCTCAATCTGTTTCACCGAATGTTTCAGCGGGAATGCTTCTGTTCTCGGTGATTGCGTTCACTGCGATTTATCTCATTTTGGCGCTGGTCCTTGTCTATCTGTTTGTCCGTGAGATTAAAAAAGGGGCTGGGCATCATGACCATCATCATGAGGCGCCCGTTTCGACAGACCCGTTTGATCAGGAGGTTTACCATGGTATCTCTTAATGAGCTCTGGTTTATATTAGTCGCGGTGTTGTTCATAGGTTTTTTCTTTCTCGAAGGCTTCGATTTCGGAGTCGGAATGGCGACCCGGTTTCTCGGGCGGAATGAGCTTGAACGGCGGGTGATGATCAATACGATCGGCCCTTTCTGGGATGCGAATGAAGTCTGGCTGCTGACCGGCGGCGGGGCGATTTTCGCCGCTTTTCCAAATTGGTATGCGACGATGTTCAGCGGATATTATATCCCGTTCGTGTTTGTGCTGCTTGCCTTGATTGGACGGGGTGTCGCTTTTGAGTTCAGAGGAAAAGTGGAAACGGCGAAATGGACGAAGACGTGGGATTGGGTCGTGTTTTTCGGAAGCCTTTTGCCGCCGTTTTTGTTCGGCGTTTTATTCACCAGCATTTTACGGGGGATGCCGATAGACGCCGAGATGAATATTCACGCCGGCTTCACAGATTATGTGAATGTCTATTCGGTCACCGGCGGGGTCACAGTCACGCTTTTATGCCTGCTGCACGGCCTGATATTCATTACCCTTAGAACGGAGGCGGACTTGCGTGACCGTGCGAGACAGCTGGCCGGAAAAGTTATTTTCGCCGTTTTGGCCGCGCTCGCTGCTTTTGTTGCGCTGTCCATTTTTGAAACCGATCTGTTCACAGGCCGCGGCCAGGTGACGATTCCGCTTGCCGCTTTGATTGTCGTCTGCTATGTGCTTGCCATCATGTTTATGAAACAAAAACGCGACGGCTGGACGTTTGCCATGACGGGAGCGGGGATCGCACTCACAGTGGGCACGATTTTTACGGCGCTGTTTCCGCGCGTCATGATCAGCTCTGTGAAAAGCGCATATGACTTGACGATCTATAATGCTTCCTCAGGCGACTATTCGTTAAAAGTCATGACGATTGTCGCGCTGACATTGCTGCCATTTGTGCTGGGCTACCAAATCTGGAGCTACTATGTGTTCCGGAAACGAGTCAGCAGTAAGGAGCCTATGATTTATTAATGGGAAAAGATCTCTTTCAATATAAAGGAATGAAACGGATTCTCGCGGTGCTGACCATGCTGACCTTGATGCAGGGCGCCGCGATCATCATGCAGGCGGAGTGGCTTGCGGAGGCGGTGACCCGCCTTTTTAACGGCGAACGAATCGATGCGCTGTATTCGTTGCTCACCTTCTTTCTTGCGGCGTTTCTGCTTCGCCATGCGATCACGCTTGTAAAGCAGCGGGCGGTTTATCATTACGCCGCAAAGACCGGGGCTGAT
Organism: Bacillus sp. KICET-3; assembly: GCF_033261025.1. NCBI lineage: Bacteria > Bacillati > Bacillota > Bacilli > Caryophanales > Bacillaceae > Bacillus > Bacillus sp. KICET-3. Next base: position 4,358,426 of record NZ_CP137345.1, on the reverse strand, counting down.
ATGCGGAAAAGCTTTCTGGAAAAGCTTTTTCAATCCGGACCGCTGCTTGCAAGACAAAAGGGGACAGGGCATGTGGTCACGCTCGCCATGGAAGGCATTGCCCAGTTCCGCCGCTATCTGGAGCTGTTTCTTCCGAAGATGGTCAGCATGGCTGTAATCCCGGCTGCAATTGTATGTTATGTCTTTTTCAAAGACAAATCGTCGGCAACGGTCTTAATTGTGACGATGCCGATTTTGATTGCGTTTATGATTCTGCTCGGGTATGCCGCTAAAAGAAAAGCCGACCGGCAGTGGAAAAGCTACCAGGTGCTATCCAATCATTTTACAGACTCGCTTCGCGGACTGGAAACATTGAAGTTTTTAGGTTTAAGCCGTTCACATGAGAACAATATTTTTAAGGTGAGCGAAAGATATCTGAAGGCGACGATGAGTACGCTCAAAATCGCTTTTCTGTCATCGTTTGCCCTTGATTTTTTTACGATGCTGTCCGTTGCGACTGTGGCTGTGTTTCTCGGATTGGGACTTGTAGAAGGGCATATAACACTCGGCCCGGCTCTTACGATACTCATTTTGGCTCCCGAGTTTTTTCTGCCTGTGCGCGAGGTCGGCAACGATTATCATGCAACATTGAACGGACAGGAAGCGGGAAAAGCGATCAAGAACATTTTGGATGCACCCGCTTTTCAAGAGGAGGAGCCGCTTGAGCTTGGTGTATGGTCTGATGAGGATCAACTGCAATTAAAAAACGTCTCTGTACAGCATGAGGAAGGGGAAAGCCAATCCTTAACAGATATCTCGCTTTCGTTTAAAGGAAAGAAAAAAATCGGCATCATCGGTGAAAGCGGAGCAGGGAAGTCTACGCTGATCGATGTGCTGGGCGGCTTTTTGCAAACGGCCGGCGGAACGATCGAAGTCGGCGGGGCGGAAAGAACCCACCTGCAGGCGGAGAGCTGGCAGCGGCAGCTTATCTATATTCCGCAGCATCCGTATATTTTTCCAGACACACTGAGCGCCAATATCCGTTTTTATCATCCTGATGCATCTTCAGAAGAAGTGGCACAGGCAGCAGCGGCAGCCGGACTGACGCAGCTGATTGCTGAACTTCCGTCCGGCGTTGATGAACGGATAGGCGAAGGCGGAAGAGCGCTGAGCGGCGGGCAGGCGCAGCGGACTGCCATAGCCAGGGCTTTCCTCGGAAACCGTCCGATTCTTCTGTTGGATGAACCGACGGCACACCTGGATATTGAAACAGAATACGAAATAAAAGAAACGATGCTGGAGCTGTTTGAGGACAAGCTTGTCTTTATCGCGACCCACCGGCTGCACTGGATGCCGGATATGGATGAAATCATCGTGCTGAAGGATGGGAAAGTGGCGGAAACCGGAACGCATCAACAATTGATCGAAAAACGCGGCGTCTACTACGGCCTTGTTGAGGCGCAGTCGTTTGGAGGTGCATCATGAAAAAGGAACAGTGGATACTGCCGTATATGAAGAAAAATAGAAAACTGTTGATCATTGTGGTTTTACTTGGCGGACTGACGGTATGTTCCGCCGCTTTTCTTATGTATACATCAGGCTATTTGATTTCAAAAGCGGCAACGCGGCCGGAGAATGTTTTAATGATCTATGTGCCGATCGTGGCGGTCCGCACCTTTGGTATACTGCGGGCTGTGGCAAGGTATGTCGAGCGGCTGACAGGCCATCACATGATTTTGAACATTTTATCCGATATGCGTGTCAGGCTGTACCGGCTGCTTGAACCGCAGGCTCTGAAATTGCGTTCGCGCTTTCGTACGGGCGATATGCTGGGGATATTGGCCGATGATATCGAGCATTTGCAGGATATGTATTTGAAAACGGTTTTTCCGGGCATTTCGGCGCTGCTTTTGTATATCATCTTTATCGCTGCCCTTGGCTGCTTTTCATGGCCTTTTGCCGGACTCGTCGCGATCTATGCCGCTGTTCTCGTTTTTCTTGTTCCGCTTGTTTCCCTGCTTGTCACAAGGGCGAAAAACATCGAGTTAAAAAGAGGGCGCAGCCGGCTTTACCGCCAGCTGACAGATGCTGTCATGGGTGTGAGCGACTGGATTTTCAGCGGCCGGCAAAACGACTTTATCCGCACTTATGAAGAGGCTGAAGACACATGGCTTCAAATTGAAAGAAAACGTCAGCGTTTCATCCGCTGGAGGGATTTCGCCGTCCAGTGCTTAACAGCCGGGCTCGTATTGATGATGCTGATTTGGGCCGGCGGACAAAGCGCAGAAGGCGCGTTGCCCCACACGTTCATTGCGGCGTTTGTCCTTGTGGTGTTTCCGCTGACGGAAGCGTTCTTTCCGCTTTCTGATGCAGCAGCGGCGATTCCGCAATACGAGGATTCGCTACAGCGTATGGAAGGGCTTAGGCCGGAACAGGAAAAAGATCATCCCGTTCCGTCAGAAAAGGCCGAGGCGGTCGGCTTACAAGATGTTACGCTCCGTTTTGAGGATGTTTCATTTTCATATGAATATGGACAGCCGGTATTGCAGGGTGTTTCTTTTACGGTAAGGCAAGGAGAAAAAATTGCGCTTTTAGGACCAAGCGGTGCCGGAAAGTCAACGATTTTGACCATGATTGAGGGGGTGCTTGCTCCGGATGCGGGGCATGTCATGTTTAACGGAGTCGCTGCCGCAGCCCTTCAAGATGACATTTCCCGGGTTGTCGGTGTTTTGAATCAAAAGCCGCATCTGTTTGATACGACGATTTTAAATAATATTCGGCTCGGCAATCCAGAAGCCAGTGATGAAGATGTGTACTGGGCGGCGCGACAGGTAAAGCTTCATGACTTGATTGAATCGCTCCCTGACGGATATCATACATCCGTGCAGGAAACGGGCAGCCGTTTTTCGGGAGGAGAGCGCCAGCGGATCGCATTGGCGCGCATCCTTTTACAGGGGGCACCCGTGATCGTTTTGGACGAACCGACCGTTGGACTTGATCCGATAACGGAGAGGGAGCTGCTTGTGACGATGTTTGAAGCGCTTGAAGGAAAGACCGTTCTTTGGATCACCCACCACTTGGCGGGAGCGGAAGCGGCTGACCGGATTCTTTTTCTCGAGAATGGAAGGATCGAAATGGAAGGAAGCCATCTGGAATTGTTGCAAGAAAATCAGCGCTATCAGCGGCTGTATAAGCTGGATGCGCCTGCGGTACGGCTATAGCATTCAAGGCAGCTTCAGTTGTGAAGCTGCCTTTATTTTCAGCAATATTTAAGGCGCCGGTTATCTGGGGTTAAGCTCGAACTGATACAATCAATTCATACTAAAGGCGAGGGAGAGAGAAACGATTGGACACTCAGCGGCTGCAGGTCGATAGAATGATTTGGTTGGATCAAGCGAGGGGAATCGCCCTTTTTGGCATCCTGCTTGCGAATATGCTTTTGTTTCAATATGGGATGTGGGAGGATTTAGCCTTTAAACCGCTGGCTTCTTATGATCATTGGGCTTATGAATGGACGAGGATTTTTGCTGTCGGCAGCTTTATGCCCCTGTTTGCTTTTCTATTTGGATACGGCATGGTATTAATGAGAGACAGGTTGGAACAAAGAGGAATGGTGAAATACCGTCGTGTATTCATGCGGCGCTTTCTGCTGCTGGCCGTTTTCGGCTATCTGCACAGCTACTTTATTTGGGATGGAGACATTTTGCTCAGCTACGGAATCGTCGGAATCGTCCTGCTGTTCCTGTTTATCAATCGACAACCGAAGACCATTTTGATATGGGCCGTCAGTTTATTTGCGGTTTATGTTTTGATGTGTTTTGGAAGCGGGGGAGTGGAGCCTGACTCGGAGTTAACGGCGTTTAATGAGCGGACAGCTGAGGTGATGCAAGGCGGGAGCTATTGGGAAATCGTTTCCCACCGGGCGAACGATGTCGTTCCATTATTTGATTTTGACGATTCGCTTCCAGAATGGATGGCAGGAGGATTATCCTTTTTGCTTCTTATGGTGCTTGCTCCTTTTTTTACTCTTCCACCATTCCTTATCGGTTTATATGCGGCGAAGAAAAAATGGCTCCATCAGCCCCGGCTTCATGTAAAGGGAATCCGGAGGGCTTTCTTTGCGGCGCTGACGATCGGCGCTCCATTAAAAGCACTGCCGCTTGTTTGGAGTGACCCAGCCGTTTATATGCTGAGTGAAGGCGTCGGACCGCTGGTGCTGACATGCTGCTATGTGACGGGAATCATGCTATTGACCCGGTCCGCATGGGGACAGCGCGTTTTAAAGCCTTTCGGAGCGGTTGGCAGATTGTCGCTGACAAACTATCTGATGCAAAGCATTGTGATGACCTCTGTTTTTTACGGATACGGCTTGGGGTTGTATGGAAAGCTTGGCGTATTGGCCGGCATCGGTATTGCCGTCTTGCTTTTCCTCTGTCAGATGGCCGCCAGCATGTGGTGGATCAAGAGGTTCCGGATCGGACCGTTTGAATGGCTGTGGCGGTTGGGAACATATTTGAAACCGCCGGCTTTTATCAAGAGGAACATGACAGCTAAGGGGCATTCTGTGGCAAAATAAATATATACCAAGCTTTTGTCAGTGTATGTACGAAGAAACAGGGTATATTCAGGTAGAGCTTAAATAAACGTTTGTTTAAAAGGGTGTGAAGTTAGATGGCTGAAGAAAAGCTGCCGATTTGGACGAAAGAGCGGGTAAAAGCTTCGCTGCCGAAAAGGGGAAGTGACAGCCATAAAGGAACATACGGCACAGGGTTATTGCTTGCCGGAAGCGATGATATGCCGGGGGCGGCTCTGATTGCGGGTTACGGCGCTATGAGAAGCGGCATTGGAAAGCTTGTTATTGGCACATCAGAAAGTGCTGTTCCTCTGATCGTTCCCGTTCTCCCTGAGGCAACCTATTGGCGGGATGGACTGGAAAAAGCGGCAAGGGGAGACGTTGAAGAGCATTATCGGGCGATTGCGATTGGACCGGGGCTGCTTCCTTCTGAAACGACGGAATTGGCCGTGCGCAGGGTATTGCAGGAAGAATGCCCGGTTGTGCTTGACGCCGGGGCATTGTCAAAACGGCTGTATCCCGATCGCAAAGCACCGATTATTGTGACGCCCCATCCCGGGGAATTTTCAAGAATCACCGGTCTGTCGATTCAAGAGGTGCAGACCCGACGGGCATCTCTTGCCAAAGAATGGGCGGTAAAACTCGGAGTAACCATCGTTTTGAAAGGAAATGAAACGGTCATCGCGTTTCCAGACGGAGAGTGCTGGAGAAATCAGACCGGCAATGGCGCTCTTGCGAAGGGAGGAACAGGCGATACGTTAACAGGCATGCTTCTCGGCATGCTCTGCTGCCACGAAAATCCGAAAGAAGCGGTGCTGAACGCTGTCCATCTGCATGGCGCCTGTGCAGACGCATGGATCAGCACCCGCTCGGCGCATACTTTGCTTGCACATGAGCTTTCTCATTGGCTGCCGGAGGTATGGAAGGATTATGAGGAATAAACATCGTGAAACGTCCGGGGGGAACCCGGACGTTTCCACTGACCTTTTTAAGGATTGATTTTGCCGACCCCGGCGTTTTGTGTGACGACCGCTTTGACATTGTCCACGCTGTCGAGCGAGTATTTGTAAGGCGGCTGATAGGTCGTTGTTGAGGAAGTCGGCATGCTGCCTGTCGAGTTTACAAATTTATTGTTGGACACGTCCCAATAGCCAGGTTTATCGCTGTACCAGGAGACGATCGGATCTTTGGCATTTTCAAAGAGATTGTTTTCGATTTTGATGCGTGCACCCATTCTTGAGTTGATGCCGCTTTCGATGATGTTGCTGTAGTAGTTGTTATAAATGTGGCCTTCACCGAATCTGAATGCAGGAACACGGGAATTCAAGTTTTCAAACCAATTATGGTGGAATGTAATGGTCCGATTGTTATTGTCGCTGTCAGAGTTGCCCATCAGCATCGATTTCCATGCATCATGTACATAGTTCCAAGAGAAAGTGATGTATTGGGAGTCTTTTTTGGCGTCGAATAATCCGTCATAGTGGTCTTTGTCAACATCTAAACTGTGGTAAAGCTCATTATGATCGACCCATATGTTTTTGGAAGGACCTTCAATGCTGATCGCGTCTTTATCGCCTGCGGCGACTTCATGAATTTTCAAATTGCGGATAATGATGTTGTTTGCCCGCCACACTTTAATGCCGACGCCCTTGAGTTCGCCTTTTGTCCCGGAGCCGAGAATCGATACATTAGAGACGTCTTTTACATTAATTTTTGATTCAGAGGTATTGGAGGTTGTAATTGTACCATTGACGTAAATTTTCAAAGGTGTATTCGAATTTTTGTTTTTCAAGGCGGCGTTCAGCTGGTCTCCGGTCGTGACGGTAACCGTCTGTCCGCCTTCACCGCCGGTTGTTCCCCCATTTAAAGAAGCAAAGCCGGTTAAACTGAAATCGGCAAGCGGACTGGCTTTTGGCGAATGGAGCACAGAAGCGGCTTCCGCAGAAACTGCCCCTGTTAAAGAGCCGATCAACCCGATGACAAAAATGAACATCACGCTTATTATTTTCTTCATTGTTTTCCTCCTCATTGTTTTTTTAAAACCCCTTAGAAAACGCTTACAACGGATTAAGGCGGCTGGCGGCAAATGCTCATCTCTCGACCTCCCTTTTATTGGAATTATGGAGAGCATAGCACAATGGACGGAATTATCTGAATAATCATGAAATTAGTTCAATTCGCGTATAAGCTGTTGATTATGACAAAAGACACAATTCTGAGGCAAAGCGTATGGAAGGGGAGAGCTTTTGTCATATCAATCTGCAAAAAAAAAGCAACTATGGAAATGATATTCCATAGTTGCCGGGTTCCTATATTTTGTCGGTTCAACGATTCACCTGTCCTCAGCATTGTGGCGGGCATAGGCTTTTTCGATTTGCCTGGGTGCGGTCAAGGGTGCAAACGATAAAGATTTTAAAAAGCAAAACCGGAGCGGCATTCATGTCAGCTCCGGTTTTGCTTGGCCGTTGACCTTTTGCAAGACGACGTCTGCAAGCACTTCAATCAAACGGGGATCGGTGTTGGGCATCGGCGGACGGTAATAGTTGGCGCCAAGCTCATCCGTTATCACTCTGCATTCATAGTCGTTATCATAAAGAACTTCCAGGTGGTCAGCCACAAAGCCGACTGGCGTATATATAAAGGATCTGTAGCCTTCCCGGAAAAGCTCCCGCGTTACATCCTGAACATCAGGCCCAAGCCATGGATCCGGTGTGTTCCCTTCGCTTTGCCAGGCGACTGTCACCTGATTAAATGGAAGGCGTTCAGAGATGAGCTGTGCTGTTTCCGCAAGCTGCTTCGGATAGGGATCGCCATGTTCGAGAATCTTTTCAGGCAAACTGTGGGCGGAGCAAATAACCATCGTGTTTTGCAGCTCATTCTGCGGCATCTGTCTTAATATCCTGCCGATTTCTTCCGCCCAATAGCTGATAAAGCCTTCTTCTTGATACCATTCACGAATGGAGGTGATCCGGGGACCGCCGATGTCCTGCGCCGCTTTTTTCGCCCGCCGGTTGTACACCTCTGTGCTAAAGGTAGAGTAGTGGGGGGCCAAGACGATGGAAACCGCTTCCTCGATCTGATCCTGCTTCATTTGTTCAACCGCATCCTCAATAAATGGAGAGATGTGTTTTAACCCGATATACATGATAAATTCAACATCATCTTGCCGGGCGTTCAACGCTTCTTCCAATTTTTTTGCTTGAGAGGCTGTAATTTCTGCAAGCGGAGAAATTCCGCCGATATGCTGATAGCGTTTTTTTAAATCTTCAATCATGCTGTCGCTCGGTCTCTTTCCATGGCGGATATGCGTATAATACGGGATGATATCCTCCTCCTTGTAAGGAGTGCCGTAAGCCATGACGAGTAGGCCGATTTTTTTTCTTGCCATGTTATCTTCACCTCTGCTGCTGGTCTTGGCATGCCGTACATGTTCCGTAAATCTCTAAATCATGCGTGTGAATCTTATAATTCGTTAACTGTGCAGCTGCGTGCTCGACCTCTTTTAGAAGGGGGTAGTCGAGATCAACGATTTTCCCGCACGACTTGCAGATCACATGATAATGGTGCCGTTTAACAAGCTCATACTTGCTTTTTCCGCTTCCATAGGGGAGTTCCTGTATCACTCCGAGCTTTACAAACAACTTGAGATTGCCGTATATTGTCGGCAAACTCATAAATGGAAGCTCCTGGTGGATATCCTCTGCTGATGGATGGCCATTGATCGCAATCATCGTTTTTAAGATCTGCAATCTTTGAGTTGTCACACGTAATCCGCTCTTTTTCAAAAGCGGGATGAGTTCTGTCATTTTTTCATCTTCCATAGTAAATCCCCCGCCAATGTGGATGAATGAACAGGCATCCGTATGAAACGAATGCCTTGTAATTGAGAAATGAAAGGTTGCCGTTTAAACTTCCTGTGGCACTGACAAGTTGAGCCCTTGTGCAACGCGTGTGCCATAATCAGGATCTGCTTTGTAAAAATGCTTGATCTGACGCAGTTTGATCTCGTCTTTTGTCACTTGTTTCATCGAGCCGACGATATTGCTGATCAGTCGTGAACGTTCATCTTCGCTTAACAGGCGGTACAGGTCGCCGGCCTGCGTATAATGGTCGTTGTGATCGTAGGCGACGCTGTCTGCAGACCCTGAAACAGGGTAAGCCGTTGTTTTATGTTCCGGTGTTTCCGCCGGGCCTCCGAAGCTGTTCGGTTCATAGTAGACGGAGCCGCCGCCGTTATTGTCAAAGCGCATTTGACCGTCGCGCTGATAGTTATGGACGTCAGTCTTCGGACGGTTGATCGGCAGGCTGTTGTGGTTGGCTCCGACACGATAGCGATGGGCATCGGCATATGCGAACAGCCGTCCCTGAAGCATTTTGTCAGGTGAAGGTTCGATCCCCGGCACAAGCGTTCCAGGAGAGAACGTCGCTTGCTCAACCTCAGCGAAATAGTTTTCCGGATTGCGGTTTAATACCATGCGGCCCACTTCAATCAAAGGATAATCCTTTTGAGACCATACCTTTGTGACATCAAACGGATCAAAACGGTACGTATCCGCGTCTTCTAAAGGCATGATTTGTACGTACAGTTTCCATGCCGGGAAGTCGCCCTTTTCAATGGCCTCATATAAATCTTGCGTGTGGTAATCCGGATTTTCGCCTGCAATCCGTGTGGCCACTTCTTCAGTCAAATTTTTAATGCCCTGTTCGGTTTTAAAGTGGTACTTAACCCATACGCCGTCACCTTCTGCGTTCACCCATTTGAATGTATGGCTGCCGAAGCCGTGCATGTGACGGTATGTGGCCGGAATCCCGCGGTCAGACATGAGGATTGTGACTTGATGCAGTGATTCAGGGGATAAAGACCAAAAATCCCATACGGCATCAGGGTTTTTCAAATGTGTTACCGGATGGCGCTTTTGTGTATGAATAAAATCAGGGAATTTAATCGCATCGCGAATAAAGAAAACCGGTGTGTTGTTGCCAACCAGGTCGTAATTCCCTTCCTCTGTATAAAATTTAACAGCGAATCCGCGAGGGTCGCGAACGGAATCTGCTGAACCGTTTTCGCCTGCTACAGTGGAAAAACGGACAAATAAAGGTGTGCGTTTTCCTGTTTCAGATAAAAATTTGGCTTTTGTATATTTGGAAACATCATTTGTGACTTCAAAATAACCATGTGCACCGGCGCCTTTTGCATGCACAACCCGTTCAGGCACACGCTCTCTGTTGAAGTGGGCAAGTTTTTCAAGGAGGTGGACGTCTTGAATCAGAGTCGGTCCCCGGGAACCTGCCGTCATTGAGTTTTGATTATCTCCAACCGGAGCGCCCCAGCTGGTTGTAAGGTTGTTTTTGCTTGTCGTCATAAAAGGATCACCTCGCGTAAAATTTGATTACAAAAATAATGATAACATTTCTCAAGAAAAAAACAATATTTATTTATAATAATTATAAATAAAAAAATGGAATCTTTTTTTAATGATTATTAATTAGGGTTCATCTGTATATATTTTCCTCTTTGGGATAAGTTAAAGATTATTCCAAATAAAGGAGGATTCATATGGGGTATCAAGAGCATCAGAAAAAATCGGATATGGAAACGGACGATACCTTAACCAATCGGCAAGGACATCCAATAACGAACAATCAGAGCATCAGAACCGTCGGAAACAGAGGTCCTTCAACATTGGAGAACTATGATTTTTTGGAGAAGATCAGCCACTTTGACAGGGAGAGGGTTCCGGAGCGGGTCGTTCATGCCAGGGGAGCCGGAGCGCACGGCTATTTCGAAGCTTATGGGACTGCAGGCGATGAGCCGGTCTCAAAGTATACGAGAGCAAAGCTGTTTCAGGAAAAAGGAAAAAAGACACCCGTATTTGTCCGTTTTTCAACGGTTACGCACGGAATATCCTCTCCTGAAACGCTCCGCGATCCTCGCGGTTTTGCTGTGAAATTTTATACGGAAGACGGAAACTGGGATCTGGTCGGAAATAATCTGAAGATCTTCTTTATCCGTGATGCGGTGAAGTTTCCTGATTTAATCCATGCATTTAAGCCGGACCCTGTTACGAATTTGCAGGACGGCGAAAGAATTTTTGATTTCATTTCCAACACGCCTGAAGCCATGCACATGATCACATTTTTGTTTTCGCCTTGGGGCATTCCGGCGAACTACCGGCAGATGCAGGGGTCCGGTGTCAACACGTACAAGTGGGTGAACCAAGAAGGAAAAGCCGTCCTTGTGAAATATCACTGGGAACCGAAGCAGGGAATCAAAAACTTAACGCAAAAAGAGGCGGAAGAGATTCAGGCGAAAAACTTCAATCACGCCACACAAGATTTATATGAAGCGATTGAGCGGGGAGATTTTCCGGAGTGGGAGCTGTTCGTTCAAATCATGAGTGATGATGAGCACCCTGAACTCGATTTTGACCCGCTTGACGACACAAAGCTGTGGCCTGAGGATCAATTTCCTTGGCTGCCTGTCGGCAAAATGGTATTAAACAAAAATCCGGAAGACTATTTTACAGAAGTCGAACAGGCGGCGTTTGGAACAGGAGTGCTGGTCGACGGTCTTGATTTTTCCGATGACAAAATGCTTCAGGGACGTACGTTTTCCTACTCCGATACACAGCGCTACAGAGTGGGAGCCAACTATCTGCAGCTGCCGATTAATGCGCCGAAAAAAAGGGTGGCAACCAATCAGCGGGGAGGCCAGATGCAGTACAAGGTCGATTTAGGCAAAAATCAAAGCCCGCACATCAACTATGAACCTTCAACCATCAACGGGCTGAAAGAAGCGAAGCAGGACGGCAAAGAATACACGCCGCATGTGGAAGGAAATCTGGTCCGCGAAAGTATCGACAGGCAGAATAACTTCAAGCAGGCCGGGGACACTTACAGGCATTTCGATGACTGGGAAAAGGACGAGCTGATCACGAATCTGGTCAATACTCTTGCGCCATGTGACAAAAGAATCCAAACGAAAATGATCGAGATGCTGAAGCAATGCGACAAGGAATATGGAAGCAGGGTCGAGGAAGGTTTGAAAAACGACTCAAGCCAAAATACATCCAGCCGGGAGCCGATTGGGGCAGAAGGCGCTGAAGATGCGCCAAAGCAAGCGGAAGAAAAAGGCCATTCTCAAGACCCGTATTAAAGCGGAAAACAGCGATGATCCCCGGGATTCATCGCTGTTTCACTTACAGCGGGGCTGACAGGTCCTTTGGCGGTTGAACGATTTTAAGGATTTACCCCCGTCTTCCTGCTGCAAATATACGAAACTGTTTTGAAAAGAGCATGATACATGCAGCGGCTAATGACAAAGCCGCCGCAAACCAAAATACTTCCCGCAGCCCCAATTGTTCAGCCATCTTTCCCGCCGCAATCGGGCCGAGAAAAAAACCGAGCGCATAAAAAGATTGATAGAAACCCATCACAGACATTTTGAGCTGAGGCGTACCAAGCTGAACGACTTTGCTGACCAAAAGCGGAAAAATAAATCCCAATGTCAATCCTGTCACAGTGTGGATCAAACACACCGCGAAAAGGGACTCGGCAAACGGCAGCAAGCAAAGGAAAACAGCCGTTATCACATAAGATATCCATATCAGTGCATCTGCGGCCTTTACTTTGTAAAAGATGCACCATACGGATGCAAGTGTTTGCGGAACAAAAAAAGCGCACATGACCCAAAGCAGCTGTTTCTCATCGATTCCGACCGTCTCCGCGTAAATCGGCGTGAAGCCGAACACGGTCATAAATAACACGGCGTGGGCTAAAAACGATAATGTTGTAATCGCTTTTAAATCAGGGAGGCGCACAGTCTGTTTGACATAGTCTGACAAAGCCATCCCTTTGGCCGTATGGCGGGGCCCGTTATCTTTAATGTAAAATGACAGAACCAGTCCGATGCATGATACGGCAACACCGATCCAAAACGGAAACATCCAGCCGAACAAGTGGACGAGGTATCCGCTGACAGCCATGCTGATAAATTGGGGGAGAACCGTTAAAAACTGCAGGATGCCCATCGCTTTTGACGATTGGTCTTTTGTGAAATACTGCGAGTATAATACGGTTGCCATCACCCACATCGCCGCAGTCATACCGGCAAGCAGCCTGGCCGTGATCACCATGATAAACGAATCGAATAACAGAAATATAAAGCAGCTCAACAAGGACATTGCAAAGCCGCTGATCAACAGCTGTTTTCTAAGCGGTGAAAGAACATCTGACAGGATGCCGAACGGAAACCGCAGTAATATCTGCGTGACACCGTAGCTTCCCAGCACGATTCCTATCGCTGAGTAAGAAAATCCGATGCTGTCCAAATATATTCCGAAAACCGGGACATAGATGTATGTAGCAAACCAGAAGCAAAAAACGGCACCCCAAAAAATCACATGATCTTTCCTTAAAATTTGTTTTTCTTCATAGACGAGTTGTTTTTGCAGCTCCATCCCTTTTTATTCACACCCCTTTAAATTCAAGTACATCATAAATCCTTGCCGGAAAACAAGATGATTTTTTATCTTATTGAAATAGAATTGAACGGTTTGCCTGCGGCTGTCGTCGTAGATACAGAGACAAAAAGAAAGGGGGTTGGCGTTTTAGTGGATCAAGCAGATGAAAAAGAACTGATCATGCAGGCAAAAGACGGGGAAGATGCCGCTTTTACTAAACTGTTTCAGCTTCACTACTCTTTTGTATATCAATATGTGCTGAAATTAACGCTAAACCCTGATCTCACAGAGGACTTGGTCCAGGAAACGATGCTGAAAGCGTATATCGGCCTTCAACAGTTTCAGGGTAACGCGAAATTTTCAACATGGCTGATTTCGATTGCTTCCCGGCTGTTTATCGACCATCAGCGCCGGAAAAAACGCGAAAACCGCAAAACCCAGGCCGCAGGAGAAGCGGCCGTGCGAAAAATGAAATGGGAGTCTTCCCTTCACGGCCATGAATGGAGCGAATTCTTGGAACTGTTCGCTGCACTTGAGGCTGAAATCAGAATGCCAATCTTGTTAAGACATTACTACGGGTTTACTTACCCTGAAGTGGCAAACATGCTGAAAATAAAAGAAGGTACCGTCAAATCGCGCGTGCATCACGGGTTAAAGAAAATTCGAAAGGAGTGGGAACAGTGAATGAACGAGATAAAAAAGAAACGGTTGCGCATTTGAAACACGAACTCGAAAAGCTTGATGATACTTTTGTTCCGCCGGTTCCTCAAGCATTTGAACTGAATCAGCGTTTAGCCCGGTTTAAACAAGAGCGCAAGCGGGCGCTCAAAAAGGAATTGCTTTGTTTTATCGTCATGGCGCTGGTGATTTTATCGGCTTACTTGACAATTTCCGTTCAAGTTCCGGCTGTTTTTATCATGGTGCAAGGAGCGGCGCTTATATTGCTGCCTGCGCTCGCCCTGTTAGAAAAAAGGCGGCGTACGGCTGACGGGGAGGCTGATTAAATGAATCTTGACATGACCCAGGAAAAACTGCTTTTGCTTCTTTGCATTTCGCCGCTTTTATTTGCGCAGAGCATCTTTCTGTTTCTTGATGCGAAGAAAAAGGGAACCAATGCGTGGTTCTGGGGAATATGGGGCTTGATCCAAACACCGATGCCTTTATTATTCTATTATTTGTTTGTTGTAAGGCCGTTTCATAAGAAAAGGAGGCCGTCGTCATGACTGAAAGAGCAGATATACCTTGGGCGCTGATTGCCCCTTTCATTGTGCTGTATATCATTTTAGCGGTGTCCGCGTTGGTCAGTTGCATGAAACAGGAGAAAACGAATGGCCCAAAGTGGATGTGGATTTTGATCATTTTAGGGATCAGTTTTGTCGGTCCCGTCTCTTACTTTATCATCGGTAAAAAAACATATGAGAGGAGGCGTGTGTGATGCTGTCCGTCAATGGCTTAACAAAAATATATCAGCAGCACCAAGCTGTCCAAAATGTCAGCTTTGACCTTGAATATCAGCAATGCGTTGCCCTTCTCGGGCCAAACGGAGCGGGAAAAACGACGACATTGCAAATGCTTTCCGGTTTATTGGCGCCTACATCAGGACACATCCGTTTTTTGGGGAGGGAATCGATAAACAGGCTGGAAATCGGATATTTGCCTCAGCATCCTGCGTTTTTTTCATGGATGACGGCTTTAGAATATATGTTGTTCGCCGCAAGGCTTTCCAAGCTGAAACACCGTGAAGCCATGGAAAAGAGCCGGTCCGCTTTGCGCTATGTCGGTCTGGAAAAGGAAGAAGACCTGAAAATCGGCGGTTTTTCAGGAGGGATGAAGCAAAGGCTCGGACTGGCACAGGCTTTGGTTCACGAGCCAAAGCTTTTGATTTTGGATGAACCTGTTTCCGCGCTCGATCCGGCGGGACGGCGCGAAGTACTCGAGATCATGAAGAATTTAAAAACGAAGATGACGATTCTCTTCTCGACGCATGTCCTGCATGATGCCGAAGAGGTATGCGATCAAGTGATCATGCTGAAAGAAGGGGCTGTCAAATGGTCCGGTCCGCTTCATAAATTGAAGAACCGGCATCTAAAGCCGTCTTACATTCTGACAGCTGAAGAAAGCCTTGAAGGATGGCTGGAACACCTGCCTTTTGTCAGCAAGGTTGCGTATGATAAACCTTCACAAGCTAACATTGTTTTAACTGATCGGTCTGACAGCCGCCGATTGTTGGCTGAATGCTTGAACAGACATGTATCGATTCTTCGTTTTGAACAAAAAACGCAGTCTTTGGAAGATATGTATATGAAGGTGATGGGGCTATGAATTCATTTTATATGTTATTTCAAAAAGAATGGACGGAAAGCTGGAAGGACGGCAAGCTGTTTTGGCTGCCTGCCGTTCTGATCCTTCTTGGCTTGATTCAGCCGCTCAGCCTGTATTATATGCCCCAAATCATCGATATGGCCGGGAATTTGCCTGAGGGAGCAGTGATCGATATACCAAGGCCTAGGAGTGAGGAGGTTATGGCGAGTACCTTGTCCCAGTTCAGCACGGTCGGTACTGCGATTTTCGTTTTCAGCGTGATGGGCAGCATTGTCAATGAACGAAACCAAGGATCTCTTTCATTGGTGATGGCGAGGCCTGTCAGCCCGCTGCAGTATATCGGCAGCAAGTGGCTCCAGCATGTGCTGCTCGTATTGGCTTCATTTGCTGTGAGCTACGGATTGGCTTTCTATTATACAAATCTTCTATTCGGCAAGGTTGAACTTGAACGGTTTTTATTCAGTTTATCCGTGTACAGCATATGGATTATATTTGTTATGTCGGTTGCGATGTTTTTCAGTGCTTTGTTTCGCCATATTGGGGGGATTGCCGGCATGAGCATCAGCTTCATCGCCTTCGTTTCGCTGGCGGGTTCCTTGTTCCCCCGCTTTACCGAGTGGATGCCTGATAAGGCGAAAAGCCAGGCCGATTATTTTATTATGCATGGTTCATGGGACCATGCTTTCGGCTGGATGGTGTTTTCGTCTGCGGGAATTGTGTTTCTTTTGTTCATGTGCACCGTTTTTGTTTTTAAAAAATATGAATCTTACTAATCAGCCGGGCTTGCCCGGCTTTTCTGATTGTCAACATCATGACTTAAGGTATACAATACACTGGAGGGTTTTCGGGGCGGTTTTTAATAATATGAAAAAAGGAGTGATCCAATGGGTACGGTGAACAGCCAGGCAGATCTTGCCGCACAGTCGAAAGCTAAGCCAAACAGGATATGGATCGCTGTCATATTGGGCATTTTATCGGGAATCGGTCCGGTTGTGATTGATTTGTATTTGCCTGGGCTTCCGCAGATGGCTGATGATTTACATACGAGCGCTTCCATCGTCCAGCTTAGTTTAACATCGTGTTTATTAGGGCTTGCAATCGGACAAATAGTCATCGGCCCTTTTAGTGATGTGTTGGGCAGAAGGATACCGCTGATCGTTTCATTGGCCGTTTTTGCCGCGGCATCTTTTTTATGTGCATTAACATCATCTGTCTGGGTATTGATCGCCATGCGGTTTATCCAAGGTGCGGCCGGGGCGGGCGGCATCGTGATATCGCGTGCGATTGCCCGTGATTTATATTCGGGTACGGAATTGACGAAATTCTTTTCGCTGCTGATGCTGGTAAACGGGATTGCTCCCATCGTATCCCCGGTAGCGGGCGGACAGTTGATGAAGGTTACGACCTGGAACGGCGTGTTTTTTATGATCGGCGTCTTTGGGATCATCATTATTCTGTCTGTCATAATTGGAATTAGAGAGTCGCTGTCTCCGGACAATCGGACGAGAGGCGGTTTCAAGGAGACGTTCGTATCATTCGGAAGGCTTTTCGGCCAGCGGACTTTTATGGGATACGCTTTGGCGCAGGGACTGATCACAGCGGGGATGTTCGGCTATATATCAGCTTCTCCATTTGTTTTGCAAGACATTTACGGGCTGTCTGCTCAGGCCTTCAGCTTTTGTTTTGCGGTAAACGGCCTGGGCATTATCATCGCTGCCCAGATTACGGGAAGGCTGGCCGGCCGGTTCGGTGAAGCAGCTTTATTGAGATGCGGACTGATGATATCGTTGGCCGCCAGTCTGGTCTTGTTCGTGTCCGTCGTCTTTCATGCGCCGCTCATGTTTGTTTTGATCCCGCTCTTTATCGTCGTCTCCTGCATTGGAATTGTGACGACGTCGAGCGGTTCTCTGGCCATGCAAAGCCAGGGGAAGTCAGCCGGGAGCGCATCGGCGCTTTTGGGGCTTTTGACGTTTATTTTAGGCGCAGGCGCAGCGCCGCTTGTAGGTATCGCCGGAAGTCATACGGCTTTACCGATGGCCGTCGTCATTGTATGCTGCAATATTAGTGCACTGGTTTGTTTTAAGATGTTGGTCGGGCGCCGGGCGTCCAAGTGAAAAACCTCCGGAGCTTCAAGCCTCCGGAGGTTTTTCATGCAGATGAGGATTAACGGGGAGCGATTTCCACTGTTGCTTCTGCATGGTGATAATGTCTTCCGAATTTTTGCAACTCAGCGGTGACTCTGTGGGTGCCGGCATTCGGAAGCGTTTTTCGGACCATCACCAGCTTGAATTGAGAGGAGCTGAACGCATAGACGGGAACCCGGACGGTTTGTCCGTCATTTAGAATCTGCGTATAATTTAATGTTCTGCCATTTAGTGAATCCCTTGTGTTCGCATGGAAGCGATACGGGAAGTTAAATTCCACATAGCTGGCACCGACGAAAAAATTCGGTTTGTAGGTGACTTCAATGTCAGAGGTTGTCCATTCTTTATTGCTGTCAACGGTTTCGACATGAAGAGTCGGTTCGCTTCTAAAAAAAGTCGCGTGTGCTTCCTGGGAAGGAAGAATAAATGAAAATAAAGCTGCAGAAGTTAGCAGACCAATACTGATTTTACTGATGATATTACGTTTAAGCATCTGCAAGTTCCTCCTAAATGGCGATTAAGTAGAGGACGTCCGGAAAATATCAAGAAAAGGCAAAAATACGATCGCGATCAACTAAATTCCTTTTCTTGCTCCATTAATCTATCACCATTTACCAGACAAGTAAATATTTTTAGGTAAATTTCTTGAAGAAATTTAAAATATTTAATAGTTTTCTGTCAATTAATAGACGTTTTTATAGAAAAAGAGCCGTATAACGAACAAAATGGTTAAAAAAGTATTTTTGTTGCCGTATATTGATTTCCATCCTAATATATAAAAAAGAGCATGAGGGGGATGGACGATGAAACATATGCAACTGTTTTTGGCGGGGGATTCAACAGTATCTAACTATGATGCTTCTTCTGCGCCGAGAGCCGGCTGGGGGCAGAAAATAGGAGAATTGTTAAATCCGGGCATCCTCGTCCGGAACGAAGCGGTGTCAGGAAGAAGTTCAAAAAGCTTTGTAGAGGAAGGCAGATTGCAGCGCATTTTGGAATACATACGATCCGGAGACTATTTATTTGTCCAGTTCGGACATAACGATCAAAAGCCGGATGAACGTTATACCGATCCTTATGGAACATATCAGGCTTATTTGCGCCGATATATCGATTCCGCCAGACTGAAAAACGCCCATCCGGTGCTGATCACACCCGTTCAAAGAAGGTCGTTCGATTCTGAAGGCCGGCTGCGGAATACCCATGGCGATTATCCGGATGCCGTGAGACAGCTTGCAGATGAGCTTCATGTCCCGCTCATCGACCTTACAGAAACAAGCGGCCGGCTGCTTCAGTCCATGGGAGCTGAATCGGCGAAGAAGCTGTTTTTGTGGCTTAAGCCTGGAGAGCATCCCAACTACCCGGATGGAGTTGAAGACAATACGCATTTTTGCGAATACGGCGCTGGGGAAATCGCCGGGCTCGTGGCAGAGGGAATGAGGGAAGCCGGGCTTCCTTTATGCATCGGTCAGTAGCATCCGTGCTGATTTGAGAATGTTTTTCAATTATTTTTCAAAATTTTTGCACTTCATCCTTTAAACTGTGATACGATCTATTTCATAGAGCCTTTAAAAAAGGAGTGCACATCTTAAAATGATTCGCCGCTTTTTTTCATACTACACACCACATAAACGGCTGTTTTTCATTGACTTTACCAGCGCGATTATCGTCGCCGTTTTAGAGCTTGCGTTTCCGCTGGTTGTTCAGTGGTTTATCGATACATTGATTCCGGGAGGCGATTGGACAGAAATTGTCTGGGTAAGCATCGGGCTTTTATTGATCTACCTGCTCAGCACCGGGCTTCAGTATATCGTCAATTACTTCGGCCATAAACTGGGGATCAACATTGAGACGGACATGCGCCAGGAGCTTTTCCAGCATGTACAGCGCCAATCTTTCCGCTACTTTGACAATACGAAAACAGGACACATCATCAGCCGCATCACAAACGATTTGTTTGATATCGGAGAGCTTGCCCATCACGGGCCTGAAGATCTGTTCATCGCGGTCATGACCTTTTTGGGCGCGTTTTGGATCATGCTGACGATTAATGTGAAACTGGCGCTGGTCGCGATTTTGTTCGTGCCGTTATTAATCGGGCTGATCACATATTCAAATATTAGAATGAACCGGGCCTGGAGGGAAATGTACAGCGAAATCGCGGATGTAAACGCAAGGGTTGAGGACAGCGTATCAGGTGTCCGCGTCGTACAATCCTTCACAAATGAACGCTTTGAGATTTCCCGTTTTCTGAAAAACAATCAAAAGTTCCGCAGGGCAAAGCTGAAGGGCTATAAAACAATGGCTCTGACGACTGCGGGGACATTTTTAATGACGCGCTTGATGATTCTTTCGGTTCTTGTATTCGGGGCGTGGCTCAGTTTTTCAGGAAGCCTGACATATGGGGAATTCGTCGGGTTTGTTCTGTATGTCAACGTGTTGTTTAAGCCGATTGATAAAATCAGCGCGATACTGGAGCTCTATCCAAAAGGGATGGCCGGCTTCAAGCGGTTTACCGAGTTGATCGATACAAAGCCGCAGATTGTCGACCGCAAAGATGCGATTGATGTACCAGCCTTAGAGGGAAACATCGTCTTTCACAATGTAACGTTCGGCTATGAAGAATATAAGCCTGTTTTAAACGGGATTGATTTATCGATTAAAGCGGGCGAGACGGTTGCGTTTGTCGGTCCGTCGGGAGCGGGAAAAACGACGATCAGCTCGCTGATTCCGCGTTTTTACGATGTTGACGGAGGTTCGATTACGATTGACGGCATTGACATTCGCAAGATGACAAAGCGGTCTCTGCGTTCACAAATCGGCATTGTTCAACAGGATGTGTTTCTGTTTACAGGGACACTGCGTGAAAACATTGCATACGGGAAATTGGATGCAACTGATGAAGAAATTAAACGCGCGGCAAAAATGGCTCATTTGGAGCAGCTGATTGAGTCGCTCCCCGACGGCTATGAAACACAGGTCGGCGAAAGAGGACTGAAGCTGTCCGGAGGTCAAAAGCAGCGGATTGCGATCGCGAGGATGTTTTTGAAAAACCCGCCGATTCTCATTTTGGATGAAGCGACATCCGCTCTTGATACAGAAACGGAGCAGATCATTCAAAATGCTTTGACAGAGCTTGCCAAAGACCGGACAACGCTCATCATCGCCCACAGGCTTGCCACGATCCGCAACGCCGACCGGATTGTCGTGGTGACGGAAAACGGAATTGCCGAAGAAGGCTCACACGATGAATTGGTTGAAAAGGGCGGAATATTCGCCAGCCTTCACCGTGTTCAGCACCAGTCATGATATGAAAAAAACAAGTCCATATGCGGGCTTGTTTTTTTGTCTAAAACTCTTGTAAGAGGATCTTGCTGATGATACAATATCGAAAACCGATATTGAATTTCGATATTAGGAGGTGCCGCATTGGAAGACAAAGTGCTGCGAAAATTATTTCTCGGATTTATTCAGATTCACATTTTGCATCATGCCAGTGAACATCCGATATTCGGCTTATGGATGCTTGAAGAGCTAAAGGAGCACGGGTATAACATCAGCGCGGGAACATTGTATCCAATCCTCCATTCGATGGAGTCTGACGGACTTCTGGACAAAGAGGAAAAGAATGTGGACGGAAAGATCAGGAAGTATTATTCGGCCACAGAGAAAGGGATTCGCGTGCTGAAGGAAGCGAGACTGAAAGCGTATGAATTGTTTAAAGAAATAAAAGAATAAGCGGAAAGGAGTGGAAGGGTGACCAAACATCATGCGGACAGAAGCTGGAAAACGCTGCTCGAGATTCTTATCGTATCGACGAGGCTCGGACTGACATCGTTTGGCGGGCCGATCGCCCACTTGGGATATTTTCATGCCGAATATATCAGGAAGAGAAAATGGCTCGACGAAAAAAACTATGCCGACCTGGTTGCCTTATGCCAGTTCCTCCCCGGTCCAGCCAGCAGCCAGGTCGGGATCGGGATCGGCGTGATGCGCGGAGGCCTGCTTGGCGGTATTCTCGCATTTCTCGGATTTACGCTGCCATCTGTTGTCGCCCTGATTGTATTTGCGTTGATACTTCAAGGATGGGACGCCGAAACGGCGGACTGGATTCACGGACTGAAAATCGTTGCCGTCGCAGTTGTCGCCCACGCGATCATAGGGATGGCGCAAAAACTGGCGCCGGATGTAAAAAGAAAGTCCATCGCCTTGTTTGCACTGGTCGCCGCGCTGTTGTGGCAGACGGCTTATATCCAGGTTTGCGTCATTTTAGTGGCTGCTTTTCTCGGCCTTCTTTTTTATAAGAATCAAAAAGCAGCAGAGCATTCTGTCATACAATTTCCGATATCACGGAGGTTTGCGGTATGCTGCCTGAGCTTATTTTTCGGACTGCTTATTCTTCTACCGGTATTAAGGGAGATGACGGCAAACGGCTGGATTGCGCTCTTTGACAGCTTTTACAGATCGGGTTCATTGGTGTTTGGCGGTGGACATGTCGTTTTGCCTTTGTTGGAACGGGAATTTGTACCTTCCGGATGGATGGGCGAGGAAGCGTTTTTAGCCGGTTATGGTGCGGCACAGGCTGTTCCGGGTCCTCTGTTTACTTTTGCGTCATATCTCGGCGCTGTCATTAGCGGCTGGCAGGGCGCGTTACTTGCGACTGCGGCGATCTTTCTGCCGGCATTTCTCCTTATTTTAGGAACGCTGCCTTTTTGGGATTCCCTGCGCCGCAATCCGAAAGTAAAAGGGGCGTTAATGGGAGTAAATGCAGCCGTTGTCGGAATTTTGATTTCGGCGTTTTACCATCCGATTTGGACCAGTTCGATATTGGCTCCGATTGATTTTGCGTTTGCAGCGGTTTTATTCAGCATGCTTGCCTACTGGAAGCTGCCTCCTTGGGTGGTCGTTTGTACGGGTGCTGCTGGCGGGTCGCTGATGGCGCTGATATAGGTCTGCAAAAGGCTGCCGATAAGTTCGGCAGCCTTTTGCTTTAATGGTCCGTTGCGGGATTCCCCGCCTAGCGGCTTTCTTTCCCGATTTCGGGCAGTACGGTTTTTGCAATCGATTCGTCGAGCTGCTCATAATCATAGTAATGAATGGCATCATATAGTTCTTCACGGGTTTGCATATCCTTCAGTACGCCTTTTTGCGTTCCTTTTTCATATATTTCCGCAAAGACCCGTTCATACGCTTTTGCCGCGGCACGCAGTGAAGTGACTGGATAAATCACCATGCTGAAGCCGAAAGATTGAAATTCCTCAGCCGTAAAATAAGGCGTTTTTCCGAATTCCGTCATATTAGCGAGCAAAGGCGCATTGACCGCTGAAGCCATGTCCTGAAAATCGTCTTCGCTTGTCAGAGCCTCGGGAAAAATCGCATCGGCCCCGGCCTCTGCGTATAGATTGGCCCGTCTGATTGCCGCGTCTCTGCCTTCAACCGCTTTTGCATCGGTGCGGGCCACGATGACAAGGGACGGGGCTGTCTCTTTGATTGCCTTAATTTTAGCGATCATATCTTCTGCGGGGATAAGCGATTTACCATTTAAGTGCCCGCATTTTTTGGGAAGCTGCTGATCTTCGATTTGAACAGCCGCGACTCTGCTTTCCAGCATTTCCGCCGCCGTTCGCGCAGCGTTCAGCACACCGCCGTAGCCTGTATCAATGTCGACCAAAACCGGAAGATTTGCGGCTCTGACCAGCTCGCGGGCTTTTTCCGCCATCTCTTGAGAATGAATCATCCCCAGATCAGGCAGTCCGCGGCTTGCCGTATAAGCGGCCCCTGAGAGATAAAGAGCCTTAAACCCGACGTTTTTGGCGGTGATCGCTGCCATTCCGTCATGAACGCCGGGGATTTTCAGGATATCCGGTGACCGGATAAGCTTTTTGAACGTTTCCGCCAGCTCTTCCTGACTCGTTTGTTTTGTGACAATCCACATGAATAACACCTCCTAGATCACAAACAGTTCCATAAAGTCCGGGACAGATGTGTCTTTTAAAATGTGCGGATCATTCAGCAAAGAATTGATTCTCTCCGCTTGTCTGGCCGGAAAACGGGTTTTCAAATTGTTGATGAATTTTTCTTTTAACAGCGGGATGCCTTCATTCCGCCTGCGCCGATGGCCGATCGGGTACTCGATTGAAATGTTTTCTGAATGTGTGCCGTCTTTATAAAATACTTGGACAGCGTTTGCGATGCTTCGTTTTTCCGGGTCAAGATAGTCGGCGGAATATTGTTTGTTTTCCACTGTTTTCATTTTCGCGCGGAGGCGGTCGATTTCCGGGTTTTGCGCGATTTCGTCCTCATAATGCTCAGCGGTGATCTCCCCGTAGATCAGGCCGATCGCCGTGATATACTGCAGACAGTGGTCACGGTCTGCCGGATTGTGTAATTCTCCGGTTTTGTCGATGATCCTGATGGCGGATTCATGCGTCGTAATAACGATGTGATCAATGTCATCAAGTCTGTCTTTTACTTGGCCGTGTAGCTGAATCGCCGCTTCCGCCGCCGTTTGGGCATGGAATTCAGCCGGGAACGATATTTTAAAGAGGACGTTTTCGATAACGTAAGAATCGAACGGTCTTGCAAGCGTTAATTCCTTTCCTCCAAACAATACATCCTGAAATCCCCACATCGGCGCGGATAATGCCGTTTGATACCCCATTTCGCCTTTTAAAGTCATCAGCGCGAGCCGGACGCCTCGGCTTGTGGCATCACCTGCCGCCCAGGACTTTCGCGAGCCGGTGTTCGGTGCGTGACGGTATGTCCTCAGGCTCGAGTTGTCAACCCAGGCTTGTGAAACGGCATTGATGACGTCCTGTTTTGTACCGCCTAAAAGAGAGCAGGCGACGGCCGCGGAAGCGACTTTCACAAATAGAACATGGTCAAGTCCGTTTCTGTTCAGGCTGTTGTTGAGAGCGAGAATTCCTTGAATTTCATGAGCTTTTACAATCGCTGTGAGGACATCATCCATTGTGAGCGGATCTTTTCCGGCGGCGATCCGCTGTCTGCTCAAAAAGTCCGCAGAGGATAAAATGGCCCCCAGGTTATCAGACGGATGACCCCATTCGGCTGCAAGCCATGTGTCATTATAATCGAGCCAGCGAATCATGCAGCCGATGTTAAATGCACCTTGCACAGGATCGAGTTCAAACTGGGTGCCGGGAACGCGGGCTCCGTTCGGGACAACCGTTCCAGGTGCGATCGGTCCGAGGTGTTTGGTGCATTCGGGAAATCTGAGCGCCAATATGCCGCAGCCGAGCGTATCCATTAATACGTAACGGGCCGTCTCGAACGCTTCTTCACTCGTAATGTTGGCATTTACCGCATAATCGGCAATTTCTTCAAGCAATCGATCACATGATGTTTCAGTCGCTGCGCCTTGCATGTTCATGAGTATCCCTTCCTTTCAAATAATATGGATTATGGATGAAGACCCCGCGGTCCTGTATAGTGGACCCTCGGCCGAAACAGCCGATTGTCGGCATGCTGTTCAATCACATGGGCGCCTAAGCCGACCGAACGCGCCGCAAAGAAAATAGGGGTGTAGAGCTCGATCGGAATGCCAAGCAGATAGTAGACAGGCGCGGCATAATAATCAAGGTTCGGATAAAGCCCCTTTTCTTCGCGCATCAGCGTTTCCCCGGCATCACACATTTCGTATAAATCCTGTCTGCCCGTCTTGTGGGAAAGTGTAAAAAGAGCTTTTTTCAATAAGGCGGCTCTAGGGTCCATTTTTTTCATATAGACGCGGTGGCCAAACCCCATCACCTTTTCTTTTCTCGCTAATTTCTGCTGAATCAGCTTGAGAAAGCCGGACGTTGTTTTGCCTTCGAGCAGCATATACATGACCGCTTCATTGGCCCCGCCGTGCAAGTTTCCTTTTAAAGATGCTGCTGCACCCGTAAAGGCTCCGTATATATCTGAATGGGTCGACGCGATCACCCTGGCGGTAAAAGTGGAATTCGGCATTTCGTGTTCGCTGTACAGCATTAAGGTTTGATCAAAGACAGCCGTTTCCTGTTCGCTCGGGTCATTTCCCGTCAGCATGTATAAAAAGTTCTTGCTGTAGGACATTTGTTTATCCGGTAAAATCGTCTTTTGCTGGTGTAAGATGCGGTAGCTGTTTGCGACAATATTCGGCACTTGTGCGATCAGCCGCAGCGCTTTTGCCTGATTTGCCGCTTTAGACCGGTCATTCAGCTCGGGGTCATACCCCGCCAAGGCTGAAATTCCGGTTCTGAGTGCATCCATTGGGTGAGTATCTTGTGGAAGTGTGGATAGAATCGTGTATATTCCGCTCGGAAGGCCGTAAGCATTGTTTAAAGCGCTTTCAATCCCTTTCAGTTCCATTGCATCCGGGAGTTTGTTTTGGATCAGGAGATAGACGAGATCCAAATATGTTTTTTGTTCGGCAAGCTCTATTAAATCATAGCCTTTGACAACGATTTCTTCAGCCTCGGTATCTAAATAAGAAACCCTCGTTTCAGCGGCGATCACGCCCTCTAATCCCGGTTTAAATACATCTTGTTTGCCCATTTTTCCACCCCATATTCGTTTTTTAACATGTGTGTAAAAAACGTGATGTGAAATTGGCATCGGCTTTTTGAGCATGTTAATACAAATGTTTGAGCGTTTCTTCAATCGAATGTAGGCTGCGTCTAATATGGGAACGCATGGCTGCTTCTGCCAGACAGCTGTTTTTTTCTTTTACAGCATTGAAAATCTCCACATGTTCATTAAAGGATACGGATGATTTGTAATGTGGATTTTTGTATCCGCTGATCCTTCGATACCGTTCGATTCTGCTTTCTAATTGTTCAAGAAAACGCTTTGCTGTCGCATTCGCACTAATGGAATGCAAGATGGAATGAAAGTCAGATCCGTATTTGACCGTATCTGTATGGCGGTCTTTTGCTGCAGCCATTTTCATTAATTCGAGCCGGTCTTCAAGCTGATGAAGCTGCTCTGTCGTCGCAAGCTGGGCAGCCTCTGCAGTCAGCAGTCCTTCCAGCGCTTCGCGAACCTTAAAAACCTCTTTCGCTTCTTCTGGTGAAATCGGACAAACACGAAGCCGGCCGTTTGGCTGCTTACTGACCAATCCTTCAAGCTCCAGCCGGTAAAGAGCCTGCCGCAGCGGGGTTCGGCTGATGGCCAAGTCTTGTGCGAGATTGTCCTCTACGAGCTGTTCAGAAGGTGAATATTCCAGCTCAATGATCTTTTTTCTGATTTCATTGTAAGCGTAATCACTTGCAGACTGCCTTCTGACTGGATTTGAAGAGTGCATGAAAAAATTCTCTCCCCTCCTTTTGTCTGAATATAAATATAATTGTATACAATTATACGGTTTTGTCAATGTCATCCAGATCAGCAAAAGTTTTGGACATGAAAAAACAAACACCGTCCCTCGTCTTGTAAGAGGCGGGTGTTTGTTTTTTTATTCATATTGATATAAGTACGGCCTGTCATCCATCCATTGTTTTAATTCAACAAGCATTTGTTCGTAGCCGATGGGCTGGTACGGCACATCTTCCCTTGTCATGACAAGGCTTTTATCAAACCGCATGTGATCATCGGGAATGATCGCAACACCTCTGGCAAAGATCTTATTTAGCAGGAGGAGCAGCTCGTATTTGGAGATGAAGCGATTTCCGGTGAGGTGAATCAGTCCGGTTAACCGCGATTCCAGCAGCCCCTCAATCGCTTTCGCCAGCTCGAGAGTCGTCAGCCCGTTCCAGAACACGTTGCTAAACCCGCGTATTTGTTCCTTTTGATTCATGAACCAATGGAATAAACCGATGCCGTCTTTCAGCTCGGGTCCTATAATGGACGTCCTGATGGTTAGATTTTGATCATCCAGGACTTCACCAAGACTTTTGGTTTGTGCATAGGCTGAACTCCCGTCTTTTGCATCAGTTTCCATATATTTTCCTTTTGAGCCTGAGAACACGCAGTCTGTGCTGATGTGAATCAGGTAATATTGATAATCGCCGCTCATGTCTGACAGCAGGTGGGGCAGAATGCTGTTAACATGGATCGCCTGCAGCAGGTTTTGACGTGCGGCATCATTTAAAATTCCGGTTGCATTGATAACGATGTCGGGTTTGACTTGTTGGAGCAGCTTTTTTAATTCATCTGTGTTTGTTACATCCAAAAAAAAGCAATGTGGATCATCGGACAGTGAATGGCGCTGTGTCCAGAATACTTCATATTGCGATTTCGCAGAAAAAAATTCCTTTAATACATGGCCGGCCATTCCCGTTCCGCCTAAAATCAGCAGTCTCACTGAATAAATCCTCCTTCCCTTAACAGGGCTGCAATTTCGGATTTCGACATTAACAGATCGTTTGATTGGTATTTCTGAAAGTTTGCTTTTTCGAATTTTCGATAATGCTTGCGCAGCTTTTCCGAAGGATGGGAAGGCAGTATCACATAATGCTCGGAGTCAAAGAGGTAGGTATACGGTGCTTCATGATCTGAGACCAGTACTTCATGAAGCTTCTCTCCAGGCCGGATTCCGATTTCTTTCATTCCGACGGAGCTTCCCATCTCTTCTATCAGAACCTCCGCAAGATCCACTATCTTGCACGCCTTCATTTTCATGACGAAGATCTCACCGCCTTGTGCATCTTCTGAAGCTTTAAGCAGCAAGTCTATCGCTTCGCCGACCGTTAGAAAAAACCTTGTCATTTCTTTTGACGTCAGCGTGAGGTCCTCCCCTTTTTGTATTAAATGTTTAAAGAGCGGTACGACGCTTCCGTTTGTTCCGAGTACATTTCCGCCTCTGATGCAGACAAAATCCGTATGCTCGCTGTAATCGTTGGCACGGATCATCAGTCTTTCTCCCAGCGACTTTGTCATTCCGTAAAAGTTGACCGGGTCAGCCGCTTTATCGGTTGAAACATCAATAACTTTCTTTACGCGATGGGCAAGGGCCGCACGTATGACATTCTGTGTTCCGACAACATTTGTTTTTAATGCTTCTTCAGGCTGTTCCTCACAGATCGGCACATGCTTCAATGCCGCAAGATGAAATATATAATCGACATCCCGGCAGGCAGACTCCAAAGACAGATAGTCTCTTACATCACCGATGATAAACTTTAATGCAGGATGATGATTGAACTCCCGCTGCATGCTGATTTGCGTGAATTCGTTTCTTGAAAAAATCCTGATCTCCTTTGGTTTGTATAATAATAGTTTTTTGGTAAGCTCCATACCCCAGGAACCAGTTCCTCCGGTAAGCAGTATTCGGGCGTTTTTAAACATACTTCTCCTCCTAAAACAGATCGTTTGATAGACTGTCAAAACTAGCATATAAATGTATATGTTTTGTAGAAATATTTGTGTGATAGAACAGCCTGATTGAAGAAAAATAAACCAGATTGAGAGGTTGGCCCATTCAAACTGCACACCTTTTTAGAGACGCGAATATATATATAAAGGTTTTCAGCCGTCATGATGATGGCGGAAGACGAGGTGTAGATAACAAAATAGATCTGTGCCGTCTTATGAAAAGACAGCGATTTGATCAGCAGCATAAAAGGAGTCAGATGGATGAAAATCATGACGATTATCGGGACCAGGCCGGAGATCATCCGCTTAAGTTTGATCATCGGCAAGCTTGATCAATTTGCCGATCAGCATATATTGGTCCACACCGGTCAAAATTATGATGAAAAGCTGAGTAAAATTTTTTTTGATCAATTAAAGGTAAGGATGCCGGACTATCACATTAAACTGTCGGGGCATTCAACAGGCGCTCAGATTGGTGAAATATTTACGGAAGTCGAAAAGCTGATATTAAAGCTTCAGCCTGACAAACTGCTTGTGCTCGGCGATACCAACAGTGCGCTTTGTGCTTTTCTGGGCGAAAGGTATGGAATTCCCGTCTACCACATGGAGGCCGGAAACCGCTGTTTTGACAATGCGGTCCCGGAAGAGATCAACCGCAGGGTCATCGATTCGATCGCCTCTTTTAATTTGCCCTATACAAGGATTGCCAAAGAAAATTTGGAAAGGGAAGGCATGCATCCGCAAAGAATTTGGGTGTCAGGAAATCCGATTTATGAAGTCATGAACCATTTTCGTGATGACATTTCACAAAGGAAGATGCTTGACACCTTGAATGTGAAGAGCCAATCCTTTATTTTGGTAACAGCGCACAGAGCGGAAAATGTAGATGTAAAAGAAAGGCTGCAGCATATTGTTGATGCGCTGACATCGCTTGCCGGCACACACAAAATACCGGTGATTTGCAGCATCCATCCGAGAACGAGGGATCGTTTGCAAAAATTCGGTATTCAACATCATGAAGAGCTGCTGTCATTTTGTGAACCGTTTGGTTTTTTTGACTTCATCCACCTTCAGCAGCATGCGAAATGCGTCATAACGGACAGCGGAACGGTCCAGGAAGAGAGCTGCATCCTCAAAGTTCCTTCGGTTACCATCAGGAACAGTACAGAACGGCCTGAAACAGTGATGTGCGGAAGCAATGTGGTATCAGGGCTTGAAACGGAGCGGATCGTTCAGGCGGCGGAGTTAATGATGGAGGCGAAAACGGACTGGGAGCTGCCTGAAGGGTATGCAGACCCGCATGTATCAGACAAGGTTGTCCATTTTATCTTAGGCGGCTTGAGGCATGTTTAATATGGTAAACTGAGCATTCAACTCCATGTAAAAGCCTTCTATTTCTCGCAAGGTTCTTGAAGACATGTTAAAATCATCACAATTCATATATCGTTTTTACCATCAAAAGGAGGCTTCCCCATATGAAACAAGCTTGCAAACCCCTTCCGCCCGAATTTTACCGTAAGCCGACCCTTGAGCTTGCACAGTCACTGTTAGGATGTCTGTTGGTGAAAGAAACGGATGAAGGGACTGCTTCAGGGTATATTGTAGAAACCGAAGCTTATATGGGACCAAAGGACAGGGCGGCCCACAGCTTCGGGAACCGCCGGACGAAACGGACAGAAGTGATGTATCAAGAGGCAGGCCGCGCCTATACGTATACGATGCATACGCATACGTTGTTCAATGTCGTGAGCGCCGGCATTGATGAGCCTGAAGCGGTCCTCATCAGGGCGGTTGAACCGCATGAAGGGCTCCTGCTGATGGAGAAAAGAAGAAGCGGAAAAAAACCGCGTGATTGGACGAATGGGCCGGGAAAGTTGACAAAGGCGCTCTCTATCACAATGGATGATTACGGAAGGTGGCTGACAGAGCCGCCCCTGTATATTGCAAAAGGGTATGTCCCACACGACATTTCCTGCGGGCCGAGGATCGGAATCGAGAATTCGGGAGAGGCGAGAGAATACCCTTGGCGGTTTTGGATGAAAGGAAATCGGTACGTGTCGAGGTGAAAAAGGACTGGTTTGGCTCCCTGTCTCCCCGGGTAAAGGTGATAAAAATGGGAAGGGAGTCATGCCGGTCATGAAAAAACTGTTTAAAAATGTCGTAAAGTTGACACCTGTCATTTATCCGATCGCACGGAAAATCATCAAAGACAGAAAAGCGAAAAAGACTTGACAGCCGGCTGATCCGGCTGTTTTTCCAGATTGGAGGGCTTCACGTAAAAACGCTTTTCCAAGGTGCCGCTCCGCATGTAGGCAAATTGACTTGAAAACGCAATCATAATAGAATTTACTAATATGAGAGAAATTTCACAAAATGAATGAATATATGTTAAACAGCAGGAAAGATTCTGGCTGTTTGTTCATTGGTTCAAGCGATACCTTTATGAGGGGGGCTTTTTTATGCTCAATGCTCGGCTTAGCAGTATTCTCAGCGAATTAATGACAGCGGAATCACCCTTGACCAGCACTTATTTGGCCAACGGATTGAATGTCACCTCCAGGACGATCAGATCAGACGTAAAAGAATTAGACTATCTTCTCTCTAAAAACGGGGCTTCCATCACATCCATCAGAGGCGCCGGTTACAGGTTGTCCATCCATCATAACCACCTCTTTCGCCAGTTTCTGCAAAATACGTTTCAAGAAGAATTGTCAAACCCCGTTTTTCCAAATGAACGTATTCTCTATCTATTAAAAAGACTGCTGTTAACAGACGGCTATCTCAAACTTGAAGATTTGGCTGATGAGATGTTCATCAGCAAATCGACCGTTCAAAACGATATGAGGGACGTTCGAAAAAGGCTGAAACCTTACGGCATTGAATTAGAAATCAAACCAAATTACGGCTTTAAGTTGAGGGGAGATGAAGTAAAGCTGCGCTATTGCATGGCGGAGCATATTTTTCCGAAAAGAGAGAGCGAAATGGACATCCTGAACACCCGGATTTCGATCCTTCCGAAAGAAGAGCTGGGCATGATCCGCCAGACGATTTTGGAAAGGATAAGCGAGGATGAAATTTCCCTGTCTGACATTGGCTTGAACAACCTCCTGATTCATATCGCCATCGCCTGCAAACGAATTCGCAATGGAAAGCATGTCTCGTTTTTTTCAGAAGACATAAAGGAGATTATGAATCATAAAGAATATGAAGTATCCCGGTCGATTGTCCGGACGCTGAAAGAAAAACTGAAGGTGGCGTTTCCGGAAAAAGAGACGGCTTATATTGCCATTCATCTGATGGGAGCCAAAAGAACGGCAATGGCGAAGATCCCCAGCGATAAAATGGAAGGCTTTATTGATGAAGAGACAGATAGACTGACAGATTTGGTCATGGAAACAATCGATGAAAAATTCAGGCTGGGCATTAAGAATGACAAAGAATTAAAAATCGGCCTCTGTCTTCACTTAAAGCCGGCACTGAACCGCTGCCGCTACGGAATGAACATCAGAAATCCGATGCTGGACGCCATTAAAGCAAACTATCCGCTTGCATTTGAAGCAGGAATCCAGGCCGGAGAAGTCATCAAAAAGGAAACGGGATTCGACATTCAGGAAAGTGAAGTCGGCTATCTTGCTTTACATATCGGCGCCGCGCTGGAAAGAAGGAAAATGAAAACCCCGTCAAAGCGCTGTATCATTGTCTGCGCTTCAGGAGCGGGAAGCGCCATGCTGCTTCAGGACAGACTGCGGTCAAGATTCGGCTCAAAGCTTGAAATCATTGGAACGGTTGATTATTATAAACTGAATCAAATGCCGCTCCATGCCCTCGACTTTGTCATCAGCACCATTCCGCTGCCCGACGGACTCCCAATCCCGGTTGTTAAAGTGAATGCGATATTGGGAGGAGCAGATTTAACAAAAATAGAGCACGTCCTTACGGCAGATACAGAGCTGGCTGCAAGATATACGAGAAGACAGCTTGTCTTTTTGCAGGAACA
Organism: Bacillus sp. KICET-3; assembly: GCF_033261025.1. Classification (NCBI taxonomy): domain Bacteria; kingdom Bacillati; phylum Bacillota; class Bacilli; order Caryophanales; family Bacillaceae; genus Bacillus; species Bacillus sp. KICET-3. The sequence goes on along the minus strand of NZ_CP137345.1, from coordinate 4,325,657 downwards.
CTTTCAATCGAAAGAGGAAGTGCTGCGTTTTTTGTGTCATCAAGTAACAGCGCTTGGCCTTGCGGATGAAGGTCTGGAAGCCTCAGTCTTGGAAAGAGAGGCTGTTGCGCCCACGTGCTTTGGCAATCTTGTGGCGATTCCCCATCCGATGACACCGCAAACAGATACAACATTTTGGGCGGTATGTACGCTGCAAAAGCCGATAGAATGGGAGGATAAAAGAGTCCAATTCATCTGCCTTCTTTGCGTTGAAAAAGACAATACCTCCAATCTGCAGGGGATGTACAAGTTATTGGGCAATGTGCTGGATAATCGGTCGATTGTCCGGGAACTGCTGAAATGCAAAACGTATGAAGAGTTTATGGCTGTTTTCAGAAGTCCATTTTCCGGATAAAACATGTTCCCCTGTCTTTTTTCCGGAGGGAAGAGGAAAATCATTAAGTCAATATGAAAACGGTTTCATTGTATGATGAAACTGTAAAACAGATTCGAATTCATTGCAAAAAGGGGGATATATAAACATGAACATCTTATTAGCTTGTGCAGCAGGTATGTCAACTAGTTTGCTTGTTACGAAAATGGAAAAAAGCGCAGAGGAACAAGGAAAAGACTATAAAATTTGGGCCGTCTCCGGAGGAGAAGTCCAAAATCATATTGATAAAGCCGATGTATTGCTCCTCGGCCCGCAAGTCCGTTATATGCTTCCGCAATTGAAGAAATTGGGGGAATCGAAAGGGGTGCCTGTCGACGTCATCAACACGGTCCATTACGGGACTTGTAATGGGGCAGAAGTGCTGAAATCCGCAGAACAGCTTGCCGGTGTTTGAAGGAGGGCGGAGGGGTGAATAAGTTCAACCTGTTGTTAGAGGAGAAGGTCATGCCGATCGCCGGCCGGATCGCCGCCCAGCGCCATTTGCAGGCGCTCAGAGACGGGATCATCCTGACCATGCCGCTGATTATCATCGGTTCGCTGTTTCTCATCTTAGCCAACCTGCCGATTCCAGGGTATGCGCAATTCATGGCTGGGATATTCGGCGACCAATGGGCTGAAAAGCTGAGCTACCCGGTAAACGTCAGCTTTGACATTATGGCGCTTATCGCAACGTTTGGAATCGCATACCGACTTGCCGAGAAGTACGGAATTGACGCATTGTCTTCAGGTGCGATCGCCGTAGCGGCTTTCCTGCTCGCCACTCCTTATCAGATTCCTTTTACACCTGAAGGCTCTACCCAGGAAATTATGGTCTCGGGGGGTATACCGATTTCCTTAATGGGAAGCAAGGGTCTGTTTGTCGGTATGCTGATTGCGATGTTTTCTACTGAAGTATACCGTTGGGTCGTTCACAAAGACATTGTTGTCAAAATGCCTGACGGTGTGCCTCCGGCCGTCAGCAAATCATTCATCGCCCTGATTCCGGGGTTTGCCGTCATCGGTTCGATCTGGATCGCCCGCCTTTTGATTGAAATCACGCCTTTTGAAAGCCTGCATAATGTCGTCAACGTGCTTTTGGGCACGCCGCTTTCCATTCTCGGAGGCAGTCTCGGGGGAAGCCTTGTAGCCGAAACCGTCCAACAGCTTCTGTGGTCTTGCGGTTTGCACGGGGCGAACATCGTCGGCGGGGTCATGTCGCCGATCTGGTATGGCGCAATGGATGAAAACCGTCTTGCTTTTCAAGCCGGAGAAGTTCTGCCGAACATTTTTACAATCCAGTTTTTCGAAATCTTTATCAATATCGGCGGAAGCGGAGCTACATTGGCGCTGGTCATCACCATGTTTTTCAGATCGAGAAGCAAGCAGATGAAGCAGTTGGGGAAACTTGCAATCGGACCGGCCGTTTTTAACATCAATGAACCGATTATTTTCGGGATGCCCATCGTCATGAACCCGATGCTTTTGCTTCCGTTTATCGTATCACCGCTTCTGATGATGATCGCAACCTATATCGGAATGAGCACCGGTCTCGTCGCAAAACCTGCGGGAATTGCAGTGCCTTGGACAATGCCGCCGCTTTTTTCAGGATACTTGGCGACGGGCGGAAAAATTTCCGGAGCTGTCATGCAGCTGATCAACCTGTTCATCTCGTTTGCCGTTTACTACCCGTTCTTTAGAATGTGGGATAAACAAAAGCTGAAAGAAGAAAGCGAGCTGGAAGCTGGGCCGCCTGCAAATGAAAATCAGCAGATCGGCGTATAAAAAAGGGGGTGCACTTATGACTGAGGAGTTGGAACAGACGATTTTTCAAATCATTCTCCACGGAGGAAACGGCAGAAGCTTTTGCATGGAAGCCATTGCCGAAGCCAAGAAGGGCGATTTTGCCGAAGCAAAAAAAAAGCTTCAGTCAGCGGATGAGGAATTGATAAAGGCTCACCACTTTCAAACGGCTCTCATTCAAAATGAAGCAAAGGGGACAAAAACAGAGCCGTCACTATTAATGATTCATGCGCAAGACCATTTAATGAATGCAATGACAATGAAAGATTTGGCATCGGAAATTGTTGATTTATATAAAAACATAAATATTCGCGGAGGTGTCAACTGATGAAAAAAGGCTTGAAAATCGTAACAATTGGCGGAGGTTCAAGCTATACGCCCGAATTGGTTGAAGGATTGATCAAAAGACACGAGGAGCTGCCTGTAAGCGAGCTATGGCTTGTCGATATTCCCGAAGGAGAAGAAAAGCTCAATATCGTCGGAACGCTGGCAAAACGGATGGTTGAAAAGGCGGGAGTTCCGATTAAGGTGCACCTGACGCTTGATCGCAGAGAGGCCTTGAAAGACGCTGATTTCGTCACCACTCAATTCCGCGTCGGTCTGCTTGAGGCAAGAGCGAAAGATGAAAGAATCCCATTAAAATACGGTGTCATCGGTCAGGAGACGAATGGTCCCGGGGGCTTGTTTAAAGGACTTCGCACCATTCCGGTCATACTCGATATCGCAAAAGACATTGAAGAGCTTTGTCCTGATGCCTGGCTTGTCAATTTCACAAATCCGGCCGGCATGGTGACAGAAGCGCTGCTCCGCTATTCAAATCTGAAAAAAGTCGTCGGTCTGTGCAATGTGCCGATCGGCATGAAAATGGGAGTGGCAAAAGCGCTTGATGTTGACGAAAGCCGCGTGGAAATCCAATTTGCCGGGTTGAACCATATGGTGTACGGCCTCGATGTCTTCCTTGACGGTGTCAGTGTCAAAGACAAAGTGATTGAAGCAATGGCAGATCCGGCAAATGCAATGACCATGAAAAATATTTCCGGCGAGTCATGGGAGCCCGACTTTATCCGCGGTCTTGACTTAATTCCATGCGGATATCACCGCTACTACTATAAAACCAAGGAAATGCTTGAGCATGAAATAGAGGCGTCGCAAACGGAAGGAACCCGTGCTGAGGTCGTTCAAAAAGTAGAAAAAGAGCTCTTTGAATTATATAAAGATCCAAACCTGGCCATCAAACCGCCGCAGCTTGAAAAACGCGGAGGCGCATATTACAGCGACGCGGCCTGTAACCTGATCAGCTCGATTTATAATGACAAACACGATATTCAGCCTGTCAATACGATGAACAATGGTGCAATCGCAAGCATACCGGATGATTCAGCGGTGGAAGTAAACTGCGTCATGACGAAGAACGGTCCAAAACCGATCGCAGTCGGGGACTTGCCGGTCAAAGTCAGAGGCCTTGTCCAGCAGATCAAATCGTTCGAACGAGTCGCCGCCGAAGCCGCTGTGACCGGCGACTACAACACCGCTCTTGTGGCGATGACGATCAACCCGCTCGTACCGTCCGACAAAATCGCTAAGCAAATACTGGATGATATGCTTGAAGCGCATAAAGAGCATCTTCCGCAGTTTTTTAAATCAATAGAAGCATAGATTGATTGCCAAGGTTCCGGCCGTCTCCGCCGGAACCTTTCGTTGTAGGAGGAATTGCCACTAAAGGCGGCCAATCTGAAGCGGCGGCGTCCGGTCCGGCGGCAGAGGACAAATCTGTGTCTGAAGCAGATTGCCGTCCGCAGCGTCACGCCAATTGAACAGCGGAGCCGCATGGCGGACCGCCTCTGTCAGCTGTACCCGAATATCCTGCAGCCGACGCGGTCCGAATGCTTTACCAAGGCTTGGGGTTACATATGGGCGCTTGCTTCTTTTTCCTTGATAAGATCTGAGCGGCGGGCTTTCGCAAGCTGAGTAAACAGCAAAATTCCGACGCCGGCAAGGATTTCGATGAAACCGCCGATTGCGATGACTTTGCCGGCTCCGAGCGCCTGTGCAGCATATCCGCATGCCAGCGCGCCTAAAGGAAGCGACAAATTTGTGATCATATGAATGACAGCAAACACCTGAGGCTGGTCATCCCCTTCCACAGACGTCTGAATGATCGTGAATTCTGGAACATTGATCGAGCTTATGGCCGCACCAAATGCAAAAGCGGCGAGAAATACAAGGGGCAAAAAGGTATTCAACCCCGTAATGAAATAAGCCATTCCTTCAAAAATTCCGGCCGCAATAAAGAGCAGCCCGTATCTGTTGACTTTTACTTTGGCGAGGATAAAGCCCAATAAAAAAGCCCCTCCGGCTGTCGTAGCCTTCAATAAGGAATGGATGAACGGCGTACCGTTTAAATCTTCGTCAACATACACCGCGGAAAGCGCCTCCCATGGCGATGCCGCCAAATTCATAAATATACAATAAATGGCTAGCGGGAATAAAACCTTATGATGCCTTACAAGAGTAAATCCTCTTTTTAATCTTGAAAAATATGTACCCCTCGGTTTGCCGGTATTGGATTCAGTAAGTTGCTGGGCCGTTTTACTTTTAATACAAAGGACAAATATCCCTGATATGATGTAAAGTGTGAACGACATAATCATCGTCGGCGCCGGGCCGATAAAAGTCAGAAGCACCCCGCACAATGTGACAGCACCAAGCCTTACAATTTCCGAGGAAGACTGGAGGATTGCATTTGCTTTTTGAATCAGCTCTTCGTCGACAATTTGAGGAATCAGTGTAATGGATGCGGGATTATATGTCGCTCCCGTTGCTGAATGGATAATCATCAGCCCCAGGACAAACCACATCGGTGAAAAGCCGTTATAGTAGCATATCGGGATAGCCAGTACAACCGCCGCTCTCGTTAAGTCCGAAAAATACATCCAGAATTTTAGCGCGCTTCTTTTTACCAGAGGCCCTGTCAACGGTGCCAAAAAAGCTTCTGGAAGGAAGGTGACGGCGAGCAGAAAAGCGGTGCCGATTGCGCCTTTTCCATCAAAGATCAGGAACCATAAAATAGAGTTGAAGGCGAAGCAGTCGGCTGAAATTTTAATGAGCCTGGAGAAGAAAAGAAGCGTAAAATTCTTTTTCCAGACACTCAATGCTCCATTAGTTTTCTCCATCTTCAAAGTCCTTTCTTTTACATCGCGGTAGTCGTTTTTTTGATGTCTCCTTTCATAATGTTTAATAGGAATGATTTTATATGTATATAGATGATTTTAACATAGTTTATAGAAAATGGAATCGAATCTGGTGAGTCATTTTCATGAAGGGATCTTTGAGAGGCATGCCTGCCCGGGGGTTGGCCGCCATCCGGCCCGGAAATGGGCCGGCCCTCTTGATTTTAGAGGGGCCGGATGGTTCAACATGATTGGGTGACAGTGTCGACTTCTACTGTCCAGCCGAATGGGTCTGGCAATGCGCCTTTTTGAATTCCTGTGATCGTGTCATAAAGTTTTTTAGCGATTTCTCCGGTTTCTCCGCCGTTAATGACGAGGCTTTCATCTTTCCAAATCAGCTCTCCGACCGGGGAGATGACAGCTGCGGTTCCAGTGCCAAACGCTTCTTCAAGCAGCCCGTCTTTATGGGCCTGGATCAATTCGTCAACGGAAATTTTCTTTTCGGTGACAGGAAGGCCCCATTGTTTTAAAAGGTAGAGGACGGAGTTTCTCGTAATGCCTTCCAAAATGCTGCCGTTTAGCGCAGGCGTGACGATTTCTCCGTCGATTTTGAAGAAGATATTCATGCTTCCCACTTCTTCAATGTATTTCTTCTCAACTCCGTCCAGCCATAATACTTGGGAAAATCCTTTGCTTTCGGCAACTTCCTGCGCCTTCAGGCTGGCCGCGTAGTTCCCGGCCGTTTTTGCGTTTCCTGTGCCGCCTGTCACTGCCCGGACAAATTCACTCTCAACGGCGATTTTTACAGGTTGGATGCCTTCCTTGTAATAAGAGCCGACCGGCGACAGGATAATCAGCAGTTTATATGTCTTGGATGGAGCGACACCGAGGTAAGGCTCCGTTGAAATAATGAATGGCCGGATATATAGCGATGTTCCTTCTGCGGCCGGAATCCACTCTTTTTCGATCTGAAGAAGCTGCTTAAGTCCGTCCAGCACCGTATCCGGATCGACCCGCGGAATGCAGAGGCGGTCGTTTGATTTGTTCAGCCGTTCAACGTTTTTTTCCGGTCTGAACAAAAGAACTTTTCCATCGTCTGATACATAAGCTTTTAATCCTTCAAAAACGGATTGGCCGTAGTGATATACCATTGCAGCCGGGTCCATTTCGATAGGCTGGTAAGGGACGATCCGCGGATCATGCCAGCCGTTTTCAGCCGAATAATCCATGACGAACATGTGGTCGGTAAATACACGGCCGAATTCGAGCCGGTTCGGATCAGGCTTTTGTTTTTTCGTTTGACTGAGCTGTACGCTGATGGTTTGTTTTGTCATAATCATTCTCCCTGCCGTTCTAGTCTTTTTTCCAAAAAATATTTATATTCTATTTTAAACCTTATATTCATAATCGCAATAGATTTCAGAGAAATTTGCAAAATAGAATTTTTGGAAATATTTAAAACCTATATTGTTGATAGAGGCCGTAAAATAAAAAAAGATCCCCTCGCAAGGGAATCCTTTTTCATAATTTGTTTTGATAAAAATCTTCGATTGCTTTGTCGACGTAAACCCAGCCTTTCCAGCCGAGATGGATCGTATCTTTCAGGAAATAAGGGTCGTATTCGTGATTTGTTAAATCAGCTACCTGAAAACCTTCTGCTTCAATCTGTTTTTTGATCTTAGCATAGTAATCGGTCCGCCCTTTTTTAGGGAAGCCGGTATAGTCATACCATTTGCCGTGTACAGGAACCGAAATGAACAAAGGTTCGGCGCCCGACTCCTTCAGAACATCCATCATCATCTGAAAGTCGTTGAACTCCACGGATTTTACATAAGACATATGTTTCTTGCTGTTTTTTAATTTCTTCAATTTCGGTTTTATCTTTTTAAATGCGTTATTGACCAATTTAAACTGATTTGAGCGGGATTCCTTCTCTCCGACCTGCGCCGCCATCTGCTTCAGCTCACCCCAGGATTTATTCTTCACACTTTGTGAAATGGTGCGGTCGGGGGCGGTGCCTTCAGCCATTGAATAGTATAGATCCTTTTTCTGCAGCACGTTTCGATAAGCTTTGGCAGCCGGCGTGAGAAGGGACAGTGTCATATGATCCTGCTTTAGCTCAGCTTTATATATCGCTGCGAGCAGGGCGTCATTTTTGACAGCATGGTATTTCAGCATGCGTTTGATCATTTTTTTCTTTAAATTTTGGTCGATATGTTGATTGAATAATAGATCATAGGCCTGTAAGGCTGAGAAATTCGGCGCGAAATGGGCTTCATCAGACCCTTTTTTCTGAAACCACTGCGGGGAAATGATGAATACCAGTTTCTTTCCCTTTAATTGATCCGCATGAGCTGCGAAATTGACAGCGTGGATCAGGGATTGTGAACCGCCTTTTCCGACCAGGTATGGAGTAAATCCTTTATTATTTACTTTGAAATAATTAGACGGATGAAATTGATCCAACCGGGACAGTTCGGATGATCCATAGATCGGGAGGTACTTTGGATCTTCAAGCATTTTGCTTTGAAGGTACGTTCCCTGGAACATCATCGGATTCAGCTCCGTCGCCGATGTCTCCACCCGGTCTTTAGGAACAAACGCCGCCAGCCATGAATTTGGGATCATGATCATGGTGAAAAAAAGTAAAAATGCCAAAATGATTGGCCCGAATAAAAAACGCTTTTTCATTATCTCAACTCATTCAGCTGCTTTATGATTTGATTTGGCGTGTTCCATGCATCCCGGTCAAATTCTGTAATCGGCACAGTGATGTTAAAGCGGCTTTCAAACGCGAGCAGCAGCTCTACCGTACCAAAGGAATCGAGGATTCCTTCTTCAAAAATATCGATATCAGGATTCTCCTTGACGATATCGTCCTGACAAACTTCTGCTATAACTGAAAGCACTTCTTGATTAAAGTCCATTGTAAAATTCTCCTTTTAATGAATTAGTTTTCCTGAGAAAATAAAGAATCCAAAGCACACAAAATGGAAGGTCACCACTATTGAGACTGCTGTCGTCCACTTGTTGTTTGGCCACCATTTAAACTTCTTATTCCATTTTTCAAAGAAGTTGAAGCCTACCATAAGCAGTGCGTGATAAAGTCCGTAGATGATGTACTGAAGGGCAAGGCCGTGCCATACGCCCATTAAAAGAAACAGCAGCACATATCCGATATTTGAAACCGCCATCCGGTTTTTGATCCATTTTTTCTTTGTCATCCAGAAGACAAAGCGCATAAACACGTAGTCTCTGAACCAGAATGAAAGAGACATGTGCCATCTGTTCCAGAAATCTTTAATATTGCGGCTGATAAACGGCTTATTAAAGTTTTCCGGAGACTTGATCCCCATGATATAGCTGATGCCGACCGCAAAAGCCGTATAGCCGGCAAAATCGAAGAACAAGTAAAGGCTGTAAGCGTACATGTATCCGAGTCCGTGAGAGATGCTGCCGGACGTGATGTGCGGCAGATTTAAAATAATGTACGTATTAATGCAATATCCAATAATGAATTTGTACAAAAAGCCGAGAAAAATCTTGTTGATTCCCTTATACAGCAGCTCTTCATACTGCTCTTTCGTCCAGACCGTCTGTTCATCCTTTTCAAAACGGCGGTACCTGTCAATCGGCCCTGATGAAATGGTCGGGAAAAACAGAATGAAATACAGCAGTCTGCCGACGGGAATCTGGTTTTTGATCAAACCGTCGCGGGTTTCAATTATGAGCTGAACCCCTTTAAAGGTTAAATACGAGATTCCGAGAAAACTTGCCCAGTTGTTCAGGCCAAGGAACGGCAGCAGCTTCGAAACCGCCAGGGGCAGAATGGAAGCTGCTGCGGCCAAACAAAATACAAAGCCGCTGTTCGCTTTGGAACGGTAGGCAATATAGCCTTTGATCAGCACCATTTGCCAAAGCGTAAACAAGATCAGAGCAATGAGCCCGTGCAGGCTGTTTGAAAAAATGAGCGCCAGCACAACAACGGAAACCGCCATATTGTAGAGCTGAAATCTTTTTCCGTTGAGCCCAAGGATGATGGTCGGCGCCAATAAAATAGCCAATATGATAAAGAAGAGAAATGAACCGTACGGCGTCATACTGATACCTCTTCTTTTAGCCGTTTTCTGTCAATTTTACCGTTTGCAGTCATCGGAATCTCTTTTTGATACACGAATTTTCTCGGTATCATATAAGCCGGCAGCGTGCTGCCAAGATCTTTCTTAATGGCGCTCGTCAACTGGTATTCCTTTTCAAAATCGTGTTCAGCAGGCACGATCATCGCGATCAAATACTCGATTTTCTCTTCACGGTAGTATGGAATCACCACGGCGGACTGAACGTATTTGGATTGATTAATTTGGTATTCAATCTCTTCAAGCTCGATGCGGTAGCCGTGCAGCTTAATTTGAAAGTCGAGTCTTCCCTGGAAGAAAAGCTGGCCGTTTTCTTTGTAGCCGGCGTCTCCAGTACGGTAAGCCGCTTCTCCGTTATATGAGAAAAATGATTTTTCCGTCAGCTCTTTTTCGCCTAAATAGCCTTTGCTGACGCTTTTTCCGGTGATAATAATTTCGCCTTTTTCACCATCTTTAACAGCTTCCCCGTCTTCGTTGACGATGACGATCTCTGTGTCAGGCTTCGCTGAACCGACAGGAAGGGAAGAGTATTGAGCTAACACTTCGTCTGTCACTTCAATTGAAGTCACTGCCACTGTTGCTTCCGTCGGGCCGTACGTATTGAAGACCCGGGCTTTCGGAAATCGTTCTTTCAGCTGTCTGGCGACTGATGCAGGGAGCGTTTCTCCGCAGAACATAAATACACTCAGGCCGGGGAGAAGCTCCTCTGAAAATGACGGATCCATCAAGCACATTTGGGCAAATGAAGGCGTTGAAGTCCAGACATTGACGTTTGATTGTTTCAGCGCTTCAAATAAAAGCTTCGGTCGATTAATCATATCTTTCGTGACGGTCCAGAGAGTGCCTCCGGCCTGCAGGCAAGGATAAAGATCCATCACTGACAGGTCAAAGGAAAACGGTGCCTGGTTTAAGAACACATGACCGTTTTTTACCGGGAAATCCCCGGTAATCCAGTTTGTGAAGCTTTGCAGGTTATCGGCGGAAATTTGCACGCCTTTTGGATTCCCTGTGCTTCCGGACGTATAGATAATGTAAAATGTCTCTCCGTCCTTCACCCAGTTGTCAGGATTCGTCTCAAGCTGTTCTTCGCTGTCAAGCAGCTCCGGTGTGAGCACGGAAATCAGAGCATCCCCTGTATCCAGGTCGGTTCCGGAGTTGTTGATCACAAGCTCTGCTTTTGAGCTTGTGATGATTTTCATCACCCGGTCAGCCGGTATGGAAACATCAACCGGTATATACGGATGGCCGGATTTCACGCAGGCAAGGAAAGATACCGGCATTTCCGGCTGCATATGGCCGTAGACGATGATAGGGGAACGATCGCTGACCGCTGCTTTTTGAAGCCGGGAAGCAAGGCGCTCCGACTGTAACCACAGTTCTCTGTATGTCAGCGATTTGTCTTCATTCACAAATGCAAGTGTATCGGGTTGTGTTTGAGCATAATTTTTAATCGTTTCTATCAGTTTCATTTTGATTCTCCATTAAAAGTCGTTATAAATATATGAACCTGTATTTGCTGTATGGAATCCGTAAATCAAAAACAACAGCACCAGAATCAGAAAGTAGTAAGAAGTGTTGAGCAGCCACTTCATTGTTGTTTTTTCATACAACATTTTAAGCTTGGTTAACATTGATCTGTTCCTTTCCCTAATAAAATTGCCGTGACAACAGTATAAGACGAATTTGATTTATAAAAGTTTCATTTCTTCTAAAAAAGTGGAAAAAAATTTGTGTGATTTTGTTCAAAATTGCTGAAAACTTGAGTCCTATCAGCCTATTATAAACATTTTATGCTGAATATCAATCCAATAATATTTTTCTTTTTGGAAATTAGCGCCATCTTTTGACGCGTGAAAAAAATAAAATTGCATTCTGCTGCCGTATGAACAGCGCAGCTCCTAAAATGCCGTGCCGGCCATGATAGCAAAAAAAATGGTCCGGCGATCAGAACATTTAAAGAAAATGTTATAATCTTATTAGTGAAAACAGTTTTCTCTTGTTCGAAACTTTAGCAGAAATGACAACGTCTATTGTGTTGAAAAGACATTAATTTGACATAAGGAGAACCAATATGGAGACTTCAATAGATCAAATAACAAGTTTGCCGCAGCATCAAATAGAAGATTTCAGGCAGCTGATGGAAGATTGGAAAAACGAGCTTTTAGTTTATAAATTCGCTTTGGATCAAATGGATACGAAATTTTCGATTATCAGTCAGGAATACAACTTAATTCATGGACATAATCCGATTGAACATACAAAATCCAGGGTGAAAAACTTTGAAAGCCTGATTAATAAGCTTGTGAGAAAAGGCTGTGATATTACAACGACCGCCGCCAAAGAGCATATCAACGATATCGCGGGACTCAGGATCGTTTGTTCATTTGTATCGGATATATATAATATGGTCGAAGTGCTGAAAGAGCATGAAGATATTAAAATTTTGAAGGTGAAAGATTATATTAAAAATCCGAAGCCGAACGGTTACCGCAGCCTCCATTTAATAGTAGAAGTACCCGTTTATTTGACAAACCGGGTGGAGCATGCCAAGGTGGAAATCCAAATCAGAACGATTGCCATGGATTTTTGGGCGAGCCTTGAGCATAAAATCTACTATAAATTAAATAATGAAGTGCCTGATCGGCTGACCGACGAGCTGAAAGAAGCCGCCGATATCGCAAATTATCTCGATGAAAAGATGCTTCATATCAGATCAAAGATTGATCAATCATAAAGCCGGGCCAAGATTTTCCCGGCTTTGCTTTTGGCGGTTCGTTCTTTCTGTTTGAAGATCATGAATGGAATTGCCGGTATGGCGTGTGGGGTTGACCATGTCATACGACGTTGGCTTTCCTCCGATTCCCTGTCTTGTTACACTTTCTCCGCAACAAGCCGCCCACCATATATTCCAGCTTGATAAGCCGCTGATTTCCCTTTTTGTTTTGCCCTGTCACCGATCCGAAACCTTCAAGCATTTCCTCTCCTTTTGTGTGGCATGTCCAATCCTACTTTGAAAGAAATGACGGCGGGGCTGTTTCATTTTCGCTGTTTTTCTTACCTGTTCACCTGTTGTGACGCCAAACCTCAAGAAATGATATATGATGGCCGCCGGAGAATATATTCATGTAAAATATTTCATAAGCGCTATACATATGTTTTAAGAGCTCCCGCTGATTCATCCGGCAGGGATGCGTACTTTTTGCGAAACGATCATGAATCGAATAAGCGAATCGAGAAAAAGATAATCACAATGAGGAGGTCTTGATATGAACGGACTGCATATTGATTTCAATAAAACGGCTCTTGTCTTAGTCGACTTGCAAAAAGGGATTGTCAAAATCCCCGGGGGAGATGCCGTTGTAAAGAAAGCGGTTAAATTAATCGACGTGTTCCGGCAAAAACAGGGGTTTATCTGCTTTGTAAATGTCGCGTTTCATGATGGGAAAGATGCGCTTATGCCGGAAACGGACGAGCCTGCGCAAACTTCAGCCGAACGCCCGTCCGATTGGGCGGAGTTTGTACCTCGGCTCGGCGTCGGAGAAGGCGATTACATTGTAACCAAGCGTCAATGGGGCGCTTTTTTCGGAACGGATTTGGATCTTCAGCTTCGGCGCCGGGGGATTGACACGATTGTGCTGTGCGGAATCGCCACGAATATCGGCGTTGAAAGCACGGCCCGGGAGGCGTACCAGCTTGAATATCAGCAGGTCTTTATTACAGATGCGGTGACAACATTCAGCGAGGAAGAACACGAAGCCTCAATCCGCTTTATTTTTCCCAGAATCGGCAGGCTTCGGACGGCGGAAGAGTTTTTATCACAGTTCTCATGAAAATCTCTAAAAAGAGCAGGGCACTGTTTTTGACGACCGTCGCATCTGGAACCATGCTGAACCCGCTGAATTCCTCGATGATCTCATTGGCTCTTCACAGCATACAAAAAGAATTTGAATTGTCGTTTTCAACGGTATCCTGGTTGATTTCATCTTTTTATTTGGCCAGTGCGGTCGCCCAGCCTGTTACAGGCAAGCTTGGAGATATAATCGGACGGAAAAAGCTGTTTTTGTTCGGTTTGATCCTTGTTGCCGTTTCGGCGCTCGGCGCTCCTTTAGCCCCCGCGTTTATGGTTTTATTGGTCATGCGTTTATTCCAAGCGATCGGGAGCAGCGCGATTTATCCGTCCGGAGTGGGGCTGATCAGGAGCCATATCCATGATCGCCAAGCCTCCGCCTTGGCCGTCCTTTCCATTTTTGCTTCTGCCATGACGGCACTGGGTCCGACCGTGGGGGGCTTTTTAATCGTTTGGGGCGGATGGCCGGCCATTTTTACGGTCAATTTTCCGTTTATCCTGTTCAGCTTTTTGCTTGGGATGTACATGTTTCCAAAGGATGAGAAAAAGCCCGGCTTAAATGCCAAGGCCGTCATCAGGCAGCTCGACTTGACGGGAATCCTTTTATTCGCCGGCGGAATCGTCCTTTTATTGTCTTTCTTGCTTTCTTTAAGCACAGACCCCCATTATGCCGAAGGGATTTGCGGATTTGTTCTGCTTTTCATCTTTGTATGGTGGGAGCTGCGCACGGATCACCCGTTTATTGATATGCGGCTGTTTGTATCCCATCGGGCGCTGTCATCGGTGTATGTCCAGTTTATTATGTTGAACATTTTTAATTACTGTCTGTTTTTCGGACTTCCAAGTTATTTTCAGGATGAGATGCAACTTTCTGTTCAAACAAGCGGATTGCTGATGCTGTTTATGTCCGGAATGAGCATCATCGTGTCTCCGCTTGCGGGAAAGTGGATAGATCGCTCAGGGGAGACACAGCCTGTATTGGCCGGGGCTTGTTTAATGATTGCCGGAGCAGTGCTCATGACGCTCTTTTTCGTGCAGGCGCCGATGATCTGGAAAGGTTTGATTCTTTCTTTGCTGGGAATCAGCTACGGCCTCGGCAATGTAGCCCTGCAGTCAGCCATGCTGACGGCAAGCCCTTCCGACATGATCGGCACGTCTTCAGGCCTCTTTCAAACGTGCCGTTATTTAGGCTCAATCCTTTCCTCGGTCATTCTTGGCTTGCTGTTCGGGCAAGAAATCACCGCCGGTCATTTCCGGGATTTGGGGATGATCATGGTGATCGTCGCCATCGGAAGCCTGATCTTTAGTTTCCGGTTTGTCAAATTGGCGAAGGATCTGGATTGATTAAAATAGAGCTGCGGGGTGCGGCTCTATTTTTTGTTATGACGATTCATTCAAAACCGAACAAAAAATGAGTATTGGACTTATTTGGAGATCGGGAAAACGATGGTCATTGCACAACAGTTTGTCCAAACTTAGGTAAGGATAAAGTAGGGCGAACGAAGAAAAAAACAAAAAAACAGATATTAAATACTTATGTTAAATTAGTAATAAAGTTACAAAATTGTGATAAAAAAATAAAATCACATAAAATTGGTTGAGAAAAACTATGATAAATGAAACAATATTATGGAAATAATTAATAGAGAGGTGCTTTATTTATGTTAAGAAAGATGTCTATCATATTTTTGGTAGGAATTTTTATGGTTGGATTTATGGTTCCTAAAACTAGTTTTGCTCAAGAATCTGCGAAAGAGGGTAATGTAAAAGATCATGATCAGGCAATACTAAATGCTGAACAAGAAAAATTAATTAATACTATTAAACCTTACGTACATGTAGATGCTGATGGAAAGTTATTTTTGAAAAATGTCCCTGAAGATTTATACAAGGAATATAATCTCAGTGCCTTAGAGGAACATTTTGAGTACATAAATAAAGGCGTAGAAAATAATCAATTGGTTATAGATAATCAACTCAATATAAAACCAACAGGATTTCAAATCATGGCTACTTATGGTAAGTGGACTTACCATTGGTGGGGTTATGACAGAAAATTCACTCATAAACAAGCAAACGGTTATATAAGTGAATTAAATGCTGCAGCTGGAGGTGCCGGAATGGCGACAGGTATATTCGCTGAATTGCCGCCAATAGCGGGAGTAGCCGGGATGGCAACAGGATATTGGACGCTATTAGCTTCACGTGTGGATGCACATAACGGGAAAAAAGGTGTTCTTGTGTCAATTACTTGGGCACTTGTTTTCAGTGTTGAATCTCTATAAAACTTTCAAAACGTATGGTTGATCAACCATACGTTTTTTGAAAATCAATGTTTACGCTTTTTGGTCACAACTGTAATCATCACCATGACTATAAAGATAACGAATAATTGTATAAGATAAGGAAACAAAGTACATCATCTCCTAATAAATTTTTGAGAAGATCATAAATAAAATGTTGACTGTTGCAATAATAAGAGCACCAAGGATTACAATAACTGTCTGCGCACTCAAGTTTATAATGTTATTTCCTAAGATAAAAAAAATAAAGAGATATCCCATCGAAATAAAATAATTATAAAACATGGCTTTTTGTTGGATTAATTTATAGCGCTCATCATTTTTCTTAAATTGAGGATATAAATAACCTAGTCTGAAAAACATGATAAATAAAGAAAAAGGCAGAAAAGCCATTTCAAATTCAGATTTTCCATTAACCCATAGGCTAAAAAAAATATATAGACTTAAAATCAACATCAAAAAACTGATTGTGAAATTACCTAATCGTGAATTCATGATTTACCTCCTTAAACATCTTCGCTGTCTAGAATAAATAATTCTTCTACTGTAGTTTCAAAAAGCTTTGCCATCAACATTGCTAACCGAAGAGAGGGGTTGTATTTTCCCTTTTCAATTGAAATAATGGTTTGTCTTGACACATTAAGTTTCACCGCTAAAGTCTCTTGAGAATAATTGTATTTTTTTCTAAATTCAACAAGTCGATTTTTCATAAAACCCCCCCGTGTAATTCTACCGTAACGTAAAATTAACTTTACGTCAAGGTTACTTTACAAAATGAGGCCAAGAGTCCCGTGTATCAGCGGAACATACGCGAAAATACTTAAATAATAAGTCGACGAAAGACCCTATCTCCTTCTTGTCTAAATAGAGATCTTAATCAACCACATGTCGTTCGGCCAGCTGAGTATTTTTTTGTTTTGGCGGAGTTCTCGGTTCTTGCCCGCCTGATGAGGTATACTGAAGGAGAAAGGGAGCGTACTGTGAAAAAAGCCGACCTGCCTGTGTTTTTCTCGATTGCGCTCTGATAGGACAAAACACGTTTCAGAAATGACCTAAAAAGGATGATGAACATGAACCAGGAGCTGATTCAAATCGGCCAAAAGGTATTGTCGATCTGTCTCGGGCTGAAAAAAGGGGAGTCTTTTCTGATTGTCTGTGACGACAATAAAAAAGGACTGGCAGAATCTTTGTATCAGGCGGGACAAGCGCTTGGGGCGGAAACGATGCTTGCGGTCATGAAGACAAGGGGAAAACCAGGCGAAGAGCCGCCGCCGTCAATTGCTTCGGCAATGAAGCATGCAGATGCGGCCGTTTGCATTACCGAGCATTCGCTAACCCATACAAACGCCCGGAAAGAAGCTGCGAAAGCGGGAACGAGGATTGCGACGATGCCGGGGATTACGGAAGACATGTTTTTAAACGGCGCGATTTCCGCCGATTACGAAAAAGTAAAGGAAAGAACGGAAAACGTTTGTGAGGTGCTTTCAAACGGACGGTCTGTCCGTATAGAAAAGGCGGGCTATATTCTTACGTTTTCAATCGACGGGAGGAAAGGGATTCCAAGCACCGGTATGTATTTGAATCCCGGGGAATCCGGCAACCTGCCTTCGGGTGAAGCGTATATCGCGCCGCTTGAAGGTACAGCAAACGGCCAAATCGAAATAGACGGGTCACTGGCCGGCGTCGGAACATTAATCTCACCGCTCGTGTTAACGATTGAAAACGGACGGATTACGGATGCTGAGGGCGATGCCGCCGAAAAGCTGCTGAGCATTCTTGGGAGCGGCGACGGCCGGTGCCTCGGCGAGTTCGGCATCGGGACAAATGACCGCGCAAGAATAACCGGTGTCGTTCTCGAAGACGAAAAAGTTCTCGGCACCATACACACCGCATTCGGAAGCAACAACACGTTCGGCGGCACGATTGCAGCGGGTGTACATATTGACGGAGTGGTAACAAAGCCGACGGTTTATATTGATGATGAGCTGTTTATGGAAAATGGGACATTAAAAAAACAGAGCTGATGAGGCTCTGTTTTTTTGACGCAAATTATTGCGCCCGGCGTTCTTCCTTTTCGACTAAATCGTATACCGCTGTCCCGGCGATTTGCCCGGCCGTTTTCAACCGGTCTTTGCTGATATGCTCAATCGTGTCGAAAGGGGTGTGATACCATGGCTCTAAGGATTCGGTCCCCGGTTCCATCCAGATAAAATTGGCTGAATCGATTCCCGCTTCATAGAAAGGTACGTGGTCGGATGAGCCGCCTTTTCTTAATGACAAAACATTTTTTCCAATGCTTGTTGCGGCGTTTTTGCTTAATTGCCAGATCAGATTCTCAGAACCGTCAGGTGTATTGATATAAAGCTGTGACGCGTTTTCCCAGCTTGTTCCGACCATGTCCAGGTTGAAATTTGCCGTGCTGCGTTCGATTTCACGGTTAGACAGCTTGCTGACATAATATCGCGAGCCGACAAGCCCGATTTCTTCAGCGCCGAACGTAATAAAGCGAATTTCTTTGTCAGCGGGGATGTTTTTTGTAATTCTCGCCAGTTCCAGCACGACAGACGTTCCCGATGCATTGTCATTGGCACCCGGCGCTTCGGGGACGCTGTCATAATGCGATGTCACATACACGATATCCGGATGTTTGACTCCTTTTGCTTTGCGGACGCCAATGACGTTTTGAGAGGTTTGATTCGGGAAGGACTTTAGCTTGAGCGTTGCTTCTTGTTCTGTGAGAAGGTTTTCTCCGTCTTCTTTTTTAACGCCGACGACCGGAATCCCGGTTGTATTTCCGCTGAGATTTGGTGTGAGAGGGACAAGGCTGTCTACATTGTTATAAATGATGACGCCAGCCGCACCGGCATTTTCAGCGTTTTTCGCTTTTTCATAAAATGACAGGTCCCCTCTTAAAATGACGGCGATTTTCCCTTTTGCTTCTTCTGTGAAATCGCCTGGGAGCCCGAGTCCCGCGTCGTAGAGCGGAGCGGTCAACCCTTTGTCAGATGTAGGGGCAGAGCCTGATGCAGGCCGTGCCGGCAATTCGTTTCCCCGGACTGTAAGCGTTCCTTCCAATCTGTCGGGGATGCTGAATGTCTGGGTACTGACTTTCAGATTCGATTTTTTCATTTGAGAGGCGATAAATGCCGCGCTCTTTTTTTCCGCTTGGGTGCCTGTGACGCGCGGGCCGATCGTTTCGCTTAAGTGGTAAATCGTTTGATAAGCGCGGTTCTCATTGAATTTCTTGGCGATTTTCCCTTCGCTTTGAGAATGTATTCCTTCTGATGCTGCTTGCACCGCATTTGCCATGCCGTCGGACGAAGGCAGGAAAACACCGCCCATTACAATGGCTGCGGACATCCCCAGAACCATTAATTTTTTCTTCATGTCATAACCTCCTTGATTGATCTTTGTATGGAAAGATTCGCATCAAGAAAGGCAAATCCTGCGTCTCAAAAATAAATGAGACGTTAGACCTCGGCTGTCGATTTTATAAGGGAATAGATGTCTATAAAAATTATTTTTTTATAAAAAAAGCGGTTGACGTGCCGTTTCTTTCTGTTTAGAATACGTCCGATTAATCATAATTCTGATTTTGAATCACATATGTGAATAATGGAGGGTGCCATGTCTGTAAAGTCTGCAGTGCGCGTGCTGCAAATATTTGAATTGCTTTCAAACCATCCGGATGGATTAACGGTAAAGGAGATCGCGAGAGGCTTGTCGCTACCGCAGAGCAGCACATTCAATCTGGTTGTCACGCTTTTTGAAGAAGGCTATCTTCAGCAGGACCCGCTGAAGCGCTATAAGCTTGGAGCAAAGCTGATTCAAATTGGAACCGCTGCCATGGATTCAATGGATATTTCGTCCCAGGGGGTCCCTTACTTAAAACAGCTGATGGACGGCGTGCAGGAGACAGTGTTCATGGCCATGCTGAGCGACGATCAGCTTGTATACATCGCAAAGATTGACAACAACCGGTCGATCAGGACGACCGCACAGCCTGGCTCGCGGAAACCGCTTTACTGTACAGGGCTCGGCAAAGCGTTTTTAGCGTTCCTGCCGGAGAAAGAAAGAAGCCGGTTGCTTGACCGCATCCAATTCGTACGGTTTACAAGAAACACCATTACAGATAGAGAACAATTGGAAGGACAGCTGACGTATTTTACAGAGCTGGGATATGCCATTGATGATGAAGAAAATGAAGAAGGCCTGTTCTGTTTGGCAGCTCCCGTGTTCGGAGCAGACGGCGTCATCAAGGCTGCAATCAGTACGGCCGGACCAAAGGACCGCATGCTGAAAAGGAAGGCTGTCATCGCCAAACAGCTACTCCATACAGCGGAGAAAATAACGGAAAGCATCGGCGGTCATGCTAAGCCGCCTGAACAAAGGGAGGATGTCTGATGGATGTCATCAGTTTAGGAGAAGCAATGGTTCTGTTCACCCCGGTTGAAGACGGTCCTCTCAGGTATGCGAGAAACTATACATCGAGGATCGCGGGAGCCGAAACAAACACGCTGATCGGGCTAGCAAAGCTCGGAAAAAAAGCCGGCTGGATCAGCAGGCTGGGAAAGGATGAATTCGGGGCGATGATTCTTTCTTCCGTCAGGGGGGAAGGGGTTGACGTCAGCCGGGTTCTGATCGATGCAGACGCACCGACAGGCTTGTTTTTTAAAGAAAGGGCAAACGAGGCACGGGTCAATGTCTTGTATTACAGGAACGGCTCTGCCGCAAGCTTTTTGAGGAAAAGCGATATAGATGAAGATTATGTGAAAAACGCCGGCTTTCTGTACATAACCGGGATTACGCCGGCTTTAAGTGAAAGCGCTTCAGAAGCGGTGTTCCATGCTGTCGAACTGGCCAGAAAACACCAAAAACCCGTTGTGTTTGATCCGAATTTGCGAAAAAAGCTGTGGGACGAAGAGCGGGCGAGGCGGACGTTGCTGGAGCTTGTCAAACAGTCTGATATCGTGCTGCCGGGCTTGCGCGAAGGCCGCTTTTTATTCGGAACCGATGATGAGAAAGCGATTGCGGAATCAATTCACCAGCTCGGTGCTGAAACAGCTGTTGTCAAGCTGGGGGCAAAAGGAGCGTATTATTCTGCCGGAAATGAAAGCGGTTATGAACAAGGCTATGAGATTCAGAGAGTGGCTGACCCTGTTGGAGCAGGTGACGGGTTTGCGGCAGGCGTTTTATCAGGGTTGATTGAGGATATTCCGCTTCGTGAGGCTGTCAAAAGAGGCTGCGCGGTCGGCGCCATGGTGACCGCGGTAAATGGCGATATAGAAGGACTGCCTGACCGTGATGCGCTGTTTGCCTTTATGGAGCAATCTGAGGAAGACGATGTCAACAGATAACTTCAAAATGGAAGGGTGGAAGAGATGAAGGCTTTATCACAAATTGAAAAACATAAAGTGATTGCAATCATCCGCGGCTATCGGGCGGAGGATGCCCTCAAAATCACGGAAGCTTTAAAAGCGGGCGGCATCAGGCTGGTGGAAATGACACTGAACTCGCCTCAGGCGATCAAAGCGATTGAGGCTGTGTCAGAGCAGTTTGGAGATGACATGCTGATTGGAGCGGGCACGGTGCTTGATTCTGAATCGGCGAGGGCGGCCTTGGCGGCCGGCGCGCAGTTTATCTTGTCGCCGACCGTTAATGAAGAAACGATTAAGCTGACCAAACGGTATGGAGCGGTGAGCATACCGGGAGCTTTCACACCGACAGAGATTTTGACGGCTTATGAAAACGGCGGAGATATCATCAAAGTATTTCCTGGAACGATGGGGCCCGGTTATATCAAGGATATTCACGGGCCGCTTCCACAGATTCCCCTGCTTCCGACAGGAGGAGTCGGATTGGAAAATATCCGCGAGTATTTAGACGCCGGAGCCATTGGAGCGGGGATCGGAAGTTCTCTGGTCAAACCAAATGAAGAGGTCAACGGCTTGTATTTAGAAAAGCTGACCGAAAAAGCGTATCAATTTGCTGCAGCAATCAAAAGGGGATGAGCGATATGAAGATAACTGGTTTTGAATGTTTTCAAATTCCGCCTCGCTGGCTTTTCTTAAAAATCGAAACAGATGAAGGGATCACAGGGTGGGGAGAACCGGTGATCGAGGGCAGGGCGGAAACAGTTAAAACGGCCGTCGGCGAATTAATGGAATACTTAATCGGCAAAGACCCGATGGATATTGAGGATCACTGGAATGTGATGTACAGAGGCGGGTTTTACAGGGGCGGCCCGATCCTGATGAGCGCAATAGCCGGAATCGATCAGGCGCTTTGGGACATTAAAGGGAAGTATTACAATGCGCCCGTCCATCAGCTGCTTGGCGGGAAAAGCAGGGAATCGATCAAGGTTTATTCATGGATTGGCGGAGACCGGCCCCAAGACGTCGGTCTTGCGGCAAAGCAGGTAGTCGAACAAGGCTTTACGGCCGTTAAAATGAACGGTACAGAAGAGCTGCAATATATTGATTCACACGAAAAAATCGATCAGGTGATTGAGAGAATCGCGGCGGTTAGAGAGGCGGTCGGTCCCTACATTGGCATCGGCATCGATTTCCACGGCAGAGTCCATAAGCCGATGGCAAAAATTTTGGCGAAGGAGCTTGAGGCGTTTCGGCCGATGTTTATTGAAGAGCCCGTATTACCTGAAAACAACGAGGCGCTGAGGGATATTGCCAACCTTGTCTCAATTCCGATCGCGACAGGCGAGAGGATGTTCTCAAAATGGCAGTTTAAAAACGTTTTGACCGATGGCTATGTGGATATTATCCAGCCGGATTTATCACATGCCGGGGGTATTACCGAATGCAAAAAGATCCTTTCGATGGCTGAAGCGTTTGATGTCGCGGCGGCTCCCCACTGTCCCCTCGGACCGATTGCGCTGGCGGCGTGCCTGCAGGTTGATGCGACCTGCCACAACGCATTCATTCAGGAGCAGAGCTTGGGGATCCATTACAACAAAGGTACGGATTTACTGGATTATATGGTGGATAAGGAGGTCTTTTTCTATGAGGACGGCTATGTCCGGATTCCAGACGGACCCGGCCTGGGCGTTGACATTAATGAAGAGCATGTCAGGAAAATGGCTGAAATCGGGCATAACTGGCGCAACCCGGTATGGCGGCACAAAGATGGCAGTGTGGCGGAATGGTAATTATTGAAGGCGTTTTCATTTAAAAGCTTTTCGATCAAAGGCCGAAAGAAGGGATGAACCTAAATGAAAGCAGTAAATCAAAATCAGAAGCCGACAAAGGTTCGGGTACGGGTATTATTGTTTATCTTTGTATGTGTTGTGATCAATTATATGGACCGCAGCAATATATCGGTGGCCGCTTCAAAGCTTGGAGATGACTTGAATTTGTCATCCGTACAGCTGGGCTTGATTTTTTCAGCCTTTGGCTGGGCTTATTGTGCGCTGCAAATACCGGGAGGCGGTCTTGTCGACCGGTTCGGTCCGCGGCTTGTTTACGGTTTTACTTTGATTACCTGGTCGATTGCAACATTGCTGCAGGGGTTTGCCCGCGGCTTTGGATCATTATTCGGATTAAGGCTGGCGACAGGCGCCTTTGAGGCGCCCGCCTTTCCGGCGAACAACCGGGTTGTGACTTCATGGTTTCCCGAGCAGGAAAGGGCATCTGCCATTGCTTTCTATACATCCGGGCAGTTTGCGGGTCTGGCGTTTTTGACGCCGGCGCTCAGCGCAGTCCAGCATGTCGTCGGCTGGCGCGGCCTGTTTATCGTCACAGGGGCGATCGGCATCATCTGGGGGATAATCTGGTATGTTTTTTATCGTGATCCTGATCGTCACCCAAAAGTAAACAAGGCCGAGCTTGAACATATAGAAAAAGGCGGAGGGATTGTCCGACGGGAGCAGGGTTTAAAAAAGGAAAAAACCGCATTTAATTGGACGCATTTCAAACAGGTGACCTCCCACCGGAAGCTGTGGGGCATTTATATCGGGCAGTTCGCTGTCAATTCAACTTTGTGGTTTTTTTTGACATGGTTTCCGACGTACCTTGTGAAATACAGGGGGCTTGATTTTCTGCAGTCGGGTTTTCTTGCCTCGCTTCCTTTTCTTGCCGCATTTGTAGGGGTTCTGTTGTCCGGCTTTTTGTCTGATTTTTTGGTGAAAAGAGGCGTATCGGCAGGGGTGGCGCGCAAGACGCCGATCATTATCGGCTTGTTCCTGTCAATTTCGATTATCGGCGCCAATTATGTCAATCAGACATCGCTGATTATTTTATTTATGACTCTGGCCTTTTTTGGAAACGGTTTAGCCTCCATTACGTGGGTGCTTGTGTCATCTTTAGCGCCAAAGCATTTAATCGGGCTGACAGGAGGAGTCTTTAATTTCGTCGGAAGTCTCGCTTCTGTAATCGTTCCGATTGTCATCGGTTTTCTGGCTGATGGCGGAAGCTTTGCCCCCGCTCTTGTCTTTATCGGCATCCTTGCTTTACTGGGAGCGCTCTCCTACATTTTCCTGGTTGGAAAAGTGGAGCGAATCCACATCAAACATGAGACGAAAGAAAAACATAATATCTCGATGTGAAAATTCTTGGCTGCCGAATATTTGGCGGTCTTTTTTAATTAGTTTGGCTTTTCCGGTATAATACACAAGGTTTGCTGTAAACTAATGTTAAAACATTTTGACGACAGGTGCTGCTCATGAACACATATTTTCAAAAAGATTATCAGCTCGGATCTTTTCAGCTTTTTTCAATGTCTCATATCGTAACATTGCTGGTGATTGCGGCGCTCGGCGTTTGTCTGTTCATCTTTCGCCGGACTCTCCAAAAGCCCGGCTGGAATCGGACGAT
Source organism: Bacillus sp. KICET-3 (assembly GCF_033261025.1). Classification (NCBI taxonomy): domain Bacteria; kingdom Bacillati; phylum Bacillota; class Bacilli; order Caryophanales; family Bacillaceae; genus Bacillus; species Bacillus sp. KICET-3. The sequence continues at coordinate 4,301,161 of NZ_CP137345.1, read as the reverse complement.
CCGCTATACCTTTGTGTTGATTCTCGTCATTTCGGAGATCAGCTATCATTCCTGGTTCATAAGCGTCCGGTCATGGACGCCGCGCTATTGTTTACCCCTTCACCTCAGCGATCTTTCCGTCTATCTTGTGATGATTTTGTTGTTCACCAAAAATCTCAACTTGTTTAAATTCCTTTACTTTGCCGGATTGGGAAGCGCGCTGCAAGCGATATTGACACCGGATTTGGGGAGATACGGATTTCCGCATTTCAGGTTTTTCGAATTTTTCATTTCCCATGGGATTGTTGTGCTTTCCTGCCTTTTGATGGTTGCCGCCGAAAAGTATAAACCGACGGTGCGCTCCCTTTGGGTGACCTTTCTCCTTGTCAATGTCTATGGGGGCTTCATATTTTTGATCAACCGCCTCTTGAAATCAAACTATATGTACATGATGAAAAAGCCGGGGGGCGGTGCATCGCTGTTAGATGTGCTCGGGCCATGGCCGTGGTATCTTTTATCAGCTGAAGCGGTCACGATTGTCTTCTTCTATCTTCTCTATTTGCCTTTTTGGATCGCCGGGAAGGTGAGAGAAAAAAAGGATCATGCATGATCCTCAACGTGAGGATATAATGCACCTTTTCCATGGCTGATATTAGCGATTAACCTTTTCTAAAAAATAAACGTCCATATGAAGCAAAAAAGCAGATCTCGTAAAAGATCTGCTTTCTATTACATACTGATTTGTTTCTTTTGTTCATGAGCTGTTTCTGGCTGTATTTCCTTCGTGAGTTGATGACCTTCTATGTCTACATTCGGAATAATCTTGTCCAGCCATTTTGGCAAATACCAGGCTGCATTCCCCATCAGCTTCATCAGACTTGGAATCAGTGTCATTCGTACAATAAATGCATCAAAGAGCACACCAAAGGAAAGAGCCAACCCGTTGGCTTTAATAGAAGCTTCACCAGCAAAGATAAACCCTGCAAAAACGAATATCATGATCAGGCCGGCTGCGGTGACAACAGGACCGCTGTGTTTTAATCCAGCCTGAATGGCTTGTACTGGATTCTTTGTTTTTACATATTCTTCGCGCATTCTGCTTACAAGGAATACTTGATAATCCATCGCTAATCCGAACAGAATCCCAATGGATAAAATCGGCAGGAACGCGAGTATCGGCCCTTTTTCAGGTATTTTGAACAAGTCGATGAGATTCCCGTCTTGTAAGACAAATACACAGACTCCAAGAGTGGCTGTCATCGTCAAAATGAAACCTGCAACCGCAACAAGAGGCACAAGCAACGAACGGAATACGATTGTCAGCAATACAAACGCAAAACCAACAATGAGTACAGCAAACACCGGTATCGCATCATTAAGGCGATCTGAAATATCAATATTCACTGCAGTCGATCCAGTAACGAGCAAATCCACCCCATTTTTATCTGATAAGCTGCGTACATCCTTTACCAAATCCTTCGTTGCTTCATCATTTGGACCTGTTTCAGGAACGACCGTAATGATGGCAAAGTTCCCTTCTTTATTAGGCATTGCAGGAGTGACACTCGCCACATGGTCCAGTTCCTTTATTTCTTTCACTGCATCTGCGAAGGCTTCCGCCTTATTTTCTGTCACACTTGCGGCATCCGCTACGATTGTTAATTGACCATTAAATCCTTCTCCAAAACCGTCGGCAAGCAAGTCATAAGCCCGGCGATCCGGGTTATCCTTCGCTTTCATCCCTGCATCAGGCAAGCCCAGCTCCAAATGCATAGATGGGATACTAATAACGAGCAAAATCAGAATGCTGCATACACTTAGCATGATAGGATTCTTTGTGACAAAGCGTCCCCAGACATTTGTTTCCGCGCTTTGTTTTTCTTTTTTCTTGTTTGCTTTCGGAACCATCCGTTTCCCAGCTATCGACAAGACGGCAGGCACAAGCGTGATTGAAGCGAGAACAGCCATCAGTACACTAAGTCCTGCTGTCAGCCCCATTGCAGACATAAAAGGAATGTTAACGACAGTCAATCCGCAAAGTGCGACGATAACAGTAAGTCCGGCAAAAACGACTGCACTCCCGGCTGTTCCTGTAGCTCTCGCAATTGATTCATTTTTTTGTATACCTTCGCCTAAAAACTGGCGGTGCTTCGTAAAAATAAATAAAGCATAATCAATTCCAACTGCAAGGCCAATCATTCCGGCTAATGATAGACTGACGGAAGCGATATCGAATACTTGTGTCCCAATCAAAACAAGCCCAATACTTACACCTAATCCAACCAGTGCTGTTAAAATCGGCAAACCTGCTATTAATAAAGAGCCAAACGTAATGGCCAAAACGATAAAGGCCAAAATAATGCCGACAATTTCAGAGATGCCGCCTATCTCCATCTCAGCTCCTGGTACATCTCCGCTTAGCTCAGTTTGCAATCCCTCATAATCAGCCATTTTCAAACTGTCTTTTAAGTGTTTGATAGAGTAATCTTTAATATCATCTGCTGATGATTTATACTTGATATCAGCATAGGCAACTGTGCCATCTTTCGCGATTGTTCCTGTCACAAAAGGACTTGCAATCGCGTCAACGGAACCATCTTTATCGATTTCCTTTAACGTATTTTCTATTGCTTTTTCCGCTGACTTCGAAGTCAGTTTCTCCCCATCTTCAGCACCGAAAATAACCCGTATGCTCCCTTTATCAGGACCGTGGGGAAATTCTTTTTGAATGACATCCATCGCTTTTTCCGAAGGTGTGTCAGGTATGGACATATCCTCAGAAAAACTTGGTTTTAACGTGATTGCAAGGCCTATCGAAGCAACTAGCACAACGATCCATGCGCATATTACTTTTATGCGATTGCGAGCAACCCATCCTCCTAATTTATATAACATTTTTGACATGATAATCTCCTTTCAACACATTGCTTGATCACATTCTTCCTCATTGTAGTGGACAATGAAATAAAAAAAACGTACATTCGGGCATGTACGTTTGGGCAAATTTTAATTTGATATTATTAGTCTAATGTCAGAATGCCTCTTTGCATGGCAATCGTCACTGCTTCAGTTCTTGAATTCGCGCCTAATTTATTGTAAATGGACGTTAGTCTAGACTTTACTGTTCTCTCAGAGACGCCCAAATCAAAGGCAATCGCTTTGCTTTTAAGACCTTTAGCAATTGCTTTTAGAACTATGACTTCCTTTTCTGTCAGCTGCGTATCACTGCTCTGCTTCTTCATCCGCTCCAATTGGATTTCTTGCAGACGTTTTAAGATATCAGGCTGCAATAGCACGTTTCCTCTTATTGCTGCGTCCATCGTATGAAAAAGGGTTTCTGAACTTGTATCCTTCAATAGATATCCTTTCGCCCCTAATTCAATTCCTTCGATCATTAAGTGATCTTCATTATACGTAGTCAAAATAATGATAGGGATGTCGTGTTTTTCTTTTATTAGTTTAATGGCTTCTAACCCGCTCATCTCCGGCATATACAAATCCATGAGAATAATATCCGGTTTTAATTCATCTGCAAGGCGAACTGCCGCTTTGCCATTTTCCGCCTCTCCTATGATGATGTAGTGATCATTCGTTTCAATTAAAAGCTTCAGACCTTCCCTCACGACAAGATGGTCATCAACGATTAAAACCTTATTCATCTTGCATCTCTCCCTGAATTGGTACAGTGATATCAATTTGTGTTCCTTTAGATGTTGTACTCTTTATATTGAATTGGCCTTTCATTGCTCTGACGCGTTCTTCTATGCCGAGAAGCCCATAATGTCCTCTCTTTTTCTTGCCCTTTTCAACATCAAATCCTTTGCCGTTATCCTTGACGGTTAAATGGAGCCTCCTCTTATCATCATCCCAAATGGACACTGAGATCGTTTCTGCTTCAGCATGCTTTACGGCATTCGCTATGCATTCTCCAATGATGTAATAACAGTTTTCAGCTGTTCGAACGTCCGGCACTTGGTCTAATCTGTAGTCTAAAAAGCAAGCCATGCCTGTCGACTCTTGAAAATGATCCATTAATGAGGTAATTCTTTCTTTTAAAAAACCGATTTCTTCTGATTTGCTGCGCAGATCGTCAATCGCTGAACGTGCATCAGCTAGTGTGCTTTTCACTCTATTCATAGATTGTTGAACGATTTCTTTTGCTCTCTCTGTGTTGTCTTTGGCGAGATGAATATGAATAGCGTCCAGCTGCATATTTAAACTGACCAGCCCTTGAGCAAGCGTATCGTGCAAGTCCCGGGCCATACGCTGTCTCTCGTTTTGCAGCGTCAGCTGTTCTACCTGCTGATGAGCCAGCTCCAGCCTTTCAAGAGTCAGCTGCGCTTTTATCTTTTCATCGACTTGGGCAAAAAATGTAGCGGCATATGTGATAATCACGATCATAATAGGTACTGCTATGACAAGAAAATGCAAATATTCACCTTTGTGAATATGATATAGTACAGTGATTGACAGCAGAAGCAATAAATAAAGGATGAGGAACGTCTTTCTTCTGTCTGCCATTCCTATAATCTGTCCGATCAAAAATGCATAAAGGCCAATGATGATCAGCACTAAAAAGCCTGACATGACATTAGCAAGTGTAAAAGTGATCAAACCTTGTAATACGAAGTACAGAATCACCCTTTTCTTAACCCAGCGATATGAGTGCCAATGCATCAAAGCAAAGATGGCGGTCAATACCGTAAACACATTAAGCAATAAAATGGACCAGCTCCCATTAAGAAATTGCAGCACGATAGAGGCAACATAGATCATGAGAATAAAAGCCAGGCCCGGCACTCTGAGTGCAAGCATATTTAATGCCCGCCTATCATGTGAGTAGTATTTTTCTTTGAAAGGATTCCTTATCAGCAAACCATCCACTTCCTTTAACAGTTTAACCAAAAAGAGACTTATGAAAATCGATCCCATTTCATTGAACGTGCAACATACATTTATCCAATCATTTTATAGGAAGAGAAGGAACACAACAATACCAATGTGCAGTGAACCATTAGATCTTCCCAACATATGATCATTGCCCAAACGTACATATGCATTCTGCCTTTATGTACGTTTTATCTTTCCAAATTTACATTTAAAATAATGAGGAACTCACTTTTTATTAAAGGAATGATCAACATTGAAATCGATTGATCACACAATTTTATCATTAAAAAGAAAAGGTATCCGAACTGAGAAAGTGTCAAAAAATCAGTGCCCTGATCGATTAAGCAATGCGAACGAAAAAACAGACAAGCATAGAAACAAAAATCGTCAATCCAAGAACAAGCGTAAAGAAAAAGAGGAATGAAGATGTATTGGTTCTTAGGTGCTTTATTATATTTTCTCGTCGGTACTTGTATTTTCATTGGAGTCATTAGAGGCAGTCACTCAGGCTCATGGATACTCCTTGCATTAGCAGCCCCGCTCATCATTGTTGGCTATCCTTACTTTTATTTAAAGCAGCATCTTGCTAAAAGATAGCAAAATAGACGCTATACAATCTGAGGATCTTGCATGATCCTTTTTTTTCGTCCTATCGACGGTGTTTATTTTTCGAAAAAAGGGAATAGAACAAAAAAAGAGAAGGAGATGGAAACGATATGAAAAGCGACCGGACGATGCATATCATTTCTTGTACAGACAACAATTACGCGCAGCATTTGAGCGTCATGTTCACCTCATTGCTGATGAACATGGACAAACAGCGGGATGTCAAACTGTACGTGATTGACGGAGGAATTGAAGAGGATCATAAAGAGAGGCTGAAAAAGACGACTGATCGCTTCGGTGTCCCCGTTACATTTCTTGATGTGGAAAAAAGCCAATATGACAGGGCCGTTGAGAGCAGCCATATTACAAAAGCGGCTTATTACAGAATTTCGATTCCCGATCTCATCAAGGATGAATCTGTGAAAAGAATGATATATGTCGATTGTGATGCCTTGGTATTAGAGGATATATCAAAACTGTGGGATATGGATATTTCGCCTTATTATGTTGCGGCTGTCGAAGACGCAGGCCAGCATGAACGCCTGAAAAAAATGAAGATCAGCGACACGGCGAAATACTTCAATTCGGGTATTATGATCATAGATGTTGAAGAATGGAGAAGGAACAGCATTTCAGAAAAAGTGATCAGCTTTATTAATAACAACAGCAAGGATATGTTTGTATTCCATGACCAGGATGCGCTTAATGCGATTCTATATGATAAGTGGTATGGCCTTCATCCGAGATGGAACGCACAGACCCATATCATGTTAAAGGAAAAAACACCGGCAACCCTTTTGGACAAGAAGCGCTATATGGAAACAAGGGCAAATCCCGCAATCGTCCATTTCTGCGGAGGAAACAAGCCCTGGAATTCGCAAACCGCGCACCCGTACGCCCGCCATTATTTTGAGTATTTAAAACAAACAGCATTCCATCAGCCCGCCAAACTATCTAAAAACCATGTCAGTTAAAATGCCAATCTTCTTTTTTTAAGCTTCCATTTATAGATATAATCACGATAACCCTAACGTATCCCCATAGACGCTTGTTTCCTCAAAACAGGAAACAAGCATTTTTCTAGTCTTGAAAAAAGGTGAATGGAGGAGGGACTATGGTTAAAGTGCTGTTGACGCTGAGCGAACCTTTTTATCGCGCCGCTCCGCGGTTCAAAGAAAAGCTTGACAAGCTTGGAGCCGAATTTCTCTTTTTGGATTCGGAAAGTTTGGGCAGGGAGGAATTGCTGGCCAACGTCAGAGACGTCCATATTTATGTTCTCGGCGTCGAAAAAGCTGATCGCGAATTGATTGATGCCGCACCGAATCTGCGTTACATCATGAAATTCGGTGCGGGCGTCGACAATATTGATGTAGCCTACGCCAAGGAGAAAGGCATTTTCGTCACGAATGCCCCTGGTCAAAACGCGTCATCAGTCGCTGATTTGGCATTCGGGCTCCTGCTTGCTGGCGCAAGGTCGATTCCGCAGACAAATGCAGCTGTCAAAAACGGTTTATGGAATATATCAATGGGCTATGAACTGGATGGAAAAACACTCGGGCTCATCGGCTTTGGAGAAATCGGCAAAAAAATCGCCAGGCGGGCGTCGGGTTTTAACATGAACCTGCTGGCATACGGCACATACAAGGATTACAAGTCGGCAAAGCTGCTCAACGTGCGCTTTGCGGAATTGGATGATCTGCTGATGAAATCGGACTTTGTATGTATCAGCACTTCATTAAGGCCAGAGACATTTCATCTGTTGAATGCAGAACGGCTGGCGAAAATGAAAAAGACGGCTTTTCTGATCAATATTGCGCGCGGGGAGGTCATTGACGAAAATGCGCTTGGAAAAGCGCTTGAACAGAACATGATTCGGGGCGCGGCTTTGGATGTTTTTGAAACAGAGCCTCCCTCATCGCGGATTACCCTCCTTTCCAACGCCATTTGCACCGCTCATATCGGCGGCGCCACATATGAAAGTATCAGGCGCATTGAAACGATCACGTATGAAAATATCAAACGGTTTATCGAAGACCAGCCTTTAGCCTTCACTGTTGAGGATTCAGGCGCCATCCGGACGTAAAAAGACGGTTCAAACAGAACCGTCCCTTTTATATTCACGATCTTTGAAAAAACTCCACCACTTCCCCCTCAGGGCCGAAAATAAAGAAATAGCGGTAGCCGTTCGGCAGTTCGGTAATTCCGTCCTCCATCAGCTTCACGTCGGTTTCTTTGATGCGGGCGAACTCAGCCTCTATATCATCTGTTGACACCGCAAAGTGATGAACTTTCCCTTCCTGCGGAAGCTGGTCATTGTAGCCTTCGATGAGCTCAAGCTCTGTTTCATCCCGATTTTCAAATCCCAGAAATGCAAGCTTGATGATCCCGTTCGTATGGATGAGCCTGTCTTTCAGCTTCATGCCGACAACGTCTTGATAAAAAGCGATAGATGCTTCAATATCTTTTACCATAACACCAACATGGTCGATTCGCGCCATCATGTGTTCCCTCCTTATTATTCTCCACCATCTTAAAGAAAATCTGAATAGACTGTCAATTCAGGCGCCATTTTTTCTCTCCTGTGCATAAGAACATGGCCGGGACGGTTATGGTAGGATAGAGAAATACTAAACATAAGGACTGAACAAAATGAAGACGTTAACACTCAAACACGCTTATGCGGCAAAAATTAAAAAGGGTTTCCCGCTGATTTTAAAGGAAGCGGTTTTTTCAAAAGATGACGGCATCTCAGAAGGAGCGCTGATCGAGCTTGTAGATGAAAAGGGCGGTTTTCTGGGAAAAGCCTATTATGGAGAGCAGAATAAAGGTGTCGGCTGGGTGCTGACACAAAACAAGGAGGAGCCCATTGACCAGGATTTTTTTCTCAGCCGCCTGGCAACGGCCATTCAGGGACGACATCAGCTCTTCCAGAGTGCTGAAACGACAGCCTTTCGCGTTTTCAACGGCGAGGGTGACGGAATCGGGGGACTGACGATTGATTATTATGACGGTTATTTTCTGATCCAGTGGTACAGCAAAGGTATTTTTGCATATAAGGAAGCGATTATTGCAGCCCTTGATGAAATTACAGATTATAAAGCGATTTATGAGAAAAAAAGATTCAGCGCGGCCGGGCAGTATGTGGAAGATGATGATTTTGTAAAAGGGGAAAGGGGAGAATTTCCGATTATCGTCAAAGAAAACGGAATACATTATGCCGTTTATCTCAATGACGGCGCCATGACCGGCATTTTTCTCGACCAGCGCCATGTCAGGAAGACGATCAGGGATCGATATGCGGAAGGAAAAAACGTATTGAACACATTCTCATATACAGGGGCGTTTTCCGTTGCTGCGGCATTGGGCGGGGCCGTCAAAACGACAAGCGTCGATGTTGCAAACCGCAGCTTGAGCAAGACGATCGAACAGTTCAGCGTAAACGGTCTTGATCATGAAGCGCACGACATAAAAGTGATGGATGTATTTGAATATTTTTCCTATGCCGCTAAAAAGCAGCTTGGCTACGATCTGATTATTCTTGACCCGCCGTCTTTTGCAAGGACGAAGAAACATACATTCAGCGCCGCAAAAGACTATAAGCATCTGTTGAAAGAAGCCATTCAAATCACCAAACATGATGGCGTCATCGTCGCCTCGACGAACAGCAGCGCTTTTGGGATGGAAAAGTTTAAAGGCTTTATCGATGCAGCATGCAAAGAAACGGGGACAAGCTATACGATCCTTGAAGAACATTCGCTGCCTGAGGACTTTAAAACGTTGCAAAGCTATCCGGAAGGCAATTATTTAAAGGTTGTGTTTTTGCGGGTTCATCATCGCTAATGCGGTAAGACCGCTTCCGTTTCGCTTAACCGGTCTCCGGCCGTCGAGCAGGACAAAAAATCGCGGCATTTCACCATGAAAACGATACCTCTTGAGAGATTATTCATGTATATTGATATTACGTGAAAAATTGTATAGGGGGAAGCTATGGATTACGGAGTTTTGTTATCGATTGGAATTTATATGGCTGGAATGCTTTTGATTGGATACTTTGCTTACCGCCGAACGTCCAACTTAACCGATTATATGCTTGGGGGAAGGAACCTTGGGCCGGCTGTCACCGCTTTAAGCGCGGGTGCTTCGGATATGAGCGGCTGGCTGTTGATGGGGCTTCCCGGCGCCATGTTCCTAAACGGGCTGAGCAGCGGCTGGATCGTCATCGGCCTTACAATCGGAGCCTATTTGAACTGGGTGTATGTCGCCCCGAGGCTGAGGACATATACGGAAGCGGCCGGCAACAGCATCACCATTCCCGATTATTTTGAAAACCGTTTTAAGGACGGGTCGAGAGTCTTAAGAATGACATCAGCTCTTGTTATTTTAATCTTTTTTACATTTTATACATCCTCGGGGATGGTGGCGGGAGGAGAGCTTTTCAAAACCGCCTTTCATCTCGATTATCGAATCGGCATCTGGCTGACAGCCGGAGTTGTTATTTTGTACACGCTGTTTGGCGGCTTTTTGGCGGTTAGCTGGACAGACTTTGTGCAAGGAACGATTATGTTTATCGCCCTCATCGTGATGCCGCTCGTTGTGTTTATCCAGCTGGGGGGAGTCGGCCCTGCCTTTTCTGAAATCCGTTCAGTCGATCCGGAGCTTCTGCAGCCGTTTAAAGGAACGACTGTGATCGGCATCATTTCGCTGTTGGCATGGGGGCTCGGTTATTTTGGGCAGCCTCATATTATCGTCAGATTTATGGCGATTTCCAGTGTGAAGGAAATGAAGAGTGCCCGCAGGATCGGCATGGGCTGGATGATTTTTTCTATTTGCGGAGCGATGCTTACCGGGCTTGTCGGAATCGCGTATGTCAGCGTGAACCATTTGCCTTTGAAAAATGCGGAAACGGTATTTATCGTTCTTTCTGACCTCCTGTTTCCGTCCGTGATCACAGGGTTTTTGCTGGCCGCCATTTTGGCTGCTGTCATGAGTACGATTTCTTCACAGCTCCTTGTCACGTCAAGCGCTCTGACGGAAGACTTCTATAAAGCGTTCATACGAAAAGATGCATCTGACCGGGAGCTGGTGCTTGTCGGAAGACTGGCGGTTCTCGCCATTTCACTGATCGCACTGATCATGGCGCTTCATCCGAATGAAACGATTCTGAATCTTGTCGGCTACGCATGGGCCGGTTTTGGAGCCGCATTTGGCCCGGTCGTCCTATTAAGTCTGTATTGGAAGCGAATGACGAAGTGGGGTGCGCTTTCGGGCATGCTCGCGGGTGCGCTGACAGTCATCGCTTGGGAACAGGTGGAGGCTTTTCGCCCGGTCTATGAAATTATTCCCGGCTTCATTGTCTGTACGGCTGTCATCATTGTCGTCAGCCTCCTGACAAAAAAACCGCCTGCAGAGATTGAAGACGAGTTTGATACGGCCGTTGAGAATCTAAAGGGCTGAAGTTTTAGCAGCAAAACGGACCGCTGCGATGCAAGCCGCCCGGCAAATCAAAGAGACCCCCGAATATTCGGAGGTCTTTTTGTTATACCGTAATAAGAGAAATGAGAAATGGCGCAGCGCAAAGCGTAATAATCGCAGCCAAGATCATCGAAACGCTTGAAATGGTTCCGGATACAGAGCTGAGCTCAAACGCTTTTGACGTACCGGCGCCGTGTGCGCTTGTTCCGAGCAGAACGCCTCTCGCAATTTCATTATCGATTCGAAAATAGCGGATGACCATCGGCCCGATAACAGAGCCGAACAAAGCGGTCAAGATGACGAAAACGGCGGTAACCGCCGGCATTCCGCCGATCATTTCAGAGACGCTCATCGCAATTGGCGTTGTGACTGAACGTGGAATGAGGCTCTCAATCAGATCTGCATTAAGCTTAAACAGCTTTGCGATAAACGCCGTTGACAGAATGGCGATGCAGCTGCCGACCGCCACATTGATGATAATTTCAACGGCGTATTTTTTTAAAATCGGGAAGTATTTATAGAGCGGAATCGCAAACGCCACGGTCGCCGGCTGAAGCATGTCAGTTAACAGGCGCCCTCCGGCATTGTAGGCTTCAAAAGGCACGTTGATCAAGAGCAGCAGCCCGACCAAGATCAGCGGTGTGATCAACAGAGGCGAAACATACACCTTTGGATGGCGGGTGTATACCGCTTTGGCCCCCATATAAATCAAGACGGTTGCGATCAGACTTATGCATCCGATGAACATGTGTTTTTCCTTTCCTTTCTTTTGGCGATGATTTGCGTCAGCATGCCTGTCGATACCATGACGACAAACGTGCTGATCAGAACGACGAGTAAAATGCTTGGTCCAAAATTTTTGAGAATCTCTCCATAGTTCATAATCCCGACCGCAGAAGGGACAAAGAACAACAGGAGCTCTGCAAGAAGCCATAATGCGCCGAGCTCAATCCATTCGAGTTTAATGACCTTGAAATACAGTAAAGCAAAAATCACGATTATCCCAAGAATGCTTCCCGGTATTTTTATATGAAGAACCTCAACAATCAGATTCATCAAACGCGCAAATAAAAATAAAAGAGCGACCTGACTGATTCCTTTAATGAATGTTTTCATGTCATTATCCCCCTTTCTAAACAAAAGTGTACATGAGTTTTAGATATAGGTAAAATACATATACAGAATAATGTCTATTCATTTTGTCTATACAAAAATCGCTGAAATCAGGGCGAAAGAAACAGTTAATTGACTAAAAATGTAAAATGGAGGACGGAATAGATTGCCTGTTTTCTGTGACAATTACACCTTTCCACCCCCATGTCTTTGGCCTTGCCCTGATGGGAAGCGGAATTGGATTGATTCAAAAAGAAAGGTCAGATGTCCTTGAAAAACCGATTCCTTTGGCTCCTTTCCTGTGTACAATTCCCCAAAAACAGTATTTAAAGCCTATTCAACATCCATGCTTTTCGACTTAAACTATAAATATTGGAAATGTGCGCAAGTCTAGTAAAAGATGTGAATCTATGAAAAACAAAACTGAAGTATGATTGCATGAAGAAAAATCCGAACCATAATGCAGTTCAGAGGTGACATAAATGGACTACTCAGGCACGCTGGAGAAAATACACGGGGTTCTCTCCCACAAGGCGGCGGAGCTGGAAGAACAAATTGCGAGACTGGAGCGGGCGAAACGCGATGTTGAAAGAGAACAAAGCTTGGGCATCGAAGAAATCAGACAGATTTTGCGTCCTGGTCTTGGAGAAGCGTGGACCGGAAGCCGGGCAGCCGACTTTGATGAAGCACGTGATGAAGCGCACACCGCAATGTATAGAATATTTAACGATGATTATGAGAGGTATATTCATAAAATCGATTTGAAAATATTTGCTTTAGACGCTGAAAAAGGAGCAGTCGAAGCTGCAAGCTGGTCTGCGGACCGGGCGGACTTTCTCCTGGAAAAGGGGGAAGAGGCAATCGACGCTCTGCATAGTACAATCAACGGGTTAAAAGGGTGGTTGAAATGAGCAAAACGATCAAATTGAACCATAAAGTCGTCATGAAACAGCTGGATCAAGTGAAAAGCGCGCTTGACTCGCTTTCCCTAAATGGCCCGTCAGCTGGATCGCTTGGACAAAACAAGCTTGATTTTACAAAAAAGTGGCTTGAACGGGAGGAAACCATCCGCGATATGGTCAATCAGTACAAAGAGGCTGTGTATAAAAACATCGAGGACACGCGTTCAAATGTGAATTCCTTGAAGGAGCAAGACGAGGCGATCGCCCGAAAATAAGCGCTGTCGGCAGCAAGCCGCCAGCGCTTTTTATATTGGCCGGCAAAGCGATTGGGGTGTGAGAAAATATGAAAATTGGTTTAAAATATGATGTAAAGCGAAAATCTTGCACCAAGCTCTGAAAGGATGTCAAACAAATGGACATACGTCATTTAACCTACTTTTTAGAGGTAGCCCGTTTGAAAAGCTTTACAAAGGCCGCCCAATCCCTATATATATCACAGCCGACGATTTCAAAAATGATCAAGAACCTTGAAGAAGAGCTGGGAATCGAGCTGTTTTACCGGCGCGGAAGGCAGATTGAACTGACTGATGCCGGCCAAAGCATGTATGTGCAGGCCCAGGAAATCACCAAATCGTTTCAAAATTTGACTTCAGAGCTGAATGACTTGATGGACGTGAAAAAAGGGCATGTCCGGATCGGCCTGCCGCCGATGATCGGTTCAGGCTTTTTTCCGAAGGTCATCGGTGACTTTAGGGACAAATATCCGAATGTCACGTTTCAGCTTGTTGAACACGGATCTGTAAAGGTGCAGGAGGGTGTAGAGGACGGATCGCTTGATATCGGAGTCGTCGTTCTGCCTGCAAAAGAAGAGATTTTTCATTCCTTTACGATTGTAAAAGAGAATTTAATGCTGCTTGTTCATCCGTCACACCGTTTTGCCGATGAAGAGGAGATTGAGCTTCAGCAGCTGAGTGAAGAGCCGTTTATTTTTTTTCGTGAAGACTTTGTCCTTCATGAGCGGATCATTACGGCATGCTTAAAGGCCGGATTTCGGCCGAACGTGATTTATGAAACATCCCAGTGGGATTTTATCAGTGAAATGGTATCGGCGAATCTCGGCATCGGTCTTCTCCCCGAAAGAATCTGCCGGGACCTTGATCCCGAACGAGTCAAGATCATCTCCGTCGTCAGGCCGGCCATCCCTTGGCATGTCGCCGTCATTTGGAGAAAGGACCGTTATCTTTCATTTGCGGCAAGGGCTTGGATCGACCACACGAAATCGTATATATGGAGTCCTCATTCAGAAGAAGGAAGGAATGAAGCATGATGAACCGCCAAGATGCTGCGGCATTAATCGAAAACGTCAGAAAAGAAAACCCGCTCGTTCACAACATGACGAATAATGTTGTCACGAACTTCACTGCAAACGGCTTATTGTCACTCGGCGCTTCCCCGGTCATGGCCTATGCGAGGGAAGAGGCGGCCGACATGGCAAAAATCGCCGGCGCCCTCGTATTGAACATTGGGACGCTGAGCCTTGAGGATGTTGAGTCGATGATCATTGCCGGCAAATCCGCGAATGAACACGGCGTCCCCGTCATTCTTGACCCTGTCGGCGCAGGGGCGACGCCGTTCCGGACGGCATCCGCTCAGCGCATCATGAGAAAAGTGAAAATTTCCGCTGTCAGAGGCAATGCAGCCGAAATCGCCAACACGCTTGGAGACGAAAGCTGGGTGATCAAAGGGGTTGATGCCGGGGAAGAAAAGGGAGACCGGATGGCTCTGGCAAAAAAAGCGGCCGGCGTCTGGGATACAACCGTCATCATCACCGGTGCTGAAGACGTCATTACTGACGGAAGGAAGCTTTATACCGTTGGAAACGGCCATAAGCTGTTGACCAAGGTGACGGGGACAGGCTGTCTTTTAACCTCTGTGATCGGCGCGTTTTGCGCCGTTGAGAAACACTATTGTAAAGCCGCTGTATCAGCAGCCGTTTTTTACGGATGCGCGGCGGAAATAGCCGCTGAAAAAACAGCGCATCAAGGCCCCGGAAGCTTCCAGATAGAATTTTTAAATCAGTTGGCCGCTGTAAAAGCCGAGGACATCCAAGCACGCGGTCGCATAAGAGAGGTGGAGTAGCATGGCTAGGATTTCGAGACAAACATTAAAAGACCTGCTGTCCGTATACTTTATCATGGGTTCAAACAATACGGCCGGCGACCCTTTGGCTGTCATTGAAGCGGCTTTAAAGGGCGGTGCGTCTCTTTTTCAATTCCGCGAAAAAGGAGATGATGCACTAAAGGCGGAGGATAAAATCATCTTCGCGAAAAAAGTACAGGCCCTGTGCCGGGAAGCCCAAGTGCCTTTTATCGTCAATGATGATGTTGAGCTGGCCCTTGAGCTTGATGCCGACGGTGTTCATATCGGCCAGGATGACGAAAAAGCGGAGAACGTCCGCGCCAGGATCGGAGACAGGATTCTTGGCGTGTCCGCTCATACGCTTGAAGAAGTGATGAAAGCGGAAAAGGATGGTGCCGATTATATTGGAGCAGGGCCGATTTATCCGACGGAAACGAAGCTGGATGCAAAAGCCGTCCAAGGTGTTGCTCTGTTGAAAGAGATACGGAGGAGAGGCATCAAGATTCCAGCTGTCGGAATCGGCGGAATCACGCTGGAAAACTGCGCTCCTGTCATAGAAGCTGGAGCGGACGGCGTCAGCATTATCAGCGCCATCAGTACGTCTCCAGACCCAGAACAGGCTGCCGGAGCTTTTCTTGCAAAGGTTCACGCCGTCAAAAAAAGCGCAAATTCCTAACGTGGGATTTGTGCTTTTTGTTTAATAAGATGATCGGGACCGTCAAAATTGCTCGTTCATAAATCTCTCCAAAAAACGCTCAATGACAATATAGGAAGCTCCCAATGATGAGGCGGTTCGTCCGAGAGAGGAAACGGTTAAACGGCAATCGGTCAGCGCTTCTTTTTTGCTTCTTGAGGAAATGGTTTTTTTAATAACATCGACGATCAGCGGATAGGATTCAATCATCGTATTTCGCAAAATAATCGTTTCCGGATTCAATGTTTTGATAATATTGACAAGGCCCACGCCGATGTAAAAGCCAAATGTTTCGAACGTTTCCAGCATCTTTTGATCCCGGCTGTCGGCCAGCGCCTTGACGATCTGATGCAAAGGCGCATTTCCATGCGAGAGGTATGAAGAAAAGACGGCTCTTTCTGACGCATACAGCTCCCAGCAGCCTTTGTTTCCGCATCTGCATAGAGGGCCGTTGATATCAATTGACATGTGCCCGGCTTCTCCTGAAAAACCATGCACTCCTCTGAAAAGTTTGCCGTTCATCAAAATACCTAAACCGATACCTGTATTGATGCTGACAAAAATGGCGTGTTTCAGATCTCCGGCATCACCGTACTCCCTTTCTCCGATAGCCCCGGCATTTGCTTCATTTTCAATGAAAATCGGGACATTGTATCTTTCCTCAAGAAGACGTTTCAATTGGAGCGTGTGAATCGGTTTATTCGGGGTGAAAACCACATTCTGGTCATTATCGACCAGGCCGGGCACACATACCCCAATTCCAGTCAAGCCATAATGGGAATCAGGCATCTTTTTGACGGCATGATCGATCAGTTCAAACAGGGTACGCTCTGTCGCCTCAATATCCTTCTCATCAAGCTCCCGCTCGTAATGTTCAATGATCTCGCCTTCCAGATCGGTTAAAACGATGATGATGTAGTTCGTTCCAATGTCGGCGCCGATCGCATAGCCGGCTTTTCGGTTGAATTTCAGCATGACAGGCCGTCTGCCGCCGCTCGATTCACCGCGGCCCGTTTCATAAATCATTTCCTTTTGAAGCAGGGAAGACACTTGGGAAGAAACGGTTGATTTATTGAGCCCCGTAATTTCTGAAAGCTTCGCCCTTGAGATGGGTGCATTGTCAATGATCTGCTCAAGAATCAGGATTTTATTCATTTTTTTTACAAGGGCTTGATCCGCGGTATTCAATACGATCACTCGCTTTAGCAAAGGTTAGAATATGTGAGTCTATTATAATATAGCAAATTTTAAAAACTCAAATTTTTCTACATTTGCAATTGAAAGCGCTTCACACATCCTGTAAAATAAATGAAAAGGAGTTAGTTTAATGGATAAACAAACTTATTATTTTTCTAAGGAGGACTGAAAATGTTTTTTAAAAATGTGGGAACAGTCAAGTATGAAGGCGCAGACTCGGATCATCCATTTGCTTTTAAATACTTTAACCCTGATGAGCGGATCGGCGGCAAAACGATGAAGGAGCATCTCCGTTTTGCCGTTTCGTATTGGCATACTTTTGATGGAGACGGAAGCGATCCGTTCGGCGCGGGAACAATGAACCGCTCATGGAACAGGATGACGCATCCTTTGGATCAAGCAAAAGCCCGCGCTGAAGCGGCATTTGAATTTTTTGAGAAACTCGGCGTTCCATACTTCTGTTTTCATGATGTCGATGTGGTTCAGGAAGGGGACACCTTGAGGGAAACGTTTCTTTATTTGGATAAAATGGTGTCTTTCCTAAAAGAAATGATGGAGTCAAGCGGAGTTAAATTGCTGTGGAATACAGCGAACATGTTTACGCATCCCCGTTTTGTCCACGGCGCTGCTACATCGTGCAATGCGGATGTATATGCCTATGCGGCGGCAAAGGTGAAAAAGGGTTTGGAAATCGCCAAAGAGCTCGGTGCCGAAAATTACGTGTTCTGGGGCGGCCGGGAAGGTTATGATACATTGCTGAATACAAACATGAAACTGGAGCTCGGCAATTTGGCGGCTTTCTACAGAATGGCCGTTGATTATGCTGATGAGATCGGGTTTGACGGCCAATTCCTGATTGAACCGAAGCCAAAAGAGCCGACAAAGCACCAGTACGATTTTGATGCGGCGACATCGATTGCTTTTTTGGATACGTACGGTTTAAAAGAACACTTTAAATTAAATCTGGAAGCAAACCACGCCACGCTTGCCGGACATACGTTTGAGCATGAGCTGAGGGTGGCCGCTCTTCATGATATGCTCGGATCGATTGATGCGAATCAGGGGGATCTGCTTTTGGGCTGGGATACGGATGAGTTTCCGACAGATCTGTATGGCGCCGTTCTCGCTATGTATGAGATTGTCAAAGCAGGAGGCTTCAAAACAGGCGGCATCAACTTTGATGCGAAAGTAAGGCGCGCCTCATTTGCGGACGAAGATTTATTTCACGGCCATATTGCGGGAATGGATACATATGCGGCCGGATTTAAAGTCGCCTATCGGCTTTTGGAGGATCAAGCGATTGAACGCGTCATAGAAGAGCGCTACAAAAGCTTTACGACCGGAATCGGCCTGGACATTGCCGAAGGAAAAACCGATTTGAAAAAACTTGCCGCCTATGCCCTCGAAAACGACAGCATCGAAAATCTGTCCGGCCGGCAGGAAACCCTTAAAGCGACCGTGAATCGGTATTTATTGAATGTGTTGCGGGAGTCGCCGGCAAGAAAGGGGATACAGTAGTGGAATATGTCATCGGTGCCGACCTCGGCACTAGCGCAGTCAAAGCAATTCTCGTCAATCAGTTTGGCGAGATATGCGGGGAAGCCTCAAGGCCGTTCTCAATCATCGAGCCCCATTCCGGTTATTCTGAACAGGATCCCCGCGAATGGGCGGAAAAAACGAAGGAAGCCGTAAAAGAACTGGTCGAAAACCATCGCGGAGAAGCGGGAGAAATCAAAGGCATCAGCTTTTCCGGACAAATGCATGGATTGGTGCTTTTAGACGGCCAAGGGGCTGTACTGCGGAATGCGATATTGTGGAATGACACAAGGACGACAGATCAATGCAGGCTGATTAACGAAACAATCGGAGAAGCGCGTCTCCTGGAGCTTGTCAAAAATCCCGCGCTTGAGGGGTTTACCCTTCCAAAGCTCCTGTGGGTGAAGGAGCATGAAAAAGAGCTGTTCGACAAGGCCGCCGTATTTTTGCTGCCAAAGGATTATGTCAGATACTGCATGACAGGACGCCTTCACAGCGAGTACTCAGATGCAGCGGGCACTCTGCTGCTTGATGTAAAACATAAAACATGGAGCAGCGACATGTGCCGCCGGTTTGGCATCCCCGAGTCAATGTGTCCTGAATTAGTGGAATCGGGCAGTTTTGTCGGCCGCATCACTCCCGAATTTGCCGGGGAGACCGGGCTCTTACCCGAAGTTAAAGTGTTTGCCGGAGGAGCGGACAATGCTTGCGGAGCGGTCGGCGCCGGCATTTTGCATGATGACACCGCCCTGTGCAGCATCGGCACATCAGGTGTTGTATTGACGTACGAAAAGGACCCGGATCAAGAATTCCGGGGAAATATCCATTTTTTTAACCATGCTGCACATGATGCTTATTATTCGATGGGTGTGACGCTTTCAGCGGGCCGCAGTTTTAGCTGGTTTAAGGATGTATTTGCCAAGCATGAAGCATTTGATGCATTAATCTGCGAAGCGGAAAATTCCCGGCCCGGCGCAAGAGGCTTGCTGTTTACGCCCTATCTTTCCGGAGAAAGAACCCCTCATGCTGACCCGGATATTCGCGCCAGCTTCATCGGGATGGACAGCGGACACAGGAGGGCTGATTTTATCAGGGCGGTGATTGAAGGGATCACATTTTCCCTCTATGAAAGCATTGAACAATTCCGGGCCGGGGGAAAAAAGATCAGCCGCGTCATTTCAATCGGCGGAGGAGCAAAAAGTGAACAATGGCTGCAAATCCAGGCCGACATGTTTAACGCGGAGATCATCAGGCTCAAGAGCGGGCAGGGCCCGGCTTTCGGAGCCGCGATGCTGGCTGCGGTCGGATGCGGGTGGTTTCCGGCACTGGAAGCGTGCGCAGAGCAGTTCGTGCACGTAAAAGAGTCATTTCTCCCCCGCCCGGAATTCAGCGAACGGTATCAGGACATTTTTCCGATTTACAAAGATATCTACCGCTATACAAAGCCGTTGAATGAACGGTTGGCATTTTTGCGTGAATAGCCGGATGCCTTTTCTGTAGAAATCCGGCCTTGCTGTAATGACCCGGAGTTTTGGACTATGATTTGTCCATATGGATCCCCGTATGCGCCTTTACCTGAATTTCCGCAAAAGCTTCGTGGTCAGGAGCTTTTGGGAATAAGACCGTTCCGAGATAAGCTCCTAAAAAGCCGAGCGGAATGGAGATGATTCCCGGATTAGATAACGGAATCAGCGGTTCTCCGATAAAAATGGCGTTTCCTGCGGGATCCCAGACACTCGGGCTCATCGAAACGAGAATCAGGGCGCTCAAAAGGCCGGTCAAGCTGCCTGCCAGCGCTCCGGCTGCATTAAAACGCTTCCAAAAAACAGTGAAAATAATCAGCGGCAGATTGGCGCTTGCCGCAACGGCGAAGGCCAGTGACACAAGAAACGCGACATTCAGCGATTGGGCAAAGACGGCGAGCAGAATCGAAAGAACGGAAACACCGATCGAAGCCCATCTTGCTGCGAGCATTTGCTCCTTCTCTGTTGCGTTTCCCTTTCTGATGATTTGACTGTAAATATCGTGTGCAAAAGCGGAAGCCGCCGAAAGGACAAGGCCCGTGACAACTGCTAAAATCGTAGCAAACGCGATGGCCGAAATAAAAGCGAACAAGAAGTCCCCGCCGAGTGCCTGTGCCAAGAGCGGCGCAGCCATGTTCCCCGCCTTATCCGCAGCCAAAATGTCTTCAAAGCCGACAAACGCGGCGGCGCCAAAACCGAGAAAGACCGTCATGATATAAAAAACACCGATAATCCATGTGGCCGAAACAACCGATTTTCTTGCCGTCTTTGCATCCTTCACAGTATAAAACCGGATCAGAATGTGGGGAAGCCCGGCAGTTCCGAGGACAAGCGCAAGGTTCAGAGAAAGAGTTTCAAGAGGAACTTTATATTTATTGCCAGGGTTCAAAAAGTCCGCACCAAGGGGAGTAGCCGCTTTCATTTGTTCGAACATGTTCGTGAGGCTGAATCCGAACTTGGAAAACACCATGATTGAAATGACAAGCGTTCCCGCCATTAAAAGGACCGCTTTAATGATCTGCACCCAGCTCGTTGCGATCATTCCCCCGAAAACGACGTAGATGGTCATCAAAACGCCGACAATGCAAACCGCAAGCGTATAGTCAATGCCGAGCAGTAGCTTGATCAGGGCTCCGGCGCCGACGAGCTGTGCGATCATGTAAAATGTTGAAATGGCAATTGTGTTTAAGGCCGCGACTCCGCGGATTTTCTTTTGTTTAAAGCGTGAGGCGATCATATCCGCCATTGTAAACTTCCCGAGATTCCTGAGCGGCTCGGCGACAATATAGAGCACCACCAAATATGCCACCAGAAAACCGATGCTGTAAAAAAAGCCGTCAAAACCGTTTAAAGCGATCATGCCTGCAATGCCGAGAAATGATGCGGCTGACATATAATCTCCCGCAATGGCCAGTCCGTTTTGAATGCCGGTGAGCCCCCCTCCGGCCGTATAAAACTCATTGGCCGTTTTAGTCTGCCTTGCTGCAAAATACGTGATGACAAGCGTGAGGGCCACAATGACAAGAAACAGAATAAAGGCAGTCGCGCTCATGATTCAGCCCCTCCTATTTCATGTTTGAAATCATTTGCCATTCTATCGAACTGTTCGGCTTTTCTTGTATAAAGAATGCATAGCGTCCACGTCATGATGAATTGTGCAATCGCGAATACCCACGCCCATGTAACAGAGCCGGCGGCAGGCTGATTTAAAAACGTAAAATACGATGTCAAAATCGGCAGAAGAAAGTAAAAGAGCAGAAAGAAAACCGTCATCGGCACGATGAAAGCGCGCTTTCTCTTTAAAAGCTCTTGAAATGCCGGAGATGCTGCAGCCTTGCTGTAATCTATTTTTTCTTCTTTCATTTGGTTTGTCCCTCCTTGTATTTGTCTCAAAAGATACAACAAGGTATGTAACAGGCTCCGGTTTTATTCTTGAAATTTCATTTATATAAGATGAAAGCCCTGACGATCTCTAAAAAATGTTTTCTCCATAGCGCGTATCGATTGTTCACGATTTCTTTTGTCATGATTTCCCCTTCCTTTTTGCTTCAGCCCGTTCGCGGAAAAAACCGCCGCCGAATCGTTTGCAATGCTTCCGGGACGATTGCCTTTGCCAATAAGATATCCGCCGAATGTCATCTCCATAAAATCAAAGATATATTGAAACTGCTGAATGAGCGGCAATCCCTTCAGATGCGGTTCATCATCACCGACAGCGATGACGTATGCTGTTTTCCCCGACATCTGTCGTTTAAAATCATCTCTGCCTTTTTCAAGCAGTGTCTGCGACCAACGGTCAATAAAATGTTTCATCAGTCCTGACATGCCGTACCAATAGATAGGGGTGGCGAAAATCACGATGTCTTTATTCAAGATCCGGGTTAACAAGTCCCGATAATCATCGTCAGGATAAGACGGTAAGCTGTCACTGTGCCGGCAATCCAGTACAGGAGTGACATGATAGTCGCGCAGAAAGATCTTGTCCGCATCAAGGCCCTCTATGATTTGGTTTACAAGCATGTCTGTAGTTCCGTTTTGACGGGAACTTCCGCAGATAGCTGCAATCTCCATATTGACAATGCCTCCTGTATGTTTGATTTCTACTTCAGTTTATAATGAGAAATCTAAATCAGTAAAATTGATAATTTAGATTTTTGCCATCGAAAAAAACGATTTTAGAGGAGCTTTTAATTCCTACTATGGGAAAACAAATGGATTGTCAGTTTCCATCTGAACCTGAGATGGGAAGAACTTTCATATCCAGAGGCTTGCCTGAGACGGCGTGCTGAGCAGGGCTTCTGTAAAGGGAAACGAAAAATGCGGCGGGGAGGCTTTGATGACGCCTGCCTTTCGGGGGAATTGAACGATCAAACGAGAGCGGCCGCAGTTCAAGGGGTAAATGATCCGGCAGCACGCTGTCTGATTGGTGCAACATAAAAGCTTGCAGGGGCAGGGACTTCGATCGCAAAAAAGGCGCATTCTGATTGGGAAAGGGTGAGGCTGAGTTTGAGTCTGCACAGGCATGCACCTGAAATACGTCATTATCAATTTATTAAATACTCTTTAAAACAGCCGGTTGGATCATCTTGAAAAATCAAGATTCAACAGAACCGCCTGTTTTATAAATGATTAATGTCTTTCTAAATGTCTACTGCTTCAGCTGTCGGTCAGTATCTTTCTTTTTGGACTGAGTGCGAAGAAATTTTTTGACATCTTCAATATGCAACCCCAGATTTTTCGCCTCCTTCATCAAAGTCACCCAATCTTTGTCCAGTTTGCGTTTCGTTTGAGTATTCATAGACTCCTCCAATATGATAAGACGTTGTTCATCTCAAGGAAAAAATCCGTTTTTTTCCTTGAGATGTATTAAAGTTATAAAACAACAGCTGTATGAAAACAATGACAAATTTCATAAAAAATTCACATTTCCAGAAAAAATCAACCTACCTATTCCCTAAATAACTGACTAAAAAACCCAAAAAATCTTAGATTCTTACTTATTATAATAAACAATCAATTACTGACTGGATAGTATTCAAATAAAAATGATTAGTTTTCCCTATTAAAATTTTCTCAATTGGAGCCGAATATGCTTTGAATATTCAAAAAATAAATGCCGGAATAAGGGCTGAAAATATCAAGGATGAGACTGCAAAGCCAGGTGTAATAAAGGATTGAGAATAAAGAAAGCGAAGCGGAACGGCTGGGTGCTTTTTACTTATCTGAACAACGGCTAAAAGGCGGGTAATCCAAAAATACTACAAAACCTTTGCCAAAGTGGAAAAAAAGAACATTCTTTTCAAATGCAGAGAAAAAGTATAGAATTTAAGCGAAAACAACTCGTTTTTTTCAAGGGAATCCAAATGTTCACGATAAAAAACCGAACCATAAATCAGAAAGAACTTGACCCAGAACGATTGAAAAGGACTGCAGCAATCTGCAGCTTTTGAAATTATTTTGACAATCCAAGCTGAAAAAGCTGGAAAATGGTAAAATAAAATCGCCTAAATGAATGATTATGATCCCTGGCAATCGCAACGTTCGATTATGTGAAAAAATCAGGAGAAAAGACATTGAATGGAAAGCTTGATGCCTGCGGCGTCAGTGAAAGGGGAGGAAATGGATTGGCAGTTTTAGTATGCGGAGGTGCAGGCTATATTGGCAGCCACGCGGTGGCAGAGCTGTTGAGCCGTGGTGAAGAGGTCGTCATTATTGATAATCTGCAAACAGGCCATGAGGAGGCTGCTCTTTCTGGAGCATCTTTTTATAAAGGAGATTTGCGCGATGAAACATTTCTGAGAAAAGTGTTTCAGGAAAACTCAATTGAAGCGGTGATGCATTTTGCCGCTGATTCATTGGTGGGGGAGAGTGTAACAGACCCTCTGAAATATTATGATAACAATGTATATGGCGCAGTATGCTTATTGAAGGTGATGAGAGAATATCACGTTCAAAAGATCGTGTTTTCTTCGACTGCAGCCGTTTACGGAGAACCTGACCGGGTTCCGATTATTGAAACAGATGCGGCACATCCGACGAATCCTTATGGAGAAACAAAACTGGCGATTGAAAAAATGCTGAAATGGGCGGAAAAAGCTCACGGCATCCGCCATATCGTACTTCGTTATTTCAATGTTGCCGGAGCCCATGTCAAAGGTCTGATTGGGGAGGACCATCAGCCGGAAACCCATCTGATTCCGATCATTCTTCAAGTCGCTCTCGGGAAACGGGATAAGATCATGATATTTGGAGACGATTATCCGACTCCGGATGGGACATGCATCAGAGATTATATACATGTGATGGACCTGGTGAATGCGCATATCCTTGCAGTTGACAGACTGCGGAACGGCGGAGAAAGCGCCGTTTACAATCTTGGAAACGGGACGGGCTTTTCTGTCAAAGAAGTCGTTGAAAAAGCGCGTCAAGTAACAGGTCATTCCATTCCGGCAGACATAGCGGAACGGCGTGCAGGCGATCCGGCCCAACTGATCGCCTCGTCAGAAAAAGCAATGAAGGAGCTTGGCTGGCAGCCGAAGCACGCTGATTTGGAAACCATCATAGAGAGCGCATGGAATTGGTTCAAAGATCATCCAGACGGCTATAACAACAATAAGAAGTGAAATGGTCCGCCGGCACCAAAAAAAGCTTTCCATACACGGAAAGCTTTTTTTAATTGAATGTTTAAAGCCGTTTTCAAAACGGGAAAGTGAAAAAAGAGGCTGAACAAGTAAGTTAACCTTGAAAAAATTTAACAATGTTAAATTAATTATTGACCAAAGTTTTTTATTGTGGTAAACCTAATTTTGACAGAATTTTTGTCCGGAATCGTCTGTTGTTCGCACTTCCTTTGCGTGTAAAAAGCACTAATAAATTACCAATTGCCTCCTTCGATCATCATAATGTTATGAACTAAATTTGACGATTTTATGACATTTGGGTGAAAAAAAGGTGAACTTTCGAAAAAAATAAGGCTAATTGGTGAAGATTTTGATAGCATAGCAAGGTAGAAGAAAAGTTTTTCAGAATCTGTATTTTAGATATTCTGACCAAATTTATACATCAATGAAGGAAGGATGGTGATCCTCTTGTTCAGAGCATTCAAACCGCTGATGGCGCTTGCGCTGCTTTCGACTGTTTTTTTAATGGGCGGCTGCAGTCAAATTGCGGTGTTAGATCCTAAAGGACCTGTTGCTTCACAGCAAAGAGATCTTATTCTATTATCCATTGGATTCATGCTGTTTATCGTTGCAGTGGTTTTTGTCCTGTTTACAGTCATGATCGTAAAATACCGCGACCGAAAAGACAGAAAGTCTCCATACAGTCCTGAAGCGGAAGGTAATACGTTTTTGGAAATCGTCTGGACAGTGGTTCCGATTTTAATTGTTATTGCGCTGTCTGTGCCGACAGTCCGAACCATTTACTCTCTGGAAGAGGCTCCTAAAGCATCAAAGGATAAAGAACCTTTGGTTGTCTATGCCACATCTGTCGATTGGAAATGGGTATTCAGCTATCCTGAGCAGGATATCGAAACTGTCAACTACTTAAACATACCGACAGACCGGCCGATTAAGTTTAAAATCACATCTGCCGATTCAATGGCATCGCTATGGATTCCGCAGCTTGGCGGACAGAAGTATGCGATGGCAGGAATGGATATGGAACAGTATCTGCAGGCAGATAAGGTTGGAACATATCAAGGACGCAATGCGAACTTCACAGGTGAAGGATTTGCAGATCAAAAATTCAATGTCAACGCCATGACTGAAAGCGACTTTAATAAGTGGGTGTCCACAACTCAAAAAGATGCGCCGAAGCTGACGAAGAGCAAGTACGACGAACTGATGCTTCCTCGGAATGTGGACAAAATGACGTTCTCTTCGACACACCTGAAATATGTCAACCATGGCAATGATGCGGAATATGCACTAAAAGCGCGCGAAAGATTAGGCTATGAGCCGAAGTCTCCGCATTCCAAATCAGATCCGTTTGCAAATGTGAAAACGGAAAACAATGAAAAACAATCTGACGATTCTAAAGACCAGGATTCTCACTAAGAAAGGAGGAAGCTTGCATGAATTTGAAATGGGACGAATTCATAGTCACAGGTGATCCATTGATTCTTGGAGCACAAATTTCCATTTTGCTTACCACAATTGCAATTGTCTTTGTTTTGACATACTTCAAAAAATGGAAATGGCTGTGGAAAGAGTGGATTACCACTGTCGACCATAAACGATTGGGTATTATGTATCTTATCGCTGCGGTCATTATGTTTTTCCGCGGTGGGGTCGATGGATTAATGATGCGTGCCCAGCTCGCGCTTCCTAATAACCATTTTTTAGATTCTAACCACTATAATGAGGTTTTCACCACTCACGGTACGATCATGATCTTCTTCATGGCAATGCCGTTTTTAATCGGATTAATTAACGTTGTGGTTCCCCTCCAAATCGGGGCCCGCGATGTTGCTTTTCCATACCTGAACAACTTGAGCTTCTGGACCTTTATGGTCGGAGCCATGCTGTTCAATATCTCCTTCGTTATCGGAGGATCACCAAATGCGGGATGGACCGCATACATGCCGCTTGCCGGCAATGAAATGAGCCCGGGGCCGGGTCAGAACTATTATCTGCTCGGACTGCAAATCGCCGGGATTGGTACGCTTTTGACCGGGATTAACTTTATGGTCACGATCTTAAAAATGCGTACAAAAGGCATGACGATTTGGCGTATGCCGATGTTTACATGGACAACGCTGATTACTTCGGTCATTATCATTTTCGCTTTCCCTGTTCTTACAGTGGCTTTGGCGCTGATGACGTTTGACCGCTTGTTCGGAACTGCGTTTTTCACTTTGCAAAACGGCGGTATGCCGATGCTTTGGGCGAACCTGTTCTGGATTTGGGGGCATCCTGAAGTTTATATCGTTATCTTGCCTGCTTTCGGTATTTTTTCAGAAATCATTGCCACATTTGCGAGAAAACAGCTTTTCGGTTATAAAGCAATGGTTTATTCCATCGTGGCGATTTCCATGCTGAGCTTTCTCGTGTGGCTGCACCACTTCTTCACGATGGGGAACAGCGCGTCGGTCAACTCGTTCTTCTCAATTACGACGATGGCGATTTCCGTGCCGACCGGGGTTAAAATATTTAACTGGCTGCTGACGCTGCATCGAGGCAGAATCAAAATCACGACGCCGATGCTGTGGTCGCTTGCATTTATTCCTAACTTTGTTATCGGCGGGGTTACAGGCGTTATGCTTGCGATGGCTGCGGCGGATTATCAATATCACAACACATACTTCCTCGTATCGCACTTCCACTATGTGCTGATCGCGGGTACTGTGTTTGCTTGCTTTGCCGGATTTATCTTCTGGTATCCGAAAATGTTCGGCCACAAGCTGAACGAACGCATCGGAAAATGGTTCTTCTGGCTGTTTATGACCGGATTCAACATCTGTTTCTTCCCGATGTATTTCTTGGGATTACAAGGAATGCCGCGCCGTATCTACACATACGGAGCAGAAGACGGCTGGACCGCATTGAACATGATTGCGACAATTGGCGCATTGCTGATGGCTGCCGGATTCATCGTTCTTTGCTATAACATTTTCTACAGCTTCCGCCATTCAAAACGGGAGGAAAGCGGAGATGCCTGGGGAGAAGGCCGTACACTTGAATGGGCTACATCTTCTTCAATTCCGCCGCATTACAACTTTGCGGTTCTTCCGGAAGTCAATTCACCTGACGCTTTCTGGAAGATGAAAGAAGACAAGGTTGATATTCATCCCGAAAGCAAATTTAAGAAGATTCATATGCCGAGCAACTCAGGCCGTCCGTTTATCATGTCCCTATTCTTCGGATTTGCGGGCTTCGGACTCGTCTTTGAATGGTATTGGATGGGAGTCGTCGGCCTTATCGGCGTATTCCTCTGTATGATTCTTCGTTCATTTGAATATGATGATGGCTACTACGTAAGTGTTGAGGAAATAAAAGAGACTGAACGAAAGAATGCCAAGTAAAGGAGGCGCGATTGATGGAACATGCAGAACACGGCAATTCTAATGCTCCTATGGAATACCGGTCTGAGACAGGAAGATTAAACATCCTCGGCTTTTGGATCTTTCTGGGAGCGGAAATTGCGTTATTCTCTACGCTGTTTTCGACCTATGCTGTTCTTCACAACAGAACAGCCGGAGGCGTATTGCCTGCAGAGCTGTTTGACGCCAAGCTCGTTTTAATCATGACGTTCCTGCTGTTAACGAGCAGTTTCACATGCGGCATCGCCGTACATGAAATGCGGCGGGGAAGCTTAAAAGGTGTGATGATCTGGATGATCATTACACTCCTGCTTGGTGCAGGCTTTGTAGGCTATGAGATTATGGAGTTCACACATTATGTACATGAAGGTGCCACTTTATCAACAAGTGCTTTCTGGTCGGCGTTCTTTGTCCTGCTTGGAACACACGGAACGCACGTGTCGATCGGTATCTTCTGGATCATCGGTATTTTATTGCAGACGAAAAAGCGCGGGTTGACACCGCAAACTTCTGCTAAATTGTTTATTTCAAGCTTATATTGGCACTTTTTAGACGTGGTATGGATCTTTATCTTTACCGGAGTCTATTTGATAGGGTTGGTGAATGTATAATGGCGGCAAAACAATCAGCTGAACACAGCCACTTTCCTTGGAAGCATATTGTCGGGTTTGTGTTGTCCATTGTGCTGACCTTATTGGCCCTATGGGTGATCTATACCGATTTAAGCATGACTGCCAAGCTGTGGATTATTTTCGGATTTGCTATTATTCAGGCTGGATTGCAGCTCTTGATGTTTATGCATATGACCGAAAGCGACAGCGGCAGTATCCAAGTCGGAAATACATTGTTCGCGGCATTTATCGCAATTGCAATTGTTATCGGTTCTATTTGGATCTTCGCCGCTCATAGCCATCACGGAGACAATCCTGAAGGCGGATCTCCAGGTGCAAAACATTCTGAGCACAGCGGACATTAATTGAATAAAGCGAAAGCCCTCTTGTTTATAGAAGAGGCTTTGCTGTTGGCAAAAGAGTGTGGGTTGTTTAGACCCGCACTCTTTTTTTTGTGTCTATCAAATCGGGGTAAGAAAGAGAGCCTGACATTGTCCGTGTTTTAGGCTGAAGTCGAATGGGCCCGACGTCCATCTGCGTTTTCAGGTTTTAGCGATTCATGATTCGCCTTTGGCCGCTTTCAATTCATTGCATATTCACGAATTTGTATGACCCTGCATTTTGATGGTTTAATAGGAGATGTGAAGAATGATGCTGATTTTTGCCTTCCTATGCATGCAACAGATCAATTACACGACATATCAGCGTAAAGCCTTTTTGAACAAATTTGAGCACGGAAAATTACATTGGCGGAGGAACAAGGAGGAAAGTCATGAATAACATTGATGAGATTCGTTCTTTTCAAAAAGAGGATCTTGAATGGCTGCAAACCTGGTTTAAAGACGCTGAAGTGAAAAGACGTCTTGAAGGCATGCTGCCGCTGGATGACTGGTACAAATTCGCCCAAGAAAATGAAAAGTACTGGGTATGGGTGGCGCTAAAAGGAAGAAAACCAGTTGGGGCAGTGATGGTCGAGGTGGAGGAGGACTGCACCGGGAACATTGCTCTTTTGGTCGATCCATTTTTGCGAGGAAAGGGATACGGCAAAGCGATGATGAAAAGGGCGATGCGCTTGCCTGAGATGGGTCAAGTTAAGAAATGGTTTGCCGGAATTGAAGAGGATCACCACATTTGCTTAAGATGCTTTCAATCGATGGGATATATTTTTGAAAACGAACATCCGGATGAGGATGGATTCTACTCTCTGATTTATTTTACCTAAATGAACTTTTGTCCATCCTGAAGGAATTTCCGTATAAAACTGAATCCAAGCCGACAAAAAGGGGCGGTTTTAAGACCGGCCCCATTAGGTTGTCGTTTCATTAGCGGTTCATTCTTTTTTTGATCAATGGAAGTCCGTAAATCAAAAATGCAGCGATATGGGCAATGATGACATTGATGATGAAGAGTGCGATCATGAGAGAGTGTCCTGTAGGAGTAAGACTGCTTGTCATGTAGAAGAAGAAAAATACCCACATTAAAATGATTGGCGGGATCGAAGACAGTGCAACCTTTTTGTTGTCCAGCCATATAAATAACGGAGTGGCGCTTGCAATCAGCAAGTAAGCGAAAAACATATCCATACGTTTTCAGCCCCTTTCAATAATGATAGCGCTGTCATAAAAAGTTGGTTGGACGTTTAAATTGTGTCTAATTAGAGGATATTTTGTGAACGTTTTGTTACATTCATTATACCACGTCTTGAAAAAAATGATACATACTGGAAAGCAATTTCCACCCCGACTATTGAATCAATTTTTTTGATGTTGTCGGTAGGCATAATGGGCGAACAGAATGGGCAGAATAAGAGATGAACAGGCCGGCCGTGTCCGTACGACATAAAAAAATCCCTTGGCATCAGGTGCCAAGGGATTTTTTGCTTTAAAAAATAAAGTGGGCGCAGAGCACGATGACAGGCAGTGTGATCAATGTCCGAACGATAAAAATCAAGACCAAGTCGACGAATGTCACCGGTATTTTCGATCCGAGCAAGAGGCCGCCGACTTCAGACATGTAGATTAATTGAGTAACAGACAAACAGGCGATGATAAAACGGGTCATCTCGCTCTCAATGCCGCTTCCAAGAACAGAGGGAAGAAACATGTCGGCAAAGCCGACAACGAGCGTCTGAGAGGCCTCAGCCGCTTCAGGAACCTGCAGCAGCTCAAGGAGCGGGATGAACGGGATGCCGAGCCATTTGAAAACCGGCGTATACTCAGCCACGATCAATGCGGCTGTCCCGAGCGCCATCACGACGGGAGCGACACCCATCCACATGTCGAGAACATTTTTGGAGCCTTCTTTGAGAAAATCTTTTACGCTCGTATTCTGTCTTGCTTTTTCAACAGCCTGTTTCATTCCCCATCCAAAAGGAGTATAGCCTTCAGGAATTGTTTCTTGGTCTGTATCGGCTTTATCTGTAATGTAGGTATCAGGCTTCCTTGATAAAGGAGGAATCCGCGGACATACGACCGCCGCGACCACACCGGCCAGCAGGATCGTTAAGTAAAACGGAACAAACATATCGGCAAGATCGACTTGTGAAATAATCACGAGACAAAAGGTAATGGAGACGACGGAAAAAGTCGTCCCGATAATCGCGGCCTCACGCTTCGTATAAAAGCCGTCTTCATACTGTTTGCTCGTCAGCAGAACGCCGATCGTACCGTCTCCAAGCCATGAAGCCATACAGTCGATCGAAGACCGTCCGGGAAGCTTAAAGATCGGCCTCATCAGTTTTTTCATCAATGCTCCGAATAATTCGAGCAGCCCGAAATTCAGCAGAAAAGGCAGAAACAGTCCGGCAAACAAGAAAACCGAAAAAAGAACCGGCAATAAATTAAACAATAACGTTCCGCCCGTAGATTCTGCGTACACCGCCTCAGGTCCGATCTTGAAATACGTCAGGACGGCAAATACCATGCCGAAAAACCGGACGACATACCAGAATACAGACACATTCAGCAGATTGTAGAAAAACTCGCTTTTTTTGATGATGGTTGGATGAAACGTTTTGGTGATAAAGGTTAAGATAAATGTTGCGGAAACAATCAACATCATGATGAACGGCAGATGTTCATGAAGCAGTTTTTCCAGACCATTTGAAAAAACCGCAATCGGAATCGTTAAATCCTTCCCGGCTTTAATCGGAATCATAAACAGGGCAATTCCGATAAGTGAAGGAACCAGAAATTTTATAATATCAAGCTTTTTATGCTTTTGAAGTGCTTTTTCCAACATGCAAAACTCCTTATGCTTTGGTGGTACTGCATATTTCACCCAACTTTCACAGCATGCCAGCTGTCAAAAGTTTAATTTTATGCAACATTACTCATTTTAATACAAATAGAATAAAAATCAATGACTTTATCAACTTCGACAATACTTGGAAATATCCTTTAAAATAAAAAAAGGAATGTTTTGTGTGCGATTCACCCGAAACATTTTGTGCATTTGTACGTCATATCATTTGTGAGGAAGACAATATGTCTTTCTAATACCATTTCATCGTGTCAGAAATAAGGGCGGGATTTTGAATGAATCAAAAAAAGAATATGACAAATCCCTTTTACCAAGGTGATTTGATTTTTGCTTTTATTGTATTTTTTATCACCAGCATAGTAGCGGTTTACGCCGCACAGCAGTTTAACCAATATAATGAGCCTTTTGCAATGAAACAGTTCCTGTATTATTTGCTGGGGGCCTTTATCATCATCGTGTTTCTCTACTTTGACCTGGAACAGCTTGAAAAGCTCAGCTTTTATTTTTACCTGCTCGGCATCATCATGCTGATCGTGTTGAAATTCAGCCCCTCCTATATCGGGGGCTATCGCTTTGCGCCGGTGATCAATGGCGCCAAAAGCTGGTTCATGCTTCCGGGATTTACCCTGCAGCCTTCAGAGTTTATGAAAATTGGCTTGATCATGTATCTGGCATCATTTATGTCAAAATACGGCCCAAAAGGAAAGCGGACGATAAAAGAGGATATGATGTTCCTGTTAAAGATCTTCGGGATTGCCGTTGTTCCTTTCGGATTGATTTTGGAGCAGGATACGGGTACCGCGGGAATCGTTATGTTTGTCATCCTTGTGATGGTGTTTCTGTCGGGGGTGAACTGGAAGTTAATCACGCTTATATTTGGTTCAGGCGTCGCCTTAGTTACATTAATCTTATATGTCATGATTCATTTCCCAAGCGTAGCGGAATCCATCGGGATTGAGAAATATCAAATTAACCGCGTCATGACCTGGGTCAATCCGAGTGAGCAGAACGCCGATGATAAAATGCAGGTTGACAAGGCGCAAATGGCGATCGGTTCCGGAAAGGTATTTGGGAATGGTGTAGACAATCTTCAAGTCTACGTTCCTGAAGCGCAGACAGACTTTATTTTCGCCGTCATCGGGGAAAGCTTCGGTTTTGTCGGCTGTACGTTTGTCGTGATTATGTTTTTCTTCTTAATTTACCGGCTTGTCGTATTGATTGACCGAATACATCCGTTTAGCAAGTTCGCATCATTTTTCTGCGCCGGCTATACTGCGTTGATTGTCATTCATACATTTCAAAACATCGGGATGAACATCGGCATCATGCCGGTGACAGGCGTGCCCCTGCTTTTGGTCAGCTACGGGGGAAGCTCTATCATCGCCACTTTAACCGGCTTTGCGATTGTCTATAATGCGAGTTGCCAATTAACAAAATATCAAAGATATATGTTTAAATAACAGTCTGATGTTTTCAGGCTGTTATTTGATTGAAATAGGGGAGCGATTGTTTCGAGTAACACCCCGCTTTTCATGTATTCTTCGACATGATTCATGTATAATGAAAGATGGCTGTTTTTGATATGAAGTAAGGCGGGGTATAATGAATCAGAAAAAAAATAATACAAGTCCCTTTTACCAGGGTGATTTAATTTTTATATTAAGCACATTTTTAATCATTAGTGTAGTGGCTGTCTATGCTGCGCAGCCGTCGTTTTCTTTATTGGGTTATCCCGGAAAACAATTGATTTTTTATATGCTTGGCATTTCAATTATTGTCGGCTTTCTTTATTTTGATTTAGAGCAGCTTGAAAAGCTTAGTATATACGTATTCATAATGGGAATCGCATTGCTGATCATTTTAAAATTCAGCCCGGCATCGATCGCGCCGGTGAAGAACGGGGCAAAGAGCTGGTTTCAATTTGGAACAATTACTTTGCAGCCGTCGGAATTCATGAAAATCGGCTTGATCATGATGCTGGCTTCTGTGATTTCCAAAGCGACTCCTAAGGGTGCGCGGTCCTTGCGCGAGGATGTTTATCTATTGCTGAAAATCGCAGGGATCTCTGCTGTGCCAGTGGGATTAATTTTAATGCAGGATGCCGGGACGGCGGGGATCTGCATGTTTTTTGTTGCCGTCATGGTGTTTTTGTCAGGTGTGAACTGGAAGTTGATTTCCATCATTGCCGGTTCAGGTATATCGCTTGTCCTGCTTGTATTGTTTTTGGTTATTAATTTTCCGGATTTTTCCGAAAATGTACTTCATATTAAACAATACCAGATCAATCGGGTCATGACGTGGGTCGATTCAAACCAGCAGTCGGCCAATGATACATATCAGACAGAACAGGCTGTGACGGCGATCGGATCAGGAGAAATTTTCGGAACCGGCATCAACCATTTAAAAGTGTATGTCCCTGAGGGCGAAACAGACTTTATTTTCTCCGTGATCGGGGAGAGCTTTGGTTTTATCGGCTGCACATTTGTGGTTATCATGTTCTTTCTCTTAATTTACCGGCTTGTCGTATTAATCGACAGGATTCATCCCTACAACAGGTTTGCTTCGTATTTCTGCGTGGGGTATACGGCTTTAATCGTCATTCACGCCTTCCAGAACATCGGAATGAACATCGGATTGATGCCTGTTACAGGTGTTCCTTTGCTGTTTATCAGCTATGGGGGGAGCTCTGTCCTGTCGGCGCTGATCGGGTATGCGATCGTCTACAATGCGAGCTGCCAGTTGACGAAATATCAAGGCTACATGTTTAAATAAATGAAAAAAAGACAGCCTGTCCGGGCTGTCTTTACTTTTCGCCTAAAAACTCAAGAGCCGACGACACGAGGATCTTCGCTGCATTCAGCATGGCTCTTTCATCAATATCAAACTTCGGATGATGGTGCGGATAGACCGCTTCCGTCGTTTGATTTCCCGCCCCTGTAAAAAAGAATGATCCCGGGACGCGTTCAAGATAATAGGAAAAATCTTCGCCGATCATATTGGGTGCAAGCTCGATAACGGCCTCTTCGCCAACAATCTCCTTCGCGCATTCCCGAACAATGCCTGTTTCCTTTTCATGGTTGATGACGGGCGGGTAGCCCTTTTCATAGTCGAACTTGAAGGACGCTCCATTGCTGTCGCAAACGCCTTTAATGACGCGCTCCATCTCGGTGATGACCGTCTCCTGAACCTGTTTCGAAAAGGTGCGCACCGTTCCTTCAATCACGGCCTCTTCACCAATGACGTTAAAAGCCTGGCCGGAATGGAATGTTCCGATTGAAATGACTGCCGCCTCAGTCGGATCTATTCTGCGGCTGACGATCTGCTGAAGGTGACTGACGACGGAAGCTCCCGTCAGCAAGGCGTCTGCAGTCAGGTGAGGCGCGCCTCCGTGTCCGCCGCGGCCGGTAATCGTGATGGTAAATTTGTCCGCCGCCGCCATTATGGCCCCCGGCTTTATCCCGACTTGGCCAAGCGGCATAGGAGCCCAAATGTGGGTGCCGAAGATGGCGTCCACTCCGTCCAGGCAGCCGTCTTCAATCATCGGCTTTGCCCCGCCTGGTGTGACCTCTTCACCAAACTGGTGGATCAGGACGATGTTTCCTTTTAGATGCTGCCGGTGTCTGCTTAGCGCTTTTGCGGCGATCAAGAGGGCGGAAGTATGTGCATCATGGCCGCAGGCGTGCATGACACCGGGGACTGTTGACCGGTATGGCACATCTTTTTGATCCTGTATGGGGAGCGCATCAAAGTCGGCCCTGAGGGCGGCCGTTCTTCCCGGCCGTTCCCCTCTGATCACACCGACGACCCCTTGTCCGCCGACATTTGTTCTTACTTCGATTCCGAGGTTTTTCAAATAGTTTGCAATGGTCAGCGGTGTCTCCACCTCTTGATGGGACAGCTCTGGGTATTGGTGAAAATGTCTTCTGAGCTCGACCATTTCCGGATATAAATCATCAAGTTCTTTCATTAAGGAATCCACCGTCATCTTCCTTTCCGATTCAAAAATATTAAGATGATTCTATCATTTTAACATAAGAAAAAGAACTCTTTTTCAGGCGGATAAGCCGTTTTGCTTTAGAGAGAAGCAGATATTGGATATGATAAAGATGAAGAGGAGGTAGGAAGATGAATCAAACGATTGAAACGATATTAAATCACCGTTCGATCAGGTCTTTCACAGATCAGCTCCTGACAGATGAAGAGATTCGTTTGCTCGTGGAAAGCGCTCAATGCGCATCGACGTCAAGCTATATTCAGGCTTATTCAATTATCGGCGTGACTGATCAGGGCAAAAAACGCGAACTTGCGGCTTTGGCCGGCAACCAGCCGTATGTCGAGAAAAACGGCCATCTGTTTGTTTTTTGTGCAGATCTTTATCGCCATGATAAAGTGGCCCGCGACAGAGGAGAAGATGTTAAGGCTGCTCTGGAAGGAACGGAAACATTTATGGTCAGCGTCATTGACGCGGCGCTCGCAGCTCAGAATATGGCGGTTGCTGCTGAATCGATGGGGCTCGGCATCTGCTATATCGGCGGAATTCGAAACGATCTGGATAAAGTCGCTGAGATACTGAAAACGCCTGAATACGTGCTTCCGCTGTTCGGCTTTGTCGTCGGCCATCCGGCCAATCCGTCTGCGAAAAAGCCAAGGCTGCCGCTTGAACATATTTATCATGAAAATACCTACAACCTGGATGAGCAGGACTTTCATAAGCATTTGTCCGAATATGACGAAACCATTTCAAGCTATTATCAAAACAGGACAGGCGGCAAGCGGACAGACAAGTGGACTGAGCAAATCACCCAACATCTAAAAGAACCGAAACGAACATATATGAATCAATTTGTGAAAGAAAAAGGATTTAATAAAAGATAAAGGGGCGGCCAAAACCTCCCCTTTCAAAGCAAAAGGCTGCCGATCGTGTCGGCGGCCTTGTCGTATGCCTTGTCTCTACTTGATGATGAAATGCTTGATCAGAAGATAAACAATAAACCAAATCGGAAGGCTAAAAAGGATTCCGAATAGACAGCCTTTTGCAAAGTTTTCTTCGGGGCGTCAGGTTTTTGTGTTGGCTCTTTCTCATTCATCAATCCTTATGCTCCTTTAATATTCACTTGATACTATTATTTCTTTTTCAGCTAAAAAAGTAAACTGGAGTGAAAGAATATGATCTCTTTAAGTATATTGGACCAATCGCCTGTTGCTGAAGGAAGCACGCCTGAAACTGCTTTACAACAGACGGTTGAGCTTGCCAAAATGGCCGAGAAGCTCGGATATAAAAGATTTTGGGTTTCTGAGCACCATTTTTCAAGAAACCTTGCAGGCTCAAGCCCGGAAGTCCTCATGAGCTATCTTGCGGCCAAGACAGAGAAAATCCGCATAGGCTCGGGAGGGGTTATGCTCCCGCATTACAGTGCTTATAAAGTGGCGGAAAACTTTCGTGTTTTGGAAGGCCTTGCGCCAGGCAGGATCGATGCCGGACTCGGACGGGCGCCGGGGGGCATGCCGATTGCTTCGATGGCCCTGCAGGACGGCGGCAGACGCGGAGCTGACAGGTATCCTGAGCAAATCGGGGATCTGGTTACATATTTATACGATCAAGCCGATGAGCACCATCGCTTTCCAAATCTTACCGCATCTCCGGAGGTCGGTTCGGCGCCGGATGTATGGCTGCTTGGTTCATCAGGGGAAAGTGCGAGGCTTGCCGCACAGGTCGGCGCCTCCTACACCTTTGCCCAGTTTATAAACGGTGAAGGGGGAGAAGATGCGGTCCGGCTTTATAAAGAAAGGTTCAAGCCTTCCATACTGGGAGATCAACCGAGATCGACCGTCGCCGTATTTGTCCTTTGCGCGGAGACGGAAGAAGCGGCGGAGCGGCTTGCCAAAAGTCTTGATTATTCTTTACTGGCGAATGAGCAGGGAATGGTGACAGAAGGTTTTCCATCTTTGGACACGGCCCTGTCATATCAGTATTCGCCTTATGAGAAGAAGAGAATCGAAGACAACCGGAAACGCATGGTGATCGGTACTCGCGGGCAGGTGAAAAAACAGCTGCTGAAACTGGCTGAGGCATACGGAACCGAAGAAATCATGGCGGTGACGATCACGCACGACTTTCAAGATAAACTGACGTCATACAGGCTTTTGGCTGAAGCGTTTCAAAACTAACATTATCGCTTCTGCTGAAAGATGTTCAACAGATAGCGGGCCGGGAGGAGAATGAACAGGCCGCATATATATACAGCTGTAAACAGCCAGCTCAGCGGGACGAGGAGGACGGTATCGACCGTTTGCTCCGCCGCTTTCTGAAAAGGATGCGGCTGCTGTTTTTGCACGTTGATGATGACATAAAAAAACGTGAAACAGATAAAGCAGACAGTCATGAAGGACAAACCGAATAATATGAGAAATGGAAGCATATATACAAAGCCCTCCGGTAGCTTTTTTCACGTTTTGAAGAGAAGAGGTTTCTCCCGTGAACGCGAGGGATTTCCATTATCCGTATTTTAACATAAAAAAGCCTTGTTGAGTGGCTCTCAACAAGGCTTGTCATTATTCGACGATAAACGGTTCCTCCGTCAGAACGTAGCTTGATTTCCCCTTTGCAGAGGCATAAGCGAGCATGTAATACTCGCCCGGCTTAAGAGCGGAAGAACCATTGATTTTGCCGTTCCATTGATAGGATTGGTAGCCTTTTCCCTGGTTTTTATAGACAGCGGCCTGTCCGATAAATTCGAGGTTTTTGTCATAAACGAGAAATGCCAGCTCTTCGGCTCCTCCTGGAAGATAGGCTTCAACCGAATATGTTCCCTGCGCTGCTCCCGGTTCGACGGTTACCGATGTAACACGAGGATAGTCAGGTTCTTTGACGATTAACAGAGTCGGGATTTCGGCAACTTTTTTGCCTCCTTCGCGGACATAGACGGTTCCTTCATAAGTCCCCGCTTTCGTTTTTGCCGAATTGACGGTTACACTGGCAGCCGCCTTTCCTGTTTTCTTTGCAGGGATGACGACCTGTTCCGTTCCTTTTACCGATATGCCCTGCCCTTTAAAAGAATATTCAAGCTGATAGGCTTTTCGATAGGATGAAAGGTTATCGATAGTAATGGTTTGTTTTTTCGTCTGTTTTCCTTTATCCTTCATGAATGTTCCGTAGGAATGGCTGCCAGGTGCAACGATTGATGTAGCCTGCAAAGCATCCATGATCCGAATGCTGCCCGCCCCTTGTGTATTGTGGGGGTAGAGCTTTCCGTTTTCATCCGTTAATTTTTCTGCTGTGTTCATGAGGACGGCTTTTATTTGCTCCGGCGTCCAGTCCGGTTTTGCCTGTTTTACAATCGCCGCCGTTCCGGCCACATGAGGCGAAGCCATGCTGGTTCCCTGCATTGAGGCGAAGCCGTAAGGGTTATTCGGATCGTGCGTTGGAACCGTACTGACGATATTAACACCCGGTGCCGCGACATCCGGCTTAATCATCCAGGTGTCCATCACAGGTCCGCGCGATGAAAATGATGCGATCGTTTCGCCAAGCTCCTTTTCCAGGGTGAACGAAAAGACGGCCGAACGTTTCCCCGCTTTTATTTCCTGAACGAGACTCTCCCCTTCTTCTTTTGAGAGCTTGATCGTCGGAACGGCCAGGCCGACTACATTGGCATCAATTTCACCGGGCACATTATTGTAGACTACAACTCCGACAGCCCCGGCTTTTTTAGCGTTTTCGGCTTTATCCACAAACGCAATAGCGCCCCTTTGGATCACAGCCACTTTGCCTTTTACATCCTTTCCGGCGAAATCGTCGGCTTGTCCAAGTCCTGCGTCAACAAGCTCAACTTCTTGGTTGCTCAATGCCTGAAGGTCTTTTTCTTCATCATATCCCATCACTTTCGCTGTCCCATAGGAGGCGAATGTTACTGCGTATTCATGATACGGAAGCTGTGAGGCGCCTACAGAAATCGCCTCCCTCGAGGTTCCGGGAGATCCGACCGTCCAGTTTTCCGGTCCGCTGTTGCCATTTGATGTAACGGCGGTTACGCCTTCAGACATCGCCCAGTCAAGCGCGATGCTCGTCGCGTAATCAGGGCTGTTGAGCGAATTGCCTAAGGAAAGGTTCATGACTTTCGCTCCGTCTGCCACGGCCTTTTCGATACCTGCGATGACATTTTCAGTTGTTCCGGAACCTCCTGGTCCCAGGACGCGGTATGCAAGGAGAGTAGCTTCAGGCGCCACACCCTTGATTTGGCCGTTTGCTGCGATCGTGCCTGCAACATGTGTGCCATGGTCAGTTGATTCTCCGCGGGGATCTCCGTTCGGCGTTTCCTGTGGATCGTAGTCATTATCCACAAAGTCATACCCTTTGTAAGGCCCGAAATTTTTCTTCAGATCAGGGTGTGTATAATCAACACCGGTGTCAATGACGGCTACTTTGATGCCTTTTCCGGTGTATCCTGATTTCCAAGCCTGATCCGCACCGATGTATGGGGCGCTTTTATCCATTTGTGGATAAATGGCGTCCGCAGCAAGTGCAGCGCTTTTTTTCTTTATATTGTCCGGTTTGTATGTCGCGTTTGGATAGACAGCTTTAACCGCTTTGACCGAAAGAAGCTTTGGAATTTCACTTGCAGGCAGCTTCATGGAAAATCCGGAAAAAACCCGGTCGTATTCCCGCTTGATTTTGGCCTTCTTCACCTTTTTGAAGGCCTCGTCTTTCACTTTGCTGCGCACCGTTTTTAAAGAGGCTTTTGTTTGCTTCTCCCCCTCAGCTTTTGCTTCAGCAATCGATTTCTCTTTTAATTCAACGATGACTGTTGTCAGTTTATCGGATGTCACGTCAATATCTCCAAAGATTTCGGCTTTCTCAAGTTCCGGAGAAGCTTTTTTGGACATTGTTTTTGCCTGAACTCCGGTGAGGAATGTAGATAAAGTGAAAAATAGAATGAAAGCAAAAATGGAATAGCGGATAAGACCTTTTTTCAATACGATATCCCCCTTTTAAATGTGATACTAAGAGTTAGAAACTTTTTAAATATTCTCTTATTTTCGAAAAAATCCTTCTATATATAGAAAAAATTTTCATATATCCAATAAAATGGTTTGTGGTTATTCAGGTTTATACACAATTTATTGTGAATATGTTAATAAATCTGTGTATAGATATAGTAGGGAATATGTGTTCTTGTACTAAATGTTGAATAATTATGTGGATATGTGGATATGTATTGTGGGTATGATGTGTTTATCTTTAGGATAATCTGTGAATAAGTTCAAAAAGCCTGTGGATTCTCTTTTTGATCCGATTCCTTCAGTTTTCAACAAAACTTCTAAAAACTAGAATCTTTTTTCACTCACATTGTGACAAACATTTTCATTTTGCTGGGATAAGATAGTGTCAGAAGTTTAATACAGTTGCTAGTTTTACAAAATTGAAACTGGAGGGATACGTGTGAAGGGTATTATTGCTTTTTTTAAAATGTGGACAGCCTTGCTGCTGAATTGGGTGATTCCCGCCAACGGCAGCCAGGAGATTTTCAGAAGGATCGCAAGTACATACCAGCAGGCGGAGGCGTTTTCCGGTGCCTTTTCGCAGCATGCAGAAAGGAAACAGGCCGATATTTTTGAGTGGAGGCGGGTAATGCTTGATGATATGGCGAAAGAAAGGGCCCCCGCAGCTTGCAAAAAAACGTCAAAACGGGTGAGAGCCGGACCTGAACTTTACATGAGAACATAAACAAGGTAAAATCCCACTCATAATGAGAAGTGGGTGACAGCCGTGAAAATCTATAAAGTGTTGAACAATAATGCAGCAATTATAAAGGAGGATGGTCAAGAAAAGATTGTCATGGGGCCTGGTATCGCTTTTCAAAAAGGCAAAAATGATCCCATCTTGAAACAAAAGGTGGAAAAGATTTTTACCATTCATGAAGAAAACGAAAAGTTTAAACAAATCCTCGAAACACTTCCGGAAGAACATATTGAAGCTGCCGAAGAGATTATCAGCTATGCGGAAGGGCAGCTGTCCGCACCGCTGAGCGACCATATCCACATCGCCCTTGTGGATCATTTATCATTTGCAATTGAGCGAATCCGCAAAGGATTTGTGATTCAAAATAAATTATTAAATGAAATCAAAGCGCTTTATAAAAAAGAATATGAGATCGGCCTCTGGGCAATCGGCTTGATAAAAGAGAAACTGGGTGTCGATTTGCCTGATGATGAAGCGGGGTATATTGCGCTGCATATCCATACCGCAAAAATGGATGCGGAAAACATGCAGAAAACGCTTAAATACACCACGATCATCAAGGAATTGATTGAAAAGATCGAGTGCTGCTTCAATCGGACGATTGATGAAAACAGCATTTCATATCAACGGCTTGTTACGCATTTAAGGTATGCGGTCAATCGGCTGGAATCCAATGAGGCATTTCATGTCATGGACGATGACATGCTTTATTTCATCCGGCAAAAGTATCCTGAAAGCTACCGTTGTGCTGAAGGGCTGGCGGATTACGTAAAAACTGAATATGATCTTCATCTCCCGGAATCGGAGATTGGCTATATTACGCTGCATGTCCAGCGTTTACATGATTCCCGTCTGTGATACCGCCTGATGTTCGCGCGATCAGGCTTTTTTTAGGCCAAATTTCACATAAATCGTAAAAAATGAGTTGACGAAAGCGTTATCACATAATAAAATGAAAGCGTATTAAAAAAACAAAATACCGGGGATTGTGACTGGTAAAGCAGGCAAGACCTAAAATTTGCTCAAATGAATGGGGAAGATGCGTCCTCTATTCGTTGGTGAATTTTAGGTCTTTTCTGCTTTTTTTTAAACAAAAAAGGAGGAGTCATCATGAATCACAAAGAAATTGCCGAACGTCTCATTGATCTGCTTGGCGGGGAAGACAATATTATAAGCGCAGCCCATTGTGCAACTAGACTGCGCCTGGTCATCAAAGATGAATCAAAAATTGATCAGGAAAAGGTGGAAGCGCTTGACGGCGTAAAAGGCGCCTTTTCCAGCTCAGGCCAATACCAGATTATTTTTGGAACAGGGCTTGTCAATAAAGTATATGAACAATTTGCCAAAATGCTTCAGCTCGATCAAAAAGAAACGGTTCAGCATAATGAAGCAGCCAAACAGAAAATGAATCCGCTGGCGCGTTTCGCGAAAACGCTGTCAAACATTTTTGTGCCGATCATCCCGGCTATTGTTGCAAGCGGTTTATTGATGGGACTCTTGGGAATGATGAAAGCCTTCCAATGGGTAAGCCCTGACTCTGGGCTGTTTAAGCTGCTTGATATGTTTTCAAGTGCGGCATTTATTATTCTTCCGATTCTGATCGGTGTCAGTGCGGCGAAGGAATTTGGCGGAAACCCGTATCTTGGGGCTGTCATCGGGGGAATCTTG
Source organism: Bacillus sp. KICET-3 (assembly GCF_033261025.1). Classification (NCBI taxonomy): domain Bacteria; kingdom Bacillati; phylum Bacillota; class Bacilli; order Caryophanales; family Bacillaceae; genus Bacillus; species Bacillus sp. KICET-3. The sequence continues at coordinate 4,257,289 of NZ_CP137345.1, read as the reverse complement.
ATTCACCCAAGCCTGCTGAATCCTTGGGGTCTCGCTGAAGCGAAACCTGAAGTGTTGAATTTCCTCGGCATGCCTATTGAGATGCTGGGCTATCAAGGAACAGTTATTCCAATTTTGCTGGCTGTCTATGTGATGAGTAAAATTGAGAAGTGGACAAGAAAGATTGTTCCGAATGCAATCGATCTTTTAGTCACGCCATTCTTAACCATTATTTCAACGGGATTCATCGCGTTTATTGTGATTGGACCATTAGGAAGAGGGCTTGGTACAGGCATAACGAATGTTCTAACCTTTGTATACGACCATGCCGGTCCTGTTGCCGGACTGATTTTCGGCGGGGCATACTCCCTTATCGTATTAACAGGGGTTCATCACAGCTTCCATGCGATTGAGGCCGGCCTCATCGCAGATATTGGACGCAACTATCTGCTTCCGATCTGGTCTATGGCCAATGTCGCCCAAGGCGGTGCAGGTCTCGCCGTATTTTTCCTGGCAAAACGGGCTAAAACAAAAGAAATCGCTTTGCCTGCTGCGTTCTCGGCGTTTCTCGGCATTACAGAACCGGTCATCTTCGGAGTCAACCTTCGCTACCGTAAGCCGTTCATCGGTGCAATGGCGGGAGGCGCACTCGGCGGAGCGTATGTCGTCTTTACAAATGTTGCCGCAAACGCTTACGGTTTAACGGGGATTCCGATGATTGCGATCGCAGCGCCATTTGGAACAGCAAACCTCATCAACTATTTAATCGGAATGGGCATTGCCGTTTTCACAGCCTTTATTACAGCGTTTGTATTAGGAATCAAAGAGGATGAAAAGAAGAACTAAGGAGGGGCAGCATTCATGAATCTTCAGGATCAGGAACTACGCCGGCAAGCTATGGAAAGGGTTGAAACATATCAGCCCCTTGTCAATCAGGATCCATACCGCTTGCATTATCACATCATGCCGCCTGTCGGACTGCTGAATGATCCAAACGGTTTCATTCATTGGAAGGGCACTTATCACCTTTTTTATCAGTGGATGCCTTTTAAAACAGGCCACGGGGCCAAGTTTTGGGGCCATTATTCTTCCGCAGACCTTGTTCACTGGCGCCATGAAGAGATCGCCCTCACGCCAAGCGATTGGTATGATCAAAACGGATGCTATTCGGGCAGCGCAATTGATGAGAACGGCTTGTTGCATGTTTTCTATACAGGGAATGTCAGGGATGAGGAAGGAAATCGCGAGACATACCAATGCCTTGCCGTTTCCAAAGATGGCATTACATTTGAAAAGCAGGGAGTCGTCGCAAGGCTCCCTGAAGGATACACAGCCCATTTTCGCGATCCAAAAGTATGGAAAAAAAACGGACGCTGGTATATGGTGCTCGGTGCGCAGACAGAGCGGCTTGAAGGAAGGGCGGTGCTGTTCTCTTCTGAAAATTTGACGGAATGGTCATTTCTCGGCGATATTACCGGTTCTCATACAGCCCAGCTTGATGAATTCGGCTATATGTGGGAATGTCCGGATATGATCACTCTGGGAGGAAAAGATGTCCTGATTGTCTGCCCCCAAGGCCTGGAAGCTGAAGGCTTCCGCTTTCAAAATGTTTATCAGTCCGGATATTTTGTCGGTAAGTTAGATGAACGAAAACCGGAATTTCGACATGGAGAATTTGAAGAGCTGGACCGCGGCTTTGATTTCTATGCGCCGCAGACGACACAGGATGAATCAGGCCGGCGGATTTTAATCGCCTGGATGGGCGTCCCTGATCAAGGCGAACAAAGCCATCCGACGATTCCGTATGAATGGGTCCATTGTATGACATTGCCCAGGGAATTAACTTTGGAGAATAACAGGCTTATTCAAAAACCGGTTCAAGAACTGAGAACGCTGCGGCAGAATGGAAATAGCGTTCAAATATCCCTTAAACAGGATGCTGAAATGCTTGATATTGTAAGTCCGGAAAAAGCCGAGATTTTGCTCGTTCCGCAGTATATTGAAGAAGGGTTTGAGATATCTTTTCGAGGAGCGGCCCGCCTTATTTACAGAAAAGCGGAAGGCGTTTTGACTTTGGAAAGACAGAGCTATGTTGATGAGAGGACGGAAGCGAGACATTGCCGCATTGCCGGGCTTAAGGATCTAAACATCTTTTTGGACGCCTCTTCCGTTGAAATTTTCGTAAACGGGGGAGAAGAAGTGTTTACAGCTCGATATTTTCCTTCCCCGGGAAATAATCATGTCTGGATTTCTGGAAGAAAAGAAATCATAATGAATGTGTCATCTTGGACGATTGCATAAAGGAGCGTTTTTTATTCCCCGTAAATTCCCTTTATGATATGCTTTTTTTAGATACTGTACAAGTTGCAAAGGGGTTGTTCTATTGGATCGAAGTGAGCAGAAATTGACAGCAAAGCAGCTGAAAAAAATAGCAGATCATATCGAGGATACGAGGGAAGAATACAATGATTTGCTCCTTCAGATGAAGAAGCTGATCAGTGACATTGATGAGCAAACAATGTCCAAGGAAAAAGTAAAAGAGATCCTTTCAGGCACTTATGAGCAAATGAAAGAATATGCTCTTTTTGTAGAATCAATTGAAGCGTTTTTAAAATCATCGGCGAGAAATGTCCATGCAAAACAGGACGGATGATGTGTAAAGAACCCCATTAAAAGGGGTTCTTTTATTTTCCGCTGAGCCGGAGGGCGGAGTGTTTTGTCGGTCCGATATATTCATTTAGACGGAATGATTCGCGAATGGCTTCCGTGATGAATTCTTTAGCAGAATAAATGGCTTCTTTTACGCTTGACCCTTTTGCAAGTTCGGCCGTTATCGCAGCTGAGTAGGTGCAGCCTGCGCCATGGGTGTAAGGGGTGTCGATTTTTTCCCCTTCGATTACTTCTGCTTCCCGTCCGTCGAATAAAACGTCGACCGCTTTTTCATGATCCAGCTTGCCTCCACCGGTAATGAGGACGTGTTTTGCGCCAAGGTCATGAATCGCTTTTGCTGCTTCTTTCATTTGTTCAATGGTTTTTATTTCTCCCAGGCCGCTGAGTTGTCCGGCTTCAAAAAGGTTTGGCGTAATGACCGTTGCAAGAGGCGCCAAGAGCTCCCGCAAAGCCTTCGCATGCTCAGGGTACAATACTTCGTTTGCTCCCTTGCAAACCATAACCGGATCAATGACGACATTTTTCATATTGTGTTCTTTAATCGTCTTTGCCGCAAGTTCGATAATGTCAACCGTAGGAAGCATTCCCGTCTTCATCGCATCGACGCCGATTCCGTCCGCGATGGTAGCCAGCTGTGCCCGGATGATATCCGTATCCACCGGGAACACCTGATGATCCCAGCTGTTTTCCGGGTCCATGGCGACGATAACGGTCAAGGCCGTCATTCCGTAAACATTTTTTTCCTGAAATGTTTTTAAATCCGCTTGTATTCCGGCGCCTCCGCTTGAATCAGAGCCGGCGATTGTCAGCGCTTTGTGCATTGTCATGTTTGTCAAGCCTCCATCGAAGAGATTCCATCCTTAGATTGGTATAGTTTTTATTATAGACAGCTTTTCATCAGAGTACAATGAAATGACTGAAATGAAAAATGCCTGCTTTCGGTCTGGTAAAGCGGTCCTTCCGCCAGCATAAAAAACCAGGGCGCCTTTTGATTCATGTGAAATCGTTCGCTTTATGATTTAATAGAAATAAAATGAAATATGAAGGAGCGCTCAATAAACCAACATGAAGATTTCAATCGTAATTGTGACACACAATCGGCTCCCCGCTTTGTGTGAACTGCTTGAATCTATTGCAAGACAATCCATTAAGCCATATGAAGTCATTATCGTAAACGACGCCGGCGAGAAAGTCGATTTTGTACAGCACCTGTACTCAGACCTTCCGATCAAGGCGCTTCATCTGGAGGAAAATGTAAAACATGTGAAAGCGAGAAATATAGGGGTGAAAGAAGCGGCCGGAGATGTTATTATGCTGTGTGATGATGATGATTTTTTCACTCCGTGCCATATGGAACGAATGGCAAAGGCGCTTGAAACAGCAGATTTTGTGTATTCAGATGCTGAAATTGTTTCCTTTGAAAGAAAAGGGGATGTTAGAATCCCGACAAGCCGCCATCTTTTCGCTTATACGTTTGAATTGGAGGAAATGAGGAAATTTTCTACATATGTCCCTTCAGGAAGCATGTATAAACGATCTCTTCACAGCGAAATCGGCTATTTTGATCCAGCCGTGCACAATTATTGGGATTGGGACTTTTTTCTGCGTGCAGCAGAAAGGTTTCATGTCAAAAGGGTACCCGCGGCGAGCGTCATCTATGCTTTTTCAGCGCAAGGGGACAATCAGTCGGGCGATCTGGGCGGAAAGAGGCAGCATTATTTGGACGTACTGAGTGAAAAGCATCAGCTTGGCAAGCTGCCGACGAAAAACTTTTTCGTGCTTCTGACAGAACCGGCTATGAGAAAAAGAGAGGCCGAGAGTCAAATCGTATGGGACGGAGAGCCTGTCATTTCAAGGCTTGTCAGCGTAAGTTCAGTATAACTGCAGGGAGGTTGAACCGTTGAAGCAGATTTTGAATGACAGCTGGTGGGAGCAGCTGCATCAAGAGTTTGAAAAGCCGTATTATCAAGAGCTTAGGGAAATGCTGAAAAAAGAGTATTCAGAGCAAACGGTCTATCCTGAACCGAACGACATTTATAACGCTTTGCATTACACTTCATATGAAAAGGTGAAGGTCGTCATTCTTGGCCAGGATCCGTACCACGGACCGGGACAGGCGCACGGCTTGAGCTTTTCCGTAAAGCCCGGCGTGAATCCGCCGCCTTCTTTAAAAAATATATTCATAGAGCTTCAGCAAGACATCGGTTGTGAAATACCGAACCACGGATCGCTCGTAAGCTGGGCCAAGCAGGGCGTCCTGCTGTTAAACACGGTTTTGACTGTTAGGCGGGGCCAGGCGAATTCCCATAAAGGAAAAGGATGGGAAAGACTGACTGACAGCGTGATCGACGTTTTGAATAAAAGAGAAAAACCGGTTGTCTTTATTCTCTGGGGCCGCCATGCCCAAATGAAGAAGGAGAGAATTGATACGACAAGGCACTTTATCATTCAGTCGCCTCACCCGAGCCCATTCTCAGCAAGAAACGGGTTTTTTGGAAGCAGGCCGTTTTCAAGGGCAAATCAATATTTGGAGAAAATAAACGAAGAGCCGATCGACTGGGCTATTCCGAGCCTAGAAAAACTGGAGAACCGCTGAAGACAGGCGGTTCTTTGCTTATGCCGATCCATCCGTCCCGGTTGATCCGCTTGAAAATGAAACCGATTTCGTCCCGGCGTTTTTTTCATTATGTGTGAACGCTATTTTACTGTCAACGTCTGACTTAATATGAAAAACGCTTTTTAAGTTGATTGGAAGATAAATGATTTTGTTTTAGGGGACGGAACCAGGGAAGAGTTCAGCCGGAAAAAAGATGTTGACGCTGAAAAATGAAAAGTGCGTTCTGCATAAGCGATTGTAATTTGATAAAATGAAGTGGAAATCGAAAACGGTTTGGAGGTTCCAATTCATGAACATACATATATCAAGTCTGCTTCAGAAGATAGAGGATGAATTGAAAAAAGCAAAGAGCTGCCAGCAGGAGAACGAGCTGAAAATGCATGTAGCCGTCATCCGTTCTCTTTGTGATGTCATCGTCGAGCCGCAGCGGCCGGCTGTTCAGCCTTCTCCCTATGTCCAGCCCGCGAAGCCGTCAGGCGATCAGCTGATGCTGGAAAAAATGATGGGTACGGCCGGCGCCGAAAAATATCAAAAACAGGAGAAGCTGGATAAGAAGGAAGACGGCAACGGAGACTCAATTTTTGATTTCTAGGACGTTCGTTTTTTAAAAAGAGAGGTTGATAAACTTGAAACTGCTTTTCGGGGCTTTACAGTGGACGGCGTTCATCATCGCGTCTTCCATCGTGGTGCCAATAGCAATCGGACAGTCATTCGAACTGAATCAAGCCGAGACAGCCGGACTGATTCAAAGCACGTTTTTCGTGCTGGGAACGACTGCCTTTATCCAATGCCTGACCGGGCACCGCTTACCGATTAATGAGAGTCCGGCCGGACTCTGGTGGGGAGTCTATACGATTTATGCGGGACTTACGGGCACCGTCTTCGCCGCTTATGCCGAGACGCTTCAAGCGCTTCAGGGGGCAATGCTGTTAAGCGCGGTTTTCTTTTTTATATTTAGCTTGTTTAAGATTATAGATAAGCTGGCTGTATTGTTTACTCCTGTCGTCACCGGAATTTATCTGCTGCTGTTGGTCATGCAGCTGAGCGAACCGATTGTGAAAGGGGTCATGGGAATCGGCTATCGCAAAAACGAGATTGACGTACCCGTTTTTTTGCTTGCTGTAGTCATTATGCTGGCGACGTTTTTTATGAGCAGGTCAAATGTGATGTTTCTTAAGCAGTATTCGATATTAATTGCGCTTTTCGGCGGCTGGGTGTTGTTTGCCGTTTTCGGCGCTGCAAAGCCGGCAGAACATGCCGATGAGTTCTTTCATTGGCCTGAAATTTTCCCTTTCGGAATGCCGGTGTTTGACAGCGGTCTAGTCGTCACATCTTTGTTTATCACGGTTTTGCTGATCGTTAATATGCTGGCCAGCATCCGTGTTGTGGAAGGGGCGGTTAAGCAGTTTGAAAAGCTTGAAGAAAAAAAACGGTCCCGTCCGGCGGGTTTCATCGCCGCGGCCGGCCATTTGCTGAGCGGCCTCTTTGGCGCTGTAGGGACGGTGCCGATTTCGGGAGCGGCAGGTTTTATTCAAACGACGCGAATGTCATCTAGAAAGCCGTTTTTGCTCGGGAGTTTTATTGTGGTTTTCATCAGTTTTTTTCCATTTATTATGAATGCATTTGCAAGCCTCCCGTCACCTGTCGGATTTGCGGTCAACTTTGTCGTGTTTTCAACGATGGTCGGGCTGGCATTTTCCGAATTTGATTCCTATGGCAAAAGTGACATCGGCCGTGTCCGTTTTGTCGCCGGGATCGCGCTTTTGGCCGGGGTCGGCGTTATGTTTGTCCCTGAGAGTGCGTTAGAAGGGATGCACCCTGTTTTTGTTTCGATTTTAAGCAACGGGCTTGTCCTTGGGACGGTTGTGGCCATCGCTGTGGAGCAGATTCAGTTGAGAAAAAAGAAATTTGACAATATCGTGTCATAATGTTGTCAAAGTTGAAATCCTGGGCATGTACGCTATGATGAGAAGAGAAAGGCGGGCGATTGATCATGAAATTATTTTTAATTTTAGGTTCTATAAATGCAATGCTTGCAGTTGCCTTGGGAGCGTTTGGAGCTCATGGGCTTGAAGGCAAAATTCCTGAGAAATATCTGCAAATCTGGCAAACGGGTGTGCAATATCATATGTACCACGCACTCGGACTGATCGCGATCGCCCTTATTGCCGGCAGGCTGACGGGCACCGGAAGCATAGCGGCTGCGGGCTGGCTGATGTTTGCGGGGATCATCTTGTTTTCTGGAAGTTTATATGTCCTCAGCCTTACGCAAATCAGCGTCCTCGGCGCCATCACTCCGCTGGGGGGAGTGGCCTTCATCGCGGCATGGATTATGGTCGTTGTGTCGGCGGTCAAATATTTATAGTTCACTTTTTTAGAAGCCGATCCTTTTAAAGGATTGGCTTTTATTATTTTAACGAAAACTGATTCATGATAAATTTAATGTTATGAACAGATGCGGAGGCCTTGCTGAAGCATATAGAAGGGGTGTGCACGTTGCGGAGCATGAGGGCTCCGCTCGGAAAACGATGAAAATCAAAGTGATCATTGCGGATGATAATTCATTTATAAGGGAAGGCATGAAGATCATCCTGAGTACGTACGATGAAATAGAAGTGCTGGCTACGGTGGAGGATGGCCGGCAAGCGGCTGATTATTGCGGAGCTCATGATGTGGATATTGCACTCTTGGATATCCGGATGCCAAATATGAACGGTGTCGAGGCTGCAAAGCTGATTTCCGGGGGGACAAGGACACAGCCATTAATTTTAACGACATTTGATGATGATGAATATATTTTGGCTGCCATCCGGAACGGAGCGAAAGGCTACCTCCTGAAAAATACCGAACCGGAACGAATCAGGGGTGCGATCAAAAGCGTCTTTTATGGGAATATTGTCATGCAGGACGTCGTTCTTGATAAAATCAAGTCAAATTTAATAGAGAACAAAGAGCCTGAACCGAAAATCGATGAAAGCCTGTTTACGGAGAGAGAGCTTGGCATCATGGCTTTAATCGCCAGGGGGCTTTCCAATAAAGAAATTGCAAAAGAGCTTTATATATCAGAAGGAACGATTGCAAATTATATTTCTTCCATTTTGGCGAAGACGGGGCTGGACCACCGCACGCAAATCGCGATCTACTATTTAACCGGAAAATCAAAGCTAACTGAGGAATCATGATGGAATTTTGGATGATCATTGTCAAACTTACCTTGCTGGGATATATCGTGTTGAACTGCATACTAGAGCCTGTCGCAAATCTCCCATGGATTGTTTTTTATTTAATCCTGTATTTTTGCATCAACATGATGATCAGTATCTTTCAAAAAGGATCAGTGAAAAAGGCGGCCGCTGTTTTGTCGATCCTCATGTCAATTGTTTCCTACCAGCATGTCCAGCCTTTATTTATTCTGCTATTGCCGCTTGGCGTCTATGAGTTGCTGTCTGATAGCCTGCGCAATCAATGGGTCATGTTGGCCATATCGCTTATTCCCGCCCTTTTTATCAGTGTATCGCTGCTGCCTGTATACGGTCTGACGGTTTTTTTGAATTTCCTGATATTCACCATTTTGAAACAGCATTCGGACCGGATTCATGCCCTTGAGAATCATATTGACCAAACGAGAAAAGATATGCACAAATTAACGAAGACTTTGCATGTCAATAAGGAGTTTATCAGACAGTCTGAATATACGTTTAAATTAGAGGAGCGGAACCGGCTGTCACAGGAAATCCACGATAAAATCGGCCATTCTATGACAGGGGCGCTCATTCAGCTTGAAGCGGCCAAGCGTCTGCTTGACACTGACAAAAACAAAGCGTCTGAACTGCTGCAAAACGCGATCAATATTTCTAAAGACGGAATAGAAAAAATCAGACTGACGTTAAAGAATATGAAACCTCCGGCGGAACAGATGGGCATCCATAGGCTGAAATTATTCATAGATGAATGTTCAGCCCTGCACCGTATTCCGATCTTATTTCTGTATAAAGGCGATTTGGACGTGATTACTCATATTCAATGGAAAATTATCTTCGAAAATATTACAGAGGCGCTGACCAATACGATGAAATATGCCGGGGCGACGCGCGTATCCATTGAAATCCACGTGTTGAATACGCTTATTAAAACCGAGGTGAAAGATAACGGAAAAGGGCAAGAGAAGATTAAAAAAGGCATGGGGATCATCGGAATGGAGGAACGGGCGGCTTCTGTCAACGGAAAAGTGATCGTTGACGGTTCAAATGGCTTCTCCGTTACCACGCTATTGCCGAAATATGAATGATATCATTGATAGAATATGAAATTTCTCATGTGAAAAAGATGAATTGCTGCACTGCCGCGTATTCATCTTTTTTTTTATAATGAATGTCGTAAAGTCAAAATGAGGTGAAAAGATGAATGCACTAGAAATCAAAAACCTTACGAAAAAATTCGGGGATTTTGCCGCTGTTGATAATATGTCACTTTCCATAGCGGAAGGAGAAATATTCGGATTCCTTGGCGCAAACGGCGCGGGGAAAAGCACGACAATCAATATGATTTCGGGATTGCTGAGGAGCAATGAGGGGGAGATTCTCATTCTCGGGAAAAATATCTCCAAGCACCGAAAACATGCCAAAATGAATATTGGCATTGTGCCTCAGGATTTGTCCATTTATGAAGAATTAACGGCGCATGAAAATGTGAAATTTTTTGCCGGGCTCTATGGACTGCGAGGATCTGATCTGAACAAACGGGTTGAAGAGGCTTTGGAATTTGTCGGGCTGAGCGATAAACATAAGAGCTTTCCGAAAAATTTTTCGGGGGGAATGAAAAGAAGGCTGAATATCGCCTGCGCCATCGCCCACAGGCCAATGCTGATCATCATGGATGAGCCGACGGTCGGGATCGATCCTCATTCCCGCAATTATATTTTGCAGTCCGTTAAAAAGCTGAATGAAATGGGGTCGACGATTATTTACACAAGCCATTATATGGAGGAAGTCGAAGAGATTTGTTCACGGATTGCGATCGTTGACCATGGGAAGATCATTGCCGAAGGTACAAAAGAAGAGTTGAAGGCGATCATCACCGACACGAAAGACATTTCGATTGCGGTCAAATCCGCCGGGAATGCCGACCTCGGCAAACTGAAGGACATCAAGGGCGTAGAGACGGTTTCACTTCAGGACAATACGATTAAAATTAACTCGGATGCTGGCGTCAGCAATTTGAACGAAATCATTGAGCACCTCATCACAAGCGGTGTCCAAATTCGCTCATTGGAAGAAAAAGCGCCCAATCTGGAAACCGTGTTTCTGACGCTAACCGGAAGAAATCTGCGCGACTAGAAAGGAAGTCAGAGGCTTGAATATATTAAACATTGCAAGAAAAGAAATCTTATCGTCTTTTCGTGATAAAAGAACAATGTTATTTATGCTGGCGTTTCCGATTGTGCTGATTGTGATTTTGGGAACCGCACTGACAAACGCCTTCAACAATCAAGTATCGGTCGATGATATCCATATTTTGTATAAAGACCAATCAGACGGAGAACTTTCACAAGGTTTTAAAGTCTTTGCAAAGGAAGCAAGGAAATCGGGCGTTTATTTCAAAAAAGCGCTAAATGATATGGATGGAAAGCAAGAAGTCAAAAAAGGCCGCTATGATGGGTACGTCGAAATCGACAACAGCGGAATCAAGCTGTATAAAAGCGATCAAACAAGCATTGAAGGCAGTATTATTCAAGGAATGCTGTCTGCGTTTACAAATAAGTACAATGCCGTGTCGGAAATTTACAAGGTCAATCCGAAGCAAGCCGGGGTCGCGTTTGCAAGCCATGGCGATTATATGAAAGAGACATCGATCAATTCGGCAAATAAGCCGAGCTCCATCGATTATTATTCAATTATGATGACAACGTTGATCGCCCTTTATGGAGCGCTAAATGCAAGTTATTTAATACGCGGGGAAAGAACCCGCAAAACGGCCGACCGGCTGCTGGCCGCTCCCATTCATAAAGGGGAGATTTTCGCCGGAAAGCTGATCGGAGGCATTGCGACAAATGCCCTTTGTATTTTCACTGTCGTTGCCATCAGCAAATTTTTATTTAAAGCCAATTGGGGCGAACACATTGGCATTGTACTGGCTGTTCTGTTCACTGTTGTGCTGCTGGCCGTAGCTTTTGGAATCGGCATCAGCTATTTGGCAAAAACGGGAGAATCGGCAGTAATGATCATTAATGTGCTGATACCTCTTGTCGCATTTTTTGGCGGCGCCTATTTTCCGATAGATGTTGCGGAAGGACTTCCCGGCCTTATCACGAATTTTTCTCCGATTAAGTGGTCAAGTGAAGCGATGATGAAAATTATTTATACAAACGATCTAGCGGCAGCGCTGCCGGCGATCGCTCTGAATATCGGAATATCTTTATTTTTGCTTCTGATCGCTGTTGTCGGACTGCGGAGAAGGGAGGGGCTGTAAGATGAAAGACATGCTCTGGCTGATCAAAAACACGTTAAACGTAACATTTAAAAACAAAAAAAATATCTTTCTGTTTCTTTGTCTTCCGCTGCTGGGGATCTTCGTCGCGTTAATGACGCAAGGAATCGGCGACCAAAAAGATCTGCATGTCGGGATTGTCAATCATGACAGCGGGCGGATAACGGCTGATACGGCGGCCTTTTTGAAGGGATTGGATCATGTCAAGGTAACAACAGTCGGCGGGTCTGAAGCAAAAGAAAGGGTTGCGTCAGGAAAGCTGGATTGCGTCATCACATTTGAAAAAGGCTTTGCCAAAAGCGTGAAGGACGGAAAACCGGGCCATATCAAAATCTCTTCTGTTAAGGGTGCTGAAGTAACGGAATTTGTGAAATCGTATTTATATCATTACATTGACAATATAGCGGCGGTCGGTAAAGCGTCTCAGGGAGACCTGCAAACTTTTGACAAAATCTACAGCAGTTACCAGCATTCCAGCCTGAAATTAAAAACCGATACGCTTGAAGATCAATCAAAACAAGTAAATATGACGTATTCAACGATCGGGTTTCTTCTGATGGCGATGCTCTTTTCAGCGGGGAATTTATCAGAAATCCTTGTGAAAGAAAAGGAAAACCGCACCTATTTCAGGCTGCTGACAACGCCGATAACGGCAAAGCAGTATGTATTCTCAAATATAGCGGTCAGCATGCTTGTCATGATGTTTCAAATCTTTTTTACTTTATTCATGATGAAAAATGTTTTTCATATCGATCCGGGAATTCCGCTCTGGGAAATGGCGGCCATTTTGCTGATATTTGCGCTGAGCGCGGTCGGTCTTGCATTGATTACGGTCGTTTTTTCAAACAGTTCCAAAGCTTCAGGAGCTATGCAAAATTTAATCTTCATGCCGACGATCATGCTTTCCGGATGCTTCTGGCCTGTTGAGATCATGCCGCCTTTCGCTCAAAGAATCGCAGATTTTCTTCCTCAGCGCTGGGTTTTGGAAACATTGACGAAGCTGCAGGAAGGCCGGCAATTTCAAAGCTTATATTTAAATATCATGATATTGTTCGCTTTTGCTGCTGCATTTTTCTTAATCGTGATCTTTAAATTCAGCCGCAATAATGATACGCGGAATTTCGTCTGATGAACGGGAACAAAAAAAGGGTTCGGTTTCACAGTGAACCGAACCTTTTATCTGGATGTGTATGTTGCCATTGAATACGGATAGTCGTAAACGATCGGTTCATCAAATGTCACATAATCAAGATAAACCATCAGAAGCAAATAGCGGGTGCCTGTTTTTCTGTCGCTTAAAATCAAATGATCGCGGCCGGCGGCTTCAATTTCTCCCCGGAAGACTTTCGCATTCCATTCCGGATTGTTTTCAAACGTCATATATACGGTCGCGACCTTACCCCGGTTGAGCCGCAATATATTTTCAATATAAGACTGCTCAAGCGGGAGCATCCCCGGAACGCTTGGAGCCGCGGTTTGCCCCGAAGGCATGGGTGGAACCTGGACCCCCGCGGGCTGCGGCTGACTCAGCTGGATAGCGGGCGGCTGAAAGGTTTGCTGGCCGCCCATTTGTGTATATGGCGGCTGTCCTTGCTGATACATCTGCCCCATCTGTCCCATCTGCCCCAATTGCGGATAAGGGTTGGCGCCCATTTGCTGCCGGAAATCCTGCATTTCAATCTCTTGAAGCGGCTGAAATTGATTTTTTTTGGGTTTCATTTCGTTCCTCCTTCTTTCATGAAGTCAAAAATCATCCCTTCACCAAGCTTATGTCTGGAATTGAACGCGGTTTTAGGACTGATTTTAGATGAAAGTTCAACATTACTCACCCCTTTAACAGTATGAGAGTGGATTGGGGAATATGACCAACAAAAGCAGGTTGCTGACAAACTGGCTGCAATCACCGTCACCGCTCGCACGTCTTAGGATGTCAAGCGATACAAAAAAGACCGCTCCCGGATAGAGCGGTCTTTTTATCGGTTATTTACCCTGTAATCACTTCATCTTCAGGATGACGGATCGGCGCTTTTTTCGGCTTGGCCAATGTAAATGCCATTGTTAACGGGCCGACCCGGCCAATGAACATCATCATCATAATCACGGATTTTCCAAGGGTTGACAGCTCTGGCGTCAATCCCATTGACAAGCCGACTGTCCCGAAGGCGGACACTACTTCAAAGACGATGTCCAAAAACGGAGCAGGCTCTGTTATCGTCAAAATAAACACGGTTAACAGCACAAATAAAAAACTGATGACGATAATCGCCAAGGCTCTCAAAATCGTTTTCATTTTGATCGTCCGGTTAAACACCACTGTTTCGCTTTTTCCTCTTAGAAAAGTGATGGTTGCCAAAATCATGACAATGAAGGTTGTCAGCTTGATTCCGCTTCCTGTTGATGCACTGCCCGCCCCAATGAACATCAGAACGATGATCAAGAGAAGGGAGGGAGGCGTCATCTGGGCGATATCGATTGTATTAAATCCGGCCGTTCTCGGAGTGACACCCTGAAAATATGCGCCCCATAATTTTTCAGTCAATGGCAGGTTTCCCAAGGTTCCGGGGTTTGTATACTCTAATATAAAAATCATCAGCGCTGCTACGGTGTTGATGATCAATGTTCCGACGATCATGAGTTTGGAATGAAGCGACAGTTTCCGGAAGTTCCTTTTTGTCCATAAGTCTAAAAGGACGGTAAAGCCGATACCCCCGGTGATAAAAAGCCCCGTAATGACAAGGTTGACAATCGGATCCCCAACATATCTGGACAAGTTGTCCGGCCACAAGGAAAAACCGGCATTATTAAAGGCGGAGATCGTGTTAAACAAACTGTGAAACAAACCTTTCTGTATACCGTATTCCGGGACCCACCTGATCGAAAGAATGAGAAAAGCGACGAATTCAATCACGATGGTGAAAATAAATAAATGCTTAACAAGCCGGACGAGCCCGCCTAAAGAAGTCTGGTTGAACGCTTCTTGGACGAGAATACGCTGCTGCAGGCCGATTTTTTTTCCGATCATCATGACAATGAGCACTGCGAAGGTCATCAATCCTAATCCTCCGACCTGAATCAGCAGCATGATGACGGTTTGTCCGAAAACCGTATAATCCTCTCCCGTGTTTACGACGGTTAAACCTGTTACGGTGGTGGCCGATGTCGCCGTAAATAAGGCGTCAACCCAGGAAATATAGGTTGTCGATGCAATCGGCAGCTTGAGCAAACACGCACCGACCGCAATAATGATGAAAAAGCTGAGTGCCAGTGTTTGCGGAGGACTGATATTGATAATCTTTCCTTTTACTAGATTAGAAGAAGTCATTTTAGGCATTGTTTTAATCCTTTCTTCGTCTTTCCATTCGACATCTGATTGATGGATTCTTTTTAAAGCCTACTTAAATAATGTCAATAATGTACTTCGCAATATCAGGTTTGTCAACATCCAAAACAGATCATCGGACGGATTGCATCTTTGCAAATGACAATGGTTCATTGGACCTTTTATGTATAAATGTTACAAAAAATCAAGAGGATCATCACCTGGTCATATTCTATTATTTTGAATTATTTTTTAAAAAATCCCATGTAAGACATTTACTAGAAGGTGGAAAAATGATAGTTTTTAAGGGAAAAGGATGAAGTTGTCAAAGATTTTGGGGGGAGGCGTTAGGTTTCTGCAGCTGATCTTGTCGTGCCGGCCAATGTTTAAAGTCTAAAATGAAAACCAGGGGGATTTGCGATGTTGAAAAATATGTTTCGTTCTACATTAACAATGATGATGGCAGGGTTTGTGATCATGGCATCGATGTTTCTGCCTTCTTTTCACGCTGATGCCAAAACCGTAAAAACGGAGTCGGTGAACCGTCCGGCTGCAAAGGCCTCATTGCATTCAGTGATTACGGGGGCGAGCAAGCAGGAATGGTCATTCTCCGACATTGAGCTCACATACAGACCAAACTCGATTTTGGCGCTGGGAACGGTCGAATTTACATTGCCTTCCGGATTTTCCGCCACAACGAAAGACACGGTAAACGGAAGAGCGCTGACAACAGGGCAGATTTTAAACAATGGAAAAACGGTGAGACTTCCGCTTACGATCGATTTATTGGGCATTGCGGAATTCAAGCTGGTTTTAGCAAATAAAACCCTCCCTGCCGCCGGAAAATACACATTCAGAGCGGAAAACCGGGTGCTGGGGCTTGGATCGACTTTTTATGCCGAATCTTCCATTGAGGTTCAAAAAAGATCGACTCCGCCTACACAGCCGTGCAACTGCAATTAAGCATTTAAAAAAGCTCCAAAGACAAGCGTCTTTGGAGCTTTTGCCATTTTTAAACGTGCAAAAATGCGGGCAGCTGTTCATTTGATAGGCGGTTGCCGACGAAGAATGAGCCGAATTCCCCGTAGCGCGCACTGACTTCATCAAAGCGCATTTCATAGACAAGCTTTTTAAATTGCAGCACATCATCTGAGAAGAGTGTGACACCCCATTCATAATCGTCAAATCCGACTGAACCCGTAATAATTTGTTTGACTTTCCCGGCATATCCGCGGCCGATCATGCCATGGCTGCGCATCAGTTTTTTGCGCTCTTCCATTGACAGCATATACCAGTTGTCATTGCCGGATCTTCTCTTATCCATCGGGTAGAAGCAGACATATTTCGCTTTAGGGAGCTCAGGGTACAGGCGCGCCCGGATTTGCGGATTTTCGTAAGGATCTCCGTCACCGCTTCCCATATAGTTGCTGAGCTCGACGACAGATACATAAGAATAAGCGGGAATCGTGTATTCCGCCAGCTTGGATTTATTGAATTCAAGCTCGATTTGATTCAATTCCTCCATCGTTGGACGCAAAATCATCAGCATGAAATCGGCTTTTTGGCCGACGATGCTGTACAATGTATGGCTTCCGTTTCCTTCTTTTTCCGTTACGCCCCATTTTTCAAGGAGCCCGGTAAATTCGCTGATAATGATCTGGCGTTCATCGCTTGAAAGCAGCTTCCAGGCAGACCAGTCCATCGTCCGGAAATCATGAAGGGCATACCAGCCGTCAAGCGTTTGCGCGGCTTCATTTGTCTTTTGCTGTTCGCTCATTTCTTTCACTCCCAATTTGTATGTAATTGACTCCATCATATCATAGTTTGTCCACATTCATCTGTTTAGAAGTCTTGAACAAGCCAAAAAGCAACCTCTGTCATCTGGGTTTTGCCGTATAAGCCGGGAAGCCTGTTGTATAATAAAGCTGACAAGAACTAAACCATAGGAAGCCGGCGCTTAAATTAATTAAAAAAAAGCGTTTTTTCTATGAAAGCGTTATAATGAATGCTGAAGGATTGAATTTATATCTCAATAGAGTATGCTAAATAGGGAAGTTTTTTGTACTACTTCAAGGAGGGTATATTGTGGCAGATTTATTTACAACAGTGCAGGAAAAAGTAGCGGGAAAAGGAGTTAAAATCGTATTTCCGGAAGGCTTGGATGAGCGCATTCTGACAGCGGTCAGCCAATTGGCAGGAAATAACGTACTGAAGCCGATTCTCGTCGGGAACAAAGAAGAAATTGCGGCAAAAGCAAATGAATTGAACGTGACTCTTGACGGTGTTGACATATATGATCCCCATACATATGAAGGAATGGAAGACCTTGTTCAGGCTTTCGTTGAACGCCGTAAAGGAAAAGCGACTGAAGAGCAGGCCCGCCAAATCCTGTTGGATGAAAACTATTTTGGCACAATGCTTGTTTACAAAGGGCTTGCGGACGGCCTTGTCAGCGGTGCGGCTCATTCAACCGCAGACACGGTTCGCCCGGCGCTGCAAATTATTAAGACAAAAGAAGGCGTAAAAAAAACATCAGGCGTCTTCATTATGGCCCGCGGCGATGAACAGTACGTGTTCGCTGACTGTGCAATCAACATTGCGCCCGACAGCCAGGACCTGGCGGAAATCGCAGTCGAAAGCGCCAATACGGCAAAAATGTTCGACATCGAGCCGCGAGTGGCGATGCTCAGCTTCTCAACAAAAGGATCTGCAAAATCAGATGAAACCGAAAAAGTGGCAAATGCCGTTGCAATCGCTAAAGAAAAAGCGCCTGAGCTTACGCTTGACGGCGAATTCCAATTTGATGCCGCATTTGTTCCATCTGTCGCTGAGAAAAAAGCGCCTGGCTCCGTGATTAAAGGCGATGCAAACGTATTTGTTTTCCCAAGCCTTGAAGCGGGGAACATCGGCTATAAAATCGCGCAGCGCCTCGGCAACTTTGAGGCGGTCGGACCGATTTTACAAGGTCTGAACATGCCTGTGAACGATCTGTCCAGAGGCTGCAATGCTGAGGATGTATATAATCTTGCTCTCATTACAGCGGCACAAGCGCTGTAATGAAACAGAGGTGAGCCTGTCATCAGGTTCACCTTTTTTATGCTTCGATTTTCATCCCAAGCAGAGCTTCTGCTCCTTCGCGGCCGATATTGGCGGGCGGCCATTGACACAGGTCGAAAGGATAATCGGAGCCTGGCACGACGCGGTCTTTTCCGGCGAGCTTTTGCAGATATGCCGCGCTTTCTCCGTGCCACAAAACGGTATCATACCAAAACCTGCGCAGATAATCGCTTGGCGGGGCAGTGATCGATGAGGATACATTTGGCCATTTTTGATAGCCTTTATCCAGCCTGCCAATTTGATATGGAAGAAATCCGCCCCCATGCGCCAAAAGAATTTTCACATTTGGAAAACGGTCAATTAGACCGCTTAATAATAAGTCTGCCGCACAGACGGTCGTTTCCCATGGCACACCGATCAAGTTGGGCATCATTTTTCTGCGGAGCCGCGGATCTTCAGAAAGGAGCGGGTGGATAAAAATAACCGCTTCTTGTCTGTCGGCTTCTTCCCAAAACGGCGTAAACGCCTCATCTGAGAGCAGCATGTCCGAGGCCCCGGGGCCGATAATCGCTCCTTTCAGCCCAAGGGCCATCGCTTCGCGTAATCGGCCGCATGCCTTCACAGGGCTGTTCAACGGGATTGTGCCAAGTCCGGAAAGCCGTCTGCTTTCTTTTTTGATCCAGTTTGAAAGGGCTCTGTTATAAACGCCCGCCATTTCATCTGTTATCTCTTCGGCCAGATCGTAAAGAAACAGCTGGGGAACGGGCGACACAAGCGAATGCGTGATTCCCGCATTTGTTTGTGCATGCAAAAACAAATCTTCTTTAAAAAACGTCTCCTTTAATTCAAATCCCCATTTGCCGTTTACCGTCAGAAACGGGGCTTTTTCCGGCGATTTCCTTTCCCATACCGCATGAACCGCGTTTTTATTTTCCTTCAGCCAGAGCAGAACTTCTGAAGGAAGAAAATGTGTATGAAAATCGAACATCGTTCAAATCCCTCCAATTTTATGTACGCTTCCAATAGCCGATCCTTTCTGAAATGTCATGAGCCGCCTTTTTGACTTTATAAATAATCCCGGATTCTGAGGCTTTCATTCGGTTCGTGGGGCCCACGACGCTGACGGCATACACGACCTGTCCCAAATAATTTCTGATGGGAGCCGAGATGGATGTGACGCCTTCGATGAATTCGCCATTGCTGACGTCATATCCGTTTTCATGCACGCTTTTAAGCGTTTCGCGCAATTTTTTTGCATCTGTAACGGTTTTTTTCGTATAGCTTTTCAGGCCTTTTTCCAAATAACGGTCTACCCATCCATTCCGATCGTATGCAAGCAGCACTTTCCCTGAACTTGTGCAATGCATCGGATTTTGGCGGCCGATATGGGAAAGGATTTCAACAGGGCTGGGACATTCGGTCCGATTGATATAAACGACGCTGAAACCGTCACGGATGGCGATATGAGCGGTTTCTCCGGTTTCATCAGTCAGCCTTTCAAGAATAGGCTGGGATTCCCGGTTGATTTCAAGAGTGGAGTTGACAATTGTATTTAACTGCAAGACGGATAGGCCCAGCTTGTATCGTTTCGATTCAGGATCCTTCATAACGAATCCTTCGCTTTCCAGTGTGGACAGGAGCCGGCAGACCGTGCTTTTTCCAAGTCCCAGTGATGAAGCCAGTTCGGTTACTTTCCTTTCCGGTGTATCCAAGGTAAAAGCTTGCAGCAGGCGAAGAGCATTTTTTACAGACCCGAGCAGATAGTGTTGTTTTGTCTCGACAGCCATTGTTTCCTCACTCTTTTCTTTGGTTTTGTTGCCTTTTATTCCATAATATAACATGGACGGAAAAGTAAATGAAATAAAAAAACGAAAAATATCAAATTTTCCGAAAAAACATTCCGTTTGTTCCGTATAGAGGAACAATGCTGTTTTCTAGAGAGTGAAAATCATTTACCGTTATGGAAAGGATTAGAAAAAGGAGGATGTTGATTTCATATGAATGTTCAAACCCCACCTGCGCATTTCGTCAAGCCGTTTGACTGTCGGCACTATATTAACGGCAGATATTTTTCGTCGGAAAACGGCAAAACATTCGACAATATCAACCCGGCCACCCAGGAAGTCATTGGAAAGGTTTGTGAGGGGGGGAAAAAAGAGGTTGATCTGGCTGTCGCCGCGTCAAGGCGTGCGTTACATGGACGCTGGAAAAGCATGACAAGCGATGAGAGGATTCGAATCATCAGAAAAATCGGCGACATTATTTTAGAGCGCAAAGATGAATTGGCGAAGCTTGAAACATTGGATACGGGAAAACCGCTCTCATTATCAAGCACATTGGACATTCCGCGTGCTGCATTTAACTTTCATTTTTTTGCAGATTTTATGAGAGGAGTCGGAACGGAGGCCTATCAAACAGATGAAGCCGCCATCAATTATGCGATCCGCCGCCCGGTTGGCGTTGTCGGCTTAATCAATCCGTGGAACTTGCCGCTATTGTTGCTGACATGGAAATTAGCTCCTTGCCTGGCGGCGGGAAACACCGCTGTCATCAAGCCGGCCGAGCTGACGCCGATGACAGCCACGCTTTTGGGGGAAATCTGCCATGATGCGGGCTTGCCTGACGGTGTCGTCAATATTGTGCACGGCTTCGGTCCGGATTCAGCCGGTGCGGCGCTTTCCGAACATCCCGATGTCGATGCGATTTCCTTTACCGGTGAAACGACGACCGGAAAAATCATTATGGAAGCCGCTTCTAAAACGTTAAAGAAGCTCTCTTTTGAATTGGGCGGAAAAAACCCAAACATCATTTTTGCTGATGCCGACATGGATGAAGCCGTTCAAACCACATTGAAATCGAGCTTTGTCAATCAAGGGGAAGTATGTATGAGCGGTTCGCGCATTTATGTCGAACGGGAAGCGTATGATGAATTTTTGGCTACTTTCGTCGAGAAAACAAAGGAGCTTCAGGTCGGAGATCCTTTTGATCCGAATACGAATATCGGTGCCTTGATTTCAGCCGAACATACCGAACGGGTGGTGAATTACATAGCGCTTGCAAAGGAAGAAGGCGGCGAAATTGTAACCGGCGGAAGGCGCCCGGAAGGACGGGAAAGCGGCTGTTTTCTTGAACCGACGATCATTACGGGGATTTCCCGGAGCTCCAGGGTTGTGAAAGAAGAGATCTTCGGTCCCGTAGTGACGGTGATTCCGTTCGATGATGAAGAAGAAGTCATCGCACAGGCGAATGATACCCATTACGGTTTGAGCGCAACTGTTTGGACGAACGACCTCCGCCGCGCACACCGGGTCGCCGGACAAATCGAAGCCGGTATGGTCTGGGTCAATACCTGGTTTCTCAGGGATCTGCGGACACCGTTCGGAGGCATGAAACAAAGCGGACTTGGTCGTGAAGGAGGAATTCACAGCCTCGAGTTTTTCAGTGAATTATCGAATATCTGCATCAAGCTGTAAAAGGAGGAAAACGTGAATGAATGCCGCAGCATTAAAAGAAACGGCCCGGATATTATACATGGCGGAGGCGGAAAAGCGGGAGATCGTCAGAATTACAAGGGATTATCCTGAACTGACGGTCGAGGACGCCTATAAGATTCAAGAAGAGCTGGTGAAGCTGAAATTAAAGCGGGGCAATGGAATCATCGGACCGAAAATGGGGCTGACAAGCCGGGCGAAAATGCAGCAAATGAATGTTGAAGAACCCATATACGGATATATCTTTAAGGACATGATCGTACCGGACGGCGGAAAAATTAATATCCATCAGCTGATTCACCCGAAAGTCGAAGCGGAGATCGCCTTTGTGCTTGGAGAGGACATTGAGGGTCCGGGCGTCACCGGTGAGCAGGTTTTGGCGGTGACCGAATATTTGATTCCGGTGCTTGAAGTGATCGACAGCCGCTACGAAAATTTTTCTTTCACACTTCCTGACGTTATCGCCGACAATGCTTCGTCTTCAAGAGTCGTGTTCGGTGAAAAGGTCAAAAAGCCGGAGCATCTCCAACTTGATGCAGTCACGGTTTCTTTAGCGATTAACGGCGAAATCAGAGAACAGGGGACAGGCGCGGCGGTTGTGGGCCATCCCGCCAATTCGGCAGCCATGCTCGCCAACATGCTTGCCAGGAAAAAGCAAAAGCTGAAGGCGGGCAGCGTCATTTTGACCGGCGGTGTAACGGGAGCTGTCATGCTGACAGCCGGAGACAGCGTTTCAGCGCAGGTGGAAGGGATTGGAGACGCATCTTTTACAGTCTGTTCATAATGGAGGAGATATTTTGCCGATCGTTCACATTCAACTATTAGAAGGCAGGCCGGCGGAAAAGGTGGAGGAAGTCATTCAAAACGTGACAGATACGGTAAGCGCCACCTTGGATGCCCCGAAGGAAAATGTTCGCGTTCTCGTCACAGAGATCCCGAAAACCCACTGGGGGATAGGCGGAACGCCGGCATCAAAAGCAAAACCGTAAAAAGGGTTATGGGAGGAATCAACATGTCGATCGAAATGGCGGCGCTTGTTCCGCACACACCGCGGATGTGTTTTGAAGAAAAAACGCCTGATTTTCAAAAAGAGCTTGTCAAAGGGATGAAGCGGCTTTCAGGGATCATTGACAGAATCCAGCCTGATGCGGTTGTCCTGATCTCATGCCACTGGACATCGAGTTTTGACCATCTGGTTGATGCAACACCCGAGCATAAAGGGGTTTTAACAGCACTGGAATGCCCGAACCTGATTTCTGATGTCCCTTATTCCTATCCCGGAGATTCCGAACTCGCGGCAGAGCTCGCAGAAGCCGGCGTCAAATCCGGGCTTTCCGTCATTCCTGTCGATGATCCGGCTTATTGCTGGGATTACGGAACGGTTGTCCCGCTTCGCTATCTCGTTCCGAAAGGGGATATCCCTGTCATTGATTTATCGGTGACACTGGCCGCGAATTTGGAAGAGACGTATCGCTGGGGGCAGATTGCCGGCAGCGTATTGAAAGAAAGCGGAAAGAAAACCGTATTTATCAGCAGCGGCGCCCTCAGCCACCACTTGGTGCGGGGGCCTGAATGCATGCCGACTTTGGCGGAACAGGCTCTTGATTCGCAATTTTTAACGTTTTTAACGGACAATGACCTGTTGTCAGCAAAGCTTATGCTGCCTCAATATGCGAAAAACGCCGGACTCGAAGCAGGCGGCCGTCATATTGCCATGCTGCTGGGCGTGCTTGAAGATGGCTGTAAAAGCACGTTTTACGGATATGGCCAATCATCAGGCAGCTCCAATGTCGTCATGGCGTTTGAACCTATGGGTGCCGCTGCGGGTTCCGGCCGGTCCGTGACACAAGGCGTTGAGCTCTGAGCGTTCATATCATGATGTCGAGGTGGAGGAAAAATGAGAAATCGCACGGTTCACCCCGGAGAGGTCATGGCGGCCAGCAAATTTAACAAAGTGCATCTGACCGTTTTTCTCTGGTGTTTTTTCGCCATCGCCTTTGATGGGTATGATATTGCGATGTACGGTGTCAGCCTGCCGTGGCTGATGGAGGAATGGAGTCTGACGGCCATCCAGGCCGGGGCGATCGGAAGCTATACATTGGTCGGCATGATGCTTGGCGCACTGCTTTTTTCACCGATCGCCGACAAATTCGGCCGCAAAAAGGTGCTCGGTCTCTGCATCTTTCTGTTCAGTCTGTTTACAGCGGCGTCCGGATTGATCGATTCTCCGCTGCTGTTTACGATCATGCGCTTTATCGCGGCTCTCGGGATGGGCGGTCTGATGCCGAACGCTATTTCCCTGATGACCGAGTATTCTCCGAAAAAAAACAGGGCGGTCATCGTCGCCGCCATGTATTGCGGCTATTCCGTAGGCGGGGTTTTGGCATCCCTTGTCGGCATCTTTGTCGTGCCGGGCACAAGCTGGAGAGTGCTGTATCTGCTTGGCGTGATTCCGCTGCTTGCGCTGCCTTTCTTTTTCAGGCAGTTTCCCGAATCTCTTTCGTTTTATATTTTGCAAAAACAAACGAAGAAATTGGCGAAGATTCTTAACAGCGTACATCCTCATGGCCGATACAGCGAAAGCGATGATTATCAATTTTTCAGCATGAAAGAGACAACAAAAGGGTTTCCTGTCAAAAAACTGTTTAAACAAAAGCGCGCTCCAAGCACATTCGCCTTCTGGCTCTCCGTGTTCAGCTGCCTGCTGATGGTCTACGGACTGAACACATGGCTTCCGAAAATGATGCAGGAGTCAGGGTACGGTCTTTCGTCAAGTCTGTCTTTCAATCTCGTCCTGTGTCTCGGACAAGCGGCAGGGGCTTTAATCGGCGGCTATTTGGCGGATAAGGCCGGACACAAAAAAGTGCTTGCCGGCATGTATCTGCTCGGCGCCTGCTGTTTTGCAGCCTTTGGCTTTACGACGCATCATGCGCTGCTGTACTTGCTGATCGGTTTGGGCGGAGCATGTACAGTAGGGACGCAAAACATTGCGAACCCTTATATTTCGGAATATTATCAAAAAGAAATCAGGGCAACCGGAATCGGCTGGGCATTGGGAATCGGGAGAATCGGAGCGATTATTGCGCCTTCTCTGTTTGCGTTTATTCTTTCGACAGGCATTGATCCGGCGCGGGCATTTATGACATTTGCGATTCCAAGCCTGATCGGGGCGCTCGGCATCATGCTGATTCAGGAAAATCACGCAAGCTTTGATTTGATGTCAAAGCCAAAAAGCGGCGGAATCAAATTACAAGCAAAATAAAAATGAACAAAGCGGGAGGAAAACAAGTTGCGGGCACAAATAGGAATCATCGGAGCGGGACCTGCCGGATTAATGCTGGCGCATTTGCTCAACCGCCGGGGAATTGAATCGGTGATCATCGAATCGCGTTCCCGGGAGGAGATTGAGCGGACGATCCGGGCCGGCGTTTTAGAGCAGATGACCGTCGATTTGCTGAATGAAACCGGCGCCGGGGAACGAATGATGAAAATGGGGATGTTCCATAAAGGAATCGAAATCCGCTTTAACGGCAAACGCCGCAGGATTGATATGCATGAACTGACAGGCGGGAAGTATGTCACGATCTATCCCCAGCATGAAGTCATCAAGGATTTAATTTCCGCACGGGTGAAATCCGGGGGGGAAATGTATTTTAGCGTTTCAAATGTGCGCCTTTCTGATCTTGATACGGCAGAGCCTACAATCACTTATTTGAATGAAAATCAGGAAGAGGAAGAGATCATTTGCGACTATATTGCCGGCTGCGACGGATTTCACGGTCCAAGCAGACAGAGCATTCCGGCAGACATCCGCAGAGAATACCAAAAAATTTATCCTTACAGCTGGCTCGGCATTTTGGCGGAAGCGCCGCCGTCAGCGCCTGAGCTTATCTACGCCCATCATGAAGACGGATTCGCTCTTCACAGTACAAGAACGCCGGAGATCCAGCGTTTTTACCTGCAGGTCGATCCGGCTGACTGTATTGAGGACTGGTCTGATGAACGAATTTGGGAAAAGCTACGTTTGAGGCTGTCAACCGATGATGAATGGAGATTGATCGAAGGTCCGGTCATTCAGAAAAACATCGTGCCAATGAGAAGTTTTATTTGTGATCCGATGCAATACGGGCGTCTGTTTTTAGCCGGTGACGCCGCACATATTGTACCGCCGACAGGAGCAAAAGGGCTGAATTTGGCTATGGCTGATGTCCAGGTCCTTGCCGGGGCGCTTCATGATTATTATGCAAACGGTGAAACAAGACGCCTTGAGCGATATTCAGCGGTTTGCCTGCGCCGGATCTGGAAAGCGGAGCGTTTTTCCTGGTATATGACATCAATGCTCCACAGGCATCACCATGACTCTCCTTTTGATTATCAAATCCAATTGGCTGAACTCGATCATGCCACATCATCAAAAGCGGCAGCTCAAAGCCTGGCGGAAAACTATGTCGGACTGCCTCTCGAACTAGAGGAACAGCCTTTAAGCGTCATTTGAATGGTCATGTTTCCAATGGTTTATAAATTCCTGCCTGAATGAGTACATCCCCTTTCCCGCAAATGGTATAATGAATGGTAGCGCAAATGCATAACGAAAGGGTTTACATCATAAATGGACAAGCAATTCATTGACTTACTGATCCAGCCGAAATGGAGAATCATCGATCAATCCAGTCTCGGCCCATATTTTGACGCAAAACAATCATTCGCGATCGATGACACACTGTGCGCGTCGGTCGGAAAGGGACTGTCCCCGGCGACCGCCCGCTCCTGGGTCCACCACGACACGATCGTCCTCGGGATTCAGGATACGAGGCTTCCATATTTAAAAGATGGCATTGCGTTTCTTGAGGAAGCGGGCTACAAGGTCATCGTCCGCAACTCAGGCGGACTTGCGGTTGTGTTGGACAGCGGAGTGTTAAACGTATCGCTTATTTTTCAGGACAAGAAAAACGGCATTGACATTGACCGCGGCTATGAGGCGATGTTTGAGCTGATTAAAAGGATGCTTGCGCCTTACAATGCAGAGGTTGAGGCGTATGAAATCGAAGGGTCGTATTGCCCGGGAAGCTATGATTTAAGCATTGACGGAAAGAAATTCGCCGGGATCTCACAAAGGCGCTTAAGAGGCGGGGTGGCTGTCCAGATTTACTTATGCGCTGATCAAAGCGGAAGCGAGCGGGCGGAGCTCATCAGACGGTTTTACGATATCGCTTTAAAAGACGAACGGGGCAAAACGAAAGCCGCTTACCCCGATATACGCCCGGAAACGATGGCCTCCCTCACAGAGCTTCTCAAGAAGGAGATCTCTGTCCAGGAGCTGATGCTCGCTCTTTTAACGGAGCTAAAGGATCTCAGTGGAGACATCTTTCAGGCGCCGCTGTCAGGCGAAGAAGAAGCCGAGTATGAAAAAAATCTTGTGCGCATGGTCGAACGGAATGAAAAGGTATTTGGATAGGAAAAACAAAAACGCTCCGGTGGATACCGGGGCGTTTTTAAGCTGTGCGAACATCTTTTTTTCGGCGTTTTCCGTATTTGAAAAGCAGCCAGCATGCAAGGCCAATGATGTAGATGAAGCTGCCGGCCATTAAAACGACGGTTGTCGGCGTATGTTTAGCCGCATAAACGAAAAAATCAAGCTGTGATATATCTCCCGCGTCCTTGATCGAATCAGCTCCATAGAGCAGTGTTGTGAATTTGGCTGAATACTTCCATTCCCATGGATCGTTTAAAAGCCCGCTTCCCTGATACCAGCTGGCCAGCGCAGAAAATAAAAACAGAATGGCAGCGGTACCGAACTGGACAATATACAAAACAAATTTCATCAGAAAATCCCCGCCCTTGTTCGTGTCTACGATTTATTATGAAATTCTTGGCACATAAAATCAAGGGATTGGAGAAAAATCCCCCTTCTAAAAAAAGGGGGAGAGAAGCTATTCGGCCATTTTTTCTAAATTTCCATTTCGGTCCATTTTAAAAGCTGGAGCAGCGTGTTCATCATCCTCAAATAAAACTAGTTTTCTTGCACGGTTCATGATTTTTACAAGCGTTTCGTAGTCTTCCTGAATGGTCGATTGATCCTTTTCAAGCTTCTTGACTTCCGCTTCAAGCTTGTCAACCTTTTTCGTGAGTTCTTCATTTTCCCGCTTTAAGCGGTCGTTTTCCATTTTTAAAGCATCTGTTTGTTCCTGATTTCCAGTATAGCTTTGCAAAAAGCGGATGACATCATCCATCGTCAAAGCTGAAGGGGCAGCTCCAGCCTGTCCGGCATTCGGCTGATTTGGCGATAAAAGATGCGACAAACTAGCTAACTCTTCTTTAAAGCTTTCATCAACATAAGGAAGATTTTCGCTTGAGATCGGGGCTTGTTCTTGACTTGTTTCCGCCTCTTTCGTTTTCGGCTGAACGGCTTCTTCGGCAGCATTTATGGCATCCGTTTCGACAGGAGGTTTGTACAGCAGCCGCTTTTTCGCAGGCTGGCCGTTGCCAAGAGCCCGCATCCTCTGTTTCCTCTGCTTTTTGGCCAGCTGCAAGGCTTTTTCATATTGATGCCGCACGACGGCGTTCCATCTAAAGCCGCAGGCGGCCGATGTCCTGTTCAATCTGTCTCCGACTTCCTCAAAGGCGTTCAGCTGTGTGCTTCCTTCCCTGACATGCCGCAGAACGGTTTCGGCAAGCAATAAATCATTTTCCTCAGACCATGCGTCTTGTCTTTGTTTCATCACTTCTCAACTCCCAATATTAGTATTGGTATTAGAGTGTCCAATTTGGAAATATTTATACAAGTTTGCTAAAAGAATAGGAAGCGATTTTTTTAGCGGCCGCTCCTTGCAGGAATGAAAGAATCCTTGTAGAATGAAGGATGGTGTCATTTTTATTACAGCTCGGCAAAACGAAATGCCTTCCATAAAGACAGATGAACAAAACGAAAGGAAGCGTATGAAATGGCTAATGAATTTCGAGTGTGTGACGATTGCCAGGCCACAAATTTAAAGACGCTTTTGCCCCGGCTGAAGGAAATCGATCCGGATGCGAAAGTGGAAATCGGCTGCCAGTCTTATTGCGGTCCTGGACGAAAAAAATCGTTTGCTTTTGTCAATAATCGTCCTGTCTCAGCTCCTACTGAAGACGAGCTGATCGAAAAAGTGAAAAAGAAAGTTAAAAAATAACCGCCTCCCTGATGGGTCAGGCGTTTTTGCTTGTTTTCCGGCTTTTCTTGCATATTGGAACAAGTTCTTGGATAAATTCAAGGATGTTTTCAAAAATCAGACCCGATATAATAGAAACAGACCTAAAAGAGGACGGGCCGATCGGGTAACATTATTGTCGGCAGTACACTTTGATGAAAAAGAACGGATTGGCATGCAAACATTTTGCCTCACGTTTAAAAAAAGAGGGACACAAATGGCGTATCCAAACGGAAAATTATCAGAAGAAAAGGTATTTAAAGACCCTGTACACCGCTATGTCCATGTACGGGACAAGCTGATTTGGGATTTGATCGGAACACGCGAATTTCAAAGGCTGCGCAGAATCAAGCAGCTGGGGACGACCTATTTGACATTTCACGGCGCCGAACACAGCCGTTTTAATCATTCTCTCGGCGTCTACGAAATTGTCAGGAGAATGGTTGACGACGTGTTCAAAGGCAGGGAGGAATGGGATGACGGCGAACGCGACCTTTGTCTGTGCGCCGCGCTTTTGCACGATTTGGGGCACGGGCCGTTTTCTCATTCATTTGAAAAAGTATTCCGCCTCGATCATGAAGATTTTACAAGGGCGATTATTTTAGGCGATACAGAGGTTAACAAGGTGCTCGGAAAAGTGAGTCCGACATTTGCGAAGGATGTCGCTGAAGTCATTGCAAAAACCTATAAAAATAAACAGGTGGTCAGCCTGATATCAAGCCAGATTGACGCTGACCGCATGGACTATCTGCAGCGCGACGCATATTATACCGGCGTCAGCTACGGGCATTTTGACATGGAGCGGATTCTTCGCGTCATGCGTCCGCGCGAAGACCAAATCGTCATTAAGCAAACCGGAATGCATGCTGTCGAAGACTATATCATGAGCCGCTACCAAATGTATTGGCAAGTATACTTCCATCCGGTGACAAGAAGCGCGGAAGTGATTTTGACGAAAATCCTTCATAGAGCAAAGCAGCTTCATCAGGAAGGCTACATTTTTACGCATGCCCCTGTCCACTTTTATTCCATTTTTGAAGGAAATGTCACATTGGAAGATTATTTAAGTCTTGATGAATCGATTATTCTTTATTATTTCCAAGCATGGGAAAAAGAAGAGGATGAGATTCTGTCTGATTTATGCCGCCGTTTCATTAACCGCAGACTGTTCCAGTATGCCGAATTTAATCCGAATGAAGAAATGGCGACTTACTTTGAACTGACCTCGCTGTTTAAAGAATCAGGCATTGATCCCGATTACTATCTTGTGGTGGATTCTTCATCAGACCTTCCTTATGATTTCTACAGACCTGGAGAGGAAGAGGAACGTCTGCCGATCCAACTGCTGACCCATGGCGGTCAGATTAAGGAACTGTCGCGGCAGTCTGATATTGTGGATGCGATTTCCGGCAAGCGGAGGACAGACCATAAGCTTTATTTTCCGCTGGATCTCATCGAAGGGCTGTCAGCCGGCCGGCACGCAAAAAGAATCAAAGAATTGCTTGGACTGACATAGAAAGAAAAGGATGAAGGAGATGTCGGGGATTTGTTAAAAGAACATGCAAAGCTGATGAAGGTGTTCTCAGATTCGGGGGAGATTATCGGGCGAAAAAAGCTGCAAAAGATCATTTATATCGCCAAGAAACTCGAGCTTCCATTCTATGAAAGGTACGACTTCCACTTTTACGGACCGTACTCGGAGGAGCTGACGCTGCAGGTTGAAGAACTGTGCAATCTCGGGTTTCTCCATGAAGTCAAAGAGAAAAAAGGCGGATATTATCAATACCGGTATTCTCCCACCGAGTCAGGAAGGCAATTTTTGAGCCAGTGTGAGCTGGATATGCAGGATATCAAACCCTATATTGATGATGTAAACCGCCAGTCTTCGCGTTTTTTGGAGCTGGTCGCCACGATCCTTTATTTTGAAGGACTGGATCAGCATGAAATCAGAGAAAAAGTGTTTACCATTAAAAGCAAACAGCGCTACACGGATGAAGAGTTTGATGAAGCTGTCGCTTACATAGAAAAACTGAGAAGCCTATGTTAAAAGACCTGTCGGACGACAGGTTTTTTTGTTGTATTTTGTCGATTGTTTGGGAGTTGTAGGGATATAGAAAGAAAGCAGTAGAAAGAACATATGCTATACGGCCTCTTTTTATCTGAATTGAAGGAATTTTCAGATGATTGGAAGAATTTATAATTCGTTCAAAAAAAAGGAGGGGTTGAAAGTGAAAAAACGTTCTTTATTTTTTTCTCTACTATTGTCCGCCGGTTTGCTTCCCGGAATAACGGCAGGAGCCGCCAAAACAA
Source organism: Bacillus sp. KICET-3 (assembly GCF_033261025.1). Classification (NCBI taxonomy): domain Bacteria; kingdom Bacillati; phylum Bacillota; class Bacilli; order Caryophanales; family Bacillaceae; genus Bacillus; species Bacillus sp. KICET-3. The sequence continues at coordinate 4,226,176 of NZ_CP137345.1, read as the reverse complement.
GCGGCCACGATCATGGCCACGCACATGAAGCAAAAGGAAACTATGTCGAATCATTGCCGAAAGCTAACAGTTTTAAAGATTTGAACGGTAAAGTTCAAATTGAAAGAACAACGGTCACGAAGATACTGGATGAAAAAGGGGATGTCACCGGAACGAAAACGTTCAAAAAGAATACAAGCGGAGGGGAATTTTCAACACAGGCATCAACAGGGACCCAAAAGGTAAGCGTTCTGGCTGTGGCGGATGCCCAGTATCGCGCGAAATACGGTGACTGGCAGACGAGAATCGTCCAAATCGTCGAGCAGGCTGATGTGATGTTCAACCGCGATCACAGCATTGATTTTGTCGTGGAGGCTGTAGCGCCCTGGACGTCTATCGGCGGCAACAGCTCTCAGATTCTCTCAAACCTTCGAAGCAGCTTCAGCGGAGGAAAGTATAAATTTGTTGTCGGGTTTACCGCCAACAGCAAGTTCGACGCCGGCGGCATCGCATACGTGTACAGCAGCAAGCCGAGCGGCAGCGCATACAGCGTCAACCTCGATCAGGGAACGGCCAATACCGCCAAAGCGGCTACACACGAATTTTCCCATAACTTCGGTTTGAATCATGATGCACAAGGAAGCGGGATTCGCTGCATTATGAACTACGATTATGCGTATACCGCCGATGTCTGGGATTCGGCCCACAACAGTCAGATCTCAAACAACAAGGCTTGGTATAAATAATCAAAAAGGGCGCCCTGCATGAAGCGGCAGGCGCCTTTTTGATTATAGATCGCTCATTCGTTTACCGGCCACGCCATAATGTTCTTTTTTCATCTCTTCAATAATGACAGCGATTTTTTCTTTCGGCGCCCCCGTTGTTTCAGAGACGGCTTCTGTCACTTTCTCGACAAGGTTTCTTTTTTGTTCGTCAGTGCGTCCTTCCAGCATTTGTACGGTTACATACGGCATATTGATTCCTCCTTTGAAAAAATGGTCGTTCACTTTAGCATCAGTTGCTCTTATAGTATACTTAAGATAGCAAATCTTTGTATACGGGAAAGAGGGAAAATGCCATTTTAGACCGTTTTTTGATATATCCGCTCGAAATGATTCCATATGTCGTATTGACGCTTGCCGCCGCATTTACCGTGCATGAAGTCGCCCATGCGTATGTGGCGTATAAATTTGGCGATGAAACGGCCAAACGGCAGGGAAGGCTGACGCTGAATCCCCTCAAACATCTTGATCCGTTTGGGACGATTTTGATATTTTTGATGGGGTTTGGCTGGGCGAAGCCCGTACCCGTCAACCGCTTTTATTTTATAAAGCCGAGGCTTGCCGGATTTCTCGTCTCGATTGCCGGCCCGATCAGCAACCTTGTTCTTGCTTTGCTCGGTTTTGTTTTGTTAGTGTTATCTGCAAAGCTGACTTCTGTGCTGCCGACTGCTTTTTATCACGGATTGTTTCAGTTTTTTACGATTTGGATTAATTTAAATCTGCTTTTATTTCTTTTTAATTTGATGCCGTTTCCGCCGCTTGACGGCTTCCGGGTTATACAGGACGTCGTCGCGCCTGATGTGCGGGCGAAGCTGACAAAGTATGAGGCTTACGGCTCGATCGTTTTTCTGATTATCGTCATTACGCCGCTTGGGCAATATGTATTCTGGCCATTTCTCAACGATGGACGGGAATTGATCATATCGATATTCAACATCGTTTTTCGGCCGCTGATGTAGGAGGTATTTTTGATGGAACAAGGAAAAAAGAAAAAAACAATCGGCTTCAATATCATTAAAAGCGACCCCACCGATGGACACGGAGGATTTGGAGCGGGCTCGCTCAGTCTTGACAACATTTCGCCCGTCATTGTCGACGTGACCGAAAAGGAAGCGTTTGTTGATATTGGCGCTATGCATGCAAGAAGCACTGTCGAGAAAGGGATCAAATTTCTTCCGAATAAAGAGGAGGTGCCCAATGGGAAGCCTTATTGGCTTGTCTGGGTCACCATTGACCGCAAGGAGGAAGGCCCTTACTACGCAGGTGTGACGGCTTGTGAAATGACGGTGGACAGAAGCATCCGCCGCGGCTATAAATCGCTTCCGGAGCATGTGAATTTGATGGATAAGTCCATGAAGCGGAAGATTATCGTCGATCATATGGATGAAGATTCAAAAAGCGTGCTTGGCGAGTTTTTGAAAAAACACGATCAGGGGCTTTGGGATCGTTCGTCAGATGAGCTGAAAAAAGGACTGCTTCAGGAATAGACATGCAAAACCCCCGGGTAAGGGCCCGGGGGTTTATTCATCTCTCCTGAACCACTTTTCCCACCATTTCTTCCGTTTTTGCGGTTTTGCGGGACTGTCCGGTTCGGCTTTTTTATGCTGATAGGTTTCTTTGCCAAAGCAAACCTGGCTCGGCTCGGTTCCTTCGATAAAATAGGCGAGATGCTTGGACGGACAGCTCGGAGCCGCGGCATACCCTGTAGAGGGATCGATATACATGCTTTTTACGCCTTCAGGCGGTTCTAATGCGGCCGCTGGTTCATCTTTAAGGGCTTTTTCCATGAACTCCGCCCAAATTTGTTTGGCATAATTTTTTTCTTCTACGATATCGATCGTCCGCTCCTTGTCATAGCCGGTCCATACGCCTGAAGCCAGGCCCGGATGAAAACCGATCATCCAGCTGTCCGTACTGGTCGTTCCCGATTTTCCGGCATATGTCCGGGTCAATTGATCGGCGATCGTCCGTCCGGTTACGGATGTGTAGCCGTTCAGTGATGGATCAAACATGCCGGTCATCATGGCAGCCGTAATAAAAGCGGCTTTTGGATCAAGAATTTGCTTATGGCGGTCCGGTTTTTCATACAGCACCCTGCCGTTTGAATCGGTGATTTTCGTAATGAAAGACGGCTCGATTTTCTTTCCGCCGTTTGCCAGCATGGCGTATGCATTCACCATTTCAATCGGCTTCACCGGCGAAGTGCCGAGAGCCAGCGAAGGCACTTTTTGCAGCGGACTTGTAATGCCGAATCGCTTGGCAGCATCCATCAGTTTGTCCATTCCGAGAAAAAGGTGTGTTTTTACGGCGTAAATATTATCGGACAAAGCGAGGGCCTGAAGCAGGGTAATCGGACCGTCCGCGTAATAGCCATGGTAATTGCTCGGAGAATATGCGCCTCCATTTCCGAGTTCAAATGTCGTTTCCGCGCTTTTCATTCTCGTTGCCGGTGTGAAGCCGTTTTGAATCGCGGAATAGTAAAGAAAAGGCTTCATCGTTGAGCCGGGCTGACGCCGCGCCTGTGTCACGCGGTTGAACGGACTTTTTTGATAATTCCGCCCTCCGACGAGAGCGAGGACGTTTCCGTCATCAGGATTGACTGCGGCAAAACCCGCTTGAATGCCGGACTCCGGATCGATTATATGGTTGATCGTCTTTTCGGCGATTTTTTGCAGGCGGGGGTCGAGCGTCGTATACACGTTGTACCCGCCGGTTTCCGCCTGCTCCGGCGTCAGGTTCAGTACGCGGGCGATTTCTTTGACAGCCTCATCGTAAAAGTATGGAGCGGTCTTTGCCTCTGTTTGCTGTTGTTGTTTTTCATATGTGAGCGGCATGTCTTTTAATGTTTCCGCCTGTTTTTTGGTCAGTTTGTTTTCTTTCTCCATCATCGTCAAAATCATTTCCTGCCGCTGCTTCGCTTTTTGTTCATGAACAAAAGGCGAATAAACCGACGGTCCTTTCGGAATGCCGGCAAGCATCGCAGCCTCGGCTGCATTAATATCCTTGGCCCGCTTGCCGAAGTAAAGGCGTGAGGCTGCTTCGATTCCATAGGCTCCGTGCCCGTAATAAATCGTATTTAAATAGCCTTCCAATATGTCTTTCTTTGAATAGTTTTGTTCGAGCCGTATCGTGTAAAAGGCTTCAGTCCACTTTCTTTTCCATGTTTTATCATGGCCGAGGTAGAGGTTTCTCGCATATTGCTGGGTAATGGTGCTGGCTCCCTGGACCTTGGACATCGCTTTCAGATCGGCAATGGCGGCGCCGGCCATCCGCACATAATCAAAACCGTGATGCCGGAAAAAATTCCGGTCTTCAACGGTCAGCGTTGCATCGATGACAGCGGGATTGATGTCTTTAAGCGGCACCCAATACCGCTTTTGTCCGTAATGGGTTTCACCCATCTGTTTTCCGCTGCCGTCATAAAGCACGGTTGATCTCGGCACCTGAACGGAAGGAGCCCCCTGCCAGCGTGCGGCCAGAATCACCGTCATGATGATGATTGAAAGGAAGAGCAGCATCAATATTCCCATGAACAAAAAAGCCCGTATCGTTTTGATGGTCAAACGGACCCGCTTGTTCGTCATCATGTCCATGCTAAAAATCTCCTCTCAGATTATCAAATGTTCTTATCATTATGAGAAAAAAGAGGAGGATTTAAACAAAAAGAAAAGAAAAAACGCACGGTGAACATGCGTCTCTTAAAAAATGATCATCCCCAATTTGCCGTCTTCATTTGCATTAAATATAGAAAGGAGGATCCCGTTGTTAAAACAAGTAATAAACAAGTATGGAAAAAAGCTGTTCCTTGCAGCCAAATTTCATAGCCCTGCCCATACATCCACGGAAGGAATGATGAAAGCGGAGCGATGGTTGAGAAAATGAGCAGTACAAGCCATATTCCGTACCGGTTCTCAAGTAAAAGTAGCACAGCTACTAAAAAACTGAGAGCGATCCAAGCATATAGAAAAGAAAAAACGGTCCCTGATGTAAAAGGCCCTCCCCAAGCTGCTGTAAAACAAACAAGCAGCACATAGGCTCCCGTCCGCCGATAAATTGTCATCATTTCCTTGATAATCAAGCGTTTTCGGGATAGGATCCGGCCGGGAAATAACGGATATAATTCACGTGTGTCCGAAACTTTGCTTAACACAAAGAGCGCCCCGAAAAGAGAAAAACCAATCCATAAGATGGAATCGGCTGGGGTGCTGTTTGTGAAAACAACCGCTACATCTAATGGCCCTCCTTCATTGTTCCACACTCTTAAATCGAGCGATTGCTTCACCCACAAAGAAACTGATCCTAGCAATAACCAAATGATGCTGATTCGTTTTCTCATCATCGGTCTGCCCTCGGCATGACAAGGTTTGTCTGAACAATGATTCGATAAAAAACAAACCATAGAAGAAGAACGGCGCATTCATTTGACAGCATGACTATTAGGGGATCAGCTCCATATGCATGAACCGATAATATCATTCCTTCTCCGGGGATTAGGCCTTTGGAAGATATGTTTGCTTTAAAAAGGCCTGTTATTCCAAATGACCATCCTAAAGATAGCATGAATGAGATCAGTACTTTTTTCATTATAAATGCCCCGGTCATTCCTAAAAATACGATAAAGCATAAACACCACCAATCAATAAACCAGCGCGAGACGACAAACCAAAAAGGCGAATCGGTTAATTGGAAAAACGGATGGGAATTTGCGTGTGCGTAGCCGCCGAATTTAAAATAGCCAATAACAATGCTCCAAAATATTAATATGATAACAACATAGGCGGCAATAGATGTTCCAAGCGTAATATAGGCCCAAAAAAGTGTACTGCGTTTAGAAATACGAGCCAATGAGGCCGTTCCAAACGGCGTCCATAACCATTGTGTCGTATCGAAACATAACAATGTAACAGACAGCCCGGCAAAAAAAGCGATCACAAGCAGGGAACCGCTGACTTCCAAGAGCCAGTCGAGCAGCGACGGAACCGCTGAAATTGGAAAATAAACGGGTGGAAAAACAGAGACCGCTGCTCCCGAAAGCAAGAAAATCAGTAAAAGCCTTTTCCAGCGCCCGACTATATGCAGCCTTAAAACGTGTTTCATCATACCGGTTGAACTTCCTTTAAAACGCCTTCTTCAAGCATATACACACGATCACACAAACGCTTAATCTCTTCTTTATTATGTGAAACTAAAGCGATGCCGGCGCCTTGCTGCCGCGCTTCAAAAATCATTTCTTCAAAGCGCTTTTTGCTATCTTCATCAAGAGCGTTTGTAGGCTCATCAAGAAGAAGTAATTTTGGTTTCTCCATAAATACTTGTACAAGGCCTAAGCGTTGATTCATACCAAGTGAATAAGTTTTAACAGCATCTTTTAAATGGGGATCGAGCTTGAATTTTTCCATAGTAGATCGGATTTCCGCTTCCCCGATCTCACCCTTTAATTTAGCGAGCATTTGCAGGTTTTCATATCCGGATAAACGTTCGATAAACCTGGGGGTTTCAATCAATAAACCGATATTGCCGGGAAATTGTCCTTTTTTTATCTTTTTTCCATGAACAATGACATCTCCGCGGTCGGCATACATTAATCCAGCCAGCAGTCTTAGAATAGTCGTTTTGCCTGAACCATTTCCCCCGACAATTCCGACGATTTCATTCTCATTTATTGTTAAATTTATATCTTCTAATACGCGTTTTCCTTTAAATCGTTTTTGCACCCCGTGAAGTTCTGCGATCATCGGACAAGCCCCTTTCTTCTTTTGGATGATAACGTTATAAATAGCAGGAAAGCATAGATTGCTGCAAACCCAAGCCATGTGATGGTGTTGATTTCAAGGGAATGCAATCCGCTTTCCTGTTCATAAATCAGAAGATCGTTAGAATAGGATGGTACCCAAGATTCAGGGATTGCCATTAAGTTCATCAGGATAATCGGTAAAAGGACAATCAAAATAAACGGATAAACAATCGTTTCCCAAATACGTTTTGCAAATTGCAAAATCCATAGGGAACATAAGGCATATCCAATAGCTTGAATCATCTGAAGGCAAATCAGGATTGTAGTAGTCTGGAATTGACCAAAAATGCCGTTTAATCCGGGAGCAATGATCCTTGGATCAGAAGCCCATTGAAAACCGTGGGTAATCCCCAAAAAAAGAAGTGATAGAAAATCACCGAGAAGTATGTATAAACATACACATGCTAATATAAAACATATTTTTTTGGAGATGTATGGTTTATAGCCAATCCGCATGATGCTCCATATCCGCATATCACTCAGCCATTCTCTTGCTGCTATTTCCGAAACAAGCAATACAACTAAAAGCGGGAATACTAATGAAGAAGGATTAATATTGCTGAAATAACCATGGAATACCAAAGCGTTAATACCCGTTCCATTTATTAAACGGTTGAATTCGAACACAGTAATGCTTAAAGGGAATAACAGTATAATTACCAACAACGGCAGTTGCTGCTGTTTAAAAGGCAGAAAGTAGTTTTTTGTTTTCATAATAACCTTCCTTTTTTAAAGTGAAAAAACGCTGCTGGAACAGCGCTTTCTCACCACTTTGTATTTTTAAGGAGCCCATTCAACATGTGCAGTTGTCGTGAAGTAGTTTATCCATGTTGTTTTAAAGGACGCATGCAATTTAGCACCTTTTAATCCAGTATAATGATATTGGGCGTGGGGATGTTTTTCCCCGCCATCCCATGTCCTGTCCGGCCCTACTTGTTTATCGGTAGCATGCACTTCAATCCAAGAGTACACCTTATGACTATTCTTACTAACAAACGTTCCTTGAGTATTAGAAACAGCTTTTCTGCCTACCGTATCCCAATCTCCTGTTCGTGGCAGTGTGACATTTTTCTTATACCAAGTAGCAGCTGATGCGCTGATAGGTGCAATAACCATGACGGCTAAAGCGACTATCATAAAAACTTTTTTCAATATAATCCCTTCCTTTCTTTAAAATACTTTCTCATATTATTCCTTTATAGGTAAAAAGTAAAGTATTTTAAGGAAAAATATCGATAAATTATCTTTTGATGGAATTTTATTGCATGCAACTAATTATCAAATAGCTGCACAGGTCTTAATCCCTTTTTGAAACTAGAAAAATCAGATTTGATTAAAAGTAAGCATAATAAGGATATTTTTTATTCCCAAAGGAAATAAGCTTGATTATTATAAAAGAAAAATTATCCAATGTGAATACTTTAAATTATATTAAGGGAATTTATTCAATTTGAATTTTTCGGAAATTTCTTTATAGAAGCTGTTTTTATTTACTTGAAAATTTCAAACGGTTTTCGCCGTTTCACCTGAAGAGCCGTCTTTACAATTTCCTTTAACTCCTCTATACTTTTTCTTTAGGCAAAAGCCGATCCTGCTTGCAGAATAATCGTCGCCAGAGACGAGAAAAATAGATGGGAATACAGCTCATATTGAAAGGAAGATGAAGCTTTGAGCGGACTTTGGTATACAGAAAAGCAAACGAAGAATTTTGGCATTACAATGAAAATCAACAAGACTTTACATACAGAGCAGACCGAATTCCAAAAGCTTGAAATGGCGGAAACTGAAGAATTCGGAAACATGCTGTTTTTGGACGGCATGGTCATGACATCTGAAAAAGATGAGTTCGTTTATCATGAAATGGTAGCTCATGTTCCGCTGTTTACTCATCCGAACCCGGAGCAGGTGCTTGTCGTCGGCGGCGGCGACGGCGGCGTCATCCGCGAAATTTTGAAGCATCCGAGCGTAAAAAAAGCTACGCTTGTCGATATCGACGGAAAGGTCATCGAATACTCGAAGAAATTTCTTCCGGCAATCGCGGGCAAGCTTGATGATCCGCGCGTCGAAGTGAAAGTCGGCGACGGCTTCATGCACATCGCCGAATCTGAGAACGAGTATGATGTTATTATGGTTGACTCCACAGAGCCTGTAGGTCCGGCCGTCAACCTGTTCACGAAAGGCTTTTACGCTGGAATTTCCAAAGCGCTGAAAGAAGACGGCATCTTTGTCGCCCAAACGGACAACCCTTGGTTTACGCCTGAGCTGATTACAAACGTTCAGCACGATGTGAAGGAGATCTTCCCGATTACAAGGCTGTATTTGGCAAATATCCCGACATATCCAAGCGGTCTGTGGACGTTTACAATCGGATCGAAAACATACGATCCTCTTGAAGTGGAGGAGAGCCGCTTCTTTGACATCGATACGAAATACTATACAAAAGATATTCATAAGGCGGCATTCGTGCTTCCGAAATTCGTCAGCGATTTAATCAAATAAAAAGCCGATGCGCAGGATGAGATTCTGCGCTTTTTTTCAGGAGGTTTATGGAACATGAGATTTGATGAAGCATATTCCGGAAAGGTATTTATCGCAAGCCGCCCGGATTGGGAGGATGCCGAGGCCATTCTGTACGGCATGCCGATGGACTGGACGGTCAGCTACCGTCCCGGCTCCCGTTTCGGTCCGGCGCGAATCCGCGAGGTGTCCATCGGGCTTGAAGAATACAGCCCTTATTTGGACAGGGAGCTTGAGGACGTCCGCTTTTTTGACGCGGGCGACATTCCCCTGCCTTTTGGCAATCCTCAGCGCAGTCTTGATATGATCGAAGAATTTGTCGACAGCATTTTGGAAAAGGGGAAATTTCCGCTCGGGATGGGCGGGGAGCACCTTGTTTCTTGGCCTGTCATTAAAGCGATGTATAAAAAATATCCGGATCTGGCCATCATCCATATGGATGCGCACACAGATCTCCGCGTCGATTACGAAGGGGAGCCGCTCTCGCATTCAACGCCGATCCGCAAAGCGGCGGAATTGATCGGTCCGGAAAATGTCTTTTCATTCGGAATCCGCTCAGGCATGAAAGAAGAGTTTGAATGGGCGAAAGAAAACGGCATGCACATTTCCAAGTTTGAAGTGCTCGAACCGCTCCGGCAAATCCTTCCTAAGCTCGCCCGCCGTCCGGTCTATGTGACGATCGATATCGATGTCCTTGATCCGGCTCATGCGCCTGGAACGGGCACGGTTGACGCCGGAGGCATCACATCGAAAGAACTGCTTGCATCCATCCATGAGATTGCCCGTTCTGATGTGAAAGTCGCCGGGGCGGATCTTGTGGAAGTGGCGCCGGTGTACGACCATTCTGAGCAGACGGCGAATACGGCGAGCAAGCTGATTCGCGAAATGCTGCTCGGCTGGGTAAAATAAGTCAAGCTGTCCATTTTCGGACAGCTTTTTATAATTGACGATTTCTTTAAAAAGTGTTTATATTAAGCGCTGTTCTGTTAAGATGTATATAAGGGGACAGCGGTTGAACTTTTATCCTTGAATGATTATACTAATCAAGTCAAATCCGAATGAAAAAGGATGTGTCGGAATGGATCGGGAGACACCCGTAAAGATTCATGTGAAATCTGTTATCCAGGAAGGATCAGACTTGGAAACGATTGAATTCCGGACAACCGGATTTTATTATATGAAAAAAGATAAAGTATACCTTTCCTATCATGAAGAGCATGAGGCCGGCAAGGTCAAAACCATTGTTAAAGCAAGTGAAAATGAGGTATTGGTCATGCGTTCCGGCGCGATTGAAATGAAGCAGCGTTTTATACGGGGAAGCCGTACGGTCACCCATTATAAAATGCCATTCGGAAGGCTCGAACTGGGGGTTAACACAAAGGATATATCGGTCAATCACCAGCCGTTAAACGGAAATATCAATATTGTCTACGATATGCTTGTAAGCGATGATCAAAAGCACTTACATAAAATGTCGATTTCGTATAGAGGAGGACATGATTTATGAATATAGTCGAACAGATGAAGGATGTGCTGAAGCAGGAAATCAAAGAGGCGGTCATAAAAGCCGGGCTGGCTGAGGCGGCGGATATTCCGGAAGTCGTGTTGGAAGTGCCGAAAGATAAAGCCCACGGCGATTACTCGACAAATATGGCGATGCAGCTGGCAAGAATCGCGAAAAAAGCGCCGCGCAGCATTGCGGAGGACATTGTCGCTTCCTTTGATAAAGGAAAAGCGTCAATTGATAAGCTTGATATTGCGGGGCCGGGATTCATCAACTTTTACATGGATAATCAATATTTAACAAAGCTCATCCCCGCCGTGCTTGAAGCCGGAGAAGCGTACGGCGAAACGAATGTCGGCGCCGGAGAGCGCGTTCAGGTTGAATTTGTGTCGGCAAACCCGACAGGAGACCTTCATCTGGGACATGCCCGCGGCGCCGCAGTCGGTGATTCCCTGTGCAACATACTTGAAAAAGCGGGCTATGATGTAAGCCGCGAATATTATATCAATGATGCCGGCAATCAAATCAACAACCTCGCACTTTCCGTCGAAGTCCGTTATTTTGAGGCGCTCGGCAAGGAAAAGCCGATGCCTGAAGACGGATACCGCGGCGAGGACATTAAAGAAATCGGCCGCAAGCTCGCCGAAGAGTTCGGCGACCGCTTTATTCATGAAGAAGAAAGCGAGCGCCTTGCCTTTTTCCGCGAGTACGGCCTCAAATACGAATTGGGCAAGCTCCGCGAAGATCTCGAGAATTTCCGGGTCCCGTTTGATGTCTGGTATTCCGAGACCTCGCTTTACCAAAACGGAAAAATCGATAAGGCGCTTGAAACGCTTCGTCAAAAAGGGCATATCTATGAAGAGGACGGGGCGACATGGTTCAGATCAACGGCATTTGGCGATGACAAAGACCGCGTGCTGATTAAAAACGACGGTTCCTACACATACCTCCTGCCGGACATCGCCTATCATAAAGACAAGCTTGACCGCGGTTTTCAAAAATTGATCAACGTATGGGGCGCGGATCATCACGGCTATATTCCGCGCATGAAGGCGGCCATTGAAGCGCTCGGCTATGATAAAGAAACGCTTGAGGTCGAGATCATCCAGCTTGTGCACCTTTACAAAAACGGCGAAAAAATGAAGATGAGCAAAAGAACGGGCAAAGCCGTGACGATGCGTGACTTGATCGATGAGGTCGGCCTTGACGCGGTCCGCTATTTCTTTGCGATGCGCAGCGCCGACACACACATGGACTTTGACCTGGACCTTGCCGTTTCTTCATCAAACGAGAATCCGGTATACTACGCGCAATATGCACATGCGAGAATTTGCAGCATGCTGCGTCAAGGAGAAGAAAAAGGGCTTCTGCCAGGAGGGAATCTTGAACTGGAAAAGATATCCTCTGAAAAAGAATATGATGTACTAAAAGTGATCGGCACTTTCCCTGAGGCTGTCGCCGATGCCGCTCAAAAACGGATACCTCACCGCATCACAAATTATATATTTGAACTGGCATCCGTGCTCCACAGCTTTTACAATGCCGAGAAAGTGCTCGATCCGGCAGATGAAGAAAAAAGCCGTGCGCGTTTATCATTGATGAAAGCAACGCAGATCACCCTCAATAACGCGCTTAAACTAATCGGCGTTTCCGCGCCTGAAAAAATGTAAACAAAAAATCCCTTATCTTTGGATAAGGGATTTTTTATGTTTTGCGGCATATGACTTGAAATTTCATGGTATGGTAAAGGGAATCAAGCGAAGGAGGCGGCAATGATGGAGACGGAACACATCGATGTAGGCAACGGGTTTTTTATTTCGACAAATAAAAAGAAACTTAATATTGAACGCATCCACCATTTCTTAAGCGAGCAATCGTATTGGGCAAAAGGGATCAAACAGGAGCTTGTCAACGAAATGATTCGGAATGCGCCGCTTTGTATCGGATTGTATGCAGATGACGGGAAGCAGGCCGGATTCGCCAGGGTGATCACGGACTTTGTCCGCTTCGGCTGGGTGTGCGACGTCTTTATTTTTCCTGAATACCGGGGCCGTTCCCTGGGGAAGAAGCTTGTTGAAGCGATCGTGAGCCACCCGAAGCTCGGCGGCGTATGCCTGATGCTGGCGACTGATGATGCGCACGGTCTTTATGAACAATACGGATTTGAAAGACCTGAGCATCATCAGAAGCTGCTGATGAGAAAATTGAATATGGAAGCGGTCGAGAAAAGCTACGGGCTATAAAAAATCAGAGGAATGGGAAGGGGGCAGCCCTTCCTTACTGAGTCCCTGCCCTGCTATTAGAAATAATTGACCTCGCTTTTTGAACTAAAGTCCCCGCTTCTTTCCCTTCAATCACAATAAGGCATTCTTTTTCCCAATTGGCCATCCTGAACATTTCCAGTTCGATCAAATCTTTAATTTTACACATCGTTTTTTTGGAACATATATAAAGCTGATGTTTGGCTGAACGGCAAAGGCGGTACAGCTCGATCAGGTTTTTCAAGGTCATGGACTGCGCGCGCAGTTTGATAGACTCTGCTGTATTCATAGTACATCCCTCCATATGTAATCAAATATCCACTTTGGTGAATTGTTACCCGCGGTGCTGATATGGTAAACATGACAATGTGATTACAAAAAATAAGCAACCGACCTTGCCAGCCATTCGACAGGCCGCTGTAAAAGCGGGCGCCTTGCATACCGCTCCCTTGTCAGAAGCTCGGAATGTTCGACGCTTTCCTTGACAACATGCAAAAATTGCTTCGTCCATTCTTTATCATGGATGATCACGTTCATTTCATCATTTAAAAACAAGCTTCGATTATCAAAATTCGAAGTCCCGATCATCGCGTGCCGATCATCGACAATCAAGGCTTTGGCGTGGTAAAAACCCCTGTAATACCGATAAATAAAACAGCCTGCTTCCAAAAGGGCATTGAAATACGTAAAGGCCGCTTCTTTGACAAGCGGATGATCAGCTTTCATCGGAATAAGGATCGACACGATCACGCCCCGCTTTCTCGCTGATAACACTGCTTGCTGCAGGGCTTGGCTCGGAATGTAATAAGGTGTGCAAATCATGATTCTTTCTTTTGCCTGGTCAATAAATGAAACGTATTTTTCCTCAAGTGTAAAACCTCTGGTGGCATGCATGGTATGAGTGACAGACCCTTTATGCAAAGGGGGAAATACATCGCTTTTCGGCTTTGCCTCAGGCGCTTCTCTTTTTACATCCGTTAAAAAAACGTGCTGCAAATCAGCGACACCCTCGCCTGTCATCCGCAAATGATAATCCTTCCACGGCCCGAATTCCGCTTTCTTTCCAAGGTATTCCATCGCAATGTTAAAGCCGCCCACATAGCCTATCTTTCCGTCGATCACCGCTGCTTTTCGATGATTCCTGGCGTTCAGCCGATAAAAGAAAAATGGAAATGAGGGACGGTTTGTAAAGTGAACGTGCGCCCCGCTTTCTTCTAAGCTTCGCAAGATGTTTCGCTTCACTTTCATGGCGCCGATCCGGTCGATCAGCAAGTAGACGGATACGCCGGCTTCTGCTTTGTCTTTTAGCACGTTCAGAAATTCAAGGCTGATGTCATCATGCTTAATAATATAAAACATGACATGGACAGATGATGCGGCTTGGCGTATATCGTCCATGATCCGCTCACACAGATCTTCTCCATTATGAATCAGTTCAATGTCGCTTTTTTTCTCGGGAAAAACGGGTTCATAAGCTTTTTTTTGAAAAGCTTTGCGTCCGAAATAAAAATCAAGCACAAGCAGCGTGATAATCAACAGAATGATCATAAGCGGAACCATTGAAGACACTCCCTTTTTGCGTGTACACATTAGTGTCTCCCCAATTGCAAGATTTATGAAAAAGCATTGACTGAACGCTCATTCATTATTTAAGATAAAGATAGACAGACGGGGTATTCATTTAGGGGAGATCAGGTTACGGAAATGAAAGGGGGAGCTGGTGGTGAGTTTTTTGCTGTGGTTGAATTTCATTGCATTTCTTGGTGTAACCGCTTACGCCGTTTATCTGTTCATCTATCTGGTCAGAACGAGAATCAGCTATATCAGGCTCGGGCAAAAAGAAGTGTTTGATAAACGGATTAAAGAACGGCTTCAAAGAATATGGGAGAATGTGTTCGGGCAAAAAAAGCTGCTCAAAGATAAAAAGAGCGGAATCATTCACGTGATCTTTTTTTATGGTTTTATTCTCGTCCAGTTTGGAGCGCTCGATTTTATTATCAAAGGGCTTTTGCCTGGCAGAGGGCTGCCTCTCGGAAAAGGATATCCGGTGTTTACGTTTTTTCAGGAAATCGTGACGCTTTTGATCCTGCTCGCGGTCGGCTGGGCTTTCTACAGGCGGTATATTGAAAAGCTCGTCAGGTTGAAACGCAACTTCAAATCGGGCATCGTCCTGCTTTTGATCGGTGGATTGATGTTCACCGTCCTGCTTGGGAACGGGATGAATATTATCTGGCGCGGGCATTCGCTGTCATGGACTGAACCGACGGCCTCTCTGGCCGCATACGTATTTGGCTTTATGGGTGAAACCGCGGCAGGAGCCGTTTTCTATGCGGCGTGGTGGGCGCACCTTTTGATTTTGCTGACGTTTTTGGTCTATGTTCCCCAGTCCAAGCATGCCCATTTGATCGCCGGACCAGCAAACGTCTTTTTCAGCCGGCTGACAAACCCGGGAAAACTTGAAAAGATCGATTTTGAAGATGAATCAAAAGAGACATTCGGAGTCGGACGCATTGAAGAATTCAGGCAGTCCCAGCTGATCGATCTTTATGCATGTGTGGAATGCGGCCGTTGTACAAATATGTGCCCGGCAACAGGCACTGGAAAAATGCTTTCGCCGATGGACCTGATATTGCGGCTCAGAGACCATTTAACGGAAAAGGGAGCAGCAGTGACTTCAAAAACGCCTTGGGTTCCGGCGCCGCTTTTTCGGCATACAAAGGGAAATCAGCTGGCGCTGGCCGCCGGGGGAGAAGGGTCAAGGGAAGCGGCCGCTTCAGAGATCTACAATCCAAGCTTAATCGGTGACATCATTACCGAAGAAGAAATTTGGGCCTGTACGACCTGCCGGAATTGCGAAGACCAGTGTCCGGTCATGAATGAACATGTCGACAAGATCATTGATCTCCGCCGCTATCTCGTGCTGACGGAAGGAAAAATGGACACCGATGCCCAGCGCGCCATGACGAGCATTGAAAGACAAGGCAACCCTTGGGGATTAAACAGAAAAGAACGTGAAAACTGGCGCGATATAAGAGAGGATGTCGAGGTGCCGACGGTAAAGGAAATGAAGAAAAAAGGCGCATCATTTGAATATTTGTTTTGGGTCGGCTCAATGGGTTCGTATGACAGAAGAAGCCAAAAAATCGCGATGGCTTTTGCCCGCCTTCTCAATCAAGCAGGCGTCACATTTGCGATTTTAGGAAATAAAGAAAAGAATTCAGGCGATACCCCGAGGCGGCTCGGCAATGAATTTTTATTTCAGGAGCTTGCGGCGAAAAACATTGAAGAATTTGAGAAAAACGATGTTCGAAAAATTGTAACGATCGATCCTCATGCATACAATGTGTTTAAAAATGAATATCCTGATTTTGGTCTTGAAGCGGATGTTTATCATCATACAGAAGTTCTGGCAGGTCTTATTAAGGACGGGAGGCTTAAACCGGAGTTTCCGGTTGATGAAACGGTCACTTTCCATGATTCATGCTATTTGGGCCGCTATAACGAAGTGTATGATCCTCCGCGTGAGATCCTCCGTTCAATACCGGGCGTACGCTTAGTCGAAATGGAACGGAGCCGGGAAAACGGGATGTGCTGCGGAGCCGGGGGCGGCCTCATGTGGATGGAGGAGGAGACGGGAACAAGGATCAATGTGGCCAGAACAGAACAGGCGCTGCTTACCGGCCCTTCGGTCATCAGCTCGGGGTGTCCGTACTGCCTTACGATGCTTGGCGACGGAACGAAAGCAAAGGAGCTGGATGATCAAATCGGCACATACGACGTGGCCGAACTGCTTGAACGCGCCGTATTTGGCGCGGAAGAGAAGGAGCATGCTTCATAAGGTATGCTTCAGGTTTAAAAAGAAGGTGTGAGCTGGATCTCCGCCTTCTTTTTCACCATTCAAACGACAGATGCGGGGGAGAGGGAGAAATGGTCAAAACGGTTATCATCGATGGGGCGCGAACGCCTTTCGGAAAACTGGGAGGAGCGCTTCAGGCGAAAACGGCATCAGAACTTGGAGGCATTGCCCTAAAAGAGGCGTTGAAACGGTCGGGAGTCAGTCCTGAGGATATTGATGAAGTCATCATGGGGAGCGTTCTGCAAGGAGGCCAGGGACAGCTGCCGTCAAGGCAGGCGGCACGGCATGCGGGGCTGCCGTGGGATGTCAAAACGGAAACGATCAATAAAGTATGTGCATCCGGGTTAAGAAGCGTAACGATCGCGGATCAAATCATCCGCGCCGGCGACGCAGACGTCATTGCCGCGGGCGGGATGGAATCGATGTCCAATGCCCCTTATATCCTCAAAAAAGCGAGATGGGGCTTGCGAATGGGGGATGGATCGGTTAAGGACCTGATGATCATGGACGGATTGACCTGCTCATTTACAGGTGCGCATATGGGATCATATGGAAATGCTGCGGCAAAAGAATTGCAGATTACGAGGGAAGAGCAAGACCGCTGGGCGCTCAGAAGCCATATGCGGGCGGTCAGGGCCGCTGCCTCAGGGGCGCTTGGGGAAGAGATTGTTCCTGTGAAGATTCCGCAACAAAGGGGCGGAGAGCTGACAGTGGACCAGGATGAAGCCCCGCGAAGGGATACATCGTTTGAACGCCTGTCCATGCTGGCGCCCGTCTTTGATCATGATGGTACGATTACGGCGGGCAACGCCCCTGGTGTGAATGACGGCGCATGTGCCTTCGTCATCATGAGCGATCAAAAGGCCAAAGCGATGAATTTGAAGCCCGCCGCCGTGATGAAGGCCCATGCCTCTATCGCTGTTGAAGCAAAAGACTTTCCAAAAACGCCCGGACTTGTCATCAATGAACTGCTGAAAAAAACAGGAGCAGAGCTTTCCGATATCAGCCTGTTTGAAATTAATGAAGCCTTTGCGGCCGTCGCTTTGGCAAGCGGGCAAATCGCGGGGCTTGATATGGATAAGGTCAATGTCAACGGCGGCGCGATCGCGCTCGGCCATCCGATCGGCGCCAGCGGTGCAAGAATCATATTGACGCTCATGTATGAATTAAGGCGGCGCGGAGGCGGCACAGGCATTGCGGCGATTTGCAGCGGGGGCGGCCAGGGAGATGCCGTCATGATTCAAGTATAAAAGGGGGAGTATCATATGAGGGAAGACACGATTATGGTCATCGGCGCAGGCCAAATGGGATCGGGGATCGCACAGGTCTGCGCGCAGTCCGGCTACAATGTATACATGTATGATGTATCAGATGATCAAATTCAAAAAGGGATGAAACGGATTTCCGGCCAGCTTGTCAAACAGGCGGAAAAAGGAAGGATGCCTCATCAAGACGTAAAGCGAATTTATCAGCGTCTGTCTCCGTCGGCATCGCTTGAAGACGCAGGAGGGGCATTCCTGATCATTGAAGCCGCTATCGAAAATATGGACGTCAAAAAAGACATCTTCAAGCGTTTGGATGAACAGACTGAAGAAGGAGCCATATTGGCATCCAATACATCCTCCTTGTCGATTACAGAGCTTGCTTCCGTTACAAAAAAACCGCAAAACGTCATCGGCATGCATTTTATGAACCCGGTGCCCGTCATGCAGCTTGTCGAGGTTATCAGGGGGCTTGAGACGAGCGATCAAACCTATGACGCCGTCGTTACCGTGGCTGAAAGGCTCGACAAAGTTCCGATTGAAGTCCACGATTTCCCCGGATTTATCTCAAACCGTATTTTGATGCCGATGATCAATGAAGCCGTTTTTGCCTTATATGAAGGGGTTGCGGAAAAGGAAAGCATTGATGGAATCATGAAGCTCGGAATGAACCATCCGATGGGGCCGCTCGCTTTGGCAGACCT
This sequence comes from Bacillus sp. KICET-3, assembly GCF_033261025.1. Taxonomy (NCBI): domain Bacteria; kingdom Bacillati; phylum Bacillota; class Bacilli; order Caryophanales; family Bacillaceae; genus Bacillus; species Bacillus sp. KICET-3. Next base: position 4,207,517 of record NZ_CP137345.1, on the reverse strand, counting down.
GATCGGCCTTGATACGTGCCTGTATATTATGGAAACGCTGCACAGAGGCTTCGGCGATGACAAATACAGACCGTGTCCGCTTCTGAGGCAATATGTCAGCGCGGGCAGACTCGGGAAGAAAACGGGCAAAGGGTTTTATACGTACGGTGGCAATTGAACAGGAGGGACGATATTGAACCTTCATTTTACAGCCGAACAAAGGCGCATGCAGAAGCAGGTCAGACAGTTTGCCGAACAGGAGGCAGCGCCCTTAGTGCCGGAAATGGAAAAAGGGAATTTTCCAACCGCCATTATAAAGAAAATGGCGGAACGCGGCTGGATGGGACTGCCGATTCCTGCCGGATACGGCGGGGCTGAAAAGGATTTTATTTCTTATATTATAACGATTCATGAGCTGTCTAAGACAAGTGCGGTGTTGGGTGCGATTTTATCTGTTCACACGTCAATTGTCACGATTCCGATTCTATTATACGGAAATGATCAACAAAAAGAGCGCTACGTTAAAAAGCTTGCGGCAGGACAATGCCTGGGGGCCTTTTGTTTAACAGAGCCAAGCTCGGGCTCTGATGCGGGAAGCCTCAAAACGAAAGCGGAAAAACGCGGGGATGTGTACGTTTTAAACGGCACAAAGGTCTTTATCACAAACGGAGGAGAAGCGGATGTCTATCTCGTATTTGCTTCAACAAATCCTGAAGCGGGAACGAGGGGCATATCGGCTTTTATCGTGGAAAAAGGCACACCGGGCTTCCACATCGGAAAAAATGAGGAAAAGATGGGGCTGCACGGTTCACAAACGGTCACCTTGAATTTTGACAACGCCGTCATTCCATCAGGACAGCTGCTCGGAGAAGAGGGCAAAGGGTTCAAGATGGCATTGTCAAACCTTGATACCGGCAGAATCGGAATTGCCGCGCAGGCTCTCGGGATTGCCGAAGGCGCATTTTCTGAGGCTTCCGCTTTTTTGAAAAAACGCTATCCGAACGGAGAGCTGAATAACAGCCGGCAGGGGCTTGCCTTCAAACTGGCCGATATGGCGACAAGGGTCGAGGCGGCAAAGCTTCTCGTCTATAAAGCGGCATCATTGAAGGAGCAGGGCATGAAGACCGGAAAAGCGGCATCGATGGCCAAGCTGTTTGCTTCAGAAACGGCGATGTTCGTGGCGGCTGAGGCAGTTCAGCTGCTTGGAGACTTCGGCTACACAAAAGATTTTAATGCTGAACGGTATTTCAGGGACGCAAAAGTATGCGAAATCTATGAAGGTACAAGCGAAATCCAGCGAATTGTCATCAGCAAGCATGTATAAGGCGCCAGGAGGGAGCAAGATATGAATTTTAATCTGTCTGAGGAACATCAAATGATTCAGAAAATGGTCCGCGATTTTGCGAAGCATGAGGTTGAGCCGACAGCGAGGGAGCGGGATGAAGAAGAACGTTTTGATAAAGAACTGTTTGCGAAAATGGCCGATTTGGGATTGACGGGGATTCCATGGCCTGAAACGTACGGCGGAATCGGCAGCGATTATTTGGCATATGTGATTGCGGTCGAAGAGCTCTCAAAGGTCTGCGCGTCAACCGGCGTCACGCTGTCCGCCCATACATCGCTGGCATGCTGGCCCATTTATGCCTTCGGAATTGAAGAGCAAAAGCAAAAATATTTAAAACCGATGGCCCTTGGGAAAAAGCTCGGAGCCTACGGATTAACCGAACCGGGCTCAGGCTCTGATGCGGGCGGAATGAAAACGACCGCTGTAAAAGATGGGGATGAATACATTTTAAATGGAACGAAAGTCTTTATTACAAACGGCGGAATCGCCGATTTTTATATCGTGTTCGCTGCTCTTGATCCTGAAAAAAAGCATAGTGGGGCAACGGCTTTTATTATCGAAAAGGAATTCCCTGGATTTACCGTCGGGAAGAAAGAAAAAAAGCTCGGCATCCGTTCGTCTCCAACGACGGAGATTATATTCGAAAACTGCCGCGTACCCTTGAAAAACAGGCTCGGTGAAGAGGGAGAGGGCTTTAAAATCGCGATGATGACGCTTGATGGCGGCAGAAACGGGATAGCTGCCCAAGCTGTCGGCATTGCGCAGGGCGCGTTTGAGGCTGCAACGGCATACGCAAAGGAAAGAAAGCAATTCGGCAAGCCGATCGTCGAACAGCAGGGCATCAGCTTTAAGCTGGCGGATATGGCGACGGAAATCGAAGCTGCCAGGCTCTTAACCTATCAGGCGGCCTGGCTGGAATCAGAAGGCCTGCCTTATGGAAAAGCATCGGCCATGTCAAAGCTTTATGCAGGAGATACGGCCATGAGGGTGACGACAGAGGCTGTTCAGATTTTTGGCGGATACGGCTATACAAAGGAATACCCTGTCGAGCGCTATATGCGCGATGCGAAGATTACCCAGATTTATGAAGGAACACAGGAAATCCAGCGAATCGTCATCTCCAGAATGCTGTTGAAATGATTCAATGGAAAACAAAGCATGCCGCTTGAGAGAACGCCTGGCGGCAGGAAAAGCCGGCGGACAGGTCCACCAAACCGCCGGCTTCTTTTGCATGCGGATCTCCTTTCAAACAGCCTGCTTCTTAAGTCTTTTTTAGCCTCCAGCCTTATACCTGCACCACTTCCTTTATTGCGTGGTAAAAATTATTGAATTAACGGCAATAAAGGTAGCATAAACTGTTTTCTTTTGTTTATAATGAGAGGTATGGTTTGTCGTAAAGACAGGAAACACATGCTTATTTTCTATACAAAGATAGTAGATACATACATGAAGATAGAAAGGGAGTGTCTGGCGATGAGTTTGAAACAATACTCAGAGGAGCAGCTAAAGGAAATGGCTTTAGTTGAAATCGCATACGAAATTTTCTCAGACCAAAAAAAATCGATTACATTCCAGGAGCTTACAGATAAAATTTCTTCTTTACTTGGAGTAAGGAAAGAAGAGATGGAAGACCGCATTGTCCAGTTCTACACCGATTTAAATATCGACGGCCGCTTTTTGGCGCTGTCTGATCAAACATGGGGGCTCCGCAGCTGGTACCCGTATGATCAGCTTGATGAAGAAACACAGCCGACCGTAAAGGCCAAAAAGAAAAAAGCGAAAAAAGCCGTTGAAGACGATCTTGATCTCGATGAATTTGAAGAGGTTGATGAAGACGATATTCTTCTTGATGACGTAGAAGAGGATCTCGATCTTGACGATGAATACGAGGATCTCGACGAAGCGGACGATGAGGAGCTGGACGATCTTGAAGACGAAATCCTTGACGATGATGACGAGGATTTTGAAGATGAGGAAGACGAAGATTAATATTTGTCCGGGCGGAGATTCATTTTTAAATCCATCTTGACTTTCACAGACGAACTATGTAGTATGTATTTTGGGCTCTTCAAAAAGAAGAGATTCAAGTGATACGGACTATCAGCTCCCTTTCAAGAAATTGAAAGGGAGCTTTCTTGTTTTTCCGCCTCCTACTATATTTGAATCATTTAGAGCTTTTCTAAATGATTTTTCATAAACAGAGCATTTTAAGGAATAAGCGTTAGATTGAAGAGAGGGGTAAAGAAGCTATGACAAAATACATTTTTGTAACTGGAGGAGTCGTGTCCTCGCTTGGAAAAGGAATTACGGCATCTTCATTGGGCCGTCTGCTGAAAAACAGAGGTCTGAATGTAACGATTCAAAAGTTTGATCCATATATCAACGTAGATCCGGGTACGATGAGTCCTTATCAGCATGGTGAAGTATTCGTGACTGACGACGGTGCGGAAACCGATCTGGATTTGGGCCATTATGAACGCTTTATCGACATTAATTTGAATAAATACAGCAACGTCACAACCGGAAAAATTTATTCTACAGTGCTGAAAAAAGAACGCAGAGGCGATTACCTGGGAGGCACCGTCCAGGTGATTCCGCACATCACGAATGAAATTAAAGACCGCGTGTTCCGTGCCGGAAAAGAGTCAAACGCCGATGTTGTCATCACGGAAATCGGCGGAACCGTCGGCGATATCGAGTCATTGCCGTTCCTTGAAGCGATCAGACAAATCAAGAGCGACATCGGGCGCGACAACGTGATGTACATCCATTGTACACTTGTTCCGTATCTGAAAGCGGCCGGTGAAATGAAAACAAAGCCGACGCAGCACAGTGTAAAAGAACTGCGCAGCCTTGGCATTCAGCCAAACGTGATCGTCGTCAGAACGGAAATGCCGATTTCCCAAGATATGAAGGACAAAATTGCGCTGTTCTGCGATATCGATCCTAAAGCCGTCATTGAAGCCGGAGATGCAGAAACGCTATACTCCATTCCTTTAGACCTTCAAAAACAAGGACTTGATGATCTGGTCTGCAGCCATTTGAAGCTCGAATGCAAGGATGCCGACATGGAAGAGTGGAAAGTGCTCGTCAATAAGGTGAAAAATCTTTCCAAAACAGCAACCATTGCTTTGGTCGGTAAATACGTCGAACTTCCCGATGCTTACATTTCAGTGGTCGAATCCCTTCGCCATGCGGGATACGCGTTTGATTCCGACATTCAGATCAAATGGATCAACGCTGAAGAAGTAACTGACGAAAACATCGCCGAATTGGTGCGGGATGTAGACGGCATTCTCGTTCCGGGCGGATTCGGGGACCGCGGAGTTGAGGGGAAAATTGCAGCCGTCAAATATGCGCGCGAACAAAAAATTCCGTTCTTCGGCATCTGCCTTGGCATGCAAGTGGCATCCATCGAGTATGCGAGAAACGTTCTCGGGCTTGAAGGCGCGCATTCGGCTGAAATTGATCCTTCAACGCCATATCCGATCATTGACCTTCTTCCTGAACAAAAGGATATTGAAGATCTCGGGGGCACGCTTCGCCTCGGATTATATCCATGCAAGCTTCAAGAAGGATCAAAAGCTTATGAGGCTTACCAGAATGAAGTGGTCTACGAACGCCACCGCCACCGCTACGAATTCAACAATGAATTCAGACAGCAGATGGAAGAAGCCGGTTTTGTCTTCTCAGGGACAAGCCCTGACGGCCGCCTCGTAGAAATTATCGAGCTTAAAGACCATCCGTGGTTTGTCGCGTCTCAGTTCCACCCTGAGTTTACTTCAAGACCGACAAGGCCGCAGGCGCTGTTCAGAGACTTTGTGCACGCTTCATTAAAAGCTTCCGAGAAGCTGTAAAACAGTAAAAAAGCCTGTCAGCAACGAGCTGACAGGCTTTTTCAACTTATTTAAAATCCCCGGTTCTTTCTGCTGATAAGGACAGGCTGAACTGATACTATATTCATAAGGCCGGCCTTACCCTTGGGCAAAAAAACTTATTTCCACGGAACGGCCTGTTTTATTGGTATTCCTGAAGAATTTCCTTTAATGTAAAGGAAAGGGCATGATAAATATAAAGGCCGACCATCAGGGACGGAAACCCGAATCTTGTTCCGTCTTCATCCGGAAGAAGCGGCATTTTCAGCTTTGAATCAATATGAACGTCCGCAAATGATGCGATTGGCGCGCCTTCTTTGCCTGAAGGGGATGCGACAACCAGTCCGATGCCTTTTTCATTCAGCTTTTCCGCCATTTTCAGCTCTTTTTCATCTGCGGAATCAGCGCAGAACATGAGCACTTTGTCAGCCGCTTGAAAAGCCGGCCAGCTTTCTTCGTCTTGAGGCAGCGGTTTGACAGAAGGAAACGGCTCAGAACTGTAAAGCGCTTCTTTTAAAATGCCCTCCAATTCATTTTTTCCATATACATAAACCGAATGGTCACTGATGACCGCCTGTGCCAATAACCGGGCGCCGTCTTCGATCGATGAGGCTTCCCCTTCCTGAATCCGGTTGAAGATTCCCGACAATTGAGTGGTGAAAATTTTAAGCAAGCTGACTCCTCCTTTTTTACTGTCTGTTCATTATATAACAAAAGAGAATAATGGGAAAAATCCTCTAAATATGTCGCAAACTTAAATATTTTAATTAAAGGAAAAGGGAAAATCAAAACAGAATAGATAAACTACTGCTTAATTTTGGCGAAAATTATAATTATAGAGGTGTAAAAAATGAATGAGAAAATTTTAATTGTAGATGACCAGTACGGGATTCGGGTTTTGCTGAACGAAGTTTTCAATAAAGAGGGGTATCAAACGTTCCAGGCGGCAAACGGAATTCAGGCGCTCGACATTGTCAAAAAAGAACGGCCCGACCTTGTTTTGCTTGACATGAAAATACCTGGTATGGATGGAATTGAAATTTTAAAAAGAATGAAAGTCATAGATGCGGACATCCGCGTCATTATCATGACGGCTTACGGAGAGCTCGACATGATACAGGAATCAAAGGAGCTGGGCGCCCTGACCCACTTTGCCAAGCCGTTTGACATCGATGAAATTCGCGAAGCGGTCAAAACATACCTCCCCATTAAATCAAACGGCTGACGGAACAAAAAGTTTTTGATGTTGTCACAAGCGATGATGTTGCCGATTTGTCGATTAATTGTTATTCTATATAAGTAGAGAAAAGCTATCTAACGTTTAATGAACAAAACATTTTACATATGGCAGGTTTTTCTGGTCATGCTAGGTAGGTGTGGAGGCTTTTTTCGCAAAAAGCAAATCAGGCTACATAAGGAGGACTTTCGACATGCCTTTAGTATCAATGACGGAAATGTTGAATAAAGCAAAAGAAAACGGATATGCTGTCGGACAATTTAACTTAAATAACCTTGAGTTCACTCAGGCGATTTTACAAGCTGCTGAAGAAGAAAAATCTCCTGTCATCCTTGGTGTATCAGAAGGTGCGGGACGCTACATGGGCGGTTTCAAAACCGTCGTTGCAATGGTTAAAGCGCTGATGGAGGAATATAAGATCACTGTTCCTGTTGCGATCCATTTAGACCACGGTTCAAGCTTCGAGTCTTGCGCCAAAGCGATCCATGCGGGATTCACTTCAGTTATGATCGATGCTTCCCACCATCCTTTCGAAGAGAACGTTGCGACAACTTCAAAAGTGGTTGAGCTTGCTCATTTCCACGGCGTTTCAGTTGAAGCTGAGCTCGGAACTGTCGGCGGACAGGAAGACGATGTTGTAGCAGACGGCGTCATCTATGCAGATCCAAAAGAATGTAAAGAGCTTGTGGAGCGCACAGGCATCGACTGCCTTGCACCTGCATTGGGTTCTGTTCACGGCCCTTACAAAGGCGAGCCAAACCTTGGATTCAAAGAAATGGAAGAAATCGGAAATACAACTGGTCTTCCGCTCGTACTTCACGGCGGAACAGGAATTCCGACTGCCGACATTAAGAAAGCTATTTCTTTAGGTACGGCAAAAATCAACGTAAACACAGAAAACCAAATCGCTTCTGCGAAAGCTGTTCGCGAAACGCTTGCTGCAAAACCGGAAGAATACGATCCGCGTAAATATCTCGGACCAGCACGTGAAGCTATTAAAGAAACGGTTATTGGCAAAATGCGTGAATTTGGTTCTTCAAACAAAGCATAATGACATCTTAAAAAACGCCTGTTTCCCTGCAATTTCCGCGGGGAGCGGGATGTTTTTGGGGGAGCGCTGTTTCACATGAGGCCGTTCTTTCCCATTCAGTCAAAAGCCGCCTGATAGCGACAGGCGGTTTTATCCTTATCATCCGGAAAGCGCAAACATGTTCCACAGTTCAGACATTTTCATGACAGGAGGTTTTATCAATATGCTGTTTTTTATTGATACTGCAAATTTAGACGAAATTAAAGAGGCTCATTCTCTCGGCGTGCTTGCGGGAGTTACGACAAATCCCAGCCTGGTAGCAAAAGAAAACATTTCGTTCCATGACCGTCTGCGTGAAATTACCGAAGTGGTATCAGGGTCTGTCAGCGCCGAGGTTATTTCCCTGAAGGCGGAAGAGATGATTGAAGAAGGAAAAGAGCTTGCGAAAATAGCACCGAACATCACGGTCAAAATTCCGATGACACCGGATGGCCTAAAAGCTGTTAAAGCGCTGACCGATCTGGGCATCAAAACAAACGTAACGCTGATTTTCAGCGCAAACCAGGCGCTTTTGGCGGCCAGGGCGGGCGCTACTTATGTCTCTCCATTCTTGGGACGGCTGGATGACATCGGGCATAACGGCCTCGATCTGATCAGCGAAGTCAAACAAATCTTTGATGTGCACGGTTTGGATACGCAGATTATTGCCGCATCGATCCGTCATCCGCAGCACGTGACTGAAGCTGCACTACGAGGCGCACATATCGGCACAATGCCGCTGAAAGTCATTTACCAGCTGACAAAACACCCGCTGACTGATAAAGGAATCGAACAGTTTTTAGCTGACTGGAATAAATAAAGCCTGAGGCTTCAGAGTGAGTGGCAAGTGGAGGAATCCCTCCGTTTGTCACCATTTTGTCTTGCAAAGAGAAAATCACGTTTTGCAGAAGACAACCTTGCCGCATCCAGCCTCGCTATTTCTTCCTAATAAATTTTTAAATGTGTTGTATTCTTTCTCTTTTAATTGGATAGATTTTGAAAAGAACCATTTATTTTGGGTCTGGATAAAATCTCACTACATGCTCCATTAGCTATCTTCTTTAAGGAAGGAGACGATCATGGAAAAGTTAAATATAGCCGGCGGCGATCCTCTGAATGGAACAGTACATATAAGCGGAGCCAAAAACAGTGCTGTCGCCCTCATACCTGCGACGATTTTGGCTGATTCGACGGTTACCCTTGAAGGCCTTCCTGATATATCAGATATCCTGACGCTTCGCGATCTGCTGAGGGAAATCGGCGGGCATGTTCATTTTGAAAAGGGGGAAATGGTCGTTGATCCTGCGCCGATGATCAGCATGCCTTTGCCGAATGGAAAAGTGAAACAGCTTCGGGCTTCTTATTATTTAATGGGAGCGATGCTCGGCCGTTTTAAAAAAGCGGTCATTGGGCTGCCGGGCGGCTGCCACCTCGGTCCAAGGCCGATTGACCAGCATATCAAAGGTTTTGAGGCGCTGGGAGCCGAAGTGACGAATGAACAAGGTGCGATTTATTTGCGTGCGGAAGAATTAAAGGGCGCAAGAATTTATCTTGATGTCGTCAGTGTTGGAGCAACGATCAACATCATGCTGGCCGCTGTGCTCGCCAAAGGCAGAACCGTGATTGAAAATGCTGCGAAAGAACCGGAAATTATCGATGTCGCCACCCTTTTAACGAGCATGGGGGCAAAAATCAAAGGAGCCGGAACAGATGTGATCCGCATCGAAGGGGTTGAATCCCTTCACGGCTGCAGACACTCGATTATCCCGGACCGGATTGAAGCCGGAACATTTATGATTGCGGCTGCTTCCATGGGGAAAGAAGTGCTGATCGATAACGTGATACCGCCACATTTGGAATCATTAATAGCCAAGCTGCGCGAGATGGGGGTTCACATCGAAGAAAGCAGCGAACAAATTTTAATGATCGGCGGACAGAAGGAGCTGAAACCGGTCGACCTTAAAACGCTTGTATATCCGGGGTTTCCGACCGATCTGCAGCAGCCGATGACATCGCTGCTGACAAAGGCGAACGGGACGAGCGTCGTGACTGACACCATTTACTCCGCGCGCTTTAAACATATTGACGAGCTCAGGCGGATGGGTGCGTCAATGAAGGTTGAAGGAAGGTCGGCGATCATTACCGGCCCAGTTTCCCTTCAAGGCGCAAAGGTGAAAGCGAGCGATCTTAGAGCCGGAGCCTGTCTCGTCGTCGCCGGTCTGATGGCGGACGGAATCACCGAGATTACCGGTCTTGAACACCTTGACAGGGGATACAGCAAGCTTGAGGAAAAGCTGACAAACCTTGGAGCGACTGTCTGGCGCGAAAAATTGACGGATCAAGAAATCGAGCAGCTCCAGAATTCCTGACGGATGGAAGGCAGTTACATGACATACAAAAACCGATTCTAGATTGGTGAGAGGAGATCAGATAGGAATGGAAAGAAGCTTATCAATGGAACTTGTACGTGTAACAGAAGCGGCTGCGCTTAAGTCGGCGCGCTGGATGGGAAGGGGAAAAAAAGACGAAGCCGATGACGCGGCGACAAGTGCCATGAGGGATGTGTTTGACACCATTCCGATGAAGGGGACAGTCGTTATCGGTGAAGGCGAAATGGATGAGGCCCCTATGCTTTATATTGGAGAAAAGCTTGGGAACGGCTACGGTCCCCGTGTAGACGTGGCGGTCGATCCGCTTGAAGGAACGAACATCGTAGCGAGCGGCGGCTGGAATGCCCTAGCCGTTATCGCAGTTGCGGATCACGGAAACCTTTTGAACGCGCCCGACATGTACATGGATAAAATCGCTGTTGGCCCTGAAGCAGTCGGCTGCATCGATATTGAGGCGCCGGTTATTGATAACTTGAAGGCCGTGGCAAAAGCCAAAAATAAAGATGTTGAAGATGTCGTGGCAACCATTTTGAACCGTCCGCGCCACGAAAAGATCATTCACGAACTCCGGGAAGCCGGCGCGAGAATTAAGCTGATCAACGACGGTGATGTAGCCGGCGCGATCAACACCGCTTTTGATCATACGGGTGTTGACATTTTATTCGGTTCGGGAGGAGCCCCGGAAGGCGTTTTATCTGCAGTGGCCCTGAAAGCCCTTGGAGGAGAAATCCACGGCAAGCTGCTTCCGCAAAATGAAGAAGAGCTGAAACGATGTGAAAAAATGGGCCTTGATACGTCTAAAGTGCTGCGCATGGAGGATCTCGTCAAAGGCGACGACGCGATTTTTGCTGCGACAGGCGTGACAGACGGAGAGCTGCTGAAAGGCGTCCAATTTAAAGGATCTGTTGGAACAACGCACAGCGTCGTCATGAGAGCCAAATCCGGAACTGTCCGGTTTGTCGACGGCAGACACAGCCTCAAGAAAAAGCCTAACCTGGTCATTCGGCCTTAAAGGAAAGAAAAAGCGGGGAATCATTGACGACCCGCTTTTCCCCTGTATTCGCCGTATGAATTGAACGGATGAAAGCATTCTGGTACAATTGCAGGCGGCTTGATGCTTCTTACCGTGCCTCATGAGCGGGCATGCTTCGTTTTCAAAACAGAGTCATCTCTATCAATTTTATGTCAAAACACAAATGAAGTTGAATATGATCGTCAAATAAGGTAAAAATAAAGAGTGCTGCGAAATTTTTTCCGGGCCTCCCTGTTCTGGAAGGGAGAGCCGAAATTCCTGCCGCATCAACATGATATGCGATAATCTTCTCTTGTTAAGTCCTCGCTTCTTTCTCGACTCATACTTATAATCCTTTTCAATTCGTCGATATATATGGGTGGAAGCGTTGCCGATAGAAGCTGACATCGGCTGTATCAATAAAAGCGTCTCTGTTAAATGTTATGGGACAAAAAGCAAATTTATATGATTAGAAAAGCGTGGTGTTCTTAGTGAAAGATGTATCCATTTCATCTTTAGAAAATATGAAATTAAAAGAGCTGTATGAGCTGGCGAGACATTACAAAATCTCGTATTACAGCAAACTGACAAAAAAGGAACTGATTTTCGCCATTTTGAAAGCCAATGCCGAACAGGAAGATCTTTTGTTTATGGAAGGCGTTCTGGAGATAATCCAATCGGAAGGTTTTGGTTTTCTGAGGCCGATTAATTATTCGCCAAGCTCAGAAGATATCTATATTTCCGCTTCTCAAATCCGCCGCTTTGATTTGAGAAACGGCGACAAAGTGTCGGGAAAGGTCCGGCCTCCAAAAGAAAACGAGCGGTACTACGGTCTTCTCCATGTTGAAGCTGTCAATGGGGATGATCCCGAATCAGCCAAAGAACGCGTGCATTTCCCGGCTCTAACGCCTCTTTATCCTGATCGCCAGATGGTGCTGGAAACGAAGCCTAATCATCTGTCGACGAGAATCATGGACATGATGGCGCCGGTCGGCTTTGGACAGCGCGGATTGATTGTGGCGCCGCCTAAAGCGGGTAAAACCATTCTCTTGAAGGAAATTGCGAACAGCATCACGACGAATCATCCTGAGGCAGAGCTGATCGTCCTGCTGATTGATGAACGGCCTGAGGAAGTCACAGATATCGAACGTTCAGTGGCCGGAGATGTCGTCAGCTCGACTTTTGATGAAGTGCCTGAAAACCATATTAAGGTGGCCGAGCTTGTGTTGGAGCGTGCCATGAGGCTCGTCGAGCATAAAAAAGACGTCATCATTCTAATGGACAGCATCACAAGGCTGGCCCGGGCCTACAACTTAGTCATTCCGCCAAGCGGCAGAACTTTGTCAGGGGGGATAGACCCTGGAGCGTTCCACCGTCCGAAGCGGTTCTTTGGAGCGGCGCGGAACATTGAAGAGGGCGGAAGCCTGACAATATTGGCGACTGCGCTTGTGGACACAGGATCGCGCATGGATGATGTCATTTATGAAGAGTTTAAAGGAACCGGAAACATGGAGCTCCACCTTGACCGTTCTCTTGCGGAAAGAAGAATTTTCCCTGCCATTGATATCCGCCGTTCGGGTACGCGTAAAGAAGAGCTTCTTGTTCCGAAAGAACACCTTGACCGCCTGTGGTCCATTCGCAAAACAATGTCCGACACACCGGACTTTGTAGAGAAATTCATGAGAAAAATGAAAAAGACCAAAACAAACCAGGAATTCTTCGATATGCTGATTCAGGAATGGAAGCAATCTAATATGTCGGCGGCCAGACGCTAGTAGAAACTTTAGTTTGCAAAACGTCCAGATCGCTGTTATAATTCTATCATGTGCGTTCCGGAGATTTTGTCCGGAATAATAACTCTGTTTCCGAATGGGATTCAGGGCGGAAGGAGATGACAGAAATGAAAGCAGGAATTCATCCTAATTTCAAAAGAGCAACTGTGAAATGCGCTTGTGGAAACGAATTTGAAACAGGTTCAGTAAAAGAAGAGGTACGCGTTGAGATTTGTTCTGAATGCCATCCGTTCTACACTGGCCGTCAGAAATTCGCTTCTGCCGATGGTCGTGTTGATCGCTTTAACAAAAAATACGGTCTTAAGTAATAATAGATATTATCAACAGGCAGGAATGTTTTCTTGCCTGTTTTTTACGTGCCATAAATCGCTGGAGAGGGGTTAAAGACAATGTACATCATGAAGCAAAGCGGCTGGCTTGAACTCATATGCGGAAGCATGTTTTCAGGTAAATCGGAAGAGCTGATCCGCCGGGTCAAAAGAGCGACATTTGCAAAGCAGGAAGTGAAAGTGTTTAAGCCTGCGATCGATAATCGCTACAGCGACGATTCCATTGTGTCTCATAATGGGACAGCCATTGTATGCCACTCGATTACGTCTCCAAAAGAAATATTTGAACACATCAGTGAAAAAACGGATGTGATCGGCGTTGATGAAGTGCAATTTTTTGATGAAACGATTATCGATACTTTAACCGCTCTGGCAGATCAAGGTTACCGCGTCATTGCCGCCGGACTTGATCAAGACTTTCGCGGAGAGCCCTTCGGTGTAGTACCGGATTTGATGGCATTGGCGGAAACGGTGACCAAACTGCAAGCGGTATGTTCTGTCTGCGGTTCCCCCGCAAGCAGGACCCAGCGGCTGATCAATGGAAAACCGGCCTCATACCATGATCCGGTCATTTTGGTGGGCGCATCTGAAGCGTACGAACCGCGCTGCCGCCACCACCATGAAGTGCCGGGAAAGCCGGAATAAAGGTAAAGGAACATTGATTGTCCGTCATATGTTTGATAAAAAAATATCGTGGAAAAACACTTGGTAATAACAAGTGTTTTTTTTATTGAATTCTTTTTGTGTGAATAATTGTAATTAAAAAACTTATTTAAGGATACGAAAAAATTATCTAATTTTCATCGCTTGAATTATGACAAAAGCAGGCATAAAATGACTTACTGTAGTCAGAAAAAATGTAAATAGGTTTTAGGTATTGTTCAGATTATTGTCAAAAACGCGCGTTCAAAATTGACAAATCCAAATGTGTGACAAATGCCTCACTAGCTCATTGTAATTATTTCACCTTATTAACATTTTAAGAAAGAAGGTAATTAGTGTGAATAACATGAAAAAAACGAAGGAAGGATATTTAGAGACTTCTTTAAGAGGAAAAGACGTATTATCGATTCCTGCGTTAAATAAAGGGGTGGCCTTTACTCTTGAAGAGAGAAGAGATCTCGGTCTTGAAGGTCTGCTGCCGCCAACAGTACTTAGTCTTGATCAACAGGCAGAACGTGCATATGAACAGTTTTCAGCACAGCCTGACCGCCTTCGCCAAAACGTATACTTAAACGATCTTCAAAACCGGAATGAAGTGCTTTTTTATAAATTATTACAAAATCACCTTCGTGAAATGCTGCCGGTTGTTTATACACCGACTGTCGGGGAAGCGATTCAGGAATACAGCCATGAATATCGCAGACCGCATGGCGTCTACTTATCTATCGATGATATTGCCGGAATTGACACAGCGTTTAAAAATCTTAAAGCTTCAGCTGATGACATTGATTTAATCGTTGCCACTGACTCTGAAAGCATTCTCGGAATCGGCGACTGGGGTGTCGGAGGCATCAATATTGCGATTGGTAAGCTTGCTGTTTACACGGCCGCGGCGGGAATTGATCCGAACCGCGTGATTCCGGTTGTGCTTGATGTCGGAACGAATAATGAAAAGCTTCTCAACGATCCATTGTACATCGGAAACCGTCATCCACGTGTACAAGGCGAACGTTATGATGAATTCATCGACGCTTATGTGAATACAGCATTGAAATATTTCCCTAATGCGCTTCTGCACTGGGAGGATTTCGGAAATAAAAACGCCCGCAATATTATGGGTAAATATAATGATAAAATTGCGACATTTAATGATGATATCCAAGGAACAGGAGCGATTACGCTGGCGGCCATTTTAGCGGCTGTTAAAAGAACTGGAACATCATTAAAAGAGCACCGCGTTGTCATCTTCGGACCGGGATCTGCCGGCATCGGAATTGCTGATCAAATCCGTGACACGATGGTTCTTGAAGGACTGTCTGCCGAAGAAGCCAATCAGGCGTTCTGGACAGTCGATTACAGAGGACTGTTAATCGAGGGTATGGATGATATCCGCGACTTCCAAGAGCCGTACTTGCGCACGACAGACGAAGTGAAAGATTGGAAACGCAATGATAAAGGCGAAATTTCGTTCGAAGAAGTTGTTCGCCAAGTGAAGCCAACCATTTTAATTGGTACATCTGGTGTGGCGGGAGCCTTCACAGAGGAAATTGTAAAAGAAATGGCGGCACACACAGAGCGTCCGGTTATTTTGCCGATGTCAAACCCTACACCGCTTGCTGAAGCTGTTCCGGAAGATCTGTTCAAATGGACTGACGGAAAAGCATTGATCGCAACAGGCAGCCCGTTTGAACCAGTCACTTACAACGGTGTGTCGCATGAAATTGGACAATCAAACAATGCTTTTGTTTTCCCTGGACTGGGGCTTGGAACGATCGTTGCAAAAGCGAAAGTGATCACCAATGGAATGTTTGCGGCATCCGCAAATGCAGTTGCAAAAATGGTTGATAATGAGAAACCTGGTGCGGGACTGCTTCCGAAAATTGATGATCTTCAAGATGTGTCCATTCAAGTTGCAATAGATGTGGTAAAAGCAGCTATGAAAGACGGAGTGGCCCGGGTTCAGCCGGACGATATTGAACAAGCAGTGCGCGATGCAATGTGGCGTCCTGAGTATAAAACGATTGTCGCAAAACGTGACTAATATTTTCCGCTAAGGAAAGGATAAAAATATGTTTCGCGGCTGAAAGCTTGGACGTCCTGTCCAAGCGCCGCGATCAAGATCTGTAACTTCAGGATCGGCGGATATTCTGCTGTCACGATATCCTGTAAAAGAGGGATCGGCGGTCCGAATGCTGTCCGGCCGCCGTTAATTACCAAGTCCTGATCCAATGGGACAACATAGAGGAGGAAACAGCTTTGAGCTTTTTAAATATTTTAATCCTCCTTGCGCCAATATTTTTTGTTATTGCGCTGGGATGGTTTGCCGGTCATTTTGGAAGTTATGATGCGAAATCAGCAAAAGGGGTAAGTACGCTCGTTACGAAATATGCGCTTCCCGCTCACTTTGTTTCAAGCATCTTGTCTACGCCGAAAGATAAATTTTATAGCCAAATTCCGTTGATGATTTCACTGATTGTCGGAATCGTCGGTTTTTACGTCATTATATTACTTATTTTGAGATTTTTATTTAAATACGATTTAACGGATGCGTCAATGTTTTCGTTAAACTCTGCCCAGCCGACATTTGCTTTTATGGGAATTCCGGTTTTGGGAAGCTTGTTCGGGATGCAGGAAGTCGCGATTCCGATCGCGATTACAGGAATCGTCGTCAATGCGATGCTCGATCCTTTGGCAATTATTGTAGGTACTGTAGGACGTTCATCTAAAAAACAAGATGAAAACAACAATGAGAGCATTTGGAAAGTGACAGGAAAATCCATTTTGCACGGTTTGTCTGAGCCGTTGGCTTTTGCACCGCTCGCAAGTATCATTCTTGTGCTATTAGGTCTGCAAATTCCTGAATTGCCGCAGAAAATGCTCGATATGCTCGGAGACACAACATCTGGTATCGCTCTGTTCGCAGTCGGTGTAACAGTCGGTATCCGCAATATCAAATTCAGTGTGCCTGCGTTGAGCATCGCCTTGTTAAAGGTTGCTGCACAGCCTGCGTTAATGTTTGTGATCGCCATGATTTTCGGCTTATCTTCTGCCGACATGACAAAAGCAGTGCTTCTTGTCGCATTCCCTGGTTCTGCCGTGGCTGCGATGATCGCTACAAACTTTGAAAGCCAGGAAGCTGAAACAGCGTCTGCATTTGTGATCAGTGCGGTGCTGTCCATTATTTCGCTGCCGATCTTAATCGCAATTACCGCATAAGAAAAAAGCTTGCAAGTCTGGTTTGGGACTTGCAAGCTTTTTTTGCGCTTAAAAGGAAAAGATCGATTTGAATCTTCTTTTCGGTTTTTCTTCTCTTCGGGGAGGCAGTTCTTTTTCGATGCTGCTGCTTTCCAATTCGCGAATTTTTTGTTCGAGTGTTTTGATTTGCTGCCTCTCTTCTTCGAGTTCGCGTCGTTGCTGAAGAAGCTGATAAGAGACGACATCATCCGCTTTTTGCTCAAGCTTCCTTTCCAGTTCTGCGATTTTTTTCTGAAGCAATTCCCGTTCAAACTGTTCATGCTGCAAAAAGCGCTGCAGCTTTTCTTCAAAGATGTCGCTGAGGTGTTCAGGCTCTTTCGGCTGAACGCTGTCATTCTTGTTGATCAAGAAGGATGTTGTTGGCCGCTTGACGATGACATCCTGCATCGGCGTTCCGTTTTTCAGCTGTTCTTTTACATCCTCTAAAACGGCAATATCATCATTCGAAAAGAAATAATGGCCAAGCTCATTCCGTGAGGCTGGCAAATTCAGCTGTTTGACCCAGCGCTGAATCGTTTTTGTTGAAACACCGAGTTTATTTGCCGCATCCGTAGTATTCATGGTCATTCCTCCTTTTTAACCTGTGGCTTTTTCATCTAACAGGGGTATTCGACCTGAATGGGAAGCTTCCTTCCCGTTAGACAAAAGAAGAAGGGATTCGGCAAAGAAATCGGTTTTTCTCAAGGATTGCCGCGGAATGTGCTAGGCTTCATACAATTCCAGAGGCAGGCCGTCGGGATCGGAGAAAAACGTGAACCGTTTTCCGGTACCGGGATCTGTGCGGATCGGTTCAGCCGAAATGCCTTTTTGGCCCAGCTCGCTGACGGTTTGGTCAAGATCGTCCACTGCAAAAGCCAAATGGCGGAGCCCGGCTGCTTCAGGGCGTGTTACACGTTCGGGCGGGTTTGGAAATGAGAACAGTTCAATGATATACCGGCCGTTCAACGCGAGATCGAGTTTGTACGAATCCCGGTCTTCTCTATAGGTCTCAGCGATGATCTCAAGGCCAAGCTTGTCGACATAAAATGCTTTGGAAGTTTCATAATCCGAGCATATGATGGCGGTATGGTGTATCGATTTCAGCATGTGATAAGCTCCTTTTTTCTTAAAGTATAACAAAGCGGAGGGGGAGGAGCCTATCTTTTGCCAGGTTGTTTTGACTGGGAAGAGTCCCTATACTATAATTAGAATGTTACGCACAGCAAACAGAGGTGAAGAGCGTGTTAGACCGTTTAAAATCGATAGAAGATCGTTATGAAAAATTAAATGAACTGTTAAGCGATCCGGAGGTCGTAAACGATCCGAAGAAGCTTAGAGAATATTCAAAAGAGCAATCCGATCTGCAGGAAACAGTTGAGGTATATAGACGTTATCGCAGCGCATCAGAACAGCTGAATGATGCGAAAGCGATGCTTGAGGAAAAGCTTGATCCGGAAATGCGCGATATGGTAAAAGAGGAGATCTCAGAGCTTCAGGAAGAAATCGAAACTTTGACAGACCAGCTGAAGGTCTTGCTTATTCCGAAAGACCCGAACGATGACAAAAACGTCATCATGGAAATCCGCGGTGCGGCCGGCGGTGAGGAAGCGGCATTATTTGCCGGAAACCTTTACCGGATGTACACCCGTTATGCTGAGCTGCAAGGCTGGAAAACCGAAGTCATGGAAGCCAATACGACCGGAACAGGCGGCTATAAAGAGATTATCTTTATGATCAATGGTAACGGAGCATACTCAAGACTGAAATACGAGAACGGCGCTCACCGGGTGCAGCGTGTACCTGAAACAGAATCAGGAGGCCGCATCCATACGTCAACGGCAACGGTTGCCTGTCTGCCGGAAGCGGAGGAAGTCGAAGTTGAAATCCACGAGAAAGATATTCGCGTCGATACCTTCGCCTCAAGCGGCCCGGGAGGACAAAGCGTAAACACGACGATGTCCGCCGTCCGCCTCACACACTTGCCGACGGGTGTTGTCGTTTCGTGCCAGGACGAGAAATCGCAGATTAAAAACAAGGAAAAAGCGATGAAGGTTTTGCGCGCGCGGATATATGACAAGTTTCAGCAGGAAGCCCAGGCCGAATATGATCAGAACCGGAAATCGGCAGTCGGTACGGGAGACCGTTCAGAGCGCATCCGTACGTATAACTTTCCGCAAAACCGCGTCACAGACCACAGGATCGGCCTTACGATCCAAAAGCTCGACCAAATTCTTGAAGGCAAGCTTGATGAAGTGATTGACGCCCTGATTGTAGAGGATCAGGCAAGCAAGCTTCAGCAGGCGGAGAGCTAAACATGAAAACAATTTTCGAAGCCCTCAGGTGGGCTTCTTCTTATTTGACGGAAGCGGGAAGAGACCGAAATGCCGCGGAAATTTTGTTGACAGATCAGCTGAACATCGACCGCAGCAAATTGTTGGCAAGCTTCCATGATGTCATATCAGAGTCTGATTTTTTGGGGTTCAAAAAATCTGTCGAGCTTCATCATCAAGGAGTGCCTGTTCAACATATCACCGGAAAAGAGTTCTTTTACGGACGGGAATTTTCGGTAAATGAACACGTTCTGATTCCGCGTCCTGAAACAGAGGAAGTCGTTGAAGCGGTCCTTTCCGAAGCGGAAAGGGTTTTTCCCGGAACGGATCGTCTGAAAGCCGTCGATGTCGGTACAGGGAGCGGGGCGATTGCGGTGACCCTTGCGCTTGAGAGCCCGCGTTTTGCCGTCACAGCGACGGATATTTCGGAACAAGCTTTAAGGACGGCAAGACACAATGCTGACCGGCTTGGAGCGAAAGTGGATTTCATCGGCGGCGATTTGCTTGAGCCGCTTATCACGCAACAGAAGAAAGCTGATGTCATTGTTTCGAATCCGCCTTATATATCTGAGGAAGACATGAAGACGCTGTCAGATGTCGTCCGCCTTCATGAACCCGCCGGGGCTTTGACGGACGGTGCTGACGGATTGCAGTTTTATAAGCGTTTCATGAAAGAAATTCCTTTTGTCATCTCAGATCAGGCACTGGTGGTGTTTGAAATCGGCTGGACTCAGGGGAATGCCGTCAAAGACATGTTTCACCGGTTTTTTCCTGATGCGGATGTGCGGGTAAAGAAGGATCTTAATGGAAAAGACCGCATCGTCTGCGCGGTAATTGAACAACATAGTTAAAAAAACCGCCGGAATTCCCGGCGGTCTTTTTTGTTTGAAAATAGGAAACCCGGCCTTGACCGTTCAGGCGGCTTGTTTTACTATTTTTTTACAAAATTTTTATCTGAATAAAATAAAAAATAGTTCAAGATTAATATATAGCCTAAACAGATTGTCTTATTTTTAATGTAGGGGACAGTGTGGCGACATCCCTCTGTAAGCCGCTTTTCCCATTCAGAAGGTTTACCATTGCACATACGGCTTTTTGAGCCAGCTCTTCAACAGGTATATCGATTGTCGTGATTTCCGGATCGGTCACCTCACAGATCGATTGATTGTCATATCCAAGCACTGCAAGCTGCTCTGGCACTTCATATTGATAATATCGGGCCCTTTTAATAATTCCTGCGGCCACTTGGTCGTTTCCCGTAAAAATGGCGGTCGGCTTTTCGGACATGCTGTGGATCTGGTCCATAATGCGGAAGCCGTCATGAATGGTAAATGCGTGGCTGAACATCCACTTCTCCTGGAAATGTAAACCTGCATCAGACAATGCTTTCATAAACCCTTCTTTTCTCATAATCTGGGCCTTGCTGTGTATCGTATCACAGCAAAAGGCCATTAAATGATGCCCTTTTTGAATAAAAAGCTCCGTTCCTTTATAGCCGGCTTCGAATTCGTCATAGCAAATCACCGGCACGTCCGCTTCGGCGTGGAATTCATTCGCCAAGACCACGGGACCGTATTTGAGGTATTTTTTAATGTTTTCCCATTCATTTTCAAGGCTGCATAACATGACGCCGTCGACTTCTTTCCTCTTGAGGAGCTCCAGCACTTTCAGTTCATTCTGCTTTTGATAAAACGTCTGAAACACAATGACTTTGTATTGGTGTTTCAGCGCTTCAGCGGACATATGCTTCATGAGCTGCGCGAAGAATGGGTGATCCGCGTGAGGGACAGACACCGCGAGAAACATCGTTTTGTTGGATCTGAGCTTTCGTGCAGACGTGTTCGGGATGTAGTCCAATTTTTCGATGACTTCCAAAACCCGCTTCCTTTTTTCTTCAGATACATAGGGATGATCGTTCAGTACTCTTGAAACAGTTGTTTTTGACACATTACTTAATTTTGCAATTTCGTCAATCGTAGGCATAAAGTCACTTCCTGAAAAAAAGAGTTGTTATGGTATCGATTCCATCATTTAAGATATGTCATGAAATATGACAATTTCCCAAAATAATAAAAATGGGGTGAAATTGATGAAAACCGCAAGCGAAAACATGACTTGCACAAGCAAACAGCTATTTGCCCTTCTGAATGATTTGAAGGAAGGGAAGCTCGCTGGTGAATGCCGTATAGACGACACACTGGCCAATCAAAAATTAAAAGAGACATTGCAGCAGGACCAATTCGACATGACCGCCAATTTGCTGAACAGAATGGATTCCCCGCCCTCCAGAGTTGATTTTATGCCGCTTCATCGCCTGATCACAGAAGAAGAAGTAGAAGACGTGATTCATGCGGTGAAAGACGTGCTGCCGACCGGGCAATTTACAAGCGGTTCTTATGTTGGCGTATTTGAAGCTGAAATAGCCGCTCTTTTGAGAAAAAAGCATGTCATGGCTTCCTCCAGCGGAACCGATGCCATGATTGTCGCACTGAAGGCTGCGGGTGTTGGACAAGGTGATGAAGTCATTATGCCCGCAAACAGTTTTGCTGCAACGGAAAATGCCGTGCTTGCAGCTGGAGGCACTCCGGTTTTCTGCGATATTGACCCTGTTACATTTTGCATGGACCCTTCTGAAATTGAAGCATGTGTCACTTTGAAAACGAAATGCATTTTGCCTGTACACCTTTATGGAAAGCTGCCAGACATGGAAGCCATCGCAAAAATCGCTGATAAATACGGCATACCGATTATTGAAGACGCCTGCCAGTCGATCGGCGTTTCCGATCTGGGAAAAAACAGCCTTTGCTCCATATTAAGCTTCAATCCGTATAAAAATCTCGGCACATGCGGAAAAGCCGGCGCAATTGTGACGGACGATCCATCATTTGCATCCGCATGCATGGAATATATGTATCACGGCTTTGAACTGAATCAAAAAAATAAAAAGGCGGCTGATTACGGCTTTAACGCTAAGATTGATAATCTGCAAGCCGCTATTGGACTGGCAAGGATGAAATATCTTTCATTAAATAATCTGAAACGCTTATATTTAGCAGATCGTTATATTGCGCATTTGCAGCAGTATGAAGACAGAGGTCTGATCAAACTGCCTCAAATGACCGATGATCATGTATGGCATTTGTTTACAATAAAAATAATAAACGGAAATCGAGACCAAGTCAAAGATATGATGCTTAAATTTCATAATGTCCAAACAGATATTTACTACCCGATTTTATCCCATCATCAACACACACCACTTGTAAAAGCCAATTATCAGCACACATCGCTGCCGGTCACTGAATCAGTGCATAAACAAATGCTTCAGCTTCCTCTCTATCCGGGACTCACCGTAGAAGAACAAGACAAAGTAATGGAGGCCTTAATTGATGTCGTATCATGAAACACTTTCTTTTCACACCTTACAGCAAGTAAACAAGCCGAAGTACGCCGTATTTTGCGATTTTGATGAGACATATTTCGCCCACAGCATCACCGATGAATCGAGAAAAGCGCTCATGGACCTTGAAACATTTATTCATTCGCACCATCTTGATCACAAGATTTTGCTCGGCTGGGTGACCGGGAGCAGCCTGTCATCCGTTCTTGCAAAAATGAAGCGGGGAGGCTTTCGATATCTTCCGCATTTTGTTGCCAGTGATCTTGGCACTGACATCACCTATTTCTCCGAAGAAGGCCAAGTCTCTGATAAAGATTGGGAAGCCCGATTGCAAGAATCAAATTTCTCGCGTGAGCTTGTCGAAGAAATCAAGCAGACTCTCTCTAAAAAATATGAGATTGCGCTTGTGCCTCAGACTCAGCATGGTTTTTCCCGCTATAAAATCAACTATTACTATACATCGTCGGATGAGAGCACGGACAAGAGAGCGCTTGAAGCCATCAGGCGGCTGGCAGCAGAGCATGAAATAGGAGTAAATATCAATCGCTGCAATCCTTTGGCAGGCGATCCGGAAAACAGCTATGATGTGGACTTTATCCCTTTGCGGACGGGCAAACCGTACATTGTGGATTTTATATTGGATAAATTCACGATAGAGAGGGAGAATTCATTTGCTTTCGGCGACAGCGGAAACGATGTGGATATGCTTAAAAAAACCGGACATGGTTATCTGGTTGGAAATGCGACAGCAGAAGCCAAGTCGCTCCATTCCCGGATTACAGAAGGCAGCTATACGGCTGGAATTTTAGAAGTGCTAAAAGCCCATATCAAACGATAAGGAGTGTCCTTAGATGAAAATCGGAATTATTGGAGCCGGAGGAATTGCAAAAGCTCATGCGAAAGCTCTCTCAACAGTCAAAGGTGCCGAGCTTTCCGGGTTTTATGATATCAACTCGCTTGCCTCGCGTAAATGTGCGTTTGAATACGGAGGAACTGCATTTAATAGTATGCAGGAGCTGCTGAATCAGTCGACGGCAGTCATCGTTTCATCGCCGAACTTTTGCCATAAAGAACATGTGCTTGAAGCGATGGCCGCAGGTAAGTATGTATTGTGTGAAAAACCGATGGCTGTCTCAATGGAAGAAGCGGAGGAGATGAAAAACAGGGCGTCTCAATCTGCTTATATTCCGATCATGGGCTTCAATTACCGCCATCTCACATTTGTTCAGCGCCTAAAAGATATGATATCCGGCAATGAACTTGGAGATATTTTGTCGATCAATGTCCATTTTAAGAAAAACAGCGCCTTGAGAAGAAAAAAATATACTTGGCGCGATCATTCGAAAAGCAACAAAACGAGCGGGGCATTAGGAGATTTGGGTGTGCATTTAATCGATCTCATTCTCTATTTGTTCGACAGCCCGTTTAAACTGGACAGTTTAAAAGTCAAAATGATGACGGTCGTCAAAGAAAAAGAACAAAAACAGGTATATGTTGATGACCATTCTGAAGTATAGGGCCAGCTTGAAAATCATGTGTTTGTAAATATGATTACGTCAAAATGCACAAAAACGGATGAGTGCGGCTTTAGCATCGAGGTCAATGGCCAAAACGGCGTATTTTACTATCATTCACGGCAGAAAAATCAGTTTTTGCTGAGGACCGGATTGTCGGAGCAGATGATAACAATGCCGGATACGTGGCTGACAGACCCTGAAAATGAATTTTACGGATGGGCCGATTCCTTCAGAGTTCAGCTGATCCAATGGATGAACGGGATTCGGGATCGCAATTTCGCATCTCTTGCCACTTTTGAAGATGGATACAAGACGCAGTTCTATTTAAATGAATTTTTCAATAAAGGTCAGCAGCTGTCCCTTTCAAAACAAGCAAACTAGCATTGTGAAAAACCCTTGCCGGCCGTGCCGAAAGCCGCAAGGGTTTTATGGTCTGCAACGAAGGAGTGAGTCTAATGAAAAAAATATTTCTATTCGGCTGTTCGTTTTATTTTCTTGTAGGGGTTATCCATATCCTGCTGGGGAGCCTGTCGCCGTATATCATTCAAGAATATCATCGGGATCTTCATGATTTATCCTTCCTGATCTTTTTTCAATTCACCGGTTTTTTAATCGGTGTTCTGCTTGCGCCGATATTTGTCAGACGCACCTCTCATACGGCTGTATTGACGTTTGGCCTTCTTCTTATTCTCGTTACGCTTTTAGGCGTTTTCCTTTTTGATATGTTCATCTTTTTTGTCATCATGGGGTTTTTGCTCGGCTTTGGCGCGGGTACTTTAGAAACGACGATGGGAGCGTATGTGATTGCGCAAGATAAAAATGCGAAAGGGATGAATATTTTAGAGGTTTTTTTCGGGTTGGGCGCTCTGCTGTTTCCTTTTCTTATTTATATCCTTACGGAACGATATGCCTGGCATTTCCCCTTGTATGCTTTATTTATCTTCGTTTTTGTGCTTGCGTGTATGTGGGCGGTTTATTTGCGCAGAAAAACCCCCGACACTGCTTCCGGTCAAATGGCTTATCAGGAAAAACCGACAGTGTCAGCCATATTTGAAACCGGAAGGAAGGAAAAAAACATTTTCCTCTTTCTCATCTTCGCTTTTGTATATGCGGGTATCGAGACCAATTTCGCAAACTTTCTGCCGGCGCTGATGCTGGAAAAAGGAGCAGAGGAAATCAGCGTGATCAGCGTCTCGTTTTTTTGGACGGGAATGGTGTGCGGACGCTTATTGACAAGTATTTTTGGCGGACGCTTAACTTCTGTTGCCTTTCTGATCTTCAGTGCCGGAGCCTTGGCTGCTTTGCTTTTGATTCTGGCGTGGTTTCCGGTTCACCAAACACAGCTGCTCCTCGTATTTTTCATCGGGCTTTCGGCAGCCGGAATTTTTCCGTGCGCCGTCACTCTGGCCTCGTTGGCCGGAAAGCCTTTTACAGAGGAAATCACCAGTCTCTTCATTTCATCCGCGAGTCTTGGAGGAGCGCTTCTTTCATTTTTGATCGGCTGGGCGATTGATGCAAGCGCAGCCGCTGTCTTCCCGTTTCTGCTCTTCGGCGGATTAGGGGGCTTGCTGCTGGTGATCAGCGCGGTGATTTTTTTATCCGGCCTGCAAAAAAACAAGCAGAGCCATTTGGATATGTAGATCTTTTAGGGAGAGATTACAAGCTTAGTAGGATTTTTTTTCAGCATCCGTTTAAACCGTTCCATCTTTGACCATAATGTTGCTAGAAAAGGTTGAAGAACGGAGAGGAACGGTGGGGAAAATGAAGAAATCAAACATTGCCTGCATGTATATTTTTCTTTTATTAATAGGAGCGCTTGCAAATCTCACGACGGAAGAGACGGCCCAATCATCAGGCGGGAAGCCTGCCGTGATTCCTGATGAAGCGATTCGGCTGCGGATTTTGGCAAACAGCGACAGCGGGAGCGACCAAAGCATCAAACGCAAAATCAGGGATGAGGTCAATAAACAAATTACGAAATGGGTGGAAAACCTGACCTCGGTTGAGGAAGCGAGGCAAATCATCAGGTCGAAGCTGCCCGAAATCAAAGAGGTTGCCAAGGATGCCATGAAACGCGAAAATGTCCGGCAATCCGTGTCCGTCCGTTTTGATCGAGTTTCATTTCCAACAAAGCTATACGGCAATATGGTGTATCCGGCCGGAGAATATGAGGCTGTTTTAATTACATTAGGCAAGGGAGAGGGAGCCAACTGGTGGTGCGTCCTGTTTCCGCCGCTTTGCTTTCTTGATTTTTCCAATGGGGAAGCCGTAAAGTCGCCTGAAGACGAACAAACCGCTGCCGGGGAAAACCGCCAGGAAGAAAAAACAGCCGCAGCGGATGAAGCGGGATCTGGCAAAGATAAAGAAGACAAAGAAGTGAAATTTTTTCTTGTCGAATGGATTACCGGGCTTTTTTCTTAAAGGGACCGCCTTGCTTTCGTGCAGGGCGGTTTTTTACTGTTTGAATCTATTATTTTTGATGATGGTTATTCACGCTTCTGAATATGATATAATTTTCCAAAACGGTGCAGGGGAAATACTGCTTTTCGGACATACACCTTTTGCTCCTTTCTGATGCGCCAATTACATTGCGCGGCAGAAGAGAAACTGTCTTATCACCAGTACAGAGTTTATTTGCATACTCATTCAAAGCGTTAGTTCCTGCTAATCAAAATTGAAAAATGAATAGCCGGCTTTCTTCCAAATCAAAAGGTATATTTTACTGTCGCCCTCATAGATTGGATAGAGAAGTTAAAAAACGGGGTGAAAAGATGTTCTACCAATTGAGGTTAGCGGAAACAAAAGATAAGGATGCGATTGAAGCCTTTTTAAAAGAGGCGGGGACAAGCCATAAAGGAATTGAAGTGAATCACGGCCAATTTATTATGATGGAAGATTCTCAGAAAAAAATCGTCGCCTGCCTCGGGATGGAGGAGTTCGAAAAGAAAAAAGGGCTTTTGCGGTCGCTTGTCGTTTCTGATAAGCTGAGCCAGGGCCATATTGTCTCTCTGTTTCAAAGCATGCAAGTATTGTGTGAAAAGAGGGAGATTCATACATTGTATGTAATCGCAAACAAGCGGACATCCATGGACTTTCTAGAAGTGCTTGGCTTCAAACAATTGGAAAATGTGCCCAATGAACTATATGAATCCGAACATGTCTCAGAATCACTGAAAACAAAAGGAGCCGTTTTGATGGTGAAAACATCTGCATAATCTCTGATTTATACACAGAGATATCCACGGTTTCATAAGCGTTATCCACAAAATGTGGACAACGCTTGTTTTCTTTTCCCTCATCTTTTATACTTTCAACAGGATTTACATGAATAATTAAGGTTTTTTAGTGTTTTGTTAAGGGAGATCTGATATGAATGAATACAACATTATGGACTGTGGATTCAACAGGTGATTTGTCCACAAACTATCCACAAATTACACAAGCGGCACAGCTGCTTCAGCATAATGAAACGGTCGCCTTTCCGACGGAAACCGTTTACGGCCTAGGTGCAAACGCAAAAAGTACGGATGCCGTTGCTAAAATATATGAAGCAAAAGGGCGGCCCAGCGACAATCCCCTGATTGTCCACATCGCCGACACCGAACAGCTGAAGGAATTTGCAAAGATTGATTCAGCTCAGGCCGAAACGCTGATGGAACAGTTTTGGCCGGGTCCGCTGACGCTTGTTCTGCCCTGCAAGGAAGGTGTGTTATCCACAAGGGTGACCGCCGGGCTTGACACGGTGGCTGTCAGAATGCCTGATCATCCAGTCGCACTCGAACTGATTAAAAGAGCCGGCGTTCCTGTAGCGGCTCCGAGCGCAAACATATCCGGCAAACCGAGCCCGACAAAAGCCGAGCATGTCGTTCATGATTTAAACGGACGGATTGCCGGGATCGTCGACGGCGGTCCTACAGGTGTAGGCGTGGAATCGACGGTTGTTTCCTGCACTGGCGGCATTCCGGTTATATTAAGGCCGGGCGGCGTTACAAAAGAGCAGCTCGAACAAGCGGTTGGCCCCGTTATGATTGACCAGGGGATTACAGATGAGAAGAAAGCGCCAATATCCCCTGGAATGAAATATACCCATTACGCGCCGGAAGCCCCGCTTGCCATTGTAAAGGGAAGCAGTGAAGACATCCAGCGGCTGATTGAGCAGTATCAAAAAGATGGCATGAAGGTCGGCGTTCTCACCACAGAAGAACGGGCAGGCGCATATCAGGCGGATGCCGTCCGCATTTGCGGCACAAGAGACCGCCTGGAAACCGTTGCTGCCGGGTTGTATGACGCTCTCCGCAGCTTTGATGGCGAAGATCTCGGCTTTATTTTTGCCGAATCTTTCCCTGAGGAAGGCGTGGGCCGCGCGATTATGAACAGGCTGCTGAAAGCGGCCGGACACCGCGTCATCGAAGCGTAGCCGGGGGGATTGTTCTATCTTCCTTTGGACGTGCATAAGCTAGAAAAGCTGGCGTGTCCAAGGGGGAATCTCATGAGTGTTGACGTGTTGATAGGTGAAATCCTGACGCTGAGTATCATGGCATTCGCACTCGGCATGGATGCTTTTTCAGTTGGTCTTGGAATGGGAATGGCCAAGCTGAGAAACAGCCAAATGCTTCAAATCGGGGTCATTATCGGATTGTTCCATGTCATCATGCCGCTATTCGGAATGATGGCGGGACAGTTTCTCTCCGGTGCGCTTGGCGCGCTTGCAGGCTATATTGGGGGAGCGCTTCTCTTGGTGCTCGGCATTCAAATGATTGCCGCATCTTTCAATAAAGACGGGGAGCAGATCATCTCTCCTGACGGCTTCGGCCTCTTCATATTTGCCGTCGGCGTCAGCCTTGACAGCTTTTCCGTCGGGCTCAGCCTCGGCCTCTACGGAACGAGACCGTTTTTGACGATTTGTTTATTTGGTCTGTTCAGCATGGTGTTGACATGGGCGGGTCTTTTTCTCGGAAGAAAAGTCCAGGCATGGCTTGGCGCATACAGCGAAGCGCTCGGCGGTGCGATTCTGCTCAGTTTCGGATTAAAGCTTTTACTGCCCATTTAAGCAGAAAATGCGAAAAAAAACCTTCGCTGTTCCATAACATAATGAAAAGCTAAAAAGAGGGGGGAAGCCCCCTCTTTTTGATTTTTGAAGCGGAATTGATTCATTTTCGGCCAAATCCATTATAATAAGAGAAAGGAGTGAACGCAGTTGAACATACTATTTGTCTGTACTGGAAATACGTGCCGAAGCCCGATGGCTGAAGCGCTTTTTAAGTCTGCGGCTTCCAGGAAGAAGCTGGACGTCTCCGTAAAATCCGCCGGATTGTTTGCTCCAGAAAACGGAAAGGCTTCATTATATGCGGTCGAGGCGCTGTTTGAAAAAAACATTGCGCTTAATCATTCATCAGCTCCGCTTTCCAAGGAAAAGATCGAGTGGGCCGACCTTGTTCTGACGATGACAGAACAGCACAAGTTTTTAGCGAGACAGGAGTATCCGGACGACCAGGAAAAAATCTATACGTTAAAAGAGTATGTCATGGGTGGAAACGGAGACATCGCCGATCCGTTCGGCGGCTCTCTCAGCGCTTATCAAAAAACAAGGGATGAGCTTGAGCATTTATTGAAAGAGCTGGCCGAAAAGCTGTCTGAGACAATGCAGTGAAAGTTCAAAGCCGGGTGCGTTTGCAAAACAAACAGCAGAGGGTAAAATAAGACATATGTCAGAGACGTGCAAAACAATAAGCGCCCGGCGGCTAGCCTTGTTTCACATTTTGGCGACACATAAAATGAGGAGGAATTATCCCATGAAAGTAATCATTGCTTCAGATCACGGCGGAATCAATATCAGAAAAGAAATTGTATCATTGATGGAAGAGTTGAACATCGAATACGAAGATTTGGGCTGTGAATGCGGTTCAGGGTCTGTGGATTACCCGGATTATGCTTTCCCGGTCGCTCAAAAAGTGGCAGACGGAGAAGCGGACAGAGGGATTTTAATTTGCGGCACAGGGATCGGAATGAGCATTTCCGCGAATAAAGTAAAAGGCATCCGCTGTGCCCTTGTTCATGATGTATTCAGCGCCAAAATGACAAGAGAGCATAATGACACGAATGTTCTGGCGATGGGTGAACGCGTGATCGGACCGGGGCTGGCCAGGGAAATCGCAAAGGTTTGGCTTACGACTGAATTCACCGCGGGGCGTCATGCCGTCCGGATCGGAAAAATTGCCGAATATGAAGACAAGCATATATAAAGGGTGTCATCAGCCATGAAAAATCTCGAACAAACGTGGACTTCTATATTGGAGGAATTTCATACAGAAGCGGGTTTGCGGGCCGGCCAGGTCATTGTCATCGGATGTAGCACAAGCGAAGTCGCCGGGGAGCATATTGGGACTTCCGGAAGCGAAGATATCGCCGCTGCGATATACAGCGGTCTTGAGACGCTTCAGCAAAAGACGGGCGCCGCTCTCGCGTTCCAATGCTGCGAACATTTAAACAGGGCTTTGGTTGTTGAGAAAGAAACCGCCGAGGCTTGGCGTCTGCCGATTGTCTTCGCCGTTCCTGTTCCAAAGGCCGGGGGTTCGATGGCGGCGTACGCGTACAAAAAAATGAAGGAACCGGTGCTTGTTGAACAAATAGCGGCCGATGCGGGGATCGATATCGGCGACACATTTATCGGGATGCATTTAAAGCCTGTGGCCGTTCCGGTCCGCGTCTCTGAAAACAAACTTGGAGAGGCGCATGTAACGCTTGCGCGGACAAGGCCGAAACTGATCGGCGGGGTTCGAGCCGTTTATGAAACGGAATAGCGAAAAGCCGGATGGGGGAATGGTAACATCCGGCTTTTTTCTTTTTTAAAATAATATTGTGATGAATGAATTATCGAACTATAATATTATTATAATCTTTTAATATTCGGATTTTGGGATGATAAAAAACGATTTTTAAAAATAATCTTTTACATTTGCATGAAAAACCGTGTACAATGAGATGGTATGATTAACGAAATGGAAACAGATAGGAGAGGATCTCGCTGATGAAACATTTACCTGCGCAAGATGAACAAGTATTTAGCGCCATTCAAGATGAGCGGAAACGTCAACAGTCGAAGATTGAGCTGATTGCTTCCGAAAACTTTGTAAGTGAAGCGGTTATGGAAGCTCAAGGCTCCGTCTTAACAAATAAATATGCAGAAGGTTATCCCGGCAAGCGTTACTACGGCGGATGCGAACATGTAGATGTCGCGGAAGACATTGCAAGGGACCGCGCGAAGAAAATTTTCGGCGCAGAGCATGTGAACGTTCAGCCTCATTCAGGCGCACAAGCAAACATGGCCGTATACTTCACCATTTTGGAGCATGGCGACACGGTTCTGGGAATGAACCTTGCCCACGGCGGACATTTAACACATGGAAGCCCTGTTAACTTCAGCGGTGTCCAATACAACTTCGTAGAATACGGCGTTGATAAAGAAACGCAATATATTGACTACGAAGATGTCCGCGAAAAAGCGCTCAAACATAAGCCTAAGCTTATTGTTGCCGGAGCGAGTGCATATCCCCGCACAATCGATTTCAAAAAATTCCGTGAAATCGCCGATGAAATCGGGGCTTATGTGATGGTCGACATGGCGCATATCGCCGGACTCGTGGCTGCAGGTCTTCACCCGAATCCTGTTCCTTATGCTGACTTTGTGACGACGACGACTCACAAAACACTGCGCGGTCCGCGCGGCGGTATGATCCTTTGCCGCGAAGAGTTTGCAAAGCAAATTGATAAAGCGATTTTCCCCGGCATTCAAGGCGGACCATTAATGCATGTGATCGCGGCAAAAGCTGTTTCCTTCGGCGAAGCCTTGCAAGACGATTTCAAAACATATGCACAAAACGTCATCAACAACGCCAAGCGCTTGGCAGAGACATTGACGAAAGAAGGCATTCAGCTGGTGTCCGGCGGAACAGACAACCATCTTGTGCTGGTTGACCTGCGTTCTCTCGGAATTACGGGCAAACTCGCTGAAAATGTGCTTGATGAAGTCGGTATCACCGTAAATAAAAACGCGATTCCATATGATCCGGAAAAGCCTTTTGTGACAAGCGGAATCCGCGTCGGTACAGCGGCGGTTACAAGCCGGGGCTTTGACTTGGAAGCGATCGAAGAAGTGGGAGCGATTATCGCGCTTGCACTGAAAAACCATGAGGACAAAGAAAAGCTTGAAGAAGCAAAAAAACGCGTAATCGCATTGACAGACAAATTTCCTTTATATACAGGATTGGATTATTAAATGAATCATGCCGCCCCTTTATAGTGGGCGGCTTTTTGTCATAAATTTGTAGTTCGATTTTTGTTGAAACCTGCTGTTTTTTTATGTAGAATCAATAGAAGTGTGAAAAAATGACCGTTTTTTCGGAACACAACATAAAGGAGCTGAAAACGGATATGGGAAAGGTATATGTGTTTGATCATCCCCTTATACAGCATAAGCTTACATACATTCGCGATGTAAAGACCGGAACGAAAGAGTTCAGGGAGCTTGTCGATGAGGTTGCAACGCTGATGGCCTTTGAAATTACGCGCGATCTCCCTCTTAAGGAAGTCGATGTTGAAACACCTGTTCAAAAGGCCAAATCAAGTGTGATCGCCGGCAAAAAACTTGGTGTCGTTCCGATTCTCAGAGCGGGGCTTGGAATGGTAGACGGCATTTTGAAGCTGATCCCGGCGGCAAAAGTCGGCCATGTGGGGCTTTACCGCGACCCTGAAACCCTGAAGCCTGTCGAGTATTATGTCAAGCTGCCGTCTGATGTGGAAGAGCGCGAATTCATCGTTGTCGACCCGATGCTTGCAACCGGCGGCTCAGCGGTCGAAGCGCTGAACAGTCTGAAAAAGCGCGGCGCGAAAAACATTCGATTCATGTGCCTGATCGCCGCACCTGAAGGCGTGGAT
This sequence comes from Bacillus sp. KICET-3, assembly GCF_033261025.1. Taxonomy (NCBI): domain Bacteria; kingdom Bacillati; phylum Bacillota; class Bacilli; order Caryophanales; family Bacillaceae; genus Bacillus; species Bacillus sp. KICET-3. The sequence continues at coordinate 4,174,410 of NZ_CP137345.1, read as the reverse complement.
GAGGTTCAGAAGCATCATCCCGACGTCGATATTTACATCGCCGCACTGGATGAAAAATTAAATGAAAAAGGCTATATCGTTCCAGGTTTGGGTGATGCCGGAGACCGGATGTTCGGAACAAAATAATGAAAGAAAATCCTTAAAAAGGGTTTTCTTTTTTTGTGGTTTATTCCATAATTAAACATGTGTGTGTTGTAAATAAGGCGAAATTGTGAACATTTTGTGAGAAGCTTCCTGATTATGAATAGTTTTTTAACTTTAAACAGATTGACACCTCAGAGGGGCTATTGTATGCTAAAATAGGCTATTATGATAAGGTTTTCATAGCGGTTATCATAATGACCAGTCCTCTGTTAAAATCCTTTGAAAACCCCATATTGGCAGGCGACAGACTGAACACCACCTGGAATTTTCAGGGTGTGTGAAGTCTTGAACAGAACCCTTTGTTCTGTAAAATGGTCAACCGCCTAGTTTACCGTAATCGTAAGATAGATTTTAAAAAATATTTCATCAGGAGCGTATTTGATGACCGATGCGAGTCTTTCATTCCGTAGGCAACAAAAATATATTTTATATATTTTGGCAGTCTGCGTGTTAGGCTATGGGTTTTTGCCCTATCAGGCGATTTTTTTAGGCCTGATTACAGGCACTGTTTTCAGTTATTTAAATCTCTGGCTGCTGACAAAAAGAATGCAGGCCTTTGATAAAGCAGTGGCTAAAGGGAAAACGATCCGTTCTCTCGGGACTGCCTCCAGAATGTGCAATGCCATCTTAGCGGCGGCCCTTGCTTTTAAATATCCTGAGTATATTCATTTGGCAGGCGTCATTGTGGGGTTGATGACGATATATCCTGTCATTATGATAGATTCCTTTATCCAGCTAAAACGTTCATCAATGGAAGAGAGGTGAAAACCCTTTGAATCACGAAACAAGAATTGTTAATTTTTTAGGCCTTAACTTTGATTTAGCAAGCATTCTAATGATCACTGTGACATGTATCATCGTCTTTTTGATCGCTGTGCTGACCACAAGAACTCTTGCGATCCGCCCGACAAAAGCACAGAATTTCATGGAGTGGATTGTCGATTTTGTTCGCAATATTATCGGCAGCACAATGGATCTTAAAATCGGCAGAGACTTTCTCGCACTTGGCGTTACGCTCTTGATGTACATATTTGTTGCAAATATGCTCGGCCTGCCGTTTTCTATCACAGTCGGCCACGAATTATGGTGGAAATCGCCGACAGCCGATCCGGCGGTTACATTAACCCTTGCCGTGATGGTTATGGCACTGACTCATTATTATGGTGTGAAAAGAAAAGGGTTAAAGGATTACGCCTTGGATTTCGTCAGACCGATTCCATATCTGGTGCCGCTGAAAATTATAGAAGAATTCGCGAACACATTAACATTGGGATTGCGTCTCTACGGTAATATTTTTGCCGGCGAAATTCTGCTCGGCCTGCTTGCCGGCATGGCAACCAATTTCTATTCCCAAAACATTTTCTTGGGATTTGTGGGAACCATAGGCGCGGTTGTGCCGATGATCGCATGGCAGGCATTCAGTTTATTCGTAGGTACAATCCAGGCCTTCATTTTCACGATGTTAACAATGGTTTACATGTCTCACAAAGTTAGTCATGAACATTAATAAAAAAAGACATATCCGAAAAGGATAACATTTAAAGGAGGAACTTTTTCATGAGTTTAATAGCAGCTGCAATCGCAATTGGATTAGGTGCACTTGGTGCAGGTATTGGTAACGGATTGATCGTATCCCGTACGGTGGAAGGCATCGCCCGCCAGCCTGAAGCTGGTAAAGAATTAAGAACGCTTATGTTCATCGGGGTTGCATTGGTTGAGGCCCTTCCGATTATCGCGGTCGTTATTGCATTCCTAGCATTCTTCCGCTAAAACCCTATATAACACTAGTAAATGGCGAAGATCACTGCAAGAGGCCTTCGCCATTGCTTTATGGTTGCTTGAACTGTCCGACCCGCAGGAGCCCGCTTTGATGAAGAGGGGATGTTCTGACGGTTTCGAGAGATAATCTGCAAGAAGGGAGTTGCCGAATTCGATGTCTTTTATACCACATGTTATGGGAGCAGGAGTTGGGCTTAACGCCGGAACGATGTTGTTCCAGCTTGTTGCCATGTTGATTTTATTAGCGCTCTTGAAGAAATACGCTTTAGGACCGCTATTAAATATAATGAAAGAACGTGAAGATCACATCACAGGCGAAATCACGTCTGCCGAGAAAAAGCATGAAGAAGCGAGAAAGCTGATTGAAGAGCAGCAGGTGCTTTTGAAGGAAGCACGCGAAGAATCCCACTCGCTCATTGAAAATGCGAAAAAACTGGGAGAGCAGCAAAAAGAAGAAATCATCAAGGCTGCACGCCAGGAAGCAGAGCGCATGAAAGAATCTGCGAGAAGCGAAATTATAAAGGAAAGAGACCAGGCTGTCAGCGCATTGCGTGAACAAGTGGCTTCACTTTCTGTCATGATTGCTTCGAAAGTGATTGAAAAAGAGCTGGACGAACAAGCCCAGGAAAAATTAATCCAAGATTACCTTAAAGAAGTAGGAGAAAGCCGATGAGTCAATCAGCCGTCTCCAAACGCTATGCAGCCGCTCTTTTCGAAATCGCGCTTGAGTCCAAGCTGGTCAACGAAATAGAAGAAGAGCTGACCGTAATCAAACAGCTGTTTGCCGAGCATAAAAAACTGAATGCCGTGCTCAGTCATCCAAAAGTGCCGTCGGAAAAGAAAAAGCAGATCATCAAGGATTCGTTCGGATCTGCCTCAACCGCAGTCTTGCACACGCTGTATCTTTTGATTGACCGCAGCCGCATATCGATTGTGCCAGAGCTTGCTGACGAATATGTCAAAATGGCGAACAGGCACCGTCAGACAGAAGATGCGATTGTATATTCTGTGAAACCGCTCAGTGAAACAGAGATTTTTTCTTTTTCCAAAGTGTTTGCAAAAAAAGCCGGTGCTGCTTCATTACGCGTGAGAAACGAAGTGGATCCGGGTCTGATAGGCGGAGTGAAAATCCGCATTGGAAACCGCATCTATGACGGCAGTGTAAGCGGAAAGCTTGCCCGCATAGAGCGTCAATTAGCAGGTGAAAATCGAAAGAAGGGGTGAAACCTAAGTGAGCATCAAAGCTGAAGAAATTAGCACTCTTATCAAACAGCAAATTGAAAACTATCAGTCTGAAATAGAAGTTCACGACGTAGGTACGGTTATTCAGGTTGGTGACGGTATCGCGCGCGTACACGGCCTTGATAACTGTATGGCTGGTGAGCTTGTCGAATTTTCAAACGGTGTTCTGGGCCTTGCCCAAAACCTTGAAGAATCAAACGTAGGTATCGTTATTTTAGGACCTTACAAAGAAATCCGCGAAGGCGATGAAGTGAAAAGAACGGGCCGGATTATGGAAGTTCCGGTCGGTGAAGAGCTGCTTGGACGCGTTGTCAATCCGCTCGGCCAGCCGGTAGACGGACTCGGTCCGATTTTAACAAGCAAAACCCGTCCGATCGAAAGTCCTGCGCCAGGGGTTATGGATCGTAAATCCGTCCATGAGCCGCTTCAAACAGGAATTAAGCCAATCGATGCCCTCATTCCGATCGGCCGCGGTCAGCGTGAGCTGATTATCGGAGACCGTCAAACGGGAAAAACATCGATTGCAATCGATACGATTTTGAATCAAAAAGATCAGGACATGATTTGTATCTATGTAGCGATCGGTCAGAAAGAATCGACAGTCCGCGGCGTTGTTGAAACGCTTCGTAAATACGGTGCTCTAGATTACACGATCGTTGTGACGGCTTCGGCTTCACAGCCTGCTCCTTTACTGTATCTTGCGCCATACGCAGGGGTTACAATGGGAGAAGAATTCATGTATAACGGCAAGCACGTTTTGGTTGTGTATGATGACCTTTCAAAACAGGCTACCGCATACCGTGAACTGTCCTTGCTTCTTCGCCGTCCTCCGGGCCGTGAAGCATTCCCTGGAGATGTATTCTATCTTCACTCCCGTTTGCTTGAGCGCGCCGCAAAACTGAGCGATGCGAAAGGCGGAGGTTCTTTAACGGCGCTGCCATTCGTTGAAACGCAAGCCGGTGATATTTCCGCGTACATTCCGACAAACGTAATCTCGATTACAGATGGACAAATCTTCCTGCAGTCTGATTTGTTCTTCTCAGGTGTACGCCCGGCAGTCAACCCGGGACTTTCAGTATCCCGTGTAGGGGGATCTGCGCAGATCAAAGCGATGAAGAAAGTTTCCGGTACGCTTCGGCTTGACTTGGCATCATATCGTGAGCTTGAAGCATTCGCACAGTTTGGATCGGATTTGGATCAGGCGACACAGGCGAAGCTGAACCGCGGGGCCCGTACAGTTGAAGTGCTTAAACAGGATCTTCACAAACCGCTCCGGGTTGAAAAACAGGTGGCGATTCTTTATGCCCTGACAAGAGGCTTCCTTGATGATATTCCTGTTGAGGACATCAGACGCTTTGAAGAAGAGCTATTTATGTACCTTGACCAAAATCATAAAGACCTGCTCGATTCCATCGCGCAGACAGGAAACCTTCCTGCAGACGAGGACATGAAGGCTGCAATCGAAGGCTTTAAACGCACGTTCGCGCCAAGCAACTAAACAATAAAAAGTGAGAAAAAGGCTATCTTTTTCTCTCTTTTTCACGTCAATGCGAAGGAATTTGAAAACAAAAAGGTGGTGAAACCTTTTGGCCTCATTACGGGATATTAAATCCAGAATTGCTTCAAATAAAAAAATGAGTCAAATTACGAAAGCCCAGGAAATGGTTTCTGCTTCAAAGCTGAACAGGGCTGAAAACAAAGCGAAATCATTTGTTCCTTATATGGAAAAAATGCAGGAAGTCGTTGCCGATATAGCGATCGGATACACAGGCGGACACCCGATGATGTCAAGCCGCCCAGTGAAGCGGACCGGATACCTTGTCATCACAGCTGACCGCGGCTTGGCGGGGGCGTTTAACGCAAACGTGCTCCGCAAGGCGTATCAAAGGATTCAGGAACGCCATCAATCCAAAGATGAGTATGCGGTCATCGCGGTCGGAAGAATGGGGCGCGATTTCTTTAAAAAGCGCGGAATTCCTGTCATTTCTGAAATGACGGGGATCAGGGACGAAGTGACGTTTTCAGAAATCAAAGATTTGGCGAACAGCACGGTGCAAATGTATATTGACGAAACCTTTGATGAACTGTATCTGTTCTACAACCATTTTGTCAGCGCGATTTCCCAGGAGGTAACGGAGAAAAAGCTGCTGCCTTTGACAGATATTGCGCCTAACAAGAAAAAGACGTCATTTGAGTTTGAACCGGATGAAGAAGAGATTCTGGAAGTGCTCCTTCCCCAGTATGCGGAAAGTTTGATTTTTGGCGCGCTTCTTGACAGCAAAGCGAGCGAACATGCTGCGAGAATGACGGCGATGAGAAATGCGACAGACAATGCAAAAGAGATTATCGCCGACCTTGAACTGTCATACAACCGTGCCCGTCAGGCATCGATCACGCAGGAAATTACGGAAATTGTCGGCGGTGCAGCTGCCTTAGAATAGAAAAAGTTTGTCAGGAGGGATAGAGATGAAAAAAGGACGCGTTAGCCAGGTATTGGGACCGGTCGTTGATGTTCGTTTTGAAGACGGTCACTTACCTGAAATTTATAATGCGATTAAAATTTCACACAAAGCGCAAAACGAAAACGAAGTAGACGTTGAACTGACGCTTGAAGTAGCGCTGCATCTTGGCGATGATACAGTTCGTGCGATTGCGATGGCATCTACGGACGGCGTAACGCGCGGAATGGAAGCCGTCGATCTGGGAGAGCCGATCGCCGTTCCTGTAGGAAGCGCGACGCTTGGACGCGTATTCAACGTACTTGGAGAGAAGATCGATCTGGATGAGCCGCTCGCGGCTGATACTCCGAAAGACCCGATCCACAGAGAGGCTCCAAAGTTTGACCAGCTGTCAACAGAGGTCGAAATTTTAGAGACGGGAATCAAAGTCGTTGACTTGCTTGCTCCATATATTAAAGGCGGAAAGATCGGTCTGTTTGGGGGAGCTGGAGTTGGTAAAACCGTTTTGATTCAGGAGCTTATCAACAACATCGCCCAAGAGCACGGCGGTATTTCCGTTTTTGCGGGCGTTGGAGAGCGTACGCGTGAAGGTAACGACCTTTACTATGAAATGAAAGATTCCGGTGTTATCGGTAAAACGGCAATGGTTTTCGGCCAGATGAACGAGCCGCCTGGCGCGCGGATGCGTGTTGCACTGACAGGACTCACTATGGCTGAGCATTTCCGTGATAAAGAAGGCCAGGACGTATTGTTCTTTATCGATAATATCTTCCGGTTCACACAAGCCGGATCTGAGGTATCAGCCCTCCTTGGCCGCATGCCTTCAGCGGTTGGTTATCAGCCGACGCTTGCGACCGAAATGGGTCAGCTTCAGGAACGGATCACATCAACGAATGTCGGATCTGTTACGTCGATTCAGGCGATCTACGTCCCTGCGGATGACTACACTGACCCGGCGCCGGCTACGACGTTTGCTCACTTGGATGCGACGACGAACCTTGAGCGTAAGCTGTCGGAAATGGGGATTTATCCTGCGGTTGACCCGCTGGCTTCGACTTCCCGGGCGCTTGCTCCTGAAATTGTCGGAGAGGAACATTATAATGTCGCCCGTCAAGTTCAGCAGATTCTGCAGCGCTATAAAGAGCTTCAGGATATCATTGCGATGCTCGGAATGGATGAGCTTTCTGACGAGGATAAGCTTGTCGTTAGCCGTGCGCGCCGCGTACAATTCTTCTTATCGCAGAACTTCCACGTAGCTGAACAGTTTACAGGACAAAAGGGTTCTTACGTGCCTGTTAAAGAAACGGTAAGAGGCTTTAAAGAAATCCTTGAAGGCAAGTATGACCACCTGCCTGAGGATGCTTTCCGTCTTGTCGGCCGCATTGAAGAAGTAGTCGAAAAAGCGAAAGAAATGGGTGTAGAAGTCTAAACTGGTCCTAGGAGGGTAAAAGCATGAAGACCTTAAAAGTCAATATCGTTACTCCCGACGGCCCAGTATACGATGCGGATATAGAAATGGTAAGCGTTCGAGCAGAGAGCGGTGAGCTGGGGATTTTGCCCGGTCATATTCCGACGGTTGCTCCGCTAAAAATTGCTGCAGTCCGTCTGAAAAAAGACGGTCAAACTGAGCTGGTTGCCGTCAGCGGGGGAATAGTGGAAGTGCGCCCTGACCATGTCACCATTCTGGCACAGACGGCTGAAACATCTGAAGAAATTGATAAAGAACGCGCTTTGGCCGCAAAACGGCGAGCAGAGGAGCGTTTGCAAAAACAATCTCCAGATATTGACATCGTTCGGGCAGAACTTGCTTTAAAACGCGCGATTAACCGACTGGAAATTGCGAAATAAAGAAAATGATCCTTCCCATTTTCGATGGGAAGGATTTTTTATATTTGCGATTCCACAAGCAAGTGAAATGTTAAAAAAAGTTCACAAATTGTTCACCTTTTTTATTTGAATCTATCTATAATCAAAATAGTAAGCTATTTTCTCTTCCATTTCTGGAGAGCAATTCTGCTTTTCGCCTTATCTTAACAATCTCAGAAACATTCCGCAGCAACTCTTCAAGAACAGGGTGCCACCCCGTTTATGGAAAAAAGTTCTTAGCGTATTTGTATTAACACCAAACATTGAAACTGCTAAAATTATTTAAAAAGATCAACGTTTATCCTTATTCTGCATCAGAAGAGAAACCAGGTGTGCCGGCAGGGTCAGGCCGGATATAACGTAAGGAGGCGTCATCGAAAATGGAAGAGATCGGACAACAGGCTGCTGTCAGTATTTTGGTTCATCTTTTTTTTATTGCACTGACGTGGTGGGCTCTTCTGGCGGTCAACATTGACCCGCTTATCAGAAAAGGAAAAATCCTTCAGGCGAGACTATTGATGATTTTCATCACGATCGCCATCGGCTCCACGGTCAGCAACTTTTTCCTGGATTATCTTTATTACTCCAAACAGCTTCAAAATTTGTTTTCCTGATTAAGTTCATCCTTTTTCGGGAATTGAAAAATGTGGGATGAAACCGCGGTCAGGCTTTCCGCAAACTTGCGGTACTGACCTTGTTTTTCCACGTATGCTTTTCCTGCGATCCGTCAAAAATGGAAAGTAGGAGAGGATGGTGCGTGATGAAGAAAAAACAAACGGTTAATGCCCTCATTTTTATTGTGATGTTATTTTTGGCAATTCATGTATTTAAAACGCTTGATGCTGCAGGCAACACACCGATGCAACAGCTGGCCGAAGGTTTGACCCGCCATGATGTCGAGCTTGAAGAGTGGACGCTGCATACAAAGAAACAGTTTTCGCTTTCTGAAAGTGAATTTTTTGAAAAAATGAAACATTTAAAGAGCCAATATCGACAGTATGAGTGGGCTTTCTCACGGAAAGATGGTACAGTAAAAGCAACAGGAATCTATGCTGACCAAAAAAATCAAATCAGCAAAAAAATCCATTTGGTAGCTACCCTCACAAAACAGAGACCAGTATCGTATTTATTATATGAGCAAAAAGGCGCGGGACCACGGGAAAACTGGAATCATACATATAAGCAGTTTGAACGGGATGCATTCGACATAATGCGAGAAAAGACCGCAGTTTTTACTTGTCTAAAGGGCCATCTAAATGGTAAGATGGATGTTGTTTTGCAAAAAAAAGCGAACGACCTAGTGAAGGAATTTCACGCTAGGTCCGTTGAGAATGTAATGGAACCAAATTTCGTTTCTGTTTCTGCCTTTACTAACGAGTGGAAAGAATCCATTAAAACAGAAAAACATCAAATGAATTTGCAAGTCTCGCTTAGAAACGCGGGAATGGGCGAAAAACTTACCGTTACGGTTGGAACACCAATCGTCACGACTGAATATTAATATAGAGAAATTGGGACGCGGAGGGGAATACCTTGGAAAAAATCATCGTCCGCGGCGGTCGAAAGTTAAACGGCACAGTCAAAGTTGAAGGAGCAAAAAATGCCGTTTTACCTGTTATCGCTGCATCTTTATTAGCCAGTGAAGAAAAAAGCGTAATATGTGATGTGCCTACGCTCTCCGATGTATATACGATTAACGAAGTGTTACGTCATTTAGGCGCAAATGTCCATTTTGAGAATAATACAGTAACGGTTGATGCATCTCGCACTTTGTCAACTGAGGCTCCGTTTGAATATGTTCGAAAAATGCGTGCATCTGTATTGGTGATAGGCCCGCTTCTTGCTCGCACAGGCCACTCGAGAGTGGCATTGCCTGGAGGATGCGCGATCGGATCAAGACCGATTGACCAGCATTTAAAAGGCTTTGAAGCAATGGGCGCTAAGATTAAAGTCGGAAACGGCTTTATCGAAGCAACTGTAGAAGGCCGCCTTCAAGGGGCGAAAATTTATCTTGATTTCCCTAGTGTCGGAGCGACTGAAAACCTGATCATGGCTGCCGCTTTAGCCGAGGGTACGACGACTCTTGAAAACGTCGCGAAAGAGCCTGAAATCGTTGATTTGGCTAACTACATTAATGCAATGGGCGGAAAAATCCGAGGCGCCGGTACAGGCACCATTAAAATTGAAGGTGTTAAAACGCTCCATGGCGCTAAGCATACCATCATCCCTGACCGGATCGAAGCGGGAACTTTCATGGTGGCCGCAGCGATCACTCAAGGGAATGTTCTTGTGCAGGGGGCTGTTCCTGAGCATTTAACATCTTTAATTGCGAAAATGGAAGAAATGGGCGTTCAAATTATAGAAGAAGCTGACGGTCTTCGCATTATCGGTCCTGCTGAATTAAAGCCGATCGATTTGAAAACAATGCCTCATCCAGGTTTCCCGACTGATATGCAGTCACAGATGATGGCTCTTTTAATGCGCGCAAACGGCACCAGCATGATTACGGAAACCGTGTTCGAAAACCGCTTTATGCATGCCGAAGAATTCCGCCGGATGAACGGGGATATTAAAATTGAAGGACGTTCTGTCATCATTAACGGCCCTGTACAGCTTCAAGGCGCAGAAGTAGCCGCAACTGACCTGCGTGCAGGTGCTGCTCTTGTTCTGGCTGGTCTTGTTGCTGACGGCCATACACGTGTTACAGAATTAAAGCACTTAGACCGCGGGTATGTTAACTTCCATCAAAAACTCGCGGGTCTTGGCGCCGATATTGAGCGCGTAAATGATGAAGAGGTTCATCTTGAAAATAAAGAAGTTGTGACAGATTTAAATGCTTAAACCCACATGAATCAGTATGCCGGCCAGGCATACTGATTTTTTATTTTCAATATTGTTCAAGCATTCTATATCAGTATGTCTCGTATATCTATCATTATGCACCGGCATTACGATTTCAATACGTGCCGAAAGCCAAAAAGTACAGGCATATTAGCTTGTCCCCGCCCATAAAATGAGAGAGACAAAACAGAAATGGGGGCCGCTAATTTGAAACAGCTATTTATTGTACTAGCAGGAATATGCATGCTGATTTTACTCGTACCAACACTGCTTGTTCTTCCTTTTCACGGGGATACCGGGATGCCAAAAACAAACAAACACACTGAACAAAAGGAGGAAAAAGAGCCGGTGACATTAAAAAAGTCTCCCGTTTCGATTCCGGTCTACAGAACGGCTGACCGAAAAGTAGAAGACATTCCCCTTGAAGAGTATGTCATCGGGGTTGTCGCCTCTGAAATGCCGGCTGATTTTGAAATGGAAGCTTTAAAGGCACAAGCCCTTGCAGCACGCACTTACATCGTGAGACAAATGGTATCTGATCAGGCCGTACAGTCGCCCAAAGGGTCGCTTGTCGATGATACGCAAATGTTCCAGGTGTATAAAAGCAATTCAGAGCTTCGCCGAATTTGGAAGGATGATTATGATTGGAAAATAAAGAAGGTGACACAGGCTGTAGCCGGTACTCAGGGAAAAATTTTAACCTATGATCATAAGCCGATTGATGCTTCGTTCTTTTCTACGAGCAACGGCTATACGGAAAATGCAGGAGCTTACTGGACGAGTGATATTCCATATCTTAAAAGCGTAAAAAGCGCATGGGACAAAAAGTCGCCCAAATTTTTAAATCACAAAACATTTACAGTTGCTGAATTTGAGAAAAAGCTCGGTGTAACGCTTGATGACTCAAACAATATCGGGAAGATAACCGGGCGAACACCCGGAAAGCGCGTGGCAGCGGCTGTCATCAACGGAAAGAAGCTTGATGGAAGGGATATTCGCGAAAAACTCGGGCTGAAATCGGCGGATTTTGATTGGAAGCGCAAAGGCAATCAAATCATCATAACGACGAGGGGTTACGGCCACGGCGTGGGAATGAGTCAATATGGGGCCCATTATATGGCGCAAGACGGAAAAAAGGCAGAGGACATCGTCAAATATTATTACAAAGGAACGGCCATTTCCAAAGCCGATCAATTTTTAAATAAATATATGGCGAAAAAATAAACATGATACGGTATGTCAAATGTGTCATTGCCAGGATCCTCATCCACCCAAAAGTATTATACAAAAATTACAAAAATAATGTGTCAGAGGACTTGCCTTATAGCGTCCAAAGACCGTTAATTGACTGAACACCGGCAGCGGACCGGGTGTTAATGACCAATTAAAGCGCTTGATTTATGCGAAAGTAAATAACGGTGAAAAGGAGGCATGTCCTATTTATTTCTCCCTGGTGTTCTTCTACGATAATGATGTATCGAACGACTCTTAAAAATGAAAGGAGAACAGGGAGAATGAAGAAGACACTCACAGCGGGTATTCTGGCGGCCTTAGTTTTAAGTTTGGGATCGCCTGCATTTGCGGCGGAAAAAAAGCAGGAGGCAACTGTACCGGCAGATGCGCCTAACGTTGCGATTATGCTTGACGCGAGCGGAAGCATGGCCAGAAAAATCGACGGGGTATCAAAATACGAACTTGCCAAAAAAGAAGCTTTCAACTTTGGCTCAGAGCTTGAGAATACAAACGTACTCATGCGTGTTTTCGGTTCAGAGGGTAACAATAAAAATTCCGGAAAGATTCAATCTTGTAATGCCATTAGAGGCGTCTACGGATTCCAAACATATGATGAACAAAGCTTCAGAAATTCATTGAATGGAATCAAACCGACAGGCTGGACACCGATTGCAAACGCTCTTCAAGATGCAAAAAACGCATTTGATCAGCTTGACAACAATGGGAAAAATGTTGTTTATCTGCTTACAGATGGAGAGGAAACGTGCGGCGGAAATCCTGTCAAAGTAGCGACAGAATTGCGCAAATCCGACCGTGAAACAGTCGTCAATGTCATTGGCTTTGATTTCGGCGAAGGATATCATGGTCAGCTGACAAGCATCGCAAAAGCTGGCGGCGGTGAGTACTTCCAAGCTAAAACCCAAAAAGACATTAAACGAATCTTTACTCAAGAAGCAGCCAAGCTTACAAAGTAACAATGAAAGAGGCCGAGGAAAGTCCCCGGCCTTTTTGTTTGCCGGAAGATATGTTTCAGTTTACAAATATTAAGTTCTTGTGTCAGAGCATTCAGTCGCACTGTATCCTTTGGCGGGGTTATTGTCCGTGCCTTCACCATTATTGGGAAGATTATGACCTTTTAGCATACTTTTTTGATAGGACTTAAGTGAAAATGCCGCTTATGAAGAGCAATGCTCATGAAAAATAGGCGATTTTAAAAAGGAGATACGGCCTATTTATTTCCGGCAGGCCTTCTTTTACGATGTTTGTGGACTTGTTCTATAACGAACAATCCGATCATCATAACAAACACGGAAAGGAATGTGAGAAGGATGAAAAAGGGTTTTGCATTATTGTCCACGTTCACGATGCTTTTGTCTTTGGCGCCGGCAGCTTTTGCGGCTGAAGACGCCGGCAAAGAAGATGTCAATGTTGCGGTTGTGCTGGATGCAAGCGGAAGCATGGCGCAAAAAATCGATGGGGAAAAGAAATTCGACATTGCCAAAGAGTCAGTTAACGATTTTGCTGACCTGCTTTCAAGTAATGCAAATGTCATGCTGAATGTGTTCGGACATAAAGGAAACAATAAATTATCAGGAAAAGCGGAATCATGCGGTACAACGGAAACGGTTTATGATCTGCAGCCGTTCTCTACAGGCGCATTTCAAGCTTCTTTGAGCGGAATCAAGCCTACAGGCTGGTCTCCGATTGCCAAATCACTTTACGATGTGAAAGATCAACTGTCTGATAAGGACGGCAAAAATTACGTCTATATCGTGACTGACGGTGAGGAAACGTGCGGGGGAGACCCTGTTCAGGCAGCGAAAGACCTTCGCCAATCCAACATTAAAACGATCATCAATATCGTTGGTTTAGACGTGAAAACGACTAAAGAAAAAGCCAAACTTCAAAAAGTGGCGAAAGCCGGAGGCGGCCAACTGATTGAGGCTGATACACCATCAGAATTTAAAGAAGTATGGAAAGAAGAAGGCGTAAAACTGTCTAAGTAAATCCATGCGGAAGAGGGGCGGCATTTGAAGCCGTCCCGTTTTCATGCGTCCATTGTTTACTCCGTTGTCATCTCGAGTTCTTCAATCCGTTTTTCAACGTAGCGCTGATCTTTTCTGGAGTGAAACGTCTCCGCCTTTTCGATGATGGCCTCTGTGTTGTATTCGGGAATTTTTGCATGGCTTTCATACACGCCTTGAGGGATCAGCACATTTCCCTCAGGCCAATAGACCGCGGCATTTCCCCGTTTCACATCTGCATATTTGGCGCGCCCCTGAAACGTTCCAAACCGGTTGAACAAAACGATCGCTTCTCCATTTTTAATATAAAGCTCTTCAGCATCTTTCCGGTTGATCATGATATCATAGCGTTCCGCGTTATTAAACGGATCCTTATCGCTGTAAATCATGGAGTTGAACTGTTTTCCGCGCCTTGTCGTTACAAGGAAGCGCCCTTCCGTCCGTCTGTTTTCGGGAAGATCGGCAGGAATCAGGTTTCCGCGGCCGTCTGCCGTCGGAAAAACGCCGCCTTCGCAAAGCCAGGCCCCTCCCCATTGAAAGACATCTCCACGGTTTTTTAGATGCTGAATGCCGTCATAGTTCCGGTTGGCTTCGGCGATTTCTTTGCGGATCTCCGCCGCGCTTGAAAAATGGATTCGTTCTTTGTCTTCCGGCCGGACGCGTTTGGCGAGATCGACATATATATCCCACTCCGGGCGGGCTTCTCCGATCCGCGGCCCTTTAATTTCAGGACTGAAGTAGACCATCCGCTCTGTGCTCGTCGAAGTGCCGCCGCCGGGCTGTTCATACCTCGTCATCGCCGGCAGGACAATGACTTCTTCTTTTGCATCGAGAAGTGTTGATGTGTTGAACATAATATCCTGGTGAACCCTGAGTTCGACTTCGGACAGCGCCTTCTCGATAAAAGCAGGATTCGGCATCGTTTCGAGAAAGTTGCCGCCGCTTGTGTAAAATGCTTTGACTTTTTTCGGATGGCCATCGGGAAGGAGCATGTTTTCAATGGTCTGGCCGATTGTATCCCCCTGCCATCTCGGAATCTCAAAGCCCCAAATCTTCTCGATCCGCGCCGCATGTTCCTCATCAAAATCACCGCCGGGCAATGCGAAGGGGTCCGCTCCCATTTCTCCTGAGCCCTGAACGCCACTGTGGCCCCTGATCGGCATGACACCGCAATGTTTTCTTCCGATAAAGCCCTGAAGGAGGGCGAGATTGGCAACCTGTGAAATATTGTCGGTCGCAAAACGGTGCTGTGTAAGCCCCATGCTCCAGACAAAAACGCCGGTTTTCGCGTTTGCCAGCAATAAAGCGAATTCTTTCATGCTCTCTTTTGATAAACCGGAGGACGCCTCAAGCGCCTCCCATGTCTGTTTTGAAATATGCCGCTTCAGCTCAGTGAAGCCGTTTGTGTTTGCTTCAATAAAGGATCGGTCCAGCGCCGAACCGGGCGTCTGCTCCTCCATGTCAAACCAGTGCTTTATCACCCCGTTCATAAATGCGATGTCCCCGCCGATATTGACCTGATACACATCATCAACGATCTTTGTGCCGAATAGGGCGCTATCTGGTATTGAGGGAATCCAGTAGTTTTCCATGGCGGGCTCTCGATAAGGATTGATCATGATGATTTTTGTTCCCGCTTTTTTTGCGGCATACATATATTTGGTGGATACAGGCTGATTATTGGCGGCGACAGACCCCCAGAACACGAGGACGTCCGTGCCGATCCAATCTTGGTAACTGCAGCTGGAAGCGCCGATTCCAAGAGACCTTTTTAAAGCTGTTTTGCTTGGCGAATGGCAGATCCGGGATGCATTGTCGATGTTGTTTGTGCCGAGAAACCGGGCCGCCTTAGCGGCAGTATAATACACTTCATTCGTAATACCGCGGGCGGTCAAATAAAAGGCGAGCTGTCTTTTATCGATCGATTTGATTTTTTTCGCAATCCGATTAAGCGCTTCATCCCACGATATTCTCGTAAATGAGGCTTCTCCTTTTCTTCGTGATAATGGATAAGGGATGCGGCCCAATGTTCGAAGTTCGCTGCTGTCAAGGCGCCTTAGTTTTTGAATGTCGGCAAACAGCCATTGATCTTCAATCGCCGGCATTGTGTTTAATCGCAGAACATTCAGCCGGGTCGTGCATAAATGAGGGCCTGTCAGCGTCTGATCGCGCAAGCCTGAGACGCCGAGGGCACAGCCGTCGCAAACGCCTTGGGTTAAAATTCTGTAGGCGTACGGAAGGCTGTCTTTATTATCCCAGGCGGCCTTCAGCGTATCTCTGATATGCTTTGGTTTTACCTTGCCGAGGCCCATCGGCGCCAGGGAGGCCCAGAGCTTCGGCGCCGGTTTTTTGTCTAATTTAATCGGTCCTCCATGCTTTGTTTTTCCCATTTTCTCCACTCCTTTTCAGCAGAAAAAATATTGCCTTCCGGTTTTCATCCTTTTATTGAATGGGACAAGAGAATGTCCGCTTTTTTTCTCAATTGCTTCATATCGGCCCTCTTGAAACCCGATAGGAGCAGGCCGATTCCGAACAGTCCGGCGAAAACCGTCAGACTCTGACCGTAGCCTCCTGTCACATCACGAATCCATGAAGAAAACATCGGTCCGGCGAGTCCGGCCGCTGCCCAGGCGGTTAATATGTAGCCGTGGATCGCACCGAGCTCCCTTGTTCCGAACAAATCGCCGATATAGGCCGGGATTGTGGCAAATCCTCCTCCATAACATGTATAGATCAGCGCCATAAAAATAGAAAACATAATGTGATCTCTCATAAACGGCAAAAGCGGAAAAGCGATGAGCTGTACGGCAAAAAAGATGGTATACGTATTCGGGCGCCCGATATAATCTGATACCGAAGCCCAGCCGATGCGTCCGAAGCCGTTAAATGCGCCTAAAACGCCGACAAGAACGGCTGCGCCGGCGGCTGACATCCCTGCGCTTTCCTGCGCAAGCGGGGAAGCAATCGAGATGATCGCGATTCCGCATGTGACATTGATAAAGAGCATCAGCCACAGGTAGTAAAATCGTTTTGTTTTCACCGCCTCATTTGCCGTCAGCTGGGATAAATCAGAGTTCTGCATTCTTCGGGTTTTTTCAGGAGAAAGTCTTTTTGGCTGCCAGCCTTTTTCGGGCGGAGACAAATAAAGGGAAGAGCACATCATGATCAAAAAATAGCAGATGCCGAGGATAAAGAAGGTATTGGCGATGCCGGCGGCGTTGATGAGCAACTGCATAACCGGACCGCTGATCAAGGCTGCAAAACCAAATCCCATAATGGCAAGCCCCGTGGCCAGGCCGCGGCGGTCGGGAAACCATTTGACGAGCGAGGAAACAGGCGTGATATAGCCGACACCAAGACCGATGCCGCCAAAAACACCGTAAAACAAATAAAGCAATGGAAGCGAGCCGAGCTGGACCGCAGCTCCCGAAAACGTCACACCGACTCCAAAAAAACAAGCGGCAAGCATTCCGGCTTTTCTCGGTCCATGTTTTTCTACGAAATGCCCCAAAAAAGCGGCTGACAATCCAAGACATAAAATCGCGATGCTGAACGTCAGGCTGATTTGGCTCAGGCTCCAGCCGAATTTGTCGGCAAGCGGATTTGTAAAGACGCTCCATGCGTATACCGAACCGATTGACAAATGAATGCCGACGGCACATAAAGCAATAAGCCATCTGTTTTTCGCTTTTTTCATGTTTCATCCTCCTAAGGAAGTGAAAGACCGCTGCAAGAGGGGGACGGAGGGAATTGGTGCGGATAATAATGATAGCGCTTTCAAAAATAGTATCATATTTTCCGGCTATCAACAAGATTGAATTCCCAAATTTAGCCGTCTGCAGGTTGTGAAATATGATGATATACGAGTATAGTAATAGGAGAAAGGGGCGGGGTACCAATGAACAAAAACATCACAACAAGCCGCAATATTTTCCGTTATGATAATGGAGAGCTGACACAGCAAGTGGATCAAATGGCGACAGAATACCCCCTGACTGTGATGGTAAATGGCGAGGAATTTGTCACACTTGTTTGTTCGCCGGACAGCCTGGAAGAACTTGTGATTGGATTTCTTGCTTCTGAAGGGGTTATCCGATTTAAAAAAGAGATTAAAAGGTTTACAATAGATGAAAGTCTTGGTTTCGCATATATTGATCTTGTCAGCCCAAACAAGCTGCGGCTTCAAGATTACACGAAACGCGTCATCGGTTCCTGCTGCGGCAAAGGCCGGCATTTTTATTTCCGGCAGGATGTCAAAACGGCAAAAACGGCGCTTCATACCGTGAAGATTAAGCCGGAGAACTGTTTGGCGCTCATGCAGGATATGCAGAAAAACAGCAAGCTTTTTCAGCATACGGGCGGCGTCCACAATGCCGCTCTATGCAGCGCCGAAAAAGTGCTGGTGACGCGGTCTGATATCGGGAGGCACAACGCGCTGGATAAATTGTACGGATATTGTTTATTACATCAGATTCCGGTTCATGACAAATTGATCGTATTCAGCGGCAGAATTTCTTCTGAAGTCCTGCTGAAGGCTGCGAAAATCGGCGTATCCGCGGTCATTTCCAAATCGGCTCCGACCGAGCTCGCCATTCAAATGGCGGAGGAACTGAATATCATGACGATCGGGTTTGCAAGAAACCGGTCATTCAACGTATACACCCACCACGAGCGAATACAGCTATCTTAAGGAGGCCAACGCGCATGACCGCACAGAACGAACATATATTGGATCAAAAAGGCCGGCCGCTTCGGGATTTGCGAATCTCGGTCACCGACCGCTGCAATTTAAGGTGCACATATTGCATGCCTGCCGAAATTTTTGGACCGGATTATCCATTTTTGCCAAAGGGAGAGCTTCTTTCTTTTGAAGAGCTTGAACGTTTGGCGAGTCTTTTTGTCACGGTGTTCGGTGTTGAAAAAATCCGTCTCACGGGCGGAGAGCCGCTGATGAGAAAAGATATGCCCGAATTGGTCGGCAAACTGGCCCGGATTCCGGGGCTCCGCGACATCGCAATGACGACAAACGGCGTGCTCTTGCCGGTTTACGCGGAAAAATTGAAAAAAGCCGGCTTAAAACGAGTTACCGTCAGTCTGGATTCGCTTGATGACGACCGCTTTAAAGCGATAAACGGAAGAGGGATCTCCGTCCATAAGGTGCTTGGCGGAATCGAAGCGGCCCAGCAGGCCGGACTCGGCATCAAAATCAATATGGTCGTCCAAAAAGGGGTTAATGAAAAAGACATTTTGCCAATGGCCCGTTATTTTAAAGAAAGAGGCCATATTTTGCGGTTTATCGAGTTTATGGATGTCGGCAACACAAATGAATGGAAGCGGAATGCCGTTGTCACTAAGGCTGACATCATCAGCCATCTCAACAAGCACATGCCGATTGAACCGATCGATCCGAATTATAAGGGGGAAGTGGCAAAAAGGTACCGCTACCGTGATGGTTCGGGAGAGGTCGGCTTTATTTCTTCCGTATCCGATGCTTTTTGCGGAACCTGCAACAGAGCGAGGCTGTCTGCAAAAGGAGAGCTCTTCACATGTCTTTTCGCTTCAAGCGGATTTGATCTCAGATCGCTGGTCAGAAGCTGCCAGTCTGATGAAGAACTCGTTCAGGCGATCAGCACGGTGTGGAGAAACCGGTCTGACCAGTATTCGCTTGACAGGGCGCTGTCAAAAGCGGCGCCGAGGAAAAAGGTTGAAATGTCTTATATCGGCGGATAGATCATGTTCCGATATGAAAGAGGCCCAAACAATAGGTTGGGGAAACCATTCTCGGTGGGAAAGACAAAGCAGGCCTCCACATTTTGTCAAAAAAAAGGCGGCTATTACATTCGGATGCTTGTCAGGAATCCGGGCAAACCGGCCTATCACGATCATAGGATTGACATGATAACAGGAGACGTCATTGATATTCGCATTCTCCTGGGCGCCGGTTTACAGCACCATAACGAAACGTATTCTGGCAGTCATGAATAAATTTGCAATCAGCAGTTACATCGGAGTTACGGGAGCTAAAAGGCGACAAAAAGAAATCGGTCAATAAAATGGGGCAAAGCTGTTTGAAGTCCTATTCCCTTTCTGGCAATATGGACACTCGTATGCTTGCCGGTGCCGGGGATTTGAATGCCGATATTGCCACATTGACGATAAGAAATATATCAGGAATATCTCAAGTTGATTTGTCTTCCCGGAAGTAAACAGAGTTTGCTTCCTTTTTTCATTTGGAAGCGGCGGCAGCTGACACATTCATATGTTTTAAAAGGAGCGCAGGAGGAAATGTCTTTTAAAACATTCCAAGTGAAGCAGAAAGGGTGATTGGATGTTCGGGCTCGAGGATATCACAAAATTTTTTTGGTCTTTTTTGCTCGTCTTCCCCGCAGTATCTATCCTCCATGTCTTGGGCCACAGCTTTATGGCGCTCGTTTTCGGGGGCAAAGCTTCCCTTGAGATCGGCATGGGCAAAAGACTGGTGAAAATAGGGCCCGTTCAGATCAGGAGCATTTATTTTATGGATTCGTTTTGCAATTATGGAGAATTAAAATATGACAACCGGGTTTCAAACGCGCTGATTTATGCGGGGGGATCCATCTTTAATTTAGCATCCATTTTTATCGTGAATACGCTGATAGTGAAAGACATATTGTCGGAAAACATTTTTTTATACCAGTTCGTTTATTTTTCGACCTATTATGTGTTTTTTGCGCTTATTCCGGTGCGTTATTCCGATAATCACCTTTCTGACGGGATGGCAATCTACAAGGTGCTGAGGTACGGGGAAAAGTATAAAATCAACAATTGAACATCCGGGATTCATTCATTCTCGCCGTTTGCAGGGGAGCGGGTTATCCGCTCATCCGGACGCAGGCGGCGCCCCGTCTCTGAATTGCTGTACGGCTTCGGTAAATGCATCCAAAGAATCACATCCCGCATCATAACGAAATGCTTCCTGTTCCCCGTTGTTCATCACTATGATATGCTCGCCCCCAAAAAACCGCCCTTTCCCAATGCGGAAAGATGAAATGGCGGGATAAGGCATGTCGAGATAGAATGGTGCTCCGAAAAGAGAAGAATAAAAGAGCAGCCGTTTTCCGGTTGCGGCAAGCAGGCCTCTATACGGTGAATAGTTTACTGATATTTTTGCATTATAGGTGCAGGAAATGGCCGCTTTCACCTCTTCATCCGGTTCGAGCCGGCTTTCAATGGCCGCTTTTCCCTCAGCGATGTCCTTCATCAAACACACTCCTTTCAACATATGGTACGAGCCCGAACGAAAAAAGTTTCGCGAACCTCCGGATCTTTTCGTGAAATAAAGTTCCCGGTCCGGTGAAAAATAAAGTATAGTAAAAGAGTTGACAAAAAGACGTCCTGTAACTAAAATAATTACAACGGTGGTGAAAGCATATGGTAAACAGCCGTCTTGCTGTTGCGATTCATATTCTATCTCTAATCGCGTCAAATCCGCGGGAGCAAGTGTCTTCAGACATAATTGCAGGAAGCGTCAATACGAATCCGGTTGTGATCAGACGCATGATCAGCATGCTGAAAAAAGCGGGCATCCTGACGTCGCGGCCCGGTGTCGCCGGTGCAAGTCTGAAAAGGGATCCTGCAGACATTTCTCTGCTGGATATTTATCGGGCAGTTCAAAGTCAGGAAGAGCTATTTGCAATCCATGAAAAGCCGAATCCGGACTGTCCGGTTGGAAAACGGATTCAATCCACGCTGGATGAAACCTTTCACAGCGTACAGAAGGCAATGGAAAATGAATTGGCCAGCAAATCGCTTAAAGACATATTATCTCATCTCTTTTAAACAAGAGATGATTTTTCACCGCCAACATGTAACTTTATTTGTTACAAAACGAAAATGGAGGTTATGAACATGAAAATCGGAATTATCGGAGCCAGCGGCAAAGCAGGCAGACTGATTGTAAAGGAAGCGGCAGAAAGGGGGCACGAAGTAACGGCGATTGTCAGAAATGCATCCAAAGTCTCCGGCAGCGGTGCGGCCGTTATTGAAAAAGACGTATTCGAGCTTCAGCCTGAGGATGTAAAAGGGCTTGATGTCGTGGTCAACGCGTTTGGCGCGGCGCCGGGACAGGAGCATCTTCATGTTGAAGCGGGAAGAAAGCTGATCGAGTTGTTCCAGCAGGTTCCGGAAACAAGATTAATTGTTGTCGGAGGGGCGGGAAGCCTTTATGTTGATGAGGAAAAAACAGCTCAGCTGTACAACACGCCTGATTTCCCTAAAGAGTACTTGCCGACGGCAAAAAATCAGGGGCAGAACTTGGAGGATCTGAAAAAATCAAGCGGTTTGACATGGACGTTCATCAGCCCGGCGGCGTTTTTCAATCCTGAAGGAAAACGTACGGGAGCCTATAAAAAAGGACAAGAAAACGTGATCGTCAATGCGGCGGGAGAAAGCTATATCAGCTATGCAGATTACGCCATTGCGGTTGTGGACGAAGCTGAGAGTGGCGAGCATATCAATGAACGGTTTACGGTTGTGGGCGAAGCTCAATAAACGTCAAAAGGCCTTTTACGGGGAAGCTTCCCGAAAAAGGCCTTTTTGACACCCTATTCGTAGTAATAATGAGTTTCGCTTAAACCGGCTGCCATCCCAATGAAAAAGAAAATCATAAAGAGAATGATTCCCAATAGGACAAGCACAACATTCGCCACCAAATAATACACTTGCCATTTTATAAATTTCGCGTAGTTTTCCATTAGAAGTTCGTGCGGTTCTTCTGCTAGTTCTTTATTCATCTGTGCAGCCGCGCTGGCTGATTTTAATAAATAAATGCCTGAAAAAATCAAAAGTACTCCAGGCACGGCTCCTATCAAAAATACCGGCAGTCCGCAGAGCGCAGTGAAGGCCCCCGTAATGATAGTAAAAATTGCGGCTATTTTCCCCCATTTTGAAACGGTATTGAGAGAATTCCTCAGCCTTTCAGTCATCATCATATATGTCACGCCTTCCAGAAGGTAATATAAATTCCTATTTATTTATACACTACAATAGAGTATTTTTGAATAAAAATGATATATTTTAAGAATTGGAAGCGTTTTTTAGAGGGAATCGTGCAAGGTTGCGGGTTTCCGGTGTGTTATAGTAGTCGGTAGACATACGTTTATATGAATACACCCCGTTCGCTGGTAGTTTTGGTTTTTGCGCCCTGCCGATTGTACCATGCAAGGGTGTGTTTTTGTATGAATCTGACATTCGTTGTTTTTTTAGAAAGGCGGTTTTTTCTATGAAATCCTCTTACTTTTATCGTCTCTTGCAAATTGATCATATAAAAAAAACCGGGGACCTTCCAAATGAACAGCAGCTTGCCGATTCGTTCGTCTTTATTTTTCATATGAAGGGGGAGGGAAGGGTCGAGATTAAAGCGGAAAGCAGACCGCTGCAAAAAGAAACGCTCTATATTTGCCCTCCTTATGAAACATTCGGGATTACGGCCTCCTGTTATGAAATCAGCGTGTATCTCGTCCGGATGCACGCGTATGTATACGAAGAAGGCCGGCAAACGCTTGAACCTGACACAAACCCCGGCCTCTTCTCCGACCTTCAGATGATGAACGTCCATTCCGTCGGGAATCTGGCCGCACGTCTTCAGGAGCTTTCGTCATTATGGCCGGCTTCCTCCGCGCTTCAGGAAATGAAATGCCAGATTGAACTGCAGCAGCTTCTGTACGAGATCTGCTCGGCAAAGCTGTTTCATCCGGAGGATACCTCATCAGCCATTGCCAGAACGAAAGCATATATTGAGGACCATTCGGATGCTCACATCACGCTTGATCAGCTTGCACACATGGCCGGAATCAGTGCCAAGCATTATAGCGAAACCTTCAAAAAACTGTATGGACA
Source organism: Bacillus sp. KICET-3 (assembly GCF_033261025.1). NCBI lineage: Bacteria > Bacillati > Bacillota > Bacilli > Caryophanales > Bacillaceae > Bacillus > Bacillus sp. KICET-3. The sequence goes on along the minus strand of NZ_CP137345.1, from coordinate 4,150,946 downwards.
AAGCGTAACAGAGTTCATAACCGAAACACGGATGACAAAAGCGAAGCAGCTGATGGCCAAGGCCAGCTACAAGCTGAGGGAAATCGCCAGCCAAACAGGCTATCAGGATGAATTTTATTTCAGCCGGACATTTAAAAAGCATACCGGTTTGTCGCCGACCGTTTACATGAGGAAAAGGCGCAGAAAGCTTGCCGTCTACGGCCAAAACACGCTTGGGCAGCTTATTCCGCTGCACTTGATTCCATATGCGGCTTCGCTGCATCCGAAATGGACGTCCTATTACTACAAACAGTATGCCGCTGATATCCCGGTTCACCTCAGCGCCTACCGCTTTGATGAGCCATGGGAAGAAAATCTGCGCATCTTGTCCCAATCTGCTCCTGAACTGATTATCAGCATGGACAGCATTTCGCAAAAAGAACGGGAGCGTTTAAATGGGATCGCAGATGTCGTCTATCTGCCTTCACAGGAAGACTGGAGGACGCATTTCATGCTGACCGCCTCCCATGTGGAAGAAGAAGCGGAAGCCCGCAAATGGCTCACGTCCTATAAGCGGCAGACGGAGTCGGCAAAAAAAGCGCTTCAGCCGGTCTGCGGACAGTACAGTTTTTTGTTTTTGCGCCTGCATAAGCACGAATTTTATCTCGCCCATAATCGCTCTGTCCGGGATGTTTTCTTTGGAGACTTAGGTTTTGAGTCTGCCGTTTCTTTGAATGAACCGACAGATCAGGCGGTTTCATTGGAAAGCATCGCGGCTTATCAGCCGGATTGCATCATGATTTTCATTTACAAAGAACCCGAAACGATCGCATTTTATCAAGAGCTTCAGCAAACGGCCGCCTGGCAGGATCTAAAGGCCGTGCGTGAACAGCGGGTTTATCAAATCCAGTCAGATCCTTGGCGTGAATACACCGCCTGCAGCCATGAACGGACCATTCGGCAGACCGTTCAGCTCCTGTCCGGAAAAAATCCATTTTAATTGCCGGATATTGTCCATGGTGTTATCAAAGAGGCTTACCTATAATTTTAATTGATAATTATTATCAATTAAATCAGGGGGTTACAATAGATGAAAAAAGTCTCTATATGTCTATTTATTCTGCTTCTGGCTTTAACAGCAGCAGGATGCGGAAACCAAAAAGAAGCGGCTGGCAACACTGCCAAAAGCGGAAGCAGCTCAGCAGAGAAGAGTATTGAATATCTCGGCCATACATACAAGGTAAAAGCCCCGGCTGAAAAGATCGTCATTACCGGAAGCGTTGAATCAATGGAAGACGCAAAGCTTCTTGATGTTCATCCTGTCGGTGCGATTTCCTTTTCCGGAAAATTCCCGGAATTATTCAAGAGCATCACCGATAAAGCAACAGCTGTTGGCGAAAAAACACAGCCGAATTTGGAAAAAATCCTTCAGCTTAAGCCTGACGTCATTTTAGCATCAACAAAGTTTCCTGAAAAAACGGTGAAAAAGCTTGATAACATCGCGCCTACGATTCCTGTGTCCCACGTCTCTTCCCACTGGAAAGACAACTTGAATCTGCTGGCTGAACTGACGGGAAAAGAAGATCAAGCAAAGAAAATCATTTCAGACTATGAAACAGATCTGAAAGAAGCAAAAGCCAAATTTGAAAAAACCGCAAAAGATACAAAAGCGCTGGTCATCAGAATCAGACAGGGAAATGTGTTCATTTATCCTAAAGACGTATTTTTCAATTCAACGTTATACGGTGAGCTGGGTTACACCGCACCAAATGAAGTGAAAGCGGCTAAAACCCAGGAGCTGATTTCATTGGAGAAATTGAGTGAAATGAATCCGGACTACATGTTTGTCCAATTCTCCGACGATGAGAATGCAGATAAGCCGAATGCGTTGAAAGATCTAGAGAAAAATCCGATTTGGAAAAGCATCTCGGCGGTTCAAAAAGATCATGTATTCGTCAATGCTGTCGATCCGCTTGCACAGGGAGGAACAGCATGGAGCAAAGTACAATTCTTGAAAGCGGCGACGGAAAAATTGACACAAGACTAAACAGAAAAGGTATTTCTTTATGCACTCAAAGCGAATGACACGTATCATTATAATCACTGCTCCGTTTGCCGTTGTATTGTCCGTTTTTCTCTCCGTCTGCATCGGAGCAAAGCAGCTTGATTGGGAGACTGTGTATACGGCGCTTCTGCATTTTGACCCGGAAAACACAGACCACCAGATTATCTGGCATTCCCGGCTACCGCGCGCGGCTGGCGCCCTCTTGATCGGAGCGGCGCTCGCCGCTTCGGGGGCGCTTATGCAAGGAATTACCCGCAACTATTTGGCTTCACCGTCGATTATGGGAGTTTCTGATGGTTCGGCATTTATCATTACGCTTTTGATGGTATTGATTCCGCATTCATCGGCTCTTGAGATGATGGGGTATTCGTTTCTCGGATCCGCTGTCGGTGTAGGGCTTGTTTTCGGCCTTGCATCGGTGATTCCAAACGGCTTTATGCCCGTTCAGCTCGCGATCATCGGCACGGTTACAAGCATGCTGCTCAGCAGCCTGTCAGCGGCGATGTCGGTCTATTTTCAAATTTCCCAGGATCTCAGCTTTTGGTACAGCGCGAGACTGCACCAATTGAACCCGGATCTTCTGACATACGCGGTCCCTTTTTTCATGCTCGGGATAATCCTTGCTATTTCTCTCAGCAAAAAAGTGACCGCTTTATCATTGGGGGAAGATATTTCTGAAAGTCTCGGACAGAAGAAGAAAGCCGTCAAGTTCCTGGCGATGGCGGCGGTGGTCTTGCTTACGGGCAGTTCCGTCGCCTTGGCGGGTAAAATCGCCTTCGTCGGGCTGGTCGTTCCGCACATCACCCGTTTTCTCGTCGGGGCGGACTACAGCCGGCTGATTCCCTGTTCCTGCATCATCGGCGGCGTTTTTCTGACATTGGCTGATCTTGCAAGCCGGCTGATCAATTATCCGTTTGAGACACCGATTGAAGTCGTCACCTCCATCATCGGCGTTCCTTTCTTTCTCTACTTGATTAAAAGAAAAGGAGGGGAACAGCATGCCTAAAAAACTAGCAGTCATCTACACCGTGTTGATTGTCCTGATTCTTGCGGTGTGTTATGCCAGCATCACGATGGGGGCGTTCTCGATTGATGATCCTTCGGAACTGTTTTCCACCCTTTTTCAAATCAATCCGAATGAGCAGTACAGCATTCTCCTGTTTGATTTAAGGCTCCCAAGGATCGTAACCGCCGGGCTGGTCGGTCTTGGGCTTGGAATTGCCGGCGCCGTGATTCAGGCGGTGACAAGAAACGGACTGGCTGATCCGGGAATATTGGGAATTAACGCGGGAGCCGGAGCCGCAATCGTCGGCTATATGCTGATATTTCAAGGGCAGACGGAAACAGCGAATCTCCTGGCAGCGATGGGGATGCCCTTTTTCGGCCTGATCGGAGGGCTTTTGGCAGCCGCGTTCATTTTTATGTTTGCCTGGCACGGGGGAAACCTTGATTCCGGCAGGATCATTCTTGTGGGGATCGCTATTAATTCGGGCTTCAGTGCCGTGTCTTTGTATTTGTCATTGAAAATGAATCCGAACGATTATGAAATGGCGATGGTCTGGAAAAACGGGAGCATCGGCTCGGCCAACTGGGCGTATATTCAAGCCGCCCTGCCGTGGTTTTTGCTGCTGATTCCGTTTCTTCTCGCCAAGAGCCGTCTTCTTGATACCATTCGTTTTCACGAAGATACCGTGAAGAGCCTCGGGGTCTCTTCCAATCTTGAAAAAGCGGTGCTGCTCATCGCCTGTGTCGGAATTATCAGCGCCTGTGTATCGATATCCGGGAGCATGAGTTTTGTGGGCTTGATCGCTCCGCATATTTCTCGAAGACTCGCAGGAGTGCTGCATCGCTATTCATTGCCGCTCAGCGGTTTAATCGGGATGTTTCTTGTGCTGTGCGCCGATTTTGCCGGGAAATTGCTGTTTCAGCCGTCAGAGGTTCCCGCGGGAATCCTCCTTGCCATTTTCGGTGTGCCTTATTTCTTGTACTTGCTTTTCAAACAAAAAAAGGCGGTTCAGTAGCCGGCCTGTTTTAACAATCAAAGAAGAGGGGGAAGGCGGATGGTTGATAAACAACATAGTGGGGCAGCCAACGCCGCTGACTGTCCCCCGGTCGCCATACCGGGGACTGAACAGCGACTCATGCAGTCGCCTTTTGGGGAACGAAAATACCGGATTTTCATTGCCAATCCGCTTGGAGAGCCGCCTCCATCGGGATTTCCGGTGATCTATCTGCTTGATGCCAACTCGGTGTTCGGCACGATGGTCGAGGCCATGCGGATGCAGTCGCGCCGTCCGGAGAAGACGGGAGTAGTTCCTGCCGTCATCGTCGGCATCGGCTATGAGACGGACGCTCCGTTTGACCCGGGGCGGTACTACGATTTTACATTGCCGGTGCCACCGGCTGAACTGCCTGAACGGCCCGATGGGAGGGACTGGCCCGAATCCGGCGGTGCGGAGGCTTTTCTGACATTCATTGAAGAAAGGCTAAAGCCCGAGATCGAACGTGATTTTAAGATAGACAAGAATAGGCAGGCGATTTTCGGACACTCCCTTGGCGGGCTTTTTGTCCTCCAGGTCCTGTTTACAAAGCCTGCTTTATTTCGGACATACATCGCCGGCAGCCCGTCGATTCATTGGAATCAGTCATTTTTTGATCAAGAGCGTGACTTTGTATCACGTTTGCAGGAGGCTGGTGTTAAGGTTGATGTATTGCTTGGAGCTGGAGAACTGGAGAAAAGCCATAAAAGCCGCATGAACGATCGTGCGGAACAACTGGCTGAGCGCTTATCGGCTCTGGAAAGCTGCGGAGTGCGCACGGAGTTCAATGAATTTAAGGGAGAGGGCCATATATCGGTTTTGCCGGTCTTAATCAGCAGGGCGCTGCGTTTTGCGCTAAGTCCTGATAGATGAGAAGCGGGGGATTTTCCGCCCCTGCTTTTATAAAAAAATAATCAAATTGATCAATATACCTGAAAAAGCTGCGGACAATGACAGAAAACGATTTGACCGCTAGCATTTATTGGTATATTATATTTTTTAGTGATAATGATAATCATTATCAATTAGGCTGTTTTGAACTAATCGAGATTCGGTCCAAAGTCCCGAGGAAAGGAAATGATCACAGATGAAAGGCAAGGTTGCTTTAGTGACAGGGGCTTCGCAAGGAATTGGCGAAGCGGTGGCAAGGGCGCTTGCGGAAAGCGGTGCGTCAGTTGCCGCAATCGATCAAAATGAGGAAGGGCTTCATTCGCTCGTCGAAGATGTGAAAAAACAAGGCCTGCAAGCCGGGGCTTTTGCCGCAGATGTCGGTGACAGCGCATCAGTTGACAAGACCGTTGACCGGATTGAACGCGAAGTCGGTCCGATAGATATGCTGGTCAATGTAGCCGGAGTTCTTAGAACCGGTTTGATCACATCATTCAGTGATGCAGATTGGGAGAAGACGTTCAGCGTCAATGCTACAGGAGTTTTTAACGTATCTCGTTCAGTTGCCGGACGTATGATCACACGCAAGGAAGGCGCCATCGTGACCGTAGGCTCCAATGCCGCCGCGGTTCCCCGGATGCAGATGGCTGCTTATGCCGCTTCAAAGGCGGCGGCATTGATGTTTACGAAATGCCTTGGTCTCGAGCTGGCCCAGTATAATATTCGCTGCAATATTGTATCGCCCGGATCGACGGATACGCCTATGCAGCGGTCAATGTGGTCAGACCAGAACGGGGCTCAAGCTGCCATTGCCGGATCATTGGAAACATTCAAAACTGGAATTCCGCTCGGCCGTTTGGCATTGCCGGCGGATATCGCAGAAGCAGTTCTATTTTTGCTGTCCGAGCGTGCCCGCCATATTACGATGCATGACCTTCGCGTTGATGGCGGCGCTACCTTGGGAGTCTGATTGATATAAAGGAGGTTTTGGAAATGATTGATCATCAAATGGTTTCAGAAGCGTTGGCAGAGCAGCTTCTGCATGAGTATCGGACAGGTGCTTCGTTCTTCTTTTCTTCACCGGAGCGGACCATCCTTGCCAAAGGCGTTTTTGCCGCCGTCCCTGAAGAAGACGGCAGCGGGCTGGAACATCTGTCGCAGCGTGCGGCAGCCGTCCTCAGAGATGCCGAGCAGTCTGGACGGAAGAGGCCCATCATTGTCGGAGCAGTGCCTTTTGACAATGCAAAGCCTGCACAGCTTACCGTGCCGGATGAAGTTTGGTGTGCCGGCCCGCTGGTATTTGAACAGAGCGTCCAAAAACATTCACAGCAGGGAATGGCCTATGACATTCAACCGGTTCCTGAACCGGAGGCGTATATACGGGGAGTCGAACGGGGATTAGCAGGTATAGCAGCAGGTGACTATAGCAAAATTGTCCTTTCGCGCTCACTGCGTTTGACATCACCTGAGAAAATCGATATCGGCCGTCTGCTTCAAAACCTTGCACAGCACAATACGAACGGCTACACCTTTGCGGTCGATTTGCCAGAGCGGGCTAAAGAAGAGTCGCATTCAGCCAGGACATTGATTGGAGCAAGTCCGGAGCTGCTTGTTTCAAGAACCGGATTTCGCGTTTCTGCAAATCCGCTGGCAGGGTCCAGGCCGCGGAGCGATGATCCTGTTGAAGATCAGCGGCGGGCGGATGAATTGCTTGCTTCTGCAAAAGACCGTCATGAACATGCAGTCGTCGTTCAAGCCGTAGCCGCAGCTCTCAAGCCCTTCTGCCGGAAATTGAATGTGCCGGCTGAACCTTCGCTGATCAGTACGGAGACGATGTGGCACCTCTCTACAGAAATCAATGGGGAGCTGACAGATTTGTCGATATCGTCCTTAGAGCTCGCAGCGGCGCTGCATCCGACGCCGGCTGTCTGCGGAACCCCGACAGATAAGGCGAGGGCTGCTATTAAAGAGATTGAGCCGTTTGATCGCGGTTTCTTTACAGGAATGGTGGGCTGGTGTGATTCCGTGGGGGATGGGGAGTGGGTCGTCACGATCCGCTGCGCTGAGGCGGAAGATCACGCTCTCCGACTGTTCGCCGGTGCCGGTATCGTGGCCGGTTCAAGGCCGGAAGATGAATTGGCCGAGACGTCGGCCAAGTTTCGGACCATGCTTCTTGCTATGGGACTGAACAATGAATAATACAATGAAATGCTGGAGGGATACATCATGCTGACAGGATGCCCAACATGGCCGGAAGAGTTTGCTGAGAAATATCGAAAGGAGGGGTGCTGGCGAGGCGAGACATTCGGAGAAATGCTGAGAGAACGGGCTGTCAGGCACGGCAGCAGAACCGCAGTTATATGCGGAGACGCTCATGTAAGCTATAAGGAACTGGATATGAGAACCGATCGTCTTGCGGCAGGCTTCTTAAAGATGGGCATAAAAAAGGAAGACCGCGTCATCGTGCAGCTGCCGAATATCACCGAGTTTTTTGAAGTTTGTTTTGCATTGTTCCGCATCGGTGCGCTGCCTGTATTTGCGCTCCCTTCTCATCGGCAAAGCGAGATCGCTTATTTTTGCGAATTTACCGAAGCGGCTGCATACATCATTCCAGATACTCATTCAGGCTTTGATTACCGCCGGCTGGCGAGACAAGTCCGCAGCAAGCTTCCCGCATTGGGGCATGTTATTGTCGCCGGAGATCCGGAAGAATTTCAGGCGCTCAGCGACTTGTATATAGATGCCGATCCCGGCCGTCATCCAAATGTGAAACCGGATGATATCGCTTTTCTGCAATTATCCGGAGGAAGCACGGGACTGTCTAAGCTGATACCGAGAACCCATGATGACTATATTTACAGTCTGAGAGTCAGCGCAGACATTTGCCGGCTTGATCATGACAGCGTGTATCTCGCTGCTCTTCCGATGGCCCATAATTATCCGCTTAGCTCCCCGGGAGTGCTCGGCACGCTGTATGCGGGTGGAAGAGTCGTTCTCGCACAAGGGCCAAGCCCTGACGAAACATTTCCTCTTATCGAAAAGGAGAAGGTCACAATTGCCGCAGTCGTGCCGCCGCTCGCTTTAATTTGGCTTGAAGCCGCGTCATCGCGCTGCGACGATCTCTCCAGCCTGCAGGTGTTTCAAGTCGGCGGGGCCAAATTCAGCGCCGAAGCCGCCAGACGCGTCAAGACACTACTCAACTGCACATTGCAGCAGGTGTATGGTATGGCGGAAGGGCTGGTCAGTTATACAAGGCTTGATGATCCCGAAGACATCATCATCAATACTCAAGGCAGACCGATGTCGCCGTTAGATGAGATTCGCATCGTCGATAAAAGCGGCCGCGAAGTCGAACCGGGACAGACCGGTGAGCTGCTGACCCGCGGGCCTTATACGATTCGCGGCTATTACAAAGCTGAAGAACATAATGCTAAAGCATTTACTCCAGACGGCTTTTACCGAACGGGGGATCTGGTGAAAGTGAACTCATCAGGTTACCTGATCGTTGAGGGCCGGGCAAAGGATCAGATCAACAGAGGCGGGGAGAAAGTCGCCGCAGAAGAGGTGGAAAACCACCTTCTTGCTCATCCCGCTGTACATGATGCAGCCGTTGTGTCAATGCCGGATGAGTTTCTTGGGGAAAGGTCATGCGCATATATCATCCCGCGTGACAATCCGCCTGCCGCCGCGGAACTTCAACAGTTTTTGCGGGATCGGGGGCTTGCAGCATATAAAATTCCCGACCGGGTGGAGTTTACAGATTCATTTCCACAGACAGGCGTTGGGAAAGTAAGCAAAAAAGCGCTGCGAAAAGCGATTGCCGAAAAAATGTCGGCATCCCTCAAAGCGAAACAATAAAACATGAAAAAGAATGAAAGGACGTGATGTTGATGGCCATTCCTGCCATCCTGCCGTACCAGATGCCGCAAGCATCTGATCTCCCTAAAAACAAGGTGTCCTGGAAGCCGCATCCGAGACGCGCCGCCCTGCTGATTCACGACATGCAGCAGTATTTTATCAATGCATACACGTTAGGCGAGTCTCCAATGACCGAGGTATTGGCAAATATCAAAATGCTGAAGGAGCAGTGCGCAGAGCTTGGCATACCGGTCATCTACACGGCTCAGCCCGGCGGACAGACGCCTGAAGAACGAGGGCTTCTCCAGGACTTTTGGGGTTCAGGTATCGGTCCTGATCCAGATCAGGAGAAAATCGTGGAAGAGCTCAAACCGAATGAAGGCGACACCGTTCTGACGAAATGGAGATACAATGCCTTTAGAAAAACCAATCTCTTAGGCCTGCTTCAGGAGCAAGGGCGGGATCAGCTGATCATCACTGGGGTTTACGCACATATCGGCTGCCTCATGACAGCATGTGATGCGTTTATGCAAGATATTGAGACGTTTTTCGTAGCAGATGCGGTAGCGGATTTCTCTTTAAATCATCATAAAATGGCGATCTCTTATGCAGCCGTCCGTTGCGCAGTTACTGTCACAGCCCAAAATCTCCTCAACGAATTGGAAAGCGGGCGGGATTCAGCAAATGATGAAGATGTGAAAGCAGACGGCCGGCCGTTATCAAAACAGGCCATGTGCGAACAAATCGCCACGCTTCTTTTTGAGTCGCCAGACAATATCAGCGACAGTGAAAATTTGATTTATCGAGGGCTTGATTCAGTCAGAATGATGAGCCTTATCGAGCGCTGGCACCGGATCGGAGCTGAGGTGACGTTTGTAGAGCTTGCAGAAGAACCGACGATTGACAACTGGTGGAGATTGTTGTCTTCATCTAAAGAAACAACCTTGCCAAATTCAGACTATCAATGAAGGAGGTTGCCATAATGCCTGAATGTCAAGATCATCGCAGGCCATTAACCGGAGCACAGGCCGGCATTTGGTATGCACAGCAGCTTGATCCGCAAAATCCGATCTATAATACCGCTGAATATGTTGAAATCAGCGGTCCGATTGATCATCATCTTTTTGAGAAAGCGCTCTGCCGCGTCATTGAAGAAGCGGATGCATTGCATGCCCGTTTCGGAGAAGATGAGGATGGGCCGTGGCAGGTCATCGATCGTTCAACAGATTTTCCATTTCATTTCATCGATGTCAGTTCCGAGACAGACCCGAGGAAAGCGGCTGAAGCATGGATGAGAGCCGATCTTGCCCGGCCGATCAACTTGAGCAGCGGTCCGCTTTTTACAGAAGCACTTTTTAAAGCGGCGCCAGAGCTTTATTTCTGGTATCACCGGGCACACCATATCGCAACTGACGGTTTCAGTTTTACACTGATTGCCGAGAGGCTTTCAAAATTGTATACCGCGCTCGTACGAGGCATGTCGGTTGATGATCAAAGATCCTTTGGTTCTCTTGATTCGATTCTCAAGGAAGATGAGGAGTATCGTTCATCAGATCAATATCAAAAGGACCGCCAATTTTGGCTTGACCGCTTCGGTGATGAACCTGAGGTGGTCAGTCTTGCCGACAGGGCGCCGAGAACTTCCTCCAGCTTTCTTCGCCGTTCTGCACATCTTCCCGCGGAACATGCCGATCGTCTCCCGTCTGCGGCAAGCTTGACTGGGGCAAGCTGGCATGAAGCAGTGATCGCGGCAGCGGCCATTTATGTTCACCGTCTTACAGGCGCAAGCGATGTCGTCCTCGGATTGCCGATGATGTGCCGTTTAGGCTCAGCTTCGCTGAATATTCCCGGCATGGTTATGAATCTTCTGCCGCTTCGCCTGTCCATGCGGCCTGAGATGGGTGCGGCCAAGCTTATGAAGCAGATCTCAGAGGAAATCATGAAAATTCGCAGGCACCAGCATTATCGCCATGAAGAGCTGCGCCGCGATCTGAAGCTGCTTGGCGAAAACCAGCGGCTATTCGGTCCGCAGATTAATCTGATGCCGTTTTCCGACAGTTTGAACTTTGCCGGTCATCTCGGCGTTGTTCACAATCTTACGACAGGACCTGTAGACGACCTATCAATCAACATTTACGGGAGGCCCGGGGGAAACGGCTTAAAGGTAAATATAGATGCCAATCCTGCCGTATACAAGGACAGTGAACTCGAAAAACATCTGCAACGTTTTCTGATTCTTCTAAAAAAAATATCCGGTATTCAACAAGATGTGCCGATTGGAAAAATAGAGTTTCTGCTTCCTGAAGAACGCCATCAGTTGCTTATCAAATGGAATGAAACTGATCATTCACTTCCCGAGACCACTCTTCCTGAATTATTTCAGATGCAGGCGGAAGAAAATCCAAACTCGCCGGCTTTAGTGTTTAAGGGAGATGTTCTCAGCTATGCCGAACTGAATGAACGGGCGAACCGGCTGGCCCATTTGCTGATTGAAAGAGGAGCCGGACCGGAGCGGTTTGTTGCTTTGGCTCTGCCGCGGTCCGCAGAAATGGTAATCAGTATGCTTGCCGTCCTCAAGGCCGGAGCGGCTTATTTGCCTATCGATCCAGAATATCCGGCTGACCGGATCGATTATATGCTCGGCGATGCACAGCCGATGCTCGTCATCACGAGCAAGGAGGCCGCGGCTCGTATTTCCGATCATGCAAATGTAGCAAGAATGGTCATTGATGAACAAGACACCATCACTGAAATCTGTCACTACTCTTCTGATAACCCGGTTGATGCGGATCACAATGGAAAACGGTCGCCTCTTCAGCCTGCCTATATGATTTATACGTCCGGGTCTACCGGCAGACCTAAGGGAGTCGTTGTATCAGCTGAAAGCTTATGCAATTTTCTTTTATCAATGCAGGAGACTTTTTCTCTTCAGCGCCATGACAGGCTTTTGGCGGTTACCACGGTTGCTTTTGATATATCGGCGCTGGAGATTTACTTGCCGCTTCTCAGCGGTGCCTCCTTCATCATCGCTGAGAAGGAGATTGTTCAAGATCCTCCGGCGCTGGCGAACATGATTGATGAGCAAAACATTACGATAATGCAGGCAACACCGACTCTGTGGCATGCATTGGCGACAAGCGTTCCGGAAAAGCTTCGCGGACTCAGAGTGCTTGTCGGAGGCGAGGCCCTTCCAAGCAGCCTTGCCCGGCGATTGCAAAAACTGGACTGTCAGCTGACAAACCTTTATGGGCCGACTGAAACAACGATCTGGTCAACCTCTGCCGCGCTGGAAAACGATCAGCAAGAAGCGCCTTCAATCGGCCGTCCGATTTGGAACACACAAGTATATGTGTTGGATGCAGGCCTGCAGCCTGTTCCTCCGGGAGTGGCCGGAGAGCTTTATATCGCCGGTGCGGGGGTGGCGCGCGGCTATTTAGGCCGGCCCGGTCTGACGGCTGAGCGTTTTATCGCCAATCCTTACGGACCGCCGGGTACCCGGATGTATCGGACGGGCGATCTCGTACGGTGGCGTTCGGATGGCTCTCTTGAATATATCGGACGGGCGGATCACCAAATTAAGATCCGCGGTTTCCGCATCGAGATGGGGGAAATTGACACGGTGCTTTCCGGCCATCCTGATATTCATCAGACTGCCGCTGTCGTTCGCGAAGACCATCCGGGGGATCCCCGCTTGGCCGCCTATATCGTTCCGGCTCCGGAAGCAAGTCCTGATCCGGCTGAGCTCCGCCGCTATGTCAGTGAAACGCTACCTGATTATATGGTGCCGTCTGCATTTGTCATTCTGCAAGAGCTTCCGCTTACGCCAAATGGAAAACTTGATCGCAAAGCGCTGCCGGCTCCCGTGATAAGCGGACAAGCAGCCGGACGCGAGCCGAGGACACCGCAGGAGGAAATTTTGTGTGATCTGTTTGCTGAGGTTCTGGGGATATCGCGCGTCAGCATTGATGACAGCTTCTTCGATCTTGGCGGACATTCGCTTCTGGCCGGACGGCTCGTCAGCCGTATTCGCGAAGTATTGGGAGCGGAACTCGGAATCGGCCGTTTATTTGACGAACCGACTGCCGCCGGACTTGCCAAACAGCTTGACAAGGCGGAAAGCGTCCGTCCAGAGCTGCAGAAGCTTGAGCGGCGGGAAGAAATTCCTCTTTCCTTTGCCCAGCGGCGTTTATGGTTTTTATACTGTTTGGAAGGCCCGAGTCCTACCTACAATATTCCGGTTGTTGTCAATTTGAGCGGCCGTCTGAATCGCGATGCGCTTGAAAAGGCTCTTGGCGATGTTGCTGAACGGCATGAACCGTTGAGAACGATTTTCCCCGAAAGGCAGGGGACATCATGCCAGCTTATATTGGATCCGGACAAGGCCCGTCCTAAGCTGCTCGTCTCCCATGTCAGCGAAAATCAGATTGAGAGAGTGCTTGCTGAAGCTGTAAGGTACAGCTTTAACCTGGCTGAAGAGCCTCAGTTTCGCGCTCAGCTTTTCGTGCTTGGGCAGGACAAATATGTCCTACTGCTGCTTCTTCACCATATGATCGGTGATGGATGGTCTCTGACGCCGTTGACCCGTGATTTGGAAGCCGCCTACAATGCCCGCTGTCAGGATGCTGCTCCGGAGTGGCAGCCGCTGCCCGTACAGTATGCCGACTATGCCTTCTGGCAGAAAAGTCTGCTTGGCAGTGAGAGTGATCCGGATAGCCTGATTGCAAGGCAGCTGACATTCTGGACAAAGACGCTTGAAAGTCTGCCCGATCAGCTTGAGCTTCCAACCGATTTCCCGCGGCCTGCTGAATCAAGCTATCAAGGTGACACGATTCAGCTCGAGCTTGAGCAGGAGCTGCACAGCCGTCTGCTCAGCTTGGCGAGAAGCAGCGGAGTCAGTCTGTTTATGATTTTGCAGTCGGGTCTAGCCGCATTGCTTACAAGAATGGGAGCCGGAACCGACATTCCAATCGGCAGCCCAATCGCGGGAAGAAGCGCCGATTCATTAGGCGGGCTTATCGGAATGTTCATCAATACGCTTGTGCTGCGGACTGACACATCAGGTGATCCCAGCTTTCGCGAGCTTCTCGGCAGGGTCAGAAACGTAAATCTCAATGCCTATGAACATCAGGATCTTCCTTTTGAGCGTCTTGTTGAAGTTCTCAACCCTGCCCGGTCCCGTGCCAGACATCCGCTCTTTCAAATTATGCTGGCATTCCAAAATACGCCTGAACCGGCGCTTGAGCTTCCAGGTCTCGAATCCAATCTTGAAATCCGGAACGTCGGCGCCGCCAAGTTTGATTTGACGATTGAACTTCGCGAACAGCGGAATCCGGACGGAACACCGGCAGGCATTGCGGGATTCCTCGAATACAGTACAGACTTATTTAAGCGTGATACGGCTGAAGCGCTGGCGGTGCGGCTATTGAAGCTGCTTGAGTCCGCTGCAGCCGATCCTGATCAGCCGATCGGGCGGCTGGAAATCCTTTTGCCTGAAGAACGCCAAATGATGCTGTCTGAATGGAATAAAGCCTCATTGAAAGTGCCTGAGGCAAGTTTGCCGGTATTGTTTGAAAAACAGGCCGCCGAAATTCCTGAAACCATCGCCGTCATATTTGAGGATGACACTCTGACATACAGCGAACTCAACAAGCGTGCGAACCGGCTGGCCCGGCTGCTCATTGCCAAAGGGCTCGGTCCTGAACAATTCGCAGCCTTGGCGCTGCCAAGATCATTGGATATGGTTGTCGGCCTGCTGGCTGTACTTAAAGCGGGCGCGGCATATGTTCCGCTTGATCCGGATTATCCGGCTGACAGAATCGCTTTTATGCTGAAAGATGCCCGGCCTGCCTGCGTAATCACAAATTCAGAGGTTGACTCGCGCATTTCTGACGCAGGAGCTGTTCCGCGGATTGTGCTCGATGATTCCCGGATAAAAGCAGAGCTCAAACAGTATGCTGATGCGAATCCGAGCGATGCAGACCGGCTAGAGCCGCTCTCGCCCCTTCATCCGGCGTATGTCATTTATACATCCGGATCGACCGGTACACCAAAAGGAGTGGTGATTCCGCATCAGAATGTTGTCCGTCTGTTTGGAGCGACAGAGCAATGGTTCCATTTTAGTGCAGCTGATGTCTGGACGATGTTTCATTCTTACGCCTTTGACTTTTCAGTTTGGGAAATTTGGGGCCCGCTGCTGCATGGTGGCCGGCTTGTTGTGGTTCCGCATGCCATCAGCCGTTCGCCTGCCGACTTTCTGCGCTTGCTCGTAAATGAAGGCGTGACGGTTCTCAACCAGACCCCATCGGCATTTTATCAACTGATGCAGGCGGATCGCGACAATCCTGAAATTGGAAAACTTCTCTCCTTGCGCTTTGTCATTTTCGGCGGGGAGGCGCTTGAACTGAGCAGGCTGGAAGACTGGTATCAGCGTCATCCCGACTATTTCCCGAGATTGATCAATATGTACGGCATAACGGAGACGACGGTGCACGTCAGCTACATTTCCCTTGATCAGAAGATCGCGGCTTTAAAAGCCAACAGTTTGATTGGCTGCGGGATACCCGACCTTGGCGTTTATGTGCTTGATTCATGTCTTGAGCCGGTTCCGCCGGGAGTGGCCGGAGAGCTTTATGTATCCGGAAGCGGCCTTGCCCGGGGATATTTGGGAAGACCTGATTTGACGGCCGAGAGGTTTGTTGCTGATCCGTATGGTCCGCCCGGAACGCGGATGTATCGTACGGGTGATCTGGCCCGCTGGCGCCCGGATGGAACTCTTGATTATATGGGGCGGGCTGACCAGCAAATTAAAATCCGCGGCTTCCGAATAGAGTTGGGCGAGATTGAATCTGTGCTTGTACAGCATGATGAAGTGGATCAGGCCGCTGTTGTTGTGCGGGAAGACCAGCCTGGGGATAAGCGTCTGATCGCCTATATTGTTCCTGCATCAGAGGAAGGGCCGGAGCCGGCTGAGCTGCGACGGCACGGCTCAAGGACTCTGCCTGATTACATGGTTCCGGCGGCTTTTGTGAAAATTGACGTTTTGCCATTGACACCGAATGGCAAGCTTGACCGCAAAGCGCTGCCTGAACCCGATTTTACAGCGGCTGTTAAGGGAAGGGGTCCGCGCACGCCGCAAGAAGAGATATTGTGCGACCTGTTTTCAGAAATTTTGAACGTGCCGCGGGTCGGGATTGATGATGGATTCTTCGAGCTTGGCGGACATTCACTGCTTGCTGTCCAGCTGATGAGCCGCATCCGTGAAGCGCTCGGAGCTGAGATCGGCATCGGCGACTTGCTGGAAGCGCCGACTGTCAGCGGCCTTGCTGAACGCCTTGAGGTCGGCGGCAGCCGGAGCGCGCTGGATGTGCTGCTTCCGCTGAGGGCGGGCGGTGCTGAACTGCCTCTGTTTTGTGTACATCCTGCAGGAGGACTGAGCTGGTGCTACGCCGGTTTGATGACGTCTCTCGGCAAAGAGTATCCGATTTACGGCCTTCAGGCACGGGGCATCGCGAAGCGGGAAACATTACCGGAGACATTGGATGAGATGGCTGCTGATTATATCCGCCATATCCGAAGCATTCAGCCGGCCGGACCTTACCGTCTTCTCGGCTGGTCTCTCGGAGGCAATGTTGTTCATGCAATCGCAACCCAGCTGCAGGAACAAGGCGAAGACATTTCCCTTCTCGTCATGCTTGATGCTTACCCGAATCATTTCCTTCCGATTCAGGATGCTCCTGATGAGCAGGAAGCGCTTATTGCCCTCTTGGCTTTAGGCGGATATGATCCGGATAGTCTTGACGGGGAGCCGCTTGAGCTGTCAAACGCGATTGAAATCTTGCGGCGCGACGGCAGTGCGCTGGCCAGCCTCGATGAATCAGCGATAATGAACCTAAAGGAGACCTATGTTAATTCAGTGCGTATTTTAAGCGCTTATAAACCTAAAACTTATCACGGAAATCTCCTGTTCTTCAGATCAACCGTCATTCCGGAATGGTTTGATCCGATTGAGCCGGAATCATGGCTTCCTTATTTGAATGGGGAAATCGAGCAGCACGATATTGACTGCCGGCACAAGGATCTGTGCCAGCCGGAGCCGCTTGCCGAAATTGGCCGCATCCTCGCAGAAAAATTAGCTGTTTTAAAGTAGGGCTTTTAAAGAAAGAAGGGGGAGAGAATGATGACGAATCCTTTTGAAAATGAAGACGGCACATATGTTGTCCTGATGAATAGCGAAGGCCAGTATTCGCTCTGGCCGGCTTTTATTGATGTGCCGTCCGGCTGGGCCGCTGTCTTTGGTGAAGCAAATCGAAGCGATTGTGTTGAATATATTAGCTCAAATTGGAGCGATCTTCGTCCGAACAGCCTGAAGCCAGCACTCGGGGTTCACGGCGGTGAAGACTGAATATGAGGCCGTTCAAGCAAAGGACGGTTGTCAGTGTCGTATATGTCACAGCGATGTTTATGGCGGCGATGGACGCGAGCGTCGTCAACATGGCGCTGCCGACAATCATAAAGGAGTTTCAGACGTCCCCGTCGGCCGCCGGCATCGTCAATATCGGATACTTGGTCAGTCTCGCCGTATGCCTGCCGATTGCCGGATGGCTTGGCGACCGCTGGGGTACAAAGCGGATCTTTCTGATAGCGCTCGGGATGTTTACAGCTGCATCTGCATTGTGCGGACTAGCCGGAGATCTCAATGGATTAAATCTGTTCCGCGTCATCCAGGGTGCCGGCGGGGGACTGATTACGCCGGTGGGAATGGCGATTTTGTTCAGGACGTTTCCTCCGCATGAACGGCCAAAAATTTCACGTGTTCTTGTTCTTCCGGTTGCCGTGGCTCCCGCGCTCGGGCCGATCATCAGCGGATTTCTTACCGATCAGTTGTCATGGCGCTGGATTTTCTACATTAATATTCCGATTGGATTGATCATTCTGCTGTTCGGTCTGTTCTTCCTTGATGAGGATATTCAATCAGGAGCAGGGGCATTTGATCTGCCCGGCTTTCTTCTCTCAGCACCGGGAGTGGCGCTGGCGGTTTTTGCGCTCAATCAGGGACCGGTGAACGGATTCGGTTCGCCAGGTGTACTTGCAGCCGGAATCGGCGGACTTGTTCTTTTGACCATCCTCGTTTTTGTCGAGCTTCATGTCAAAGATCCGCTGCTTAATCTGCGTTTGCTGGCCGATCGGGTTTTCGGAACGATGAGCTTCATATCGCTGTTCTCTGCAGCCGGATTGCTGGGCATGCTGTACGTATTTCCGCTGATGTACCAGGAAGTGCTGAATCACTCAGCTCTCGATACAGCCCTGATTACGTTTCCGGAAGCATTGGGGCTGATGCTTGCTTCTCAGCTGATGCCCCGCCTTTTTGCAAAACTTGGTCCGCGCCGGCTGATCTCCGCCGTATTGTTGTGTGGGGCTGTGATGTTTGCTCTGCTTAGCTTGACAGGACCCGGGGCAAACCCATGGTTTCTGAGAGGGCTGCTATTTTTGGCGGGTTTTTTCTTGGGACAGGCGGTCGGCGCGGTTCAGATCGCTTCTTTTGCCAACATCTCTTCAGCTTCAATGGGGCGGGCAACGACCTTGTTTCATGTACAGAATCGGCTCGGTTCTGCTTTAGGCGTCGCTGTCATGTCCTGCCTTCTCGCGGTCATGAGTCAACATACGGAAGACCTGCAGCCGGATCTTAGCGCTTACCGGATAGCTTTGCTCGGTGCGGCGGGATTCCTTGCGGCTGCTTTATGTTTCGCGCTTCGTATCCGTGATGCTGATGCTGCTCCCGGCATGGGTACGCATTCCCGATCAGAAACACGGAAGGCACGAGCGGAGGGGAGCGGGCGATAGAAAAATCCCCCTGGGAGGTACCAGGGGGATTCAATTTGCCGATAAACAGGCCGCGAATTCGCTCCGCTATAAAATCGGGGACAGGAGAATCGAAATCGATTCCTTGAACCGGACGCTTCTGCTTCGGTTTTGATATTCTTCATAGGTCAATTCTTTCGATACCTTCAGATCTTTTTCAAATGACAGGACAAGGCTTTTTGCAATTTCCTCATCATATAAAAAGGCATTGACTTCAAAATTCAGCTTGAAGCTGCGCATATCGATATTCGCCGTTCCGACTGAAGCGATTTCCTCATCTACAACAATTGTTTTCGCATGAATAAAGCCGTTATCATAAATGAACACAGAGGCGCCGGCTTTGAGAAGCTCGCCGATATAAGAAAGAGTCGCCCAATAGACGAAAGGATGGTCAGGCTTGTTCGGAATCATAATTCTGACGTCAACGCCGGACAGGCAGGCGATTCTGAGAGCGTCAAGGAGGCTTGCGTCAGGGATGAAATACGGCGTTTGAATCAGAATGGACCGCTTGGCAGTCGAAATCATTTTAATATAGCCGTTTTTGATCTGCTCCCATTCCGAATCGGGACCGCTTGTGACAATCTGCATGCCGATGTTTCCGTGAGATCCACACTCAGGGAAATGGTTGGACTTGTATGTAATGTCATGGTGATGAGAGGCCTGATTCCAGTCAAGGATAAAACGCGTTTGAATGGAGTGGACGGCGGTTCCCTTGATTCTAAGGTGCGTATCCCGCCAATAGCCGAACGCGGGATTCAAACCGAGGTACTCGTCTCCGACATTAAATCCTCCTACATATCCGATGATCCCGTCGATGATGACAAGCTTGCGGTGATTTCGATAGTTCATGCGCAGGTTGATAAACTTAAATCGGGAAGGAAAAAAGACTTCAACATATCCTCCGGCCTTTTTCAGTTCTTTAAAAAAGGTTTTCCGCAAACTTCGTGAACCCAATTCATCATAAAGTACACGGACTTCCACGCCTTCTTTCGCTTTTTTGATAAGCGCGTCCCGCAGCTTCTTACCGATTTCATCGCCTTTATAAATGTAATATTGCAAATGAATATGATCCTTGGCGTTTTCGATGTCACGGAGAAGCCGGTCGAACTTCTGGCGTCCGTCCGTCAACAGCTCAACGGCATTATCTTCTGTAAACACGGCATGGTTATTAATAATGTGCATATAAATTAAATCTTTGCTGTCTGCCGTCGCTTTATTTCGGAATTGGAATTCGCGGTCTTTCAATTTGGCGAGCTGCTGCTCCAATATTTTCTCAATCCCGATCTTTTTCTGATCCTCCCAGTGAAAGAGGTGTTTTCGTTTTAAACTATGTCCGAACAACAGATAAAGAATAAAACCTAAAAGCGGGATAAAAAAGAGAACCAGGAGCCAAGCCCAGGAGGCGCTTGCATCGCGGCGTTCCCTAAAGATCACAACGATAGCCAAAAGGGTGTTTAAAACCAATGCAAAACCGAGAAATATCGATGTGATACTAATGTTTTTAATAATATCCATGTTGAACCTCGCAAGACGGATTTGTTTTGATACATTCCATTTATATCAGTTACTTATCATTCAAGCAACTATGTCATGTTATACGAGAAAAAAGCAGGAAGGTTCCTTTAAAAGAAAGATTTAAGGCAAAAAACTGTAAAACATATTAGAACTAAGTTACGATATAAATATAAAAAACGCGATTTCATGTTGGAAACAGGATCTCTTTTATTGAAAGCAGGAGGGATTTTTTATGGATCTTGATACATTTAACCAAATGCCCGCCTTTATGAGAAGGGAGATGGAAAACCTGAAACAGGTAGCTGCCCCGATCTTAAAGAAAAGAATGATCTTTCTATTTATAGCGGTTCCGGTGCTGCTTGTCTCATTGGTTTACCTATCATCTTTCTGGGGACATATGTCTTTCGGTATGGACACGTTCATCAAAATGGGCATCGCCGCTTTAGGCGCCGCCTTTGGAATGGCCCTGTTCAGGGAGTCATCCTACCAAAAGCGCAATGTTCAGCAAAAGGTGTTTCAGTATATTCTCGATCGGATGCAAAAAAGCGAAGTCCTGTCTGAAGAGCGGAAAAACCGCTATGTCAGGGCGGTGAAAGAACAGCCGTTTACCGTCATGAGCAATTTCATGGAGTTTTTGCATGAAGAAGAAAACAGAAGGCAGCGCCTGGCTGAATAACAATGAAAAGAGCTGACGGACAGCTCTTTTTTTCGTCAGAATGTTTCGCCTTCTTTTAATTCTTTCCCCAGTATTTTCAGATCATAGCGATGTCCGTCCATCTCGGCAATCCCCGGAAAATGCCCCCATTCAGAAAAACCGAATTTTTGAAAAAGCCTGATGCTCGGTTCATTATGTGCGAAAATAAACGCCATCAATGAACGGATTCCTAGGCCGGACGCCGCGTTGAGCGCTTTTTTTAAAACGGCCGAGCCCGCACCTTTTCCGCGATGCGCTTTATGAAGATAGATGCTGACCTCCGCGGTTTTGGCATATGCGGGTCTGCCGTAAAATGATTCGAAACTGATCCAGCCGATGCATTCCTGCGCTTCATTCTCCACGATGTAAAGCGGCCTTGATTCAGTATGATGCAAAAACCAGTCCAGCTTGTCTTCTGCTGTTACAGGTTCTGTATCAGCCGTGACCATCCGTGAAGAAATGGTGGAATTATAGATATCGACGACTGTCTGCAGATCGTCTTGTTTGGCGATGCGCAATTTCATGATCTTATTCTGTCCTTTCCTGTTCGATTTTATCGGTGCAAAAAAAAGCTGCTGCCGTTGTTTTTTCGGCAATCATGCATGCTTTATTCCGCTTTTTTACATATTTGTGGGCTAGTCTGCAAAAACTAATGAGAAAAAAAGTTTTTTGCAAATGTATATATTTTCTGAAAAGTGTTCAGAATGTTGCTGAGGTGATGAAAGAATGAAAGAGGAAGAAAAGAATCGTACTTCCAAAATCACAAAGCTGCAAAAGTTTTTCCGCAGACGCTGGGTATTTCCCGCCATCTATCTGATCAGTGCGGTCGTTGTTTTAACTGCTGTTCTTTGGTATCAATCAGCATCTAATCACGATGTGAAAGACAAGCTTGCACAAGATGGCAAGAAATCAGCCTATGATAACCGTGATGACGCGGTAGAAGTAGGCAAACCAGTCGAAAATGTTGCAATGCCGGTTGTTGATTCAGAGAATGTTTCCGTCGTGAAAAAATTCTTTGAAACAAACGCATCTAAAGAAGAGAAAGAAGCAGCACTTGTAAACTATGATAACACGTATAGCATGAGCAAAGGTATCGACTTGGCAGAGAAAGACGGAAAAACATTCGATGTTTCCGCATCTCTCAGCGGTACGGTGATCAAGGCTGCAAAAGACCCTGTGTTAGGCTATGTTGTTGAAATCGAGCATGAAGACGGTTTATCAACCGTGTATCAATCTCTGTCTGAAGTGAGCGTCAAACAAGGCGACAAAATCGAGCAAAACCAAGTCATCGGCAAAGCAGGCAAAAACCTTTACAATGAAGAAAGCGGAAATCACGTGCATTTTGAAATCCGCAAAGACGGAGTGGCTTTGAATCCGTTGAACTTCATGGACAAGCCGGTGTCAACCATTGAAAAAGCAATGGAAAAACAGGCTTCTGAACAAGCAAAAGAACCTGCTCCGCCTTCTGATGTGGAAAAACCGAAAACAGAAGACAAACAAGACGGCACTGGTACTAACGGTAAAACAAAAACGGAAGATTCTTCTGATGATTCCGGCGCTCAGGACAAGGGCCAGACCAAAGATTCAAAACAGCCGTAACACATACTGTTTACGCCTATCATTTAAGATAGGCGTTTTTTTGTTACAATTTTTTTAAATACCCGTATCCATTCAGGGGGGAAATCCGTTTATTAAAGTAAGAGGCCTCTTTTAAGGAGTGTGAATTCATTCATGAATGAATTAAAGCAGAAAGCGTTGATGAAATACTGCATGATGATCACCGGTGATAAATGGGACGCAGAGGATTTGGCTCAGGATACAATCCTGAAATTAATGGAAATCAAACAAGCAGACGCCTCGCCCGCTTATCAAAAAACGGTTGCGAAGCATAAATGGATTGACCAGCTTCGAAAAAGAAAACGCGAATGTTTTCTTTCGGAATGGCATCAGGAGAGGGAGCAGTCAGAAAGCATGAAAGCGGCGGATGAATTTGAGCATGTGGTCAAAAAACTGGCGGGTGCGCTGACACCGAAGCAGCTGACGATCTTTTTGCTCAAGGATGTGTTTGCTTATCAGCTGCACGAAATCGCTGAGATGCTCGACAAACCGGAATCATCCGTCAAATCGCTGTTATTCAGGTCGCGCCAGCGCATCAAAACCCTTTCCCGGGATTTTCTCCAACAGGAGGCGGCCGGGGAGAGTGACCCGGACCATGGCAGGCTGCTGATTGATGCGATTTTATTTCATAATCCGGATTACCTGCTTGAATATGCGAGACAGACGTGGCTTTCCAATGCTTCGCAGCCGTCCTGCATAAGCATGATGAGGTGTGCTGCCTAAGGAGGCAAAAGGCATGAACACCATTCCGTATGTCATAGAAAAAACAGCGGCGGGAGAAAGGTCTTACGACATTTTTTCAAGGCTCTTGAAAGACCGCATCATTATGATCGGCTCGGAATTTACGGACGATCTGGCCAATCGGGTTACCGCCCAATTGCTGTTTTTGTCAGCGGAGGATGACGAAAAGGATATTTCGATTTATATCAACAGCCCCGGCGGTTCTACGTCAGCCGGATATGCGATTTTAGATACGATGGAATATGTGAAACCGGATATCCGCACGATCTGCGTCGGGATGGCGGCGTCAATGGGGGCGATCCTTCTTGCGGGCGGAACAAAAGGAAAACGGTATGCTCTCAAAAACAGCGAAATCATGATCCATCAGCCGCTCGGCGGCGTCAAAGGCCAGGCGACAGACATGGAGATTTCCGCGAGGCGGATCATCAAGCTAAAGGAAAAAATACAGCACTTTTTCCATGAACGGACGGGGCAGCCGCTTGAAAAACTAAAAATAGACATGGAACGCGACTATTTTATGGATGCCGGGGAAGCGAAGACATACGGCATCGTTGATGACATTTTGTGAAAAATACTCTATAGACTAAAAGCCTTATGTATTCAAAAGGTTTTGAGGCTGACCTCAATGGTAGCTGTATATTATTGAAATCCCCCTAATTTGTTTAAACCGTGGGCATTCATTATTAAACAAAAAGGGGGATTTCGTGATTGTTGTAGCGGCCATGGCTTTTGTAAAGGATTAAAGATTGGTATTCGATTAGCCAACAGTTCATGGCTCCATGCGTTTTTTTGATGGTATGCTAATCGTATTCACATCAATCAAAATCTAAGAGATTTACAGCTTTATTAGCATTCTGGGGAGAAGATAACTGCTGAACGATTTCTATCCGCTAAGAAAACTAAAAAAATGAAAGAGGAAGAAAGATAAAAAGTCCCGGGATTTTGTAATAAAATGTTTTTTTGAAAATTTCAGATGAAATCAAAAGCTGAGCCTTTATGATTTTAATCTGTTCATACCATTAATTTTAATGTTGAACAGTAATATAATGTTGCAGCTTTCCATGCCAATCTTTATATCCCCAGCTCTGTGCTGCAATCCCATCATACTTGCCTGCCGGAATATTTTTTGTTGAAAAGACTGCCCTGAAATTGCGTGTACTCATCTTATGATCTGCTTCTATCATTTTCACTGGGGCTGTTCGGCCTTTTTATACAGCAATACTGTATAACCAATGTCATTATCCTCACGCAAGGTGCCTGTTACGACAATAGAAATAGCGTGCTTTGAATATGTATTAGCATCTGTTTTAAATTTAATTGCTCCTTTTGAATGCATAGCAAATGCTTCTGAACTGCCAGTGAAGCATACAACTAGCAAAAGAGCAGCTGTAAATAGTGAGATTGCAATTTTTTTCTGCATTATTAATTTATTTTCTGGGGTTATATTGTAAAAATAATGATTTCTGGAGAATTTTAATTATAGACATGTTGCAAAGTAATTAAAATTTAAGTTCGAAGGGCTATGGAAGAACATTTTGCTCTGGAATCGTGCTGTTCAATATCATCTTAGTAAGCGAATACCCGGTCAACATAATCGCAAGGCGCGAGGAAACACTTGGAAATGATTTTTATAGAGTATAAAGGAAGAAGCTGCTCAACCTTTTTTCGAAATATGTTCCAATAAAATTATCCTCAATCCCTAATCATTCAAGTTGTTATGTTTGCCACTCTAAACAAAAAACAGCTCCCCGCATTTCTGCGCCGGGAGCTTCAATTATTTATAAAGCGTCAGGGCCTTCTTCGCCCGTACGGATGTTGATGGTGTTTTGAATTTCGTAAATAAAGATTTTGCCGTCTCCGGGTTCTCCGGTTTTGAGCACTTTTTGGGCCGTCTCAGCCACCTTTTCCACAGGGACCTTGCTGACGACGATTTCAACTTTTAAGCGCTCATATACATTGCTTTCCCGCTTTACCCCGCGGTAAAGCTCTGTATGTCCTTTTTGCAGGCCGCATCCGTGTACATTGTAAAATGTAATGGATGTGACACCGATTTTCGCCAGCTCGGTTTTCAGCTTTTCAAAGTTTGTAGGACGCGTTACAATTTCAACCTTATACATTTGACCGCTCATTCCCTCACTCCCTGACCATTAATCTTGATACGCTTTTTCGCCGTGCATCGTAAGGTCGAGCCCGAGAGACTCTTCCTCTTCGGTTGCACGGAGCTTAAAGAAGATGCTGACTACCTTTATAATAGCGTAAGTGACCACCGCGACAAACAAATATGTTGCACAAATGGCAATCAGCTGTTTCCCAAGCAGGCTGATGTCTCCATAGAAAAGGCCGTCGGCTCCGTTGGAATTAACAGATGTTGTGGCAAGCAGGCCTGTCGCAATGCCTCCCCATGTACCACCGATGCCGTGAAGACCGAAGGCATCAAGCGCGTCATCATAGCCGAATGTCTTCTTGAGGGAGAACACGCCCCAAAAGCAGACGGCGCCTCCGATAAATCCGATCAAAATCGAAGCGAACGGAGTGACGAAGCCTGCGGCGGGTGTAATGGCTACAAGCCCGGCGATGGCTCCGGAGACCGCTCCGAGCATTGTCGGCTTTTTATTGATCAGCCATTCGACCAACAGCCAGCCGACCACTCCGGCAGCAGCGGCCGTATTGGTGTTGATAAAAGCGGTCATCGCCACTTCATCAAGCGTCAGGGCGCTTCCGACGTTAAACCCGAACCATCCGAACCAGATCAGCGCTGCACCCAGCAATGTCAAAAGCAGATTGTGGGGAGCCGTGTTGCTGATGTTTTTCCGTTTGCCGAGAACAACTGCAACAACAAGACCGGCCACACCTGATGAAATATGGACGACGTTTCCTCCCGCGAAATCAAGAGCCCCGAGCTCGGCAAGCCAGCCGCCGCCCCATACCCAGTGGGCGACGGGAGAGTAGACAAGCACGACCCACAAGACTGAAAACAGAATGAATGCCGGAAAACGCATGCGTTCAGCAAAGCTTCCTGAAATAATCGCAGTCGTCAGTACTGCGAACGTCAATTGGAACATCATATAAAGTGTATGCGGAATCGTCTCTGTATAATCGGAATTCGGCTCAAATCCCACTCCGTGCAGCCCGGCCCAGTCCAAGCCTCCGATCAGGGGATTCCCCGGTGCAAAAGCAAGAGAATACCCGAACAGAATCCATATGACTGATACGATTGCGATTGATGACACGCTGTGCATCACTGTGCTCAGTACGTTTTTGCTTCTGACCAATCCCCCGTAAAATAAAGCGATGCCCGGCGTCATCAGCCACACGAGCAGAGCGCAAAAGAACATAAATACTGTATCCCCCATCTGCATGTCACATTCCTCCGTCGTAAAAATGATGTTTTTCTTTCAGTATAGTGATAAAAGTACGATATCACGATGAACATGTAAGGTTTCCTAACATGGTTTTTTGGGAGAAAAGCAGCAGGAGGGGGGTAGGGGCGGCCGAAATCAGCGCCGCAAGCCGGATTAATCGGCTTTTGTTACTTCGATCAACATGATCCGGTGGCTGTCCATTTCTTTCACCTTAAAATTGTAGCCGTCACATTGTATTTCGGTTCCCGGCCTGCTGTCGACATTTTGGGTCAGAAACCAGCCGCCGATCGTATCGATTTCCTCCTCTGACAAATGAATTCCAAGCAGATCGTTGACATCGCTGACAAGCACTTTGGCGTTCAGAAGATAATGGTCTTCATCCAGTTTCCGTATATCGGGAATTTCCTCATCATCAAATTCATCGCGAATATCGCCGACGATTTCCTCGACAATGTCTTCAACTGTCACCAGGCCGGAGGTTCCCCCGTACTCATCGACGAGGATCGCCATATGGGTCCGTTCTTTCTGCATTTTGACGAACAGCTGGTATACGGGAATGGTTTCGATCACACGAATGACGGGGTGGATAAATGATGCAAACTGTTTTGTTTCAAAGGAAGCATCGCCCGCAAGCTCAGCGAGCAGCAATTCTTTCACATTGATCATCCCGATGATGTGGTCCTTGTCTTCCTGCATCACCGGAAAACGGGTATGCTTCGTTTTTTTAATGAGCTGTTTCGCTTTTTCGATGCCGTCATCAAGGGATAAGGCGGTCATTTCATTGCGAGGAACCATGATTTCCTTCGCCATTCGTTCATCGAATTTGAAAATATTGTTCACATATTTTAATTCGTTTTGATTGATCTCTCCGCTTTGATAGCTCTCAGACAAAAGGGTTCTCAGCTCTTCTTCCGTATAGGCCAATTCCTGTCCCGATGCCGGCTTCAGTCCGAATAGACCCGTGATGATGCGGGCTGAATGATTGAGCAGCCATATAAAAGGAAACATGATTCTGTAAAACCAGATCATCGGCTGTGCAAAAAGCAGTGTAATGTTCTCCGATTTCTGGATGGCGAAGGTTTTAGGCGCCAATTCGCCGATGACTACGTTCAAATAGGTGACGATCAAAAACGCGGCCAAAAATGTCATGATATGTGTCACCGGTTCATCCAGCCCGAATTTTGCAAAAAAGGGGTGAAGCAGACTTTGCATCGTCGGTTCACCGAGCCAGCCAAGACCAAGCGCTGTCACCGTTATCCCAAGCTGACAGGCCGATAAATATTCATCAAGATGCGAGGTGACTTCCTTTGCAGCCAGCGCGCCCCTTTTTTTCTCTACGATCAATTGGTCGATTTTTGTTCTTCTTACTTTTACGATGGCGAATTCAACCGCTACGAAAAAACCCGTCAGCGCAATTAAAATCGCCACTGCGGTCAGTTTTAGGAAATCCAATGCCCGGCCTTCCGAAAAAAGAAGGCGCACACCTCCTTTTCTTAATCGGTATCATATTGGCTTCATACCACCTGCATATGCCGCGCAAACATCAGGTTTATTTATCAGAACCGCGGGCAAAGAACAATAAGGCGGTATGAACAGGATGAACAGGAGGCTTTGAGAATAATGAAGATTTTTTATGGAAAGGGCTGGAATTGGCATCGGCTTGGCCCTCAGGAAAAAACAAAAGCGCTTGAGCTGATTCAAACCCATCATTGGCCGGAATGCCAAAAATGGTTTCTGGGCGTTCCTTCAGAGAACATAAATTGTCTTGAGATCAATGTCGCATCCAATGAATGCGAGGCGCTGTACGGCTCCCTTATTTATCAGCAGGATGCAGAAGAAGAACATAATCGTTCCGTTTTCCACTTTTATTTAACGAAAGACTGTCTTTTTACAATGAACTTCGATCTTTCTGTTTTTGAAGGTGTTCATCCAAAACAGGTGGAGCATCAGCTCAACAGGTGCAAAGATGCGCCTGAAGCGTTTTTGGTGCTGGTGGGAGAGCTGGTCAATGCCTATTTCGTCGAACTTGAGCAATTTGAAAACAACCTTCGAACATTAAAATGGAAATTTTATCATGATAATAATAAAAGCATCATTGAGGCCATTCACAAACTCCGGCATGAGCTGCTGATCATGAAAAGCCTTGTCATGACGATGAAAAAACTGGCGATGGCTGTTAAAGAAGCATTTGTATCGAAACATTTTGATGGGATCGAGCAGTGCCGGACGCTTTATAAAATCGATAGAGTCATAACGCTTATCAAAGATTATGCCAATGATATCAATTATCTGCTCCATTCCGAGGAAGTGGTGACATCGCACAGGGGAAATGAAATTTTTAAAGCCTTGACCATTTTCACGACGTTATTTACGCCTGTGACCGCTTTCGGCGCGCTTTGGGGAATGAACTTTAAGTATATGCCTGAGCTGTCTTTCAAATACGGCTATTTGTATTCGCTAGTCCTGATCGGCTTTTCGACGGTGATGGTGTATCTGTATTTGAAAAAGAAAGGCTGGACGGGTGATTTATTGAAAGATAAAAAGAAATATATGAAAAGAAAGAGCTCTTTTAAATAGGTTTAGAGGCCGGTTTTTTCGGAAAAGCACATACTAAACCAATGATAAAGGAGGAATCCCGCATGAAACTGAGAGACTTGATGACCAAAAATGCCGAGTGCTGCGAGCCTTCAGCAGCGATTACAGAAATTGCAGGCAAAATGCGCGATCAAAATGTCGGCTCCATCCCTGTTTGTGAGAATGAAACATTGGTAGGAATCGTATCGGACCGCGATATTGTCGTCAGATGTGTGGCGGAAAATGCCATTGATGTCGCCGCCCGGGATATCATGAGCACCGAATTGGTGACGGGCGATCCCGGTATGTCGGCTGAAGAAGCCGGCGATCTGATGGCCAATCATCAAATTCGCAGGCTGCCGGTTGTGGAAAATGAACGTTTAGTCGGAATTGTTGCTTTGGGGGATCTTTCCGTAACGAATGCTGCAGATCAAAAAGCCGGAGAGGCGTTAAGCGAAATTTCAAAACCGGCCTAGGCTGAAAGGAAGAGCGTTTTTGCTCTTCCTTTTTTGGAATTGCCGGCCGATTTAATTTTTGTTAGTGATTAATCAATAACAAATTATCAATTTTAAGGAGAGCATCATCCTCTGCTTGTTCTATTTTTTCATGAGGAAGTGTAATGTTTCCTTTAACCCTTGTTGATAAGATGTGGCGGGAATCTTTCCTATTCGTTTTTCATATTTTTCTCCGCTTAGAACAAATGCTTCTTCTGTAAGATACATGATTTCCACTACTTCCTTCATAATCGGATCAAACAACCCGCTTATACGAATGGCGGTTTTATTTAATGGAATCACTAATTTTGAATGTCCGGTAATGTCGCGTACAATTTTTATGATGTCTTTTCCTGAAATTAAGCCGGCGCCGGGAATGTTCCAATTTTCTCCGTAAGAATCGTCTTTGTTTGCAATTTCCACAATCATCTTAGCGGCGTCTGGTAAGTAAACATATTCGCGAGGCGTTTTTAGATTTCCAATAAAAACAGACACTTTATTTGCTGCCATTCCGGTTAATGTAGGGTGTAAATAAGAGTTTTGCGAAGTTTTTCCGTAATAATCCGGCAGCCTGACAATTAAAGGTTTTGCATATGTCCATCTCTTATTAAAGATTAAATTTTCAAAATCTACCCTGATCCTTCCCTTTTTTGTATGAGGTTGTTTCGGATGATTTTCATCTCCCTTAGCTACTTGGCGACCGTAAACATATATTCCGTCTACAATCACTATTTTCTTACCTAAAATATTTGCCGCCTTCATTACACTCTCTCCAAGAAGAAGGAGTTTCTCTGCCATTTCATGATATTGAACATTGGCACATTGGAATATGACATCTGCATCTTTTGCTGCTTCTACGATGGTCTTGTAATCAAAGACGTCACCTAGCTTATAAGTTAATAGCGCTGTAGAGTGATGTTCTTTCATTAATTGTTTCAATTTCTTTTCGGAACGTCCGAAGGCGATTACCTGTTTATTTCTGGATAGTAATTCTGACACAATTGCCTGACCCGTGCCCCCCGTTGCTCCTAAAACGATTGCTTTTTCCATTTTATTTTCCTCCTTATTGTTGTAGTTATTGATTGATCAATAACTAACGCGGGAATAAAAACCGAAATAAATCGGTTATCTACTTTGTTTCATTATGGATCATCTCTGGTAAATCTAAAAAATAAGAAATGTTGCAAAGTATTCCCCTAGCTAAGAAGGTTGTTACTTCCTCCTCTGCATTCGGGACATTCGCTGATTGGAATCTTTCCAAAGTATAGCTTCTAATACGGGATAAACCCGCTTTTGTACAATTTCTTATTGATTCTTCTGTCACTGAAAGTCCTATTACCTGCAAGGCGATTTCATGAGGATGTGATACAGACAGCTCTTCATATGCCTCGATCATTTTTGCAACGATTTGCTCGGGACGGGCTTCTACATTTTTAAATGTTTGGAGTATCCTGTCAAAAGCTCTGTCTAGAGCTGCAGCAAACAATTCTTCTTTCGTTTTGAAAAATTTAAATATATAGGGCTGAGAAATGCCGGCTTTTTCTGCAATTAATGCTGTAGTGGTATTATAATATCCTTTTTCTGAAAACACCTCTAATCCAGCTTCAAGAATCTCTTCCCTTCGATTCTCCTTTCTCTGCTTCATGATGTGCCACCTCCTTATATTTGTTATTGATTGATCAATTACTAAGATGATAGCATACTTCCATTTCACATTCAAGCAGGGAATCTGAAATGGAAATGTGTTGGGATGTTGCAGTCTTTTGTTGAGCGTATATTTCACAATAGACAGAGCCATATCTTTTCATCATTTCCTTTGGCGCTAGTTCCGGTCATTCGATCACCGGGCCTGTTGCAGCGGCCAAAATAAGACGTGCTGTTTTTTGGCGTAATGAAGAAGAGGGGCGGTATCCGGCAGAGAGAGACCGCTTGCTGCGGCTGCCTGGTTTTGGTGGAAATCTGCTTCCGCCTGTTGCAGCGGCCATTGGGAATGATGGATGTCTTCATAGTACACCCGGCCGTTGTGTACGGTATACAACCGATATCTTTCCGTCAGCCAATGGTCGAGTGTTCCTTTCTGTGCGGTGAAGGGGTCTGACAGCGGTCTATAGCGTGCACGGAAATCCGCGTCTGAACCATATCTTCTGCTGGTGAACTGCACGTGGTTTTCTTCTCTGGAAAAGTCCATGTCGGCATGAAAATACGGCAAATGGAAAAAAGTCCTGGCGCTTAAAACGGCTAAACGTGAAGCGGCGTCAAGACTGAAAAAATAAATTCCCGGTATGCCCCGGTATGTGACATATGTTCGGACATTCAGTTCCGGAAATCTGCTGATAAAAGGCAGAGGCGGCAAAAAACGCGGCCGAAGATTCGTCAGCAGAAAAGGAAGGATGCTGATCCAGGCTTTCCCGCTACATGTCTCCAGTTCCAGAGCCGCCGGAATGATGCCGCGAAGGGATTGAGGTTCAACCGCCCAATGGGCGAACAATACATCGTTCCACGTTTGGGTCATCATCCAGGGGCCTTTTGGAAGCGGAAACGGCCGGTGAGACGTGTTCATTATCATGGGAGATGTCCTCCTTAAGACTGGCTCTTTTTGGTTTATTATATTTAAAATGTTCAAATGTAAACAATCGAAGCAGCACATTGCAGCATATTCAGCTGTTTTGCCTTCTCCTCTCGCGGGTAGATAAAAACAGTTACAAAAAAGCGGAGGAGTGATTGGCTTGTTCAAACATTCGAAAGTGCTTCAATATCCGGCAAAGCCTGAAAGACCTGATCCGCTGTTCGCCAAGAAAATGCAGGAGATTCTCGGCGGGCAGTACGGGGAGATTTCTGTGGCGGTGCAATACTTGTTCCAGGGCTGGAACACGAGAGGGAACGAAACATACAAAGATCTGCTTATGGATACGGCAGCTGAAGAAATCGGCCATGTGGAAATGATCGCGACGATGATTGCGCGACTGTTGGAAGATGCTCCTGTCTATGAACAGGAAAAAGCGGCTGAAGACCCTGTGATCGGTTCCATCATGGGAGGGATGAACCCGCACCATGCGATCGTTTCCGGACTTGGCGCAATGCCGGAAAACAGCACCGGTGTTCCGTGGAATGCGGGATATATCGCAGCCAGCGGGAATCTCCTCGCCGACATGCGCGCAAACGTCAATGCGGAATCACAAGGCAGGCTGCAGGTGGCCAGACTTTATGAAATGACGGATGATAAAGGCGTAAAGGACATGCTCGGCTTCCTTTTGGCGAGGGATACGATGCATCAAAACCAGTGGATCGCGGCCATCAAGGATTTGGAAGAGAAAGAGGGCGTCATCGTCCCGAGCACCGTTCCGAAAGAGTACGAAAAGGAAGAGTTTTCCCATACGTTATACAACTTTTCAGAAGGGGAGGAAAGCGCCCGGCTGGATTGGCTGAAAGAAGTTGCGCCTGACGGGGCGGCGTTCAACTATGAGAACGGCCCGGTCGCATATGGAGAAAAACCGGTCTTAAAGCCGGCTCCAAAACAAAGCCACAATACGCTTCCTGATGTTCAGAGAACATGACTATGCAGATCAATCTGTAAGCCAGATGAAAAAGAGCTGAAGGGCTCTTTTTTTTTTCATACATACAAATTTCTTCATAAATATTATAAAATAAGTGACAGGTTTGCAGATTTTTTTATTGTCAGGTAAGCTTACTATAAAAAACAAGTAAGGAGTCAGATCATGAGTAAAGTACTTATTTTTGGCCACAAAAACCCGGATACGGATACGATTTGTTCAGCGATTGCATATGCAGAATTGAAAAATAAGCTCGGCATGGAAGCAGAGCCCGTCCGCTTAGGCGAAATCAACGGCGAAACCCAGTATGCGCTTGACCAATTTAAAGCAGAGGTTCCCCGCCTTGTTGAGACAGTTGCCAATGAAACGGACAGCGTCATCTTGGTTGACCATAATGAGCGCCAGCAGAGCGTCGATGATTTGGATCAAGTGCGCGTGCTTGAAGTCATTGACCACCACCGGATCGCCAATTTCGAAACAAGCGATCCATTGTACTATCGCGCAGAGCCTGTGGGATGCACGGCGACGATTTTAAACAAGCTTTATAAAGAAAACGGGGTCGACATTAAAAAAGAAACCGCCGGATTGATGCTGTCAGCGATCATCTCGGATTCCCTTCTATTTAAGTCGCCGACTTGCACGGAAGAAGATGTAAAGGCTGCGAAAGAACTGGCTGAAATCGCAGGGGTTGACGCCGAAAGCTACGGTTTGGACATGCTGAAAGCAGGCGCCGATCTAAGTGCAAAAACGATTCCTCAGCTTCTTTCGCTTGATGCCAAAGAATTTACAATGGGCAGCCGTAAAGTCGAGATTGCCCAGGTGAATACAGTCGACACGAACGATGTCCTTTCCCGCAAAGAGGAAGTGGATGCCGAACTTTCAAAAGTCGTTGCTGAAAAAGGCTTGGATTTATTTGTATTTGTCGTCACAGACATTTTAACGAACGATTCGGTCGTCGTAGCATCAGGACAGGCTGCAAAAGCGGTCGAACAAGCGTTTAACGTCACATTGGCAGACAACACAGCGACATTAAAAGGCGTAGTTTCCCGTAAAAAACAAATTGTGCCGCCATTAACAGAAGCATTAAAAGGGTAATGAAAAAACCCGAACACCGGATGCCAGCCATCCTCTGTTCGGGTTTTTGCTTTTTATCTGAATATCTTTCTTTTCAACTGCTGCAAGATCGAATCGTAGAGGGAAATGATCCAGTTGAAAATAGGAGTCAAGTATTTGGAAAATCTAAGTACAATGAGTGACACCAAAACAGAAACAAGGATGCTTCCCAGCACATCAACAGG
Source organism: Bacillus sp. KICET-3 (assembly GCF_033261025.1). Classification (NCBI taxonomy): domain Bacteria; kingdom Bacillati; phylum Bacillota; class Bacilli; order Caryophanales; family Bacillaceae; genus Bacillus; species Bacillus sp. KICET-3. The sequence continues at coordinate 4,116,413 of NZ_CP137345.1, read as the reverse complement.
GTAATGGTGTCCGACCCAGATGCGGGAGAATCCCGTCAACAATCCAAAGGCGATCATCAAGCTTCCGAGCCTGCGGTGGCAGAGCCAGAATGCGATGGAAATAGCCAGAGCCCCCGTTGTATGGTCGCTTGGGAATGAGGCATCAGCGGCATGGTGAATCAATACATCGACATGGTGGGCGACGAAAGGACGCGGCTCGTAGTAAATCAAGGTAATCAGATAATTGGCCGCCAAGCCCAAAATGCCTGTGAAGCCTGCCTGAAGAACGCTTTTTTTGTAGGAAGAGCCGCCGAACAGCCAGATCGCGAGCAGCATCAGCGCATACAGGTAAATCGCTTTTTCCGTTACGAAAATCATGAAGCTGTCAAGAATATTGCTGTGGTGTGATAGACTGTGGATTGCGTTAAATAATTCGTAGTTCACAAAATCACCTTTCAGTATTTTAATAGAATCTTATTTTATCAGACAGTTAGGGGACGTTATGACGTTCAAAAAGGTTTCAATTGAAGTCAAACAAAAAAGCCGGGCACATGTTTTGCCCGGCAAGATGATGAAGCGGTTAATCCGCTATTGATATATTTTGTTCTTCTTTTAAGAGGGCAGATTTTTGGCTCCACGTATACAGGAAAAGGTTGATGAGAACAAAAATTCCCGTGAACAAATAAATATTGGAAAAGCCGGTTTGTGAGACGACCAGCCCGAATACAAAGGATCCGACTGCGATCCCTGAATCGAAAAGGGTAAAATAAGTGGCTGTCGCATAGCCGCTGCGGTGCTTGGGCGAAGCCTGGATCGCAAGCGTCTGCAGGCAGGGGGTAATGGAACCATAGCCCATGCCGATGACAGCTCCTGAAAGTAAAAGCATCCCGCTGCTGTTCGTAAAGGCAAGCAAGCAAAGCCCGATGCTGAAAATGATAATAGACGGATAAATGACGACCCCGGGGCCGACCTTGTCGTATAGTTTTCCGGTGAACGGCCGTGTCACCATCATGGCTACCGCGAAAACGATAAAGAAATAGCTGCTTGTTTCAATCAGGCCGAGAGACTTTGCATACACCGAAATAAACGAAATGACGCTGGAATAGCAAAAAGAAACAAACAATCCGACCGTGGCGATCCGCAGTGCGCCTTTTTCAAACATGTTGGAAAAAGACAATTTGAATACGGCGGAAGTCCTGTCATTCCCCTTCGGAATTCGAACCAGCGCGGTACAGAGGATTCCGATGGTCACGACTCCTGAAAACAAAGCGAACAGTGCGGTAAAACTGATGTTATTAAGCAGATTCAAAGCGATAAACGGCCCGATGACAACAGCCAGGTTCATAGACATGGCAAAATAGCCGAGTCCTTCGCCACGGCGCGCCGCGGGAATCAAATCTGCTGCGATTGCGCTCGTTACCGTCGTGATGATGCTGAACCAAATCCCCTGGAAAAAGCGAAGTCCCAATAATACGTAAATATCTTGAATGACGATGTAAAGGAAAGACGACAACGTAAATAAGATCACGCTCAAAAGCGCCATTCTTTTTTTCCCGAACCGTTCGATAACCGCGCCGGAAAACGGCCTTGCGAAGATAGCAGAAAGCATGAACCCGCTGATCAAAAGCCCTCCCTGGGATTCGGAGCCTCCCAGCTCCTGCATCGTATAGACGGGTAAAACTGTTAAAAAGGCATAGAAATATACAAAAATAAACAAATTAATCAAAACAACCATGATAAAATCTCTCGTCCAAATAGGCTCGGATTGTTTCATAGGCTACATCTCCTTCTCGTTGTCTGTAAGCAGCTGTTGTAATAATCGGTGGAACATTTTTTTATCTTTCTCATCGAAACTTGATAGCACTTCCTCTTCGAATTCTTTCATTTTCAACTGAATGTCATCATATTTCAGCACGGCTGCATCCGTCATTTTGACGACTTTTTCCCTCTTGTCTTCGCCTTGTATTCTTTGCACCCACCCGTTTTTCTCAAGGCGGTTGATCGTCCGCGTCACAGTTGGAGCCTCAACATGCAAATACGTCCAAATGTCTTTTTGAGTCATCGGGCCGTACGTGTGAAGGCAGTACAGGATTGACCATTGGGCGCCAAAAAGTCCGAAGGCTTCAAGCTGTTCATTCGTTTTTTTGGAAAGCTTCCGCGCGCTTTGGTTCATGAGGTGAATGAGTGTCCGATTGATGTGTTCCATAAAAAAGCCCCTTCTTAAATATTTACCTAGGTAAATAATAAACTTTATTCATTTTACTGGATGTCCTACACCCTGTAAAGCAGAAAATTTTGAAGCCCGAAATAAAAATGCCTGATAAACCCCTTGTCCTCCCTGAGTTTTTAGCATAATCCCATTTCAATGCTAATACACTGATACAAACCTAACAAAGAGAGTGTTTGAGGTGAGGGATCGTGGGAGTATTTCAAAATTCTACTTGGAAAAGCATAAAACGAAGAAGCTGTATAAATAGTGATTTCTTTCAGTATACGGATCTCATTTCACACTTCTCACATCCATTTTAGGGAGGTCGAGTGGTGTGCACGATTACATCAAAGAGCGAACAATCAAGATAGGGAAGTACATCGTGGAGACGAAAAAAACGGTTCGTGTGATCGCGAAGGAGTTTGGTGTTTCCAAAAGTACCGTACACAAGGATTTGACAGAACGGCTGCCTGAAATTAACCCTGATTTAGCCAATGAAGTAAAAGAAATTCTTGATTATCATAAATCGATCAGACATTTGCGAGGCGGGGAAGCGACAAAACTAAAATATAAGAAAGAGGAAATTCTTGAAAGGGAGCCTGTTCAATAGGGAAGAATGGATCAGTAATAAACGCCGATTTTCGTCATTTCCCGATATCCTCCATCTGTTTGTCGATAAAAAGCCACAAAAAAATTGTGAAGAACTTTCACAAGTACGCTTTTTTTTCTAATTTTTATGATAAAATATATAATTAGGGCAGAATGTGGACATTGCTGTGAAACAGATTTCGAGGAGGATATAGATAGATGTTTGCAAGGGATATTGGAATTGACCTTGGTACAGCGAACGTGCTGATCCATGTGAAAGGAAAAGGGATTGTCTTAAACGAGCCTTCAGTTGTCGCTCTCGATAAAAACACTGGGAAAGTGCTTGCTGTCGGGGAAGAAGCAAGGAGAATGGTAGGACGTACACCTGGGAATATTGTTGCGATACGTCCATTAAAAGACGGCGTTATTGCAGACTTTGAAGTAACAGAAGCCATGCTGAAGCATTTCATTAACAAATTGAATGTGAAAGGTTTATTTTCAAAACCGCGCATGCTCATTTGCTGCCCTACAAATATTACATCTGTAGAGCAGAAAGCCATTAAAGAAGCTGCTGAAAAAAGCGGCGGAAAGCATGTATATCTTGAGGAAGAGCCTAAGGTAGCCGCAATCGGCGCAGGAATGGACATTTTTCAGCCTAGCGGAAACATGGTAGTGGATATCGGCGGTGGAACGACGGATATCGCAGTCATCTCTATGGGCGATATTGTCACCGCCTCTTCTATTAAAATGGCTGGGGACAAGTTTGATCTGGAAATTCTGAATTACATCAAACGTGAGTACAAGCTGTTAATAGGTGAACGGACAGCAGAAGACATCAAGATCAAAGTCGCAACTGTTTTCCCAGACGCACGTCATGAGGAAATCTCCATTCGCGGACGTGACATGGTCACAGGGTTGCCGAGAACGATTACGGTAACGAGCAAAGAGGTGGAAGAAGCGCTTCGCGAATCGGTGTCCGTTATCGTACAGGCTGCCAAACAAGTGCTTGAAAGAACGCCGCCTGAGCTTTCAGCCGACATCATCGACAGAGGCGTGATCATCACTGGAGGCGGCGCGCTGCTGAACGGCCTCGACCAGCTTCTTGCAGAAGAGCTGAAGGTGCCTGTGCTTGTTGCCGAAAATCCAATGGATTGTGTCGCTGTCGGAACCGGCGTCATGCTGGATAACATGGACAAGCTTCCGAAACGCAAATTAAGCTGATTATAAAACCTCATTCTTTTCAGGATGAGGTTTTTTTATTGGAAAAGCTTAAAAGCAGCCGCCAAACAGCCGATACAAAGAGTGGTATCCTTGAATGTTATTATAGAACAAATGTTCCTGGTTTGCAAATGAAGATCATTACAAGCCTAAAACCGAAAGAGAACCCGCTTTATAGAAGGTATTACCATATATGAGGTGAAACGATGTTAAAAGGACTTTATACAGCAGCGTCAGCAATGATCACCCAGCAGCGTCGCACGGAAATGCTGACGAATAATATTGCAAATGCAAATACACCGGGATATAAAGAAGATCAAGGTTCAATCCGCTCGTTTCCCGAAATGCTCCTGAGCCGGATTGAGTCCGATTCTTTTCAGACAGGCAGCGGTTCCCGCTCATTTTCGAAGCAAACCCCGATCGGCTCTTTAAATACGGGAGTTTACATGCAGGAGCTCAAGCCCCTTTTTTCGCAAGGCGATCTGCAGAGCACGAATGAGCCGACAGATATTGCGATCAGTGAAAAAGAGGTTCCCGTTAATGAACAGACCAAGGATAAGGCGGCGCTGTTCTATGCTGTCAGACTGGGGAGCGGAGATATCCGCTACTCAAGAAGCAGCCGTTTTTCATTAAATGAAAACAATGAACTGACAATCAACGGAAATGTCGTTCTTTCGACAGCCGGCCGGCCGATTGCCGTGGAAAGCGGGAACTTTAAAGTGGAAGAGGATGGAACCGTGACAGAAAACGGCAGGAACCTCGGAGCAATCGACGTTCGCATCGCGCTTGATACAAGGAATTTGGCAAGGGAAGGAAACGACCTGTACCGGACTGAAAATGGACAGGAGCTGCCGAGCGCAGCCGCGAATCCCGCCGTCAATTATTCGCTCAAACAGGGGATGTCAGAGCGCTCAAATGTTGATGTGACGAGAGACTACACGGAAATGACGACTGCCTACCGCTCGTTCGAAGCCAATCAAAAAGTTCTTCAGGCTTATGATAAAAGCATGGACAAAGCGGCGAACGAAATTGGAAAAATTGTATAAATAAGCTTCGGCACTTTCCGGCGAAGATCGCAATCAACGTAAATGGAGGATGTTGGAAGACATGCTAAGATCCATGATAACAGCTTCAAACACGATGAATGAACTGCAAAAACAGATGAATAATATCAGCCATAACCTTGCCAATCTTGACACGGCGGGATATAAAGCGAAAAATACAAGCTTTTCAGAGCTCGTAAGGCAGCAGATTGAACAAGTAAACGAGAAGAACAATGAAGTGGCCCAAAGCAGAAAGACGCCGCCCGGCATCCGGCTCGGCGTCGGCGCCGTCATGACCGAAAAGCTGACACACAGCCAGGGAAGCGTAAAGGAGACCGGCCGGAAGCTGGATATCGCCTTGACCTCCCCTTACCAATACTTCCAGGTCGATGTCGATGGCGAAGTTCAATATACGAGAGACGGAACATTTGAATTGACTCCTGCGGCAGGAAACGCCAATCAGCTGCAGCTGGCCACGAAGGATGGCCACCCCGTCCTTGATGAGAACGGAAATGCAATCCGTTTTGACAGGCGCTATCAAAATTTCCAAGTCGATAAAAACGGAACCATTACCGTTTCATCAGGCCAAGGCGGAGCGTCTTTGAGGTTTAATTTAGGCATCGTCCGGGCTGTAAAGCCGCAGGCTCTGATAGAGGAAGGCAGCAACCTCTTTTCTGTTGACGATAACTTAAGAGCAACGGCTCTCATCAATTTAACAGGAGCCGGAAGGCAGGATATCTCCATGAAGCAGGGCTTCCTTGAAGCGTCAAACGTTGACGTGTCAAAGGAAATGACAGACCTTATCGCTTCACAGCGGTCTTACCAGATGAATTCGCGGGCGGTTACGATGGGGGATCAAATGATGGGGCTGATCAATTCGGTGCGCTAGCACAATAAAAAAGGAGCTGAACCCAATCAGCATTGGGGAATCAGCTCCTTTTTTACTGCGGACATTCAGGCCTAAAAAGGATGGACTGAATCGTTCCGGTGTATGGACAGCCGGGGAATTCGCTTAACTATTGTTGAAAAAGATGACGTTTCATAATATACTTCCAGATGTACAGAATTAGGCACCGAATGATTGTTCTTTACATATTTTCCAAAAAAGGAGATGCCAAGTCAATGCTTGATGCCCAACAAATCAAAGAAATTATTCCCCACCGTTACCCCTTTTTGCTCATTGACCGAGTGACGGAGGTAGAAGAAGGCAAGCGGGCTGCGGGTTATAAAAATGTTACAGTAAATGAAGAATTTTTTAACGGCCATTTTCCAAACTACCCGGTCATGCCGGGTGTGTTAATTGTGGAAGCACTGGCGCAAATCGGAGCGGTGGCCCTGTTGATGAAAGAAGAAAACCGCGGAAGACTCGCGTTTTTTGCAGGAATTGACAGCTGTCGCTTCAAAAGGCAGGTCAAGCCGGGAGACCAATTGCATCTTGAGCTTGAAGTCATCCGTTTCCGCGGCTCAATCGGCAAAGGAAAAGGAGTCGCCAAAGTAGACGGTGAAATCGTTTGTGAAGCCGAGCTGATGTTTTCGCTCGGAGAAAAACAGGAATAATCGGAACAGATGGGTTTTGCATGAACCCATTTGTTTTTTTATGATGTATGAATCACGGAAAGGGGACCCTTGTATGTGGAAAGATTTTAAAAACTTTGCGATTCAGGGAAATGTAATCGATCTCGCCATCGGGGTGATCATTGGCGGCGCTTTTGGAAAAATCGTGACCTCGCTCGTCAATGACATTATTCTGCCCGTCTTTGGCCTTTTGCTCGGGGGACTGGATTTTTCAGCACTCTCTTTCACATTCGGCGATGCCGTCATCAAGTACGGGATGTTCATTCAGACGATCGTAAACTTCTTCATCATTTCATTTTCGATTTTTATTTTTATCCGGTATCTGTCCAAGCTGAAGAAAAAGAAAGACATTCTGGAGGAGGAAGAAGAAGCCGGTCCCGATCCTCAGGAAGAACTCCTCAGAGAAATCCGCGACTTGCTAAAGGAGCGTACGAAACATTCTTAACAGTAAACAAAAAGGCTGCCGCTTTTATAGGACAGCCTTTTTTATATATTTTGCTTAAATGCTTCAAGAAGCCGATCTCCGGTATACCCTTCTTTTATCAATCCCTCTAAAATCTTGTCGGAATCCCTTCCGAACTTGGACCTCACCATTTTGCCGTCCAGTAAAACCGAGACATGCTCTCCGAGAACCGTGATGTTTTTGACCTTTGCCAGCAGCTGTGCGGGCCGGTTGCTTTTTTTGGTAATCGTAACGTATGTTTTGACTTCTTTGCCTTCCTGCAAAAGGTATTCAAAAAAATATCGATACTCCTTAGAGACAAGCCCTTCGACCATCCAGTGGTTTTCTCCGTCTTCCTTGTTGATGATCAGGCCGTCGATCAGAGGGAACTCCTCAAGCCGTTTTGCCGTGTCATCCTGACGGACGATTTTCAAATCAATAAGCCTAAAGGTTTTCATTGCTATCACCCCACAAGCTTTCATAGTTGTATAACCATTATAGCATATTCAGTCTGAGAGCTCGTAAACGTGTATGTTTTATATACCAGCACTTTTTTGAAAAATACATATTTCCAAATCAAAAAGAAAAGATGTTTATTATTAATGGTAATAAAAGCAATAAAATATAATGGAAACTGAATTTCTCAGGAACAATTTCCTTTTATCCATATTTTGCTTGCAGGGATTTCTCTTGTAAACTGGGGATACCGCTGATGAAGGGAGGGACGGAATGTTTAATCAGATCATGCTGGTCGGGCGTTTAACGAAGGACCCGGAGCTGCGGTATACATCTGACGGTGTCCCTGTTGCAAATATTACTTTGGCTGTCAGCAGGCATTTCAAAAATGCCGCAGGCAAAATTGAAACGGACTTTGTCAATTGCACATTGTGGCGAAAAACGGCTGAAAATACGGCTGACTATTGCAGCAAAGGCTCTATTGTCGGCTTGAACGGCAGAATTCAAACACGCCATTATGTGAATTCAGAAGGGAAACGCATCTTTCTAACAGAAGTCGTCGCCCGCTCCGCTCATTTTTTGGGCGGAAAAACCCGCGAAACCGCAGAGATCTAGACCATGAACGATTTTCCTCTCAAACTCCTTTCCTATAGAAAATCAATGAATTCTCCCTATTTCTCCTCTCTTGTACCCGGTTTTTAGAACCGGTTTTTTTATTTCGTCAAAAAAAAGACAAATTTAAATTGACTCAAGAATGTCCTGTATGTATAATGTAAGCGAATACAAAACAAATGACCATTACTTGCACAAATGTGCAAAGTGTAAAGGGTGATCGTATGGAGATGAAAGATGACAAGCGTCTTTTAATCAAAATTTGCAAAATGTACTATGAAGAAGATTTGACACAAAGCCAGATCGCCAAGGCGACGGGAATTTACAGGACAACCGTTGGCCGCATGCTGAAAAAGGCGCGGGAAGAAGGCATCGTCAAAATTACGATCGATGACAATGTCGGAGCCCATTACGATTTAGAGCGCGAGCTTGAACAGCTTCTCGGCCTTAAAGAAGTGTTTATCTGCGAGACAAAACCGGGGCAGACAGCCGAGGAAAAGAAGAAAAGCGTAGGCAAAGCAGGAGCCGATATGTTAAAGCGCGTCATTAAAGACGGTGATACGGTCGGATTTGCGTGGGGGACGACGATGGCGGGCATGATCGGAGAATTCCACGGAGTCAGGAAACGCAGCGCTTCTTTCGTTCCGCTTGTCGGAGGCCCGGGCACAATGGACACAAAATACCACGTGAACAGCATCGTCTACAGCATTGCCAGTGATTTTGGCGGCACGCCGTATTTTATCGATGCCGCAGCGGTCGTAGAGAAAAAAGAAACAAAGGACGAAATTGTAAAGTCCCATTACTTCAAAAAAATAGAAGGACTCTGGAACGGTCTTACGGTCGCAGCCGTCGGAATCGGAGCGCCGGTTAGTTCATCCAATATGATCTGGACCGGTTTTTACGGAGATGAGGATATGGAGCGTTTAAAAGAAAAACATGCAGTCGGCGATATCTGTTCCCGTTTTTTTGACCGTTCCGGAAAATTAATAGACACCGAGATTAATGACAGAACCATTGCCATAGACATCAATCGGCTGAAAGATTTGGAATATTCAATCGGCCTGGCCGAATCGCGTGAAAAGGTTCCATCCATTATCGGAGCAGCCAAAGGCCGCTACATTAATGTTTTGGTGACGACTGCCGAAACAGCCAGAGAAATCGCCGCGGAGGTGAAGAACAAAACATGATCATTTATTTTATCATTGCTCTTGGCATAGCCTGGCTTCTCCAAAGCGTATTGGGCTTTTGGCAAATCAGGCATTTCAATCGAACATTCGCGGAATACAGGCGGATGGGAAGAGTGGCGGTCGGAAGGCGGACCGGGCTGTTCAGAGCCGGGACGGTCGTTTTGTTTGTCATTGATAAACGGAATAAAATCATTCAGGCCTCCAAAATGCAAGGGGTTACGGTTTTTTCAAGAATCAGGCCTTTAAAGGGCTTTGAAGGAAAGTATCTGCCGAAAATCGGGCAGTCCGACCTTGCCTCTCACGACCGCCTGACGAGGCTGGCAATTCAGGATGCGTTAAGAACATTCAGCATCATCACTAAAGGAGGTGATGTTCCGCCAAAGAAATCGCTGTTTCAAAAGCTGTTTAATCTTCAGATGAAAAAAAGAGGTGAAATATGAAAAACGTAACATGGTTTGCAGAAAAATTTATGGATTTATTCAGACATGGCGGCGAAGTTTTTGTCAGCATGCTTACAGACATCGTTCCTTTATTGATAATGCTGCTTGTCGCCATGAATGCAATGATACGGCTGATTGGAGAAAAGCGGGTTGAAACGCTTGCGAAAAAATCGGGAAAAAACCCTTTGACGCGGTATTTGGTGCTACCCGCCGCCGGAACTTTTATGCTTGCAAACCCAATGACGCTGTCGCTCGGAAAGTTCCTTCCGGAAAAATACAAACCGAGCTATTATGCCGCAGCTTCTTATTCCTGCCATACCCACAACGGGCTCTTCCCCCATGTGAATCCCGGCGAGCTGTTTGTTTTTCTCGGGATTGCCGCAGGCATTACGACATTGGGGCATGAAACGACAGAGCTGGCTCTCCGCTACTTTTTGGTCGGGATTGTGACCAACTTTTTAAGAGGCTGGGTGACGGATTTCACAACGGCTTATGTAGCGAAACAGCAGGGTGTTTCATTAAAGGATTCGATCGAACTTAAATAAGAAAGGCGGTTGACAGATGAGTTCCTATCGTTCGGTTATAGTGTCAAAAGGGCCGGGAGGATTTGGCGGACCGCTGGTGATCACCCCTGATGAACAAAAAAATAAAATCGTATATGTCACAGGGGGAAACAAGCCGGAGTTTGCCGACTATTTGGCGGAGCTTGCGGGATGTACGCTCGTCGACGGTTTTAAGACGACGGTTCCCGAAAAGGAAATGGCCGCTGTCATTATTGATTGCGGGGGGACGCTCAGATGCGGTCTATATCCGCAAAAACGGATACCGACCATCAATGTGATGGCAACTGGAAAAAGCGGGCCGCTCGCTGCCCATATTACAGAAGATATTTATGTTTCAGGGGTAAAAAAAGAGAATATCAAACTGCATAAGGCTAAAGAAGAGCCGGAACAGTCCAATATTCTAAAAGATAATCAAATAGAACATAAACAAAACCATTATAGCACAGACAAAAAAATTAGTGAACAGCAGGCGCCAAAAGGCGTCATGGCGAAAGTCGGAATGGCGATGGGGTCGGTTGTCAGCATTTTTTATCAGGCCGGCCGGGAAGCGATTGAAACCGTTATCAAAACGATACTTCCATTCATGGCATTTGTCGCTTTATTGATCGGCATCATCAAAGAGTCGGGAATTGGGGATATTTTTGCGAAATTTCTGTCTCCTTTTGCAGGTTCCCTTCCAGGATTGCTGTTAATCGCGTTTGTTTGTTCGTTTCCGCTGCTTTCTCCGTTCCTCGGCCCCGGCGCGGTTATCGCCCAGGTGGTCGGGTCATTGATCGGCGTAGAGATCGGAAAAGGCAACATTCCGCCGAATCTCGCGCTGCCCGCATTATTTGCGATCAACTCACAGGCGGCTGCAGACTTTGTTCCTGTCGGCCTCGGGCTTGCTGAAGCAGAGGTGGAAACCGTCGAAGTCGGAGTCCCATCCGTGCTGTATTCGCGATTTTTAACGGGAGCGCCTACGGTTTTCATTGCTTGGCTGGCGAGCTTTGGATTGTATGACAGCTGAGATTGTTTGAGGAGGGAGAAACCATGTCTATGATTTATAAAACGAAAATCAATAAAATCGGAGCATTAGCATCCGCTTTCTCAGATGAAAAAATGCTGATTTTATTCGGCGAAGGAGCGCCAGAAGAATTAAAAGATTATTGCTTATCGATTGATATACAGCCCGTTGAAGAAGATGTCATGAAAGGCGATGAGCTTCTGCTTGGCGGGGAATCTTATAAAGTGACCGCCGTTGGGGAAGCCGTGGCGCAGAACCTGGCCAACCTTGGACATATTACGCTCAAATTTGACGGGGCGAGTACTGCGGAACTGCCCGGCACGTTATATCTTGAACAGAAAGAATTGCCTAAGGTTTTGGCTGGAGATTGGATTCAAATTAAAAGAAGCTGATAAGGAGCGAGTGCGATATGGAAATGAATGAAGGGAAAACGGCGTTAATCTGCGGAGGAGGACAAAGCCTCGGTGAAGCGCTGTCCTACCGGATGGCAGAAGCGGGATACGACGTTGCCGTCGCGGACATCAATGGAGAAAACGCCAAAAAAACCGCGGATCAGGCAGCCGAGAAATACGGTAAAAAATCGCTGGCGATTGAAGCGGATTTTACAAAAGAAAATGATGTCAAACGAATGATTGAGAACGTGTCTGCTGCATTTGGCAAAATCGATGTCATGGTATACAGCGCGGGAATCGCGAAAAGCAATAAAATCATCGACTTTCAGCTGAAAGATTGGGAGAAGACCATCGATGTCAACCTGACCGGATATTTTCTTTGCGCAAAAGAAACGGCAAAAGTCATGATCGAGCAGGGCTCAGGATCTATTATTCAAATCAACTCAAAATCCGGAAAAGTCGGCAGCAAACATAATACGGCATATTCGGCCTCAAAATTCGGCGGTGTCGGCTTAACCCAAAGTCTTGCGCTCGATCTTGCCGAACATAATATTCGCGTGAACAGCATTATGCCGGGGAACTTATTGAAATCCCCGATGTTCCAAAGCTTAATACCGCAATATGCGAAAAAGCTGGGTATTCCCGAAAGCGAAGTGGAGCGCGTGTATACGGAAAAAGTTCCGCTGAAGCGCGGCTGTACGTACGATGATATCGCCAACGCCGTATTATTTTATGCATCAGATCAAGCTTCTTATATGACAGGCCAATCCATAAATGTGACCGGAGGACAGGTCATGCATTAAACGCGGGGAGTGACGGAAATGAAAATGCTTGTGGATTCAGCAAATATATCAGAGATTGAAAGCTTGTTAGATTCGCTGCCCATTGACGGCGTTACGACCAATCCCGCACTGATAGCCGGGGAAAAGCGGCCATTTAAGCAGCAGATCAAAGAGATTCGCCGCCTTCTTCCCGATCATCTGCCCCTTCATGCCCAAATCATTGGCAAAGACTGTGCGGGCATGATGGAGCAGGCAAAGGATCTGCACGATTGGCTCGATGGAAACGTCTGGATCAAAATCCCCGTCACAAAAGAAGGATTGCGTGCGATTCAACAGCTTTCTAAAGAAAATTTCCGCATAACCGGAACGGCTGTCTATACGGCTGCACAGGCCGTCCTTGCAGCAAAGGCGGGTGCAGGGTATGTTGCGCCATATGTCAACCGGATTGACAATGAATTCGGCGATGGAGCAGGGACAGTCAAAACGATTGTCGGCTTGTTCAGCATGTACGGATTTCATTGCAAAGTGCTTGCGGCAAGCTTTAAACATAAGGGGCAAATTCTCTCCGTGATGGAAGCGGGGAGCCATGAAGCGACGATCAGTCCGGCGCTTTTCGGGAAACTGGCCTCAATATCCCGCTATAGACCGGGATATTGAGGCGTTTCGCAAAGCCTGGCGGTCTGAATATGGAACGTTTTCTCTTTAACAAAGGGACTGGATGCTGGAGATGTACATATGCTCTAGCATTCAGTCCTTTTTTGCTTAATTTTACTTATTTCGTCTTGATATCATTATGAATTTAACTTATAATTACTTAACAACAACGAATTTCACTTAAGAGAAGAAGGAATGATGAAGTGTATCAGGAGGAACGGTTAATTTCCATCATCGACTATGTAAAGGAGCATAAACGAATTTCCGTTGAGCAGATTTGCTCTTTATTCCAAGTCTCAAGAGATACGGCAAGACGTGATCTCGTCAAGCTGAAAGAGCGTGGCGCGATCATCCGGACGAGGGGCGGCGCCATCTTGCCGACCATTCATGATGAGATTAAAGACTACTCCGGAAGACTGGAAATCGTTTCTGAAGAAAAGAACATGATCGGCAAAGCGGCTGCTTCATTAATCAGGGAAGGCGACCATATCATTTTCGACGCGTCCACGACAGTTCAAGCCTGTGCAGAGCATTTGCCGGATATCAGTTGTACGATCATAACCAACTCGATTAACCAGGCGGAGGTTCTTTCTTCAAGGAGGGGGGCGGATATCCATCTTCTCGGCGGAAAGCTTCAGAAGGAGCACAGATTTTTATATGGCGCTTCCGTAATTGAAAAGCTGTCAGGCTACCATGTCGATAAAGCTTTCATCGGGGTTGTCGGAGTTTCTGATAAGGGGCTGACAATTGCCCATGAAGAGGATGGAATGGTCAAGAGGAAAATGATATCCCAAGCGAAACAAGTGATCGCGCTTGCGGATCACTCCAAAATTGGAAGGACGGATTTTTTCCGGTATGCCGGGCTAAGCGACATTGATCTTCTCATTACCGACAGGCTGCCGGTAACAGAATTCCAGAGGCTGCTCGATCAGCACGGTGTGGAGCTGCTTGTGGCAGAACAAGAAGGGACATAAGGGGGAAATCAGCTGATGAGAATGATTGCCGTGGATTTGGATGGGACTTTATTAAACAGTGCAAGCAAAGTGGCAAGGGAGAGCATCGAAGCGATAAAGGAAGCGCAGAAAAACGGAATTGAAGTGGTCATTGCCACAGGGAGGGCGTCTTTTGACGTGCAAACGATTTTTCAGGAGACAGGCATCAAAACATGGATCATCAGCGCCAATGGAGCGGTGATTCACGACCCTGAAGGGCGCCTTTGCCATGCCGTTCCGATTGAGCGGAAAAAGGCGGAAGGAATTCTTCGCTGGCTTGAAGAAGAGAATTACTACTATGAAGTGTTCAGCGATGATGCGATCTTTACTCCGCAAAATGGAAGAGAGCTGCTCGATATCGAATTGGACCGTCTGAGAAGCGCAAATCCCGATGCCGATTTATCAAAGCTTGAACTGGCCGCCGAGCAGCAGCTCAGCCAAAACGGCTACGCGTACATCAACTCTTATCGGGAGCTGTTTGAACGCGATCAAAACCTCAATGTATACAACGTTTTAGGCTTTTCCTTTCATAAAGAAAAGCTTGAAAAAGGCTGGAAACGCTTTGAAAAGGAAAAGGGCCTAACGCTCGTCACTTCGGCCGAACACAATTTTGAGCTTGAGCATATTCAGGCGTCCAAAGGGCTCGCATTAGAAAAACTGGCGCATAAGCTCGGCATTCCGCTGGATGAGACGGCTGCCGTCGGAGACAGCCTCAACGATTATTCCATGCTGAAAGCAGCCGGGAGGAGCTTTGCGATGGGGAACGCCCGCGAGGATATTAAAGAGATGGCCGACGAAGTGGCGCTGACAAATGATGAAAACGGTGTGGCTCATATCCTGCGGCACCTCATCGATCAGAAAAAAGGTTTAAAATCGATTTAATTCGCATACCCTTTAATATCGGCGTGATGCCGGTGCAGAGCTGGCAGCGTAACGATAGGGGCAGCGATTTAATACTTGCCCTTCTTTGATTCAGCATCTCCGACATCTCATCATAAGATGTTGGGGATGCTTCCTTTGACATTGAAGGGCCAAACAGAAGATGAACATCACCTGTGTTCATCTTCTTTAGCGTTTATCAGAATAAGAAATATCTTTGGCCGAGCGGGACGGAACTGACCGGCTGGCACGACAGTTCTTCTCCGTCGGCGTATACTTGGTATGATGCAGGATCGATTTCAATTTTTGGAAGCGCTCTGTTCCATTTCATATCCATTTTACTGAGCCGCCGAATGCCGCGGACAGGGGAAATCATTTTCTCTAGCCCCAATGTATTATGGACACCGCGGTCAATGCTTGCCTGAGACATAAATGTAATGGAAGTCGAGCGGTTCGCTTTACCGTAAGAAGCATACATCCGCCGCATCAATACAGGCTCCGGCGTAGGGATGGAGGCATTCGGATCACCCATTTGCGCCCTTGCGATCATTCCGCCTTTTAATACGAGCTCCGGTTTGACGCCGAAAAACATCGGGTCCCAGAGGACAAGGTCGGCTAATTTACCTTTCTCGACTGACCCGACTTCATGGCTGATGCCATGAGTGATAGCGGGATTGACGGTATATTTTGCGATATAGCGCTTTGCGCGCACATTGTCATTTCCATTTTCTCCAACTAAAGCGCCGCGCTGTTTTTTCATTTTATCCGCCGTCTGCCAAGTACGGATGATCACTTCGCCAATTCGGCCCATTGCCTGTGAGTCAGAGGATGTCATGCTGATTGCGCCGATATCGTGCAGAATGTCTTCCGCAGCAATCGTGGCCGCCCGGATTCTCGAGTGGCTGAAGGCGACATCTTCAGGAACATTGGCATCCAAATGGTGGCAAACCATCATCATATCCAAATGTTCATCGATTGTGTTGACGGTATACGGAATTGTCGGAGTTGTAGATGAAGGCAGGATATTCGCATAAGAAGCAAGCTTCATAATGTCGGGCGCATGCCCTCCGCCGGCCCCTTCGATGTGGTAGGTATGAATGACGCGGTCGCCTATCGCTTCAAGCGTGTTTTCAAGGAATCCGGCTTCATTGATCGTATCAGTATGAATCGTTGCTTGAATATCCGCTTCCTCCGCGACATCCATGCAAGTTTTGATGGCTCTCGGCGTCGTTCCCCAGTCTTCGTGAAGCTTAAGTCCGATCGCTCCAGCTTCCACCTGCTCAATCAACGGCGCTGGATCTGAAGCGTTTCCTTTAGCCGTAAAACCGACATTGACCGGAAATTCTTCACCGGCTTCGAGCATTCTTGCTATATACCAGGCTCCTGATGTACATGTTGTCGCTTTGCTGCCGGTTGCAGGGCCTGTCCCGCCGCCGATTAATGTCGTCACTCCAGAAGACAGGGCGACCTCCATTTGCTGCGGGCAAATAAAATGAACATGGGTGTCAACTCCGCCGGCTGTCAAAATTTTTCCTTCACCGGAGATGACTTCTGTTCCGGCTCCTACGATCATATGCGGATCAACTTGATCCATGATGTCCGGATTTCCGCTTTTTCCGATTCCAACGATTCGGCCGTCTTTAATGCCGACATCGGCTTTCACGATCCCCGTATAATCAAGCACGACAACGTTTGTGATCACAAGATCAAGCGCGCCGTCTTTACCGGTGATTCGGCCATTTTGTCCCATACCATCGCGAATCGTTTTTCCTCCGCCAAAAATCATTTCTTCCCCGTAAACAGTGAAATCTTTTTCGACTTCAATCCAAAGATCGGTATCCCCGAGCCTGATTTTATCACCTGTTGTCGGTCCGAACAGCTCAGCATATTGTGTTCTCGTCAGTTTCACCGCTTAACCCCCTCTATCCATCCGGCGCTTTTTAGACGGTTCAACGCCTGTTCTTTTCCTCTTTCATCAAGAAATGTTTCAGTCATGCCGTTTAATCCCCTGACTGTCCGCCGTCCGACGAGTTCTACAAGCTGAACGGTTTTTTCTTCCCCCGGCTCAAACCGGACTGAAGTTCCGGACGGAATATTCAGCCGCATCCCCAAGCTAGCTTCCCTGTCAAAAGCCAAAGCCCGGTTGGCTTCTGCAAAATGAAAATGGGAGCCTATTTGAATAGAGCGTGTCCCTGTATTTTTCACTTTTATCTCTTTTGTTGCCCGTCCCTCGTTTATTGAAATCATGCCATCAGCAATTTGATAAGCCCCAGGTTTCATGTTGTCGCCTCCCGTGCAATCGGCTGATGAATGGTGACAAGTTTGACGCCGTCAGGAAAAGTCGCTTCAACCTGGATGCTTTCCAGCATTTCAGGAACTCCTTCCATCAGGTCGTCTGCCGTCAGGACATGCCGGCCTGCTTCCATCAGTTCAGCCACACTTTTTCCTTCGCGTGCGCCTTCCATAATAAAACAGGTCAAGTAAGCTGCTGCCTCTGGATAATTCAGCAGCACACCCCGTTCCTTTCTTTGTTTTGCCAGCTCCCCCGCGGCAAAAATTAAAAGCTTTTCTTGTTCAACCGGTGTCAATTTCATCCTTTCTCCTCCTTTTTTGCTTGATATAAAAAGAAATGAACAAGGTTTCCCGGTATCACCTCCTTAAATCGAAATGCCAAAGTTTTAAGTTAAGGAAGTTAATAATTTCATGATAATTATATAATTAATGATAAAATTCTTCAAAAAATATTTAAAATATTAAAAAAATTGTCAATATTGAAAAGGGAAACGTGTAAAGGCTCAGCTGAAAAATGATAAAACATGCAGTATTGAAACGAGGTGGAGACCCACGACTTTAGAAAAAATAAAAAACAGCCGCCTGAACGGCGGCTGCTTTGACATCATCCCGAAATAGCGGCTGTGCTTAATGTAAACAGCTCTTCAAGTTCTTCTTCAGAAAGCTCGGTAATCCAGTTCTCGCTTTGAATGATCTGGTCATTGAGCGATTGCTTTGATTCGAGCATTTGATCGATTTTTTCTTCAATTGTTCCGGTGGTAATGAGCTTGTGGACATGCACAAACCGTTTTTGGCCGATCCGGTAGGCGCGGTCTGTCGCCTGGTTTTCGACAGCCGGATTCCACCATCTGTCATAATGGATGACATGATTGGCGGCTGTCAGGTTTAAACCCGTTCCACCCGCTTTTAAGGATAGGATCAGAATCGGAAATTCTTTGTTTTGAAATTGCTCCACGATTTTGTCCCTTTCCAGTTTCGGTAAGCTTCCATTCAAAAACTTGACAGGTTCGTCAAATGACGTTTCAAGCAGCCGCTTCATCATTTCACCCATTCCAATATACTGGGTGAAAATCAGACAGCTTTCCTGCCGGCTGCGAATCGTTTGCATCAGCTCAAGCAGTTTTTCCAGCTTAACGGATCTGCCGTTCAGAAGCTCTGTTTCAAACTCTTTTAAGTAGAGGGCCGGATGGTCGCAGATTTGCTTTAATTTGCCGAGCATGCTGAGTATCAATGCTTTTCTCTGCATTCCGGCGAGAGTTGTCATGTGTTCAAATGTATCCTTTACAAGCTGCTCATATAAGGATGCCTGTTCTGCCGAAAGCGGGATGAATTCTTTTTCCTCCTGTTTTTCGGGAAGATTGAGGGCGACTTCCTGATCCTGTTTCGTTCGTCTCAGCAAAAACGGCTTAATCAGCTGTTGAAGCTGTTCAATCCGCTTTTCATCACGGTCTTTTTCAATCGGCAGGACAAAGCGCTTATGAAAGCTGCCCAGGCTTCCGAAATAGCCTTTATTCATAAAATCATAAATCGACCACAGCTCTGTGAGCCGGTTTTCCATCGGCGTTCCGCTGAGCGCGATATGGTGAAGGCCTTTCAGCTTTCTGATAGAGCGGGACTGCTTTGTATGCGCGTTTTTAATATTTTGCGCTTCATCAAGGCAGATGCAGTTCCACATTACACTTGTCAGATCGTCAAAATCGGAATGCGCGAGGCCGTAGGAGGTTAACACAATGTCCGCATCTTTGTACTCTTTCTGAAATGCTTCTCCTCTCGGCCGTTTTGGACCGTAATGGAGCGCCGCCGATACACCGGGGGCGAATGCCTGAAGCTCGCGCTGCCAGTTCCCAAGCACCGAAGTCGGTGCAATGATCAGGGATGGCGTTTTTTGTCCTTTTTCTTTTAAATAGGCGAAATACGCGATCATCTGGATGGTTTTCCCGAGCCCCATATCATCTGCGAGGCAGGCGCCAAATCCGCATTTTCGGAGGAAGAGGAGCCAGTTCAGTCCGTCTTCCTGATAGGCTCTGAGCGTGCCCTTAAAGTATTTGCTGACTGGGTATGATGGGAGCTCATGTCTGTCGTTCAGCTTTCGGATCATGTTTTTCAGCTGGTATGACAATTCAAACTGCACTTCGCTGAAAGCGGAGGTATCGAGCAGGTCGTCTTCTTTATGCTCTCCGCTTCGGTCTGTCAGCTCCCGCGCGAGGATGTCTGACATGTGAAGCCCTTCAGTTTCGGCGCGTTCCATCAGCTTTTTCATTTGTTTAATAAAATTCGGATCGATTTTGATCCATTGTCCGCGGATATTAACGAGCCGCCTTTTATTTGCGACAAGCTGATGAAACTCTTCTTCTGTCAGTTCGATTCCATTTGTCGCAAACCGCCAGTTGAAATCCATCAGAGCGTTCATTCCGACGAAAGATTCGCCCCTTGGTGCTGAAGAAACTTTCGCTTTCAGCAGCATGTTGCTGTCTTTAACAATCTGCCACCAGGATGGCAGCAGGATTTCGATCCCCATGCTGACGAGTGTTTCGCTTGCTTCAGACAGGAAGATCCAGGCTTCTTCTTCTGACAGCAGGGTCGTGCCCGACTCGATCGTCAGCCATGGAACGATTTGGCGGAACCGGTCCTGTTCGCGGGCGAGTTTATCGGCGTACGCGCGCCACGATGCTTTTAATCCTTTCAAACCGTCGAAAAACTGGATTTCCCCGCTTTTTTTATCGCGTAAAAACAATTCAATTTTCCAATCATCACCGTCAAAGTCGGGCTCGTTTAACCTGAGGCCGACGGTAAACGGCACTGGATTCTCGAGCCAGCCGATCGTTTCAAGAAAATCATCTTCATCGAGAAAATGTCCTTTAAATGAAGTAATGGCCGGAGAATGTTCAACGATCGCCTCCCATTTTGCCCTCAGTGCATCGTTGTAATCGATATAGTCATCGACTGCACTGGAAAACCACTCCGCCGTAAAGC
Source organism: Bacillus sp. KICET-3 (assembly GCF_033261025.1). Classification (NCBI taxonomy): domain Bacteria; kingdom Bacillati; phylum Bacillota; class Bacilli; order Caryophanales; family Bacillaceae; genus Bacillus; species Bacillus sp. KICET-3. The sequence goes on along the minus strand of NZ_CP137345.1, from coordinate 4,096,134 downwards.
CTTCCAAAAGGCCTTCTTTGTCCTTCCAGCACAGCTTTCCTTGCTTCCATGCATCATAATCGGGCAGGAAATCTTGATCCGCAATAAACTCATAAATCGTTGAAGCTGTTTTCATCAACGGTTCTGTTTCCTCAGTCAGCAAAATGTCGCTAAAAGAATTAAACGAGTTTTTGCCAAGAAATTCGACAGCCATCCAGGGAGACAAAAGCACGGCCGGTTTTTCCAATCCTGCATCCTCAAGAAAAGTGCCGTAAAAGGATGATTCGTGCCATTGGAAAAGATGCCTTTCCATTTGGCTCCGCGTCAGCGGCTGATCATCCGTGTCATAGCAGGATAAAATGAATGTATAGTCTTCCGATTGTTCGACGTGTATCACGATTTCTTTAAGACTCGCCATCGATCAACTTTCCTTTCTTTAGCTCCTCCTGGAACGCACGCAGCCTTTTGTGGCGGGCCGTAAGCTGTTCCATGTACCGCTTCCAGACATCTTGTTTTTTCAGCTTTCTATAGAAAGTGCGCAGCTTTTTTAAGTAGCTGACGGCTTCATTGTATGCGCTGCGGTTCCGCTGTTCAATCAGCTCCGAAATTTCTCTGTGATAAGAAGGGAGCAGCGCTTCGGGCGCCTCTGCGGCGATGTCCTTCAAGGCATTCTGCCCGATCTCGGCGATTGTAAAGCCGACAAGGCTGTGGATCTCCATCCATTCTATAAATCGCTTCCGGCTATAAAGAAAATGGCTGTATTCCGTAAAGGTGTACGGCAGGCATTTTTTGCAATACCTTTCATATAAATGCTCATCATTTGCGTTTTTACTGTAATCGCCGAGAAACAGGAAGAATTCGCTCAATACATCCCGGATGTCCCGGTACGGTTTATCAAGCTTGCAGAAGCCTTCCACAAGAGGTTCAAGGTGCTCATACCATTTTTTAAGGCGTTTCCAATCCTTTTTCGCCGTCATGATCCCGAGCCATTGAAACATATAGGGCAGAATGTCGGGAGAAAAAGTGTCGGCTTGTTCAAACATCACGTCGTCGTTTTTTAACAGGAATTCGAGGTGGAGCCGGCCGAATTGAATTTCCGGGGAGCCGTTCAATTGCTGTAAAACATCAAGCTCCTCCTTGAGCCATTTCGGACGGGCGAGAAGAGCGCTCCAAATCTCTCCGAATACCCGGAGTCTTTCATATTGAAATATGTCTTCTTTGAGCAGCAGCTCACGAACGACGCCGGGCGTTTTTTCTAAAAATGGATCAAGCGCAAATGACAGCGCATAGGTTTTCAGCTCATCTATTGAACCGTAAATCGTATCCATCAGCTGTTCGACATAGGGATTCAGTGAATAAAAGTCTTTTTCCGGATCGATGCGCCCTTTTTCAATCAGTGTGTGCATGGCAAGCCATGTCGCAAGAGCGGCATGGATCTGGTAGATTTTTTTCAGCTCAGGTTCGGTTGGCGTCCGTTTTTTTAGGGCTGAATAATATCCATAATAAAGATATTGCATCGTTTGCTGGCCTTTAGGCGTCTGCTGTTCCCAAAGGCTGAATTCCGACTTGAAAAAGCGGACCCAGCCTTCAAGCGTCTGCACACCTTCATCGGGTTTGCGCCGAAGCTGATTGACCAGCAACTGCCGATCAAGGGATTGCCGCTGTTCTTTCCAATATTCCGTAAATGTTCCCAATCGTTCATATTGTGCATATAAATATAAGTAAACGGCAAGGACGTGGCGGCAGATTTTTTTCGACGGGCACGAACAGCTGCTTTTTGTGACAGCGGACAGATCAATGGTGACTTTCACCGGTACAACGTCCTGGACATAAGCGGAGGCTGTCTGCCCGTCAAGCGCTTTTACCCGATAGACTGAATCCTGTCTGTATAATATAAGAGCTTTTTTCATCAGCTGAATATTTTCATCATTGCACGGCAGCACATGCTTAAACTGCTCAGCCGCCTCCATTACAACCGTTTTTGAGATCATTTCCTGAAGCATGTCTATCGCTCCTAACCGAATCACTTTTAAAAAGTTTCCAATCTCTCTATTATAGCTCAATTGATTCGTGCAAAAAAGATTTTCTCGGGAAAAGGACATAAAAACGGACAGCTGTCGAATAATGTATTAGACTATGGCAAATCGTTAATGAACATCATATAATCTGAAATATAACGCAAAAAAATTATGAATTCTTTGGAAGCTGAAAGGAAAAGGATATGGATGATAAGGAATTGAATCAGGAAGAATTTTTGAAAATTCTTATGCATGCTTACGACATTGGCGAAAAGTCGCATGATATTACGACAAAAGAATTGCTTGAAGATCTGATAATTCATATTAAAAATGGTTATACAACGTAAAAAAGCTGCGAACTCGTTTTGCGGCTTTTTTTCGTTCAGCAAAAAAAGCCCTGTTCCTGCAAAAATCGATAGTTACTACCATATAAAGACCCCGTTTTCCCGGAATCTCCCGCTATTTGTCATGATTCATTTCTTCCCGTTGTGTAATAAATATGTATAATTAAGGTAACGATGGAAATTTGCTGAAAATTTAAATAAATACTTCGCCTAAGGGGGGCTCTTATGCGAGACAAGCTCGGCTTTAAAGATATGTTCTTCGTTTTGAAAAAAAGATGCGCTCTCATCATTCTAATTACGATGACGGCAGCTGCATCAACCGCCGCCGTTAATTATTTTTTGCTCACACCGGTTTACCAGGCATCTGTCCAAATCCTCATCAATGGCCGCCAAACCTCAAACTTTACCGACATTCAGACCAATCTTGAACTCATCAACACTTATAATGTGATCATGAAAAGCCCAGTTATTTTAAATAAAGTGAAGGATGATCTCAACCTTCAGGAAACGACGGAAGAACTAAAGAAAAAAATTACCGTTGCCAGCGAAAATGAGTCGCAGATTGTCAGTATTTCCGCGACGGACAAGGATTATTCAAAAGCCGCCGCAATCGCAAATACAGTCGCCTCCGTTTTTCAGAGAGACATCCAAGACATTATGAACGATAAAGCTGAAATCAGCATTGTGGCAAAAGCCGTGCCATATGATTCTCCTGCGCCGGTCAGTCCCAACAAAATGTTTAACATGGCTGTCTTCACGATGTTTGGACTGCTGCTCGGAGCGGGTCTCGCCTTTCTTCTTGAGCTTTTAAACAGCACGGTCAAAAACGAGGAAGACATTGAAAATGGGCTGGAGCTTCCCATCCTGGGGAATGTTTTATACACGAAACCAAAAAAAGGACAAGCCGTCAGGCTGGTGAACGGGGTCATCGGGAAGGATCAGTCGTTTTAAGCGAACAATATGGGAGGTCCGGTTATGATCGATATTCACTGTCACATTCTTGCCGCGCTTGATGACGGAGCAAGGTGTATGAATGACAGCATCGAAATGGCTAAAAAAGCGGTTTCCCAAGGAGTCCACACGATTATCGCCACCCCGCATCACAGAGCCGGCATATGCGAGCATGAAAAAGAGGAGATACTTGCCGGCGTATCGGCGTTGACGGCCAGACTCAAGCAGGAAAACATTCCGCTGAACATTCTGCCAGGTCAGGAAATCCGCTTATACGGCGAATTAAAAGATGACCTTGTGCGGGGAAGGCTCCTCAGCCTCTCCAATACGAAATATGTCCTGATCGAGCTTCCTTACCACCATGTTCCCCGCTATGCGGAAAAGCTGCTGTTCGATATTCAGTTGAATGGGTTTATTCCGGTGATTGCACATCCCGAGCGAAATATGGAAATCATGGAAAATCCCAATCTTTTATACCGGCTTGTCAAAAATGGGGCATATGTCCAGGTCACATGTTCAAGTCTTGCCGGGAGGTTTGGGAGAAATATCAAAAAGCTGGCCCGCCGCTTCATCGAAGCCGATCTCGTCCACTTTTTCGCCTCAGATGCGCACAATCTGACCACCCGTTCCTTCCTTTTTGATGAATTGGAAAACGAATACGGCCCTGATCTTTTGAGTATGTTTATAGAAAATGCCGGGCTTCTCTTAAAAAACCGGGATATACCTAAAAAACCCCCGCTTCCGCTCAAAAGGAAAAAGCTGTTGGGCCTGCTGTAAAAAAGCCAGGATGCTCCGCAAGCCGGCATTTATTCAGTCAGAGGAGGAGCAGCATGAAGATTTCCATTGTTGGCACCGGGTATGTCGGTCTTGTGACGGGCGTCTGTCTGTCGGAAATCGGCCATCATGTCACATGCATTGATATTGATCAAAAAAAGATCGCTATGTTGAAAAAAGGGGTGTCGCCGATTTATGAGCCCGGACTCGAAGACATGGTCCGGAGCAACCTTGACCGTCGCAGGCTGGCGTTTGACACCAGTTTTGAAACAGGCATTTCAGGGGCTGATATCATATTTATCGCTGTTGGTACACCGCAAAAGGAAAACGGCTGGTCAGACCTCCGGTATATTGAACATGCGGCGGAAATGATCGGACGCCATGTGAAGCGCGATTGTCTTGTCGTGACGAAAAGCACTGTTCCGGTCGGCACAAGTGAACGGATTTTGAAGCTCATCGAACATCATCTAACACATCCCATTCACATATCGGCTGCGTCCAATCCCGAATTTTTACGGGAGGGTTCAGCCATTTATGATACGTTTCACGGCGACAGGATCGTAATCGGAGCCGAAGATGAACAAACGGCTGACACGCTTGAACAGGTCTTTGCGCCATTTGGCATTCCTATTATGAAAACCGATATCAGAAGCGCAGAGATGATCAAATACGCATCAAATGCATTTCTGGCCACGAAAATCAGTTTTATAAATGAAATCTCAAATATTTGCGAGAAAGTCGGTGCGGATATTGAGTCTGTCGCATACGGAATGGGGCAGGATAAAAGAATCGGCCATCAGTTTTTAAGAGCCGGCATCGGCTACGGCGGCTCATGCTTTCCAAAAGATACGAACGCACTCGTCCAAATTGCCGGCCATGTAGAGCATGATTTCGAATTGCTGAAATCAGTGATTAAAGTAAATAATAAGCAGCAGACCCTGTTGGTCGAAAAAGCGGAAAGCCGGCTCGGCGGTTTACAAAACAAGGTGATTTCTCTGCTCGGCCTGTCTTTTAAGCCGGATACCGATGATATGAGGGAAGCCCCGTCAATCGTCATTGCCGAAACATTGGCCGGCAAGGGTGCGAAGATTAAAGCGTTCGACCCTGTTGCGACCGAACATGCAAAACAGGTATTAAATAAAAATGTGCAATATGCGCAGACGATTGAAGATGCTGTAAAGGATGCTGACGCGGTGATGATTTTAACAGATTGGGAAGACATTAAAGCTTTCCCTTTGGCAGCCTACAGAAAGCTGATGAATGACCCGGTCGTGTTTGACGGGAGGAACTGCCATGAATTGCAGGAAGCTGTTGAAGCAGGTATTGAATACCATTCCATCGGAAGGCGGCAGATTGTTCCCGTCCCGATGTAGCGCCGCTTTAGAGCAGGGGGATGACAATGCCGCCGTATGCGAACGCTGCGGCGATGATAACCGCCGGGTGGATGCGGAATTTTGTCAATCCCACCAATGCTACCAACGCGATGGCCGATGTTTGTATAAATCCAATGGAATGAACTGCATCACCGCCGATTTCCCATGTCAAGAGCAGCATCATAACGGCGATTACGGGCTGGACGGCCAGTGTCATTCCTTTTATGGCCTGCGACTTGCGGAAACGTCTGATCAACTTGAGCAATAAAATGAGCACGACGGCAGAAGGCAGTGTGGTCGCAATGAGAGCGACGACCGCACCGGGCCACCCAAACACACTATATCCGACATATGAGGCGATTTTTGTGGCGATCGGTCCAGGCAAAGCGTTCGCAAGCGCCAGCATGTTGGAAAATTCATCTTTTGAAAGCCAGTGAAAATGGTGAACAACTTCTTCAAAATTAAGGGGAATCGACGCCGGACCGCCGCCGTAGCCCAGCAGATTTGCGATGAAAAAAGCCCAAAACAAATAAAGCAGGATCATGAAGACACCCCTTTATCCTTTTCCTGTGCAACCTTTCTTTTCAACTTAAAGTGGAATGCTCCATAAGCTAAAAAAATCATGACAACGATTCCTGGATGAATGGAAAACACCTGAAGCCCCAAAAATGCAAGAATGAAACAAAGAATGCCGGTTACAACACCGAATCCTTTCAGCGTTTTTTGACCGAATTCATATGCCATGATACCGAGCATCACGGCAATGACCGGGGTGACAGCGCCGATCATGCCGTTGACGACGCTCGAATGGCTAAGCACATTGACGGCGGCAAACAACGCGGCCATCGCTGTACAGGTCGGCAGGATATGTGCCGCTGTCGCGACGATGGCCCCCGGGGTGCCTTTGACTCTATGCCCCAAATACGCCGACATCTTTGTGGCGATCGGGCCTGGAAGCGCATTGGCGATAGCCAGGATCTCACCGAATTCATCATCATCGATCCATTTGAATGTTGTGACGGCCTCGTGGCGGATCAGCGGTATAACGGAAGGTCCGCCGCCAAATCCCAATATTCCGGTCCTCACCATCGCTATGATCAATTCCCGAAAAGGATGCTTCATACCGGTTCCCCCTTTTACAGCTTCATGCCCATGCGGCTTTTATAGCGTTTGATCAGCATCTGACAATCCACGCTGACGACGCCTTTCAACGGATACAGGCGTTTGGTCAGAAATTGCTCCATTTCATGGTCATTTGCAAAGATTCCATGCATATGCAGCTTGCTTGGGCCTGTCATATGATAAAGGCTTGTCACAGCAGGTTCATTTTCAAGTGCTGCGGCGACAGCCTCTAAATATTGGGGCTCGACTTCAACATTGAAGAAGACCGATACATGAATTCCCACTTTTGCGGGATTGATAACGGCAGTAAACTTTTCGATGATGCCTTCTTCAATCAGATTGTTGATTCTTGTTTGAACGGCAACCCTGGACAGACCTACGCGTTTTCCAAGATCCGTATAAGAAATTCTCCCCTCCTCATGTAATATGGAAAGAATTTTTTTATCGGTTTCATCAAGTACTAAATTCGGCATATGGTAATCAAGGCTCATAGACGCACCTTCCTTTTATGTTTGGTATATGTTTTCATCGTGCCGTGGCAATTCTAAACTGCAATGTGTTTTCTGTTTTCAAAAACGTTTTGTCAATTGTATCATATATTAAATTTCGATAAGAAGGATTATAGTGTTTTTATTCATCTTTACGAAAAAGTGTAAAGTGTCTTCTTCCGTGGAGGTAGATCATGAGGTTCCCGCCCGCTGTACGTCAAAAGAAAACACGTAGCGAAGAGGTGTATGAGACAAATCTTTTGACGCGCTTTGAAACATGGACTATAATTATCTCGAAATCGAGATAATTTTTTAAAATTGGAGGCGGAAAAATTGGCAAAAGATTTTTATACAGCCATTAAAGAAAGACGTTCTATTTATGGAATCTCTAAAGATGTAAAGGTCTCGGATGAAAGGATTCAAGAAATCGTCGAGTTTGCCGTCAATCACACCCCATCATCATTCAACTCGCAAAGCTCAAGAGCCGTTGTTCTGCTTGGCGACCAGCATGATAAGTTTTGGAATATCACAACTGAAACATTGAGAAAGATCGTTCCTGCTGATCAATTTGCAAGCACTCAGGAAAAAATGAACGCTTTCGGAAACGGCTATGGTACGGTTCTGTTTTTTGAAGATCAGCATGTCATCGAAGGACTTCAAGAACAATTTGCATTATATAAAGACAATTTCCCGATCTGGTCTGAGCAGTCTTCAGGCATGCTTCAGCTTGTTGTGTGGACCGCTTTGGAGAGCGAAGGGCTGGGTGCGACATTGCAGCACTATAACCCGCTTGTTGATGAGGATGTCAAAAAAGAATGGAACATCCCTGAACATTGGAAGCTCATCGCCCAAATGCCGTTCGGCCATCCGGTATCAGAGCCGGGAGAAAAAGATTTCGCACCGATTTCTGAACGCGTGAAAATCCATAAATAAACAAAGAAAATCCCCAATGAACGAGCATTGGGGATTTTTATTCATATTCTATCAGTCTATGATGTCGAAACCTGGTTCGAAACTTCTATAAAATGCTGCAGCGCCGGATTGCGGTTGTCCTTTCTGTGGGCGGTCACCCACTCAGCCTTAAGCCGAAGATCTTCGACTTCCCTGTAGACCACGTCAAGGTTGAATAAACGTTTGGCCGCGGCCGGCACCACGGCGACTCCCATTCCAGCCGATACCAGGCCAATCACCATTTGATATTCGGTAGCTTCCTGGGCGATGTTGGGAATGAAGCCGGCTTTTTCGCACAAAAAATTGAAATCAGTGTATAGAGAGGGCCATGCTTCTTTGTCGATCGCGATGAGCGACTCGTCTTCAAGATCCTGCAGATGAACCCTGGATGTTTTTGTGAGCGGGTGATGTTTAGGAAGCGCGAGTACGCAATGGCTTTTCTTCACTGTGTATGTCTTCAATTCATCGTTTCCTAACGGGGGATGCAATACGCCGATGTCGATGTGTCCGTTGAATAAGGCTTCGACTTGATTTGGAGTAGAAAGCTCCCGCAAATCAATGCTGACTGAAGGGAACTGTTTTCGGTATTCCCTGATGATAGGAGGCATGATTTCATATGTTGCCGAGCCGACAAATCCGATCACGAGTCTGCCGAGCTCTCCTCTGGCGGTTCTCTGGGCCATGTCGACCGCCTGATCAATCTGTGACAGGCCTTCTTTTATTTGTTTTAAAAAAACGCTGCCTGCGGTTGTCAGTTTGACGGCCCTTTTTGACCTCTTCAGCAAGGTTACGCCAATTTCACTCTCTAGCTGCTTAATTTGCTGGCTGAGCGGAGGCTGAGTCATGTTCAGCCGAAGAGCTGCTTTTCCGAAATGCAGCTCTTCGGCTACAACCATAAAATAACGAAGGTGGCGCAGCTCCATAAATTCACTCATTCCTTTCTGAATGCGATTTCAGTCGTTTTACATATTAATTGTAAGACAAAGAAGTATTGGAAAACAATTTCCACAAGATGTATATTTAATAATACAATAATTTTATTAAAAATTCATTGTAAACGAATGAAAGTGAAGGAGTGAGGGCTTTGAATAATGTAGCCGCTAAAAATGAAACTCTTACTGTAAGAGGAGCAGAGCTTGTGGTGGATAGTCTCATTCAGCAAGGTGTCACTCATGTTTTCGGTATTCCGGGAGCAAAAATCGATGCGGTGTTTGACGTATTGAAAGACAAGGGGCCTGAATTGATCGTTTGCCGTCACGAGCAGAATGCAGCATTTATGGCGGCGGCAGTCGGACGATTGACTGGAAAGCCCGGTGTGTGCCTGGTGACTTCAGGTCCGGGAGCTTCTAATTTAGCTACCGGTCTTGTGACAGCCAATACAGAAGGAGATCCGGTTGTTGCTCTTGCTGGTGCTGTAAAGAGAGCGGATCGTCTCAAAAAAACCCACCAATCAATGGATAATGCGGCATTGTTTCAGCCGATTACAAAATACAGCGCAGAAGTAGAAGATTCTAATAATATTCCTGAAGCCGTAACCAATGCGTTCAGAGCGGCATCTGCTGGACAGGCAGGCGCTGCCTTTCTCAGCTTTCCGCAGGATGTAACGGCAGGACCGGCAACCGCCAAACCGGTGGGAACCATGCCGACGCCGAAAATGGGGCCGGCTCCGGATGAACAAATCAGTGCGGCAATCGCTAAAATTCACAATGCGAACCTTCCAGTCGTGCTTGTCGGTATGAAAGGCGGAAGACCGGAAGCGGCAGAAGCGGTCCGCCGTTTGCTGAGAAAGGTGAAGCTTCCGTTTGTCGAAACATATCAGGCTGCGGGAACGCTCTCTCATGACTTAGAAGACCAATACTTTGGCCGAATCGGATTATTCCGCAACCAGCCGGGGGATATTTTATTGGAAAAAGCGGATGTCGTCTTGACGATCGGCTATGATCCGATTGAATATGATCCGGTATTTTGGAATGGAAAAGGTGAGCGGAGCATTATCCATCTTGATGAAATTCAAGCGGATATCGATCATGATTATCAGCCTGACATCGAATTGATCGGAGATATTGCCGCGACTTTGGATCATATTGAACATGATTCGCTCCCTGTAACAATCGACAAATCGCTCGTGCCTGTGCTTCACCAGCTAAGCAAAGCGCTGGAGGAACAAAGCCGGCCGCCTAAAGAGAAAAAATCAGATCTTGTACATCCGCTGGATATCATTCAGGAGCTGCGCAGTTTGGTGAGCGATGATATAACAGTCACTTGTGACATCGGCTCCCATGCCATTTGGATGTCCAGATATTTCCGCTGCTACCGTCCGCTTGGACTGCTGATTTCAAACGGTATGCAGACGCTTGGCGTCGCTTTGCCTTGGGCGATTGCCGCATCCCTTGTAAACCCTGGCAAAAAAGTCGTATCTGTTTCAGGTGACGGCGGCTTCTTGTTCTCTGCAATGGAATTGGAAACAGCGGTCAGATTAAAAGCTCCGATTGTCCACCTAGTATGGAATGACAGCACATACGATATGGTCGCCTTCCAGCAGGAAATGAAATACAACCGGACGTCCGGAGTCGACTTTGGCAATATAGATATTGTAAAATACGCTGAAAGCTTCGGAGCGAAAGGCTTGAGGGTCAATTCGCCTGATGAGCTGGCAGATGTGCTCAAGCAGGGTCTTGATGCAGAGGGGCCTGTTCTCATTGATATTCCGGTCGATTACAGCGACAACGTTCATTTGGCAGACCAGCGTTTTCCTAAAGCGTTTGAGGAGCAATTAAAAAAAGTAACCTCTAATCAATCTTGATCACAGCGCGTCCAGTCATCATAAATCTAATCAAGGGAGTGAAAAGAGGAAAATGAAAAGTATAAGCAAGCAACAAGTGGTTCAATCTGTCGATAAAAATCTCGACCAGGTCTATCAGGTCTCAACGATGGTTTCGTTGTTGGACGGTATTTATGACGGGGATTTTTGCATGTCGGAGATAAAGGAGCACGGCGACTTCGGGATCGGTACGTTTAATCAGCTTGACGGGGAGCTGATCGGATTTGACGGTGAGTTTTACCGCCTCCGTTCCGATGGAAAAGCCTATCCTGTTCAGGGAAGCGACTGCTCTCCCTTCTGCTCTTTGACGTTCTTCCGTCCGGACATCTATCATGAAATCAAACAGCGGATGACGCTTGAAGAATTTGAGGAAGAAATGAAGCGGGTTATGCCGAGTGAAAACCTGTTTTATGCGATCCGTATGGACGGAGTCTTTAAAAAAGTAAAAACAAGAACGGTCGAATTGCAGGAAAAACCGTACGTGCCGATGGTTGAAGCGGTGAAATCCCAGCCGATCTTTGATTTCAACGACATCAAAGGAACGATCGTCGGTTTTTGGACGCCGCAATATGCCCACGGCATCGCCGTATCCGGTTTCCATCTTCACTTTATTGATGAAGAACGCAATGCCGGCGGACATGTTTTTGATTATGAAATTGAAGAATGCAAGGTTCAGATTTCGCAAAAACTCAACATGAACCTCAGATTGCCAAATACGAAGGATTTCTTTAAAGCGGATTTAAGCAGCCACGATCTTGTGGCGGGCATTGAAGCGACAGAAGGAAATCCGGAATGAGAAAAAGCCCTCTTTTAGCAGAGGGCTTTTTTTGTACGGTCAGCGTTTTCTCCCTACAATCAAGATGCCTTTCAGTTTGAAAGAAACAGGCTCGCCTTTATCGTTCTGCACGATTTCAAATTCATCCCGGCAAGCCGGGGACGATCCGGTCAAATGGGCGATAATGTCCGGCCTTTTTTCTTCCGGGACGGCTCCGCGGCGAATCCAGTTTTCAAAATCGATAGGGATGTTCCACTTTTGCTTTTCGATATAGTCCAGTCCGTTTTCTTCAAACCATTCGTTCCATTCCGCAAGCGAGTATTCCCGTACATGTGACGGGTCTCTCATTTGATTGAGCTGATTGATAAACTGATCAAGGGCCTTGTCTTCAGGAGCGTAGTGATCGACAAGGATAAAGCTTCCGCCTGATTTTAGAACGCGGGCGATTTCCGCAACGGCCCGGCGGATGTCAGGGAAATGGTGGGCCGCAAAACGGCATGTAACGATATCAAAAGAAGCATCGGGAAAATCGAGCTTTTCCGCATCTCCCTGAAGAAATGACACACGGAAGGCGTTTTTTTCTTTTGCGAAAAGAGCGGCGGTCTGCACCATTTCTTCGGTAATATCAACCCCTGTGCAATGCTTGACAAAGGGTGAAAAAGCAATCGCCGTATGTCCCGCTCCAGAGCCGACATCAAGCAGAACTTCATCTCCTTGCAGAGAGACGCTGTTGACCATGAATTCAAGATCCTTTCCCGCCGAAAACAAAGGTTCATCACGATAGCGGTCAGGATTTTTCGCAAATTGCTTCTGAGCGCTTGTTTTCATACATATCTTCCTCCTCTTATGGTTATGGATTTATCGTAACGAAATCGACATCTATAAGTCTAAGATATAAAATATATGAAAACGATAGTCTGAAACTATGGAGGTGCGGGGACATGGACATGAGGCTTTTTGAATATACAGCAGAAATAGAGAAAAAAGGCAGTTTTACGAAAGCGGCTGACAGCCTTCATATCGCCCAGCCATCGCTGAGCCAGCAAATAAAAAAACTGGAGAATGAGCTCGGCTTTCCGCTGTTTTATCGGAAAAAGGGAGCCGTGTCTCCGACTCCCCAAGGGAAACGGTTCATTCAAAGAGCCAGGGACATATTGCATGCAAGAGATGACCTGCTGCGTGAAATGCACGATCAGCATCAGGAAATGGGGACAGAATTATCAATCGGCATACCCGCAGTAACGGGAGGTCATCTACTGCCGCCGCTGCTGACATCGTTTTTGGAGAAGCATCCGAACGTGCATGTCCAGCTGATAGAGGAATCGCCGGCGGTGTTAGAGCAAATGACGGAAAACGGGGAAATCGATTTGTCCATTTTGCCGCTGCCTATCGACAATGAACAGCTGGCCACTGTTCCAATATTGACAGAGCCGCTTTTTCTGGCTATTCCGTTTGAAAAGCAAAGCTGGATGACGGAACAAATGCAAACGTTCATTTATTCCGTTCGAAAAGAACCGGGAAGAACGGCTGTTCCATTAAAGGCGGCCGAAAATGTGCCTTTTATTTTATTAAAAGAAGGATACGGATTCCGCAGAACAGTGCTTGATCTATGTGCAAAAGCGGAATTTAAGCCACAGGTCACATTCAAAACGAGCAGCATTGAAACCGCACAGTCCCTTGTTGAATACGGAATGGGCGTCACGATTGTGCCGCAGATGGTGATGAGGGAAACATCTGCAAGGCTTGTCTATGTTCCTTTGGAAGCCGGGCCAACCCGGACGATTGTGTTTACTTATTCGGAAAACTGTTATGTCAGCCGCGCTGCCAAAGCTTTTATGGAGGCAGCGAAAAAATAGCATAAAAAAGACCTCTTTCGATTAAGAGGTCTGATGCTCCGCCCTTTGCCTTCAAGAAATTTTCGGCCGAGCGGGGCGGGGGGATTTTACTTCTTATTGTCTTTCCTTTCGAGCTTCAACGGAGCCGGTATGGATGGATCGACTTTTTTGCCGCTCAAAATATTTTGTGCAGCCTCAACGGCCAGCTTTCCGATTAATTCAGGCTGCTGGGCGATCGTTGCCGCCATCTCTCCTGCTTTCACCGCTTTGACCGCATCTTCATTTCCGTCAAAGCCGACGACAAGGATGTCTTTCCCGGAGCTTCTGATCGCTTCAATCGCACCGAGCGCCATTTCGTCATTATGGGCAAATACGGCTTGGATATCAGGGTTCCCCTGCAGCAGGTTTTCCATGACATTTAACCCCTTTGTGCGATCGAAGTCGGCCGTTTGCTTTGCGATGACATCGAGCTGCTGATCGGCAGTTTTGTGAAAGCCTGAACCGCGTTCCCGTGTCGCCGAAGCCCCTGGTACGCCTTCCAGCTCTGCGACTTTTGCGCCTTTTCCGAGCTGTTCAACGATGTAATCTGCTGCCATTTGACCGCCCTTTACATTATCTGAAGCAACAAGGGTTTCAACTTTCCCTTTTTCGGCTGATCTGTCAAGGGTTACGACCGGAATACCGAGCGAGTTGGCGGATTGGACCGCCGTAGAGATCGCCGCTGAGTCCGCCGGATTGATCAATAGAGCATCAACGCCTTGCTGCAGAAGATCTTCCACGTCATTTGTCTGTTTGGCAGAATCATCTTGTGCATCAACGACGATCACTTCAATTCCCCGTTTTTTTGCTTCTTTGATGACACCGTTTTTTAATGATACGAAAAACGGGTTTTTCAAGGTTGAGACGGATAGACCGATTTTGATCTCTTTTCCTTTGTCTTTCTTCGGCTTCGCCCACTCAGGCGGCTCCAATGAACAGGCTGACAGGAAGAGCAGCGCCAGCGCTGTGATAACCGTTAGCATTTTTTTCATGAATCATTGCCCTCCTTTATGCGGATTTTTTGCGGTCCAGCAGAACTGCAATCAAGATGACGATTCCTTTAACGACCATTTGGAAAAAGGATGATACACCGAGCAGGTTCAAACCGTTGTTCAATGTACCGATAATCAGGACGCCGATCAGCGTTCCGGCAATTCTTCCTTTTCCTCCGGCAAGGCTGGTTCCGCCTAAAACAACCGCGGCGATGGCGTCAAGCTCATAGGAAGTCCCCGCGGTCGGCTGGGCTGAATTGAGGCGGGACGTCAAAATAGCTCCCGCCAAAGCAGATAAAAGGCCGGCAAGAGAATAGATCATGATTTTGATCCTTGTCACCTTGACGCCTGAAATGACCGCCGCTTTTTCATTGCCGCCGATCGCATAAGTGCGGCGGCCGAACGGCGTTTTATGAAGCAGCGCCCAAAGCACGATAAAGGCAGCCGCCATAATGACGGCGGGGACGGGGATGCCTAAAAAATAGCCGCGGCCAAACAGCTGAAAACCAAAATGATTGCCGAGCCCTGTAATCGGATTTCCGTCTGTATAAACCATTGTCAGCCCGCGGAAAATCGTCATGGTCGCCAGCGTTGCGATAAACGGGGCCATTTTTCCCTTTGTAATGAGGAGCCCGTTTACCATGCCGAGCAGTGCCCCGATCAGGCAGCCGATGATGACCGCGAGTATAGGATCGATCCCGCCGACGATCATTCCCGCCACTAAAGCGCTTGAAAGAGCGAGAATCGCTCCGACTGAAAGGTCGATGCCCCCGGTCAGAATGACAAACGTATACCGAACGCAATCAGCGCATTAATGGCGACCTGTCTTAACAGGTTTAAAATATTTAATGGTTCTAAAAAGCCCGGATTTAACAGCGATACGATGACAACGAGTATGATGAGGCCGAGAAAAGGGCCGAGCTTTTGCAAAATCGAGTCGAGATTGAGGCTTTTTCCAACATCGTTGGCCGGTTGAGTTTTCATATTACAGCCCTCCTGTAGCAAGTGTCATAATTCGTTCTTGTGTGGCATCATGCCCCGATAATTCCCCGCTCAGCTTTCCTTCATGGATCACAAGCACGCGGTCGCTCATTCCGAGAATCTCGGGAAGCTCTGAGGAGACCATCAGGATTGCGACGCCGCGGTCTGTCAGCTCATTCATCAGCTGGTAAATTTCCCTTTTTGCACCCACATCAACGCCACGCGTCGGCTCATCCAAAATCAGCACTTTTGGTCCGATGCCGATCCATTTGGCGATGACCGCTTTTTGCTGGTTTCCTCCTGAAAGGCTGCGGACGTGCGTTTCAGTCGATGCCGTTTTGATCATCAGCCGCTTGAGCAAAAGGTCAACGAATTCCAGCTCGCTTTTGTGATCGATCCAGCCTCTAGGAGAAAAGCTGGTGAGATTCGGAAGGGCGATATTCTCCCGAATCGAGGCGTCGAGGACGAGCCCTTCGTCCTTCCGGTTTTCAGTAATAAACCCAATGCCTTTTTGCAAAGCATCGCCAGGTTTTTTAATGACCGCTTTTTTGCCGTTGATGAAAATATCTCCCGAGTCGAGCGGATCAAGGCCGAAAATGGCTCTCATGATTTCCGTGCGCCCTGCGCCCATCAGTCCCGATACGCCGACGATTTCCCCGGCCCGTACTTGAAAGCCGACATGTTCAAATACGCCTTTTTTAGACGCGTTTTTGACCTCAAGAACAATTGGGCCGGGCTTTGGATGCCGTTCAGGATAGCGTTCTGTCAGCTCCCGGCCGACCATCTTTTTGACGACTTCATGAAAATCGGTATCAGGGATGTTTGTCGTGTCGATCGTTTTTCCATCGCGCATTACCGTAATCCTGTCGCAGATTTCAAAAATTTCTTCCATGCGGTGGGAAATATAGACGATGGAAACGCCGTTTTTCTTTAATGCGGCAATGACCCTGAACAATTTGTTAATCTCTCTATCCGTTAGAGCCGCTGTCGGCTCATCCATAATTATCACTTTTGCATCGGTCATGAGCGCTTTGGCGATTTCAATCATTTGCTGCTGGCCCACGGAGCAGAGCCCGGCTTCTTTTTCAAGAGAGATGGAGACTGAGAGTTTTTCAAACTGCTCTTTTGCGAGCGCTTTCATTTTTTTAGTATTTAAAAAACCAAGTTTTGAAGACATCTCCCGGCCGATAAAGAGATTTTCCAACACGGTCATCTCAGGCCAAATATTCAGCTCCTGATAGATGAAGGCAATTCCGTTTTGTTCAGCTTCTTTCGGTCCGGAAAAATACATTTCCCGTCCGTCGATTTTTATGATTCCGCTGTCAAGTTTATAAAGGCCGGTTAATAGATTCATTAAGGTCGATTTACCAGCGCCGTTTTCTCCCATCAGGGCATGAACTTCGCCTTCTTTAAGCTCGAAAGAAACACCGGATAACACCCGATTTTGACCAAATGCCTTATAGATGTCTTTCATTTCAATATGCATAGGCTGCACCTTCTTTCCAGATGAACATTTAAAAAATCACCCCGGCATGCAATATACAGTTTGCAAAAGGCGTCGCTTCACCGGTGCGAATCACCGTTTTTGCCCGCTTTGCTGCTTCTTTAAATGCTTCGTGCGGGATATATTCAATGGGCTGTTTGGAAAATAGCTTCCTTAAAAACTCGGCTTGCTCCGGGTTGCCTGTATGAATTTCTGTGGCGGCGGTTACCTTTTCAACGACCATCTCTTCGGCGATCAGCTTTGTGATGTCTTTAAAGCCGGGCGTTCCCAATGTCAAAGCCAAATCGATTTTCGGAACCCCTGGCGGCACGGGCAGCCCGGCGTCTGCGATGACGATCGTGTCGGTATGCCCGAGGTCGGCCAGCACTTTAGCGATATGGCTGTTTAATATGCCGTGTTTTTTCATGAGAGCGCACGCTCCACTTCCGCCCGTTTCGGCATGCCGCCTTGTGCGCCGAATTTCAGCACTGAAAGTGAGGCTGCCCGGTTGGCAAAGCGCAGGGCCGATTCAATATCCCCGCCTTCTGAAAGAGCAACAGCCAATCCGGCATTAAAGGTGTCCCCGGCTCCTGTCGTGTCGACTGCTTTTACCGGAAAAGAAGGGATGAGCCTTTCTTCTGTCCCGTTATGGAAGCGGACGCCGTTTTTGCCTTCTGTGATAAACAGCTTTTCCGGGAACCGTTGTAACGCTTCTTCACGGGAAAGGCCTTGAAACAAAACGGAGGCTTCGTGTTCATTCGGCGTAATGTAAGCCGCGTTTTCGATTGTTGCTTTGCTAAGCGGCCGGGCTGGAGCCGGATTCAGCAGCAGGGGGGTGCCGAGCGTTTTGCACAGCCTGCTTACGTAATCGACTGTGTCTTCGGGAATTTCCTGTTGAATCATCACGATATCCGCCCGCTCAATGGCTGGCAGCGCCCGTTCGACATATTCAGGCGTTACATGGTCGTTTGCACCTTTGACGACGATGATACTGTTGTCTCCGTCGGCCAGCACGATGTGAGCTGTCCCGCTTTCTGTATCTGTAACCGGTTCCACATAGTCTGTCAAAACATCGTTCGCTTTCAAATTGGCGAGAATGGCTTTTCCGTAATGATCATCACCTACACAGCCGATCATGTGCACTTCCGCGCCAAGCCTTGCCGCCGCGACGGCTTGGTTTGCCCCCTTTCCGCCCGGCACGGTTTTAAAGGAATCTCCAAGCACCGTTTCTCCGGCTTTCGGCCGTTTTTGCGATGTGACGACCAAATCCATTGAAGAGCTGCCGATCACGCATATGTTACTCATTGTCATCAACCTTTCTTGTCGTTTGTCTTTCAATAAAGGTCACCGGCATTTGCACCGCCGATTGTTCAATATTTTCGTTTTTCATTAATGCCAGCAGCAATTTTGCCGCTTCTTTTCCCATTTCATAAGCGGGCTGCCTGATTGTCGACAGGGAAGGGAACAGCAATTCGCTTTGCGGAATATCGTCAAAACCGATAATTTGCAAATCGTCCGGAACGTTGATCTTCCGTTTTAACGCTTCATGCAAAACGGCTGTTGCCACAATATCATTGCTTGCGATAACGCCGTCAGTCTCTGGGTACAAAGAAAATAACTCCTCAGCCCGCTTTTGCGCCTCCCGAAAAGAAAACGTCTCGGTCGACATGACATGAAAGTCAACATCAGCTCCGCTTAAAATCTCAAGAGCCCCGTTAAACCGGTCTCTTGCCGTCTGCAAGTGGCCAGGTCCTTTCATAAGCGTGATTCTCTTTGAGTTTCTTTGGATGATTTCTAAAGCGGCAATCCGGCCGCCTTCTCTGCCGTCCGCAAAAACAGATGGCGCATGTTCTCCGGTTCTGTCAAGGAAGACAATCGGCATTGATAAATGTTTGTAATTCGCAGAACCTGGATCATTTGTGGCCGAAATCACTCCGACGACGTGATTTTGTTTAAATGTTTGCAGATAGTCAAGTTCTTTATCAAGATTTTCATCACTGTTGCCGAATATAAGACGAAAGCCGTTCTGATGGATTTCATCTTCGACGCCTCTGGCCAGCTGCGGGAAAAATGGGTTTGTAATATCAGGCAGCAGCAGTCCGATCAGCCGCGACTCTCTCTTATAGAGAGATCTGGCTACTTCATTCGGGTGGTAATTCAGCTGTTCCATCGCTTTTAGCACGCGGGTCTTCGTATCCTCATGTACATATCCCGTTTTGTTTAAAACGCGGGAAACCGTGGCGACGGATACTTTGGCAGCGAGCGCGACGTCCTTGATCGTGACCAACGAAGAATTCCCCCTCCTGTGTGTAACCGTTTACATAAAGAGTATCATGGCCCTGCATAATTGACAATAAAAAAATTTCTACATGTGCAGCTTTACCGGTAACAGATAAAAAAACGCAAGGGAACCTGCATGTCCGGGAAAATACATACGAAGGGTTATATAGAAGAAACAGATCACTAATAATCTCATGTAATTGGATATTATGAAGAAATGCTTATGCAATAATCAACATTTATTTGAACTTATAAACAAAATGAATAGTAAGAAAAATTAAAAATGTTAAAGTTTGATGAATTATAGATAATAAAATTTAATGCCCATTTAAATCTTAGGATTATAACCTAAAAACCGATAAAACGAGATGAATCGATCGCCTCAAAAATTGCTTGGATTTGTTAATGAATCCCGCTCATTGGAGAAAGGGATTTTGCGTTTTTGAGATATAGTCTCAATGTCATGGGACGACTTTATTTTTATTCTCCATAATGGATGACTTTTTAACCCGTCCGAACAATTTGAAAAACACCAATCATAAGCGCGAGCACCAGATATTTTCCCGTCTGTTGGGGAAATACCGGGGATATAAAGATTGATGACCGATGTATCTTTACACCTTTCATCAAATATAGGCAGAAAAGTACAAAATGAAATGTGCGTATTTTTGAAAACGGTTTCTTTAAAATGTGTTGAAAAATAAGTGAGAGATAAGAACTGTCGATTTCCAAAATTATCAACACGATGATAGGTATTAGTATCTTAGATGAGATGATCTTTGTCACAGAAAATAAAGTCGCTTTCTGTTACATAATGCCGATTGTGATTTCATATTGAACCTATATACTGATGAATGAATTTACATATCAGATTCCAAGAAGGAGATGTAGACAAACAATGTGGGTAATGCTATTAGCCTGTGTGGTCGTTGTTGGGATCGGCATTTATGAAAAGAGGCGCCATCAGCAAAACATCGATGCGCTTCCGGTCCGAGTGAACATCAACGGGATACGCGGAAAGTCCACGGTGACAAGACTGACAACAGGGATATTAATTGAAGCAGGGTACAAAACAGTAGGAAAGACCACCGGGACTGATGCAAGGATGATTTATTGGGACACACCGGAGGAAAAGCCGATTAAAAGAAAGCCTCAAGGGCCGAACATCGGAGAGCAAAAGGAAGTCATGAAAGAGACGGTGGAAAGAGGAGCCAATGCGATCGTCAGTGAGTGTATGGCCGTTAATCCTGATTACCAAATCATCTTTCAGGAAGAATTACTTCAGGCTAATATCGGCGTGATCGTAAATGTGCTTGAAGATCACATGGATGTCATGGGGCCGACTTTGGATGAAATCGCTGAAGCTTTCACGGCAACGATTCCTTATAACGGCCACCTGGTCATTACGGATAGCGAGTATACAGATTTCTTTAAACAAGTTGCCAAAGAACGGAACACCAAAGTCATTATTGCGGATAACTCCAAAATATCTGATGAATACCTCCGCCAGTTTGAGTATATGGTGTTTCCGGACAATGCGTCGCTCGCCCTCGGCGTTGCGCAGGCCTTGGGAATTGATGAAGAAACCGCTTTTAAAGGCATGCTGAATGCGCCGCCAGATCCAGGAGCAATGAGGGTTCTGCCGCTGATGAACGCCAAAAATCCGGGCCATTTTGTTAACGGTTTTGCGGCAAATGACGCAGCTTCTACGTTAAACATATGGAAACGCGTGAAAGAAATGGGCTATCCGACAGATCAGCCGATCATTATTATGAACTGCCGCGCCGACAGGGTGGACAGGACACAGCAGTTTGCAAACGATGTCCTTCCTTATATTGAAGCAAGTGAACTTGTGCTGATTGGAGAAACGACAGAGCCAATCGTCAAAGCATATGAAGCAGGCAAAATTCCTGCGGACAAGCTGTTTGATTTTGAGCACAAAACGACGGAAGAAATTATGTTCATGCTGAAAAACAAATTAGAGGGCCGTGTGGTATACGGAATCGGAAATATCCACGGAGCAGCGGAGCCTCTCATCGAAAAAATACAAGATTACAAGATTAAACAGCTCGTTAGCTAGGAGGAAGAAAACACAATGTTTGGATCAGATTTATATATCGCCCTCATTTTAGGTGTCTTACTCAGTTTGATTTTCGCGGAAAAAACGGGGATTGTACCGGCGGGACTTGTCGTACCGGGCTATTTGGGACTTGTATTTAACCAGCCGATTTTCATGCTGTTGGTCCTTTTTGTCAGCCTGTTGACTTATGTGATTGTAAAATACGGACTGTCAAAAATCATGATTCTTTACGGACGCAGAAAATTCGCAGCTATGCTGATCACGGGGATTCTCCTGAAAATCGGGTTCGATTTCATCTATCCGGTGATGCCGTTTGAGATTGCGGAATTCAGGGGAATCGGTATCATCGTACCGGGTCTGATCGCCAATACCATCCAACGTCAAGGATTAACCATTACGCTCGGAAGTACGCTTTTATTAAGCGGAGCAACATTCGTGATTATGTATGCTTACTATCTAATCTAAAGTTAGGTGTGTCTAAAACGATGAAAAAACAACTGAACTTTCAGGAAAAGCTGCTGAAACTGACAAAGCAGGAGAAAAAGAAAACGCATAAACATGTTCTCATCGCATTGCCTGTTATATTTTGTTTAATGTTTGTCTTTACTTGGTTCGGAAGCGCCAAGACTCCTTCACAAATCACAAAGCAAAAGGATGCCAAACTGACAGCCACCTTTGTCGGCGATATCATGATGGGCAGAAATGTAGAAAAAGTGACGAAACTGCATGGTCCGGAAAGTGTTTTCAAAAATGTGAAGCCATATTTTGATGTGTCAGATTTTATAACAGGGAACTTCGAAAACCCTGCAACAAAAGAAAAAGACTATCAGCCTGCAGAAAAGAATATTCATCTGCAAACCAATCTAGAGTCTGTCGAAACCTTGAAAAATATGAACTTCAGTGTGATGAACTTCGCCAACAACCATGCGATGGACTACGGCCAGGACGGTTTGAATGATACGCTTAACAAGTTTACAGAAGAGAATCTGGACATTGTGGGCGCAGGCAAAAATCTGGATGAAGCCAAGCAGCACGTATCTTATCAAAATGTTAACGGCGTAAAAATCGCCACGCTTGGATTTACAGATACCTACACGAAAAATTTCACAGCCAAAAAGAACAGGGGCGGGGTATTGCCGCTAAGCCCGAAAGTCTTTATTCCGATGATTGCGGAAGCCTCCAAAAAAGCGGATCTTGTCGTCGTACACGTTCACTGGGGACAGGAGTATGACAATGAACCGAACGACAGACAAAGAGATTTGGCAAAAGCGATCGCCGATGCGGGTGCAGACGTTATCCTCGGCGCACATCCCCATGTTCTTGAACCGATTGAAGTATATAATGGCACAGCGATTTTCTACAGCCTTGGAAACTTCGTATTTGACCAAGGATGGTCAAGAACCCGCGACAGCGCGCTTGTTCAGTATCATTTAATGAACGATGGTAAAGGCCGCTTTGAGGTGACGCCTCTTAATATTCGCGAAGCCACGCCATCGCCTTTGGGCAAGAGCGATTTCATTAAGCGGGAAGCGATTTTCCGCCAATTAACCAAAGGAACAGGCCTTGACTGGAAAGAGGAAAACGGAAAGCTAACATTTGAAGTTGATCATACGGACAAACTGAAAAATAATGAAAACGGAGTGACAAACAAATGAAAATTGTGAAAGCGATATGGCCGTTTGTTGGATTGATTCTGATCATGTCATTCATGTCCGCTTTTAAATACTCTGATGAACTGTCAAGCGATGAAAAAGCAAAAATTTCAGCAGAAATCGAAAAAGTGCATCAGCAAGATAATGCGACAGGCGGAAAGTAATAAAATAGAATCTGTAGAATCATGATTAGACTGCCCGGGACCTATCCCGGCAGTCTTTATTTTTTTGAGCAAGAAACGACTAATTCCTTAGCTAATCAGGGAAAAAAGTTTTATAAAAATTCAGGAGGATTTTGCTGTTGGTCAAAGAGGATGTTTATTGTATTCTTTTAAAGGGGTAAAAAACAAACATATATACATCCAAATCAAAGAAGAAAATGCGGCAGCAGCTTCATATCCAAATCCGGCTTTTTTGCGAGCACTCATGTTGTACAAATCGGGATGGAAACGAACACCTCATGTATATCACCTTCTGCAGCGAATGTCCCTCTGAATATGATTTTTCCTGAATGTTAATAAAAGCTGATGATTCGAGTGTCTGCATTTCTTCTCACTGCTTCGCATTGCATGCCGAAAAAGTCAGAACTTAAATATCCCAGTAAAACGCCGATGATAGAGAAAAAGAGGAGGAACAGGTCATTTGAAGAAAAAAACAGCACACAAACAGTTGCTCATGTTTATTGGAATGGCGGTGTTTTTGATGTTTTCATTTTTGCCTGGCGAAAAGGCCGCTAAGCCACAGACGAAAGGCGAATCAATTGCCGAAACGGCCAAGAAGCTGGAAGGCAAAAAATACACGTATGGCGGAGCCTCGCCAAAAGAGGGGTTTGATCCGTCAGGCTTTGTTCAGTACGTTTTTCAGGAGGCGCTTGACATCCCGCTTCCCAGAACGGTAAAGGAGCAGGCAAAGATCGGAACAAAGGTGAACCGCCAGGACCTTGAACAGGGCGATATTGTCTTTTTTAAAAACGGAGCGCTTGAATCAGACGGCCCGACACATGTTGCCATTTATTTAGGAGAGGATCAAATCATCCACAGCACGAAATCGAACGGGGTCGCCATTACAAAGCTTGAAGGCAGCGCTTATTGGAGTTCGTCCTATGATCAGGCGAGACGAATAACAGAAGAACCGGAAATTTCAAAAGATCCTGTTGTTCAAAAAGCGCTGAATTATGTTGGGGTTCCTTATGTGTTTGGAAGTGCTTCACCTGATGTCGGCTTTGATTGCTCAGGTCTGACCCAATATGTCTTTAGAGAGGCGCTCGGTGTATATTTGCCGAGGTCGGCGGAACAGCAATGGGCAGTCGGCAAAAAAGTTAAGTTGGAGGATATCCAGCCCGGAGATGTCATCTTCTTCAGCAACACCTATAAGCCGGGCATCTCGCATAACGGCATTTACGCCGGCGGAGGCAGGTTCATTCATGCGAGCCGCTCAGATAAAGTGACGATTTCCTACTTGTCGGCATCATACTGGCAAAAGAAATTCACGGGTATCCGCCGCTTTGACAATCTCTCGCTGCCGGACAATCCGATTGTTTCCGAAGCCATTCAATATATTGGCGAAGTCGGCTACAAAAAGGGCGGCACAACCCCTCAGGAAGGCTTTGACACATCAGGCTTTATCCAGTATGTGTACAAAACGGCGGCCGGCATCGAGCTGCCGCGCTACGCCGATAAGCAGTACAAAGCAGGCACAAAGATCACGAAGCAGGAGCTTGAACCGGGAGATCTCGTTTTCTTCCAAGGAACGACCGTCCTCCATCCCGCCATTTATATCGGCAACGGCCAGGTCGTTCTCGTCACCCTTTCCTCTGGTGTGACGACCGCCGACATGGAGACAAGCGCGTATTGGAAAGATAAATATGTCGGAAGCGTCAGAATTCAATAGCTTAAAAAAGGAAACCGCCCTGAGGTGATCAGGCGGTTTCTTTTTTATTGATACTCGTTTTCAAGCAGCTTGTTGATAAAATAAGCCACACCATTTTCATCATTGCTTTTCGTGATAAACGTGCTCATATGTTTTAGCTCATCGATCGCATTTCCCATCGCGATTCGATGGTCCGCTTCTTCAAACATTGATAAATCGTTCGGACTGTCGCCGATTGCGTAGATATCCTTTTTCTCAATTCCGTAATGTCTCGCAAATTCTCTCAAGGCCCTGCCTTTACCTGAGTCGGCAGGCAGAATTTCAATAATGTGCTTTCCGGACGAAGTGAGTCCGAGTTTTGTATATGCCGACAGATCGGTTTTTGCTTTTTTCAGCTTCTCCATATCAAATGAAAAGCAAAGCAGCTTATAAATATTTTCGTTTCCGTTAAACACTTCGCGAATATCGGGAACAGGCTTAATGCCGAATTGTTTAAACTGTGTCAGCGCCCCCTGCCAAAGCGTCTCCCTGTCTTCGTCCGGATTGGCGCTCGTGACGATATCAAGCTCGGCCTGGAGTTTTTGTTTTCCGTCATATGGCGATAAAAGGGCATCATCCGTATATACTTCAAAGTAAATATCATGCTCTGTCAAATATTGAGCTGCTTTTTGCCCGGCTTCCCGATCCATCAAGGTTCTGCTCAGCAGTTTATAGTTGAAATCGTGAACCGTTCCCCCGTTTGCGGCGATAATCGGAATGTCTAAATCATTGAGAAGCGCTTTTACGTCAAAGGTTGCCCTTCCCGTGCAAATCGCCACGATGCAGTCCGAGACAAGCGCCTTTTTGATGGCGGCCCGATTTTCTGCAGAAATTTTGCTTTCGGTATTTAAAAGGGTTCCATCCAAATCGATTGCAATTAATCTCATTATGTAAATATGACCTCCTATTAGAGCGGTTTTAAGTGTTCAGAGGCAAAAAACAGCTTTCCCAGAGTATTCCCTAAATGATATAAAACTGTTATGTAAAAGGCTAAACCTAAATTTAAATTTTTTCAATAGTAAATCGTGTTTAAATTAAACAGAAAAAAGGATGATCTAAGATCATCCTTATTCATATTACATGCCCAATTGCTGCTTTAATATTTGCTTTGTTTCAGCGAGATTTTCTTCATCAAGCTTGAAATAGTAGACATTGCTGGGCTGGTAATCGGTCCCTTTCAGCTGAAGGGTGTCGACCGAAGTGATTGAAGAAACGAATGGAAGCAGTCCGATCGCTTCGTTTAATGACAGATTCATCGAAACATTTTTTCCGAGGGTGTCAAGAATATCGTCATACGCCGGTATGGAGGTAACCGATTTGGATTTGTCGATGACCGCTTTCAGCACTTCCATCTGCCGCTGTCCGCGCATTAAGTCGGTATCGGCTTTTCTCGTCCTGACGTAAGCCAGTGCTTCTTCACCGTTCAGCGTCTGAGAACCGGTCTTTAGATTCACTTTTCCTTTTGTATCTTTTGTGATTTGCTTGACGACATAATCGTTCTTAATGGTAACCGGAACGCCGCCGAGTTCGTCGACGATTTCTCTGAAAGCCGTAAAGTTGGCATCAATTACATAATCGACCGGTATATCAAGCAGATTTTCGACGGCTTCAACGCTTAGATCCCGGCCGCCAAGGGAATGGGCATGGGTGATTTTATCAAATCCCCGCCCTGGGATGTTGACATAAGAATCCCGGGGAATGCTCAGAAGCTTTACGGATTTGTCCTTCCTGTTGAATGTGGCAAGGACCATTGCGTCGCTTCGTTCCTTGTTCATATCCTGTCCCGGACGTGCGTCAATCCCCATCATCAGGATCGAAAAGTTATCCTTGCTCGGATTGAATTCTTGAATCCGCTTGACGGACTGGCTTCCCCTTGCAAGGCTGATTTGCGCCTCTTTTGATGCGCTGGCGACTTTAAAGTAGGCATAGCCGCCTGCGGCCGCTGTAGCCGTTATAAGCAAAACAATCAAGAATAATGAGTATTTTACCCATTTTCTCAGCTTTCGTTTTTTCGTTCGTTGCGATCGTGACATCGTGTAAGCTCCTCTTCTATTTATTGAAACATATCATTTCTGTTGAATAAGTGCAAATTTATATAGATTTCAAGATTTTGAATTTACAAAACAGACAGCATTCAGCTATGTGGGGAGATGTAGGCTGGACTGCTATTTATTTTTCGCCACCTATAATAGGACGATAAAAACAAAAAAATGTTTCATTTATTCGGATTCCTTTTAATGGGAGTAACTTTGATGTTTGAAGAATGAGAGATGAGGTAAAAGATTCATAACAGATAACCGCATCCCTGTTTAATAGAGGAGGACGTATTAATGCAGAAAAAAAGATCGAATCTCTGGCTTTATTTTTTTGGAGCCTTAGGGGGGATGCTCTATGGTTATGACACCGGCGTCATCTCCGGAGCGATCCTGTTTATGAAAGAAGAGCTCGGTTTGAATGCTTTTACAGAAGGGCTTGTTGTCAGTGCGATTTTAATCGGGGCGATCTTCGGGTCCGGCTTTTCAGGAAAGCTGACAGACCGGTTCGGCAGGAGGAAGACGATCATGTCGGCGGCCGTGCTGTATTGCATCGGCGGACTTGGTACGGCGATGGCGCCGACTGCGGAATATATGGTGGCCTTTAGAATCGTGCTCGGTCTTGCGGTGGGCTGTTCAACAACGATCGTTCCCCTTTATCTCTCAGAGCTTGCGCCGAAGGAGTCGCGGGGCGCCCTTTCCTCATTAAATCAGCTGATGATTACGATCGGGATTCTTGTTTCTTATCTGATCAATTACGCTTTTAGCGATGCTGGTGCATGGCGCTGGATGCTCGGCTTGGCGATTGTGCCGTCAACCGCTCTTCTGATCGGTATCTTTTTTATGCCTGAGAGCCCGCGCTGGCTGTTGGCGAATGGAAGAGATGGAAAAGCGAGAGCGGTTTTGGCCAAGATGAGAGGCCGAAACAGAGTCGATCAGGAAGTACATGAGATCAAAGAAACGGAAAAGCGGGATAATGGAGGTTTGAAAGAGCTTTTTGAACCGTGGGTGCGCCCGGCATTGATTGCCGGACTTGGTCTAGCCTTTCTCCAGCAATTTATCGGAACAAATACCATCATTTATTATGCGCCGAAAACGTTTACGAATGTGGGATTTGAAAATTCAGCCGCCATCTTGGGCACAGTCGGCATCGGAACGGTAAACGTGCTCATGACGCTGGTGGCCATCCGGATGATCGACAGGCTCGGCCGAAAGCCGCTTCTGCTGTTCGGAAATGCGGGGATGGTCATCAGCCTGATCGTGCTTGCCCTGACCAATCTCTTTTTTGGCAATACCGCTGGTGCAGCATGGACGACGGTTATTTGCTTAGGCGTGTTTATCGTCGTATTTGCGGTCAGCTGGGGCCCGATCGTCTGGGTGATGCTTCCTGAGCTGTTTCCGCTTCACATCAGGGGGATTGGGACAGGAGTATCGACATTAATGCTTCACGCCGGAAATCTTATCGTGACAATCACCTTTCCCGCTTTGCTTGAGGCGATGGGAATCAGTTATTTGTTCCTTTGCTATGCGGGCATCGGGATCGCTGCATTCCTGTTTGTCTTTTTCAAAGTAAAGGAAACCAAGGGAAAGAGCCTTGAAGAAATTGAACACGAGTTAAAGAATGGCGGCGAACGGAAAGCCGGCGGCCGGGCGGCTGACCAGTAGAAAAAAACAGAGGATGGGTGTCAGCTTATCCTCTGTTTTGCCGGACAAATTTCTCCTTTATAATCGTTCATCTTTATGCTCTTTAGCGGCATCTTCATCACCTGCCTGGTCATGGCGGGGCAAATGGCCTGATTTAATCCCGCGGAAAATCAGAAAGAAAACAATGAAAACAAAAAGCCCTCCGACCAGTATTTGCAGCAGCATTACAACACCCCCCAGCAGGAACATCCGTTTATTTTATGTATGAACGAATCCTTTCGATGATTCAGCTTTTTTGAAGGAGGGGCCGATAAGCAAACGTTTGTTTAAAATCTGAATAAGATCACCGGTTTATCCAACACTAAAATGACATGAAAATAATGGGAGTGTGGACAAGTGAAAGCAGTAACGTTTCAAGGGCCTCAGCATATTGAGGTCAATCAAGTGGAGGACGCCAAGATCGAGAAAAAGGACGATATTGTCGTCAGGATCACCTCAACGGCGATTTGCGGCTCTGATCTTCATCTTTATCAAGGGAACTTCCCCCTTCCAAAAGGGTTTCAGCTTGGCCATGAGCCGATGGGAATCGTAGAAGAAACCGGTCCTGACGTGACAAAGGTGAAAAAAGGCGACAGGGTCGTCATCCCCTTCACTGTCGCCTGCGGACATTGCTACTATTGCGAAAACAAGCTGGAGAGCCAATGCGACAATTCGAATCCGCATTATGATTCAGGCGGATATTTCGGCTACTCGGAGAAGTTCGGCAACCATCCCGGCGGACAAGCTGAATATTTGAAAGTGCCGTTTGGCAACTTTACGCCGTTTGTCATTCCGGAATCATGCGAGCTTGAAGACGAATCTCTCTTATTTTTATCAGATGTGTTGCCCACCGCTTATTGGAGCGTGCTTCATGCGGGCGTCAAAAAGGGGGATACCGTGATCGTGCTCGGCTGCGGACCGGTCGGATTAATGGCGCAGAAATTCGCCTGGATGGAGGGGGCGAAACGGGTCATCGCTGTTGACTATTTGGACTATCGTTTAAAACAAGCGAAAGCACTGAACAAAGTGGAGGTGTTTGATTTTACGGAATATCCCGACATGGGAGAGCACTTAAAGGAAATAACGAAAGGCGGCGCAGATGTCGTCATCGACTGTGTCGGAATGGATGGGAAGAAATCGCCGCTTGAGTTTCTTGAGCAAAAATTAAAGCTTCAGGGCGGGACGCTCGGTCCGATTCAGATTTCAACGAAGGCGGTCAGAAAATGCGGTACTGTCCAAATCACCGGAGTCTATGGAAGCAATTATAATATGTTTCCGCTCGGAGCTTTTTTTGCCCGGAATGTGACGCTGAAAATGGGGCAGGCGCCCGTCATCCATTTGATGCCGGAGATTTTTCGGAAAATCGAACGGGGAGCGTTTGACCCGAAAGAAATCATTACGCACCGGCTTCCGCTTGAAGAAGCCGGCCGCGCCTATCAATTGTTCAACGATCATGAGGATGGTTGCATCAAGGTGATCTTAAAACCATCGTTTTGATCTGACGTGCCTGAAGGCTGCCAAAGTTCCGGCAGCCTTCATATATTCTCTTTATCTCGCGAGCCATCCGCCGTCGACAGCCAAAACATGTCCGTTCACATAATCTGAAGCAGGAGATGAAAGGAATACCGCCGCGCCGGCGATGTCGGCGGGCTCTCCCCAGCGCTCCGCCGGAATCCGTTTTAAAATCTCGGTATTCCGGTTCTTGTCCTCGCGGATTTGTTTTGTGTTGTTTGTCGTAATGTATCCCGGTGCGATGGCATTCACCTGGACATTGTATGCGGCCCATTCGTTGGCAAATGACTTGGTCAATCCGGCCACGGCATGCTTGCTCGCCGTATAAGCTGGAACGAGGATTCCGCCCTGAAACGACAGAAGGGAAGCGATATTGATAATTTTCCCATGCCTTCTCTCAATCATGTGTCTGCCGACCGCCTGTGTCAGGATGAAGAGGCTGTTCAAATTGACATTCATGACGGTCTCCCAGTTTTCGCGGGAAAACTCGGCCGCTTTTTCTCTGCGGATCGTACCGGCGTTGTTTACCAAAATATCGATTTGATGACGGTCAAGCACTTCTTTTGTGAAAGCCTCGACTTCATCGGGATTTCCCATGTCGAGTTGATAGGAAGTGAACGTTTTGCCTGTTCCTTCAATCAGCCGTTTTGTTTCATCAAGCCCGCTCGTGTGGGCGGTGCCGACAATATCGGCGCCCGCTTTTGCGAGGGCTTCGGCGATACCTTGGCCGATCCCTGTGCCGGGGCCTGTAACAAGAGCGGTTTTTCCTTCAAGAGAAAAATATGATTCCAGATATCCCATTTGATTCACGTCCTTACCGTATGACATTCATCGGGACGGCATCCATGTCTTTGAATGTATAATTTTCGCCGGCCATCGCCCATATAAAACAGTAATTGGATGTCCCGGAACCTGAATGAATCGACCAGGCAGGCGAAATCACAGCCTGTTCATTCCCGACAACGAGATGGCGCGTTTCAGTCGGTTCACCCATGAAATGGAACACTTTCTCTTCCTCGTGAAGGTCAAGATAGAGATAGACCTCCATCCGGCGGTCATGCACATGGGCCGGCATTGTATTCCACGTGTTGTTGGACTCAAGGAAAGTAATTCCCATCATGAGCTGGCAGCTTTTAATGCCGTCTTCATGGATCACTTTATAAAGGTTGCGGACATTAGAAGACGCTTCATCCCCCAAGTGGTCGTATGGAAGCTCGGAAAGCGCGGCTTTTTGCACAGGATAATGTTTATGGGCTGTCGCGGAAATAAAATAAAACTTGGCAGCGCCTTCATTCAAGCTTGAAAAATAAACGTCTTTGCTCCCCAGACCGATATACAGAAAATCCTTATGCCCTAAAACGTGCTCTTCACCGTCAACCTTTACGGTTCCCGCCTGTCCGACATTCACGATCCCGACCTCGCGCCGTTCAAGGAAATAATCGGTTTTTAAAAAGTCGCCCGCATCAAGCTTAATCGGCTCTTTCACCGGCACGGCTCCGCCGATTACCACCCTGTCCTCATGTGAATAAAACATGTTCAGCTGATTTTCAACAAACAATGAGTCTATTAAAAAATGTTCGCGAAGCTCTGCGGTCGTGAATCGTTTCGCTTGTTCAGGATGAACGGAATAGCGATTTTCCATACTTTCTCCTCCTTGGATTGGACGTTTTCGCTTTGACTTGAATGAAGCATGAAAATGCAAAGTTTTTGGTAACGGTTTCAAACATGAATTGTAAAGCAGATAATGGAAATCGTCAACAGCCTTTTCGATTTTTTCTGAAGATTGTCAATGTAAATCTTCAAATTTAAAAAAACCATTCCAAACTTTTGCGGATGTGGTATGCTGAATGTATAAAGTTTTTGAGATCGGTTTCAAATTTAAGGCGTATAGGAGTACTTGAATGAAGGATAAAAAAGTAACCATCAACGAAGTAGCAGCACATGCGGGCGTATCAAAATCAACGGTTTCCCGGTATATCAACGGGAAAATCGATGCCATATCGCCCAAAAAAGTCAAAAGCATCAAAAAAGCGATCGAGGCGCTAAATTATCGGCCCAGCCAGATGGCGCAGGGAC
This sequence comes from Bacillus sp. KICET-3, assembly GCF_033261025.1. Taxonomy (NCBI): domain Bacteria; kingdom Bacillati; phylum Bacillota; class Bacilli; order Caryophanales; family Bacillaceae; genus Bacillus; species Bacillus sp. KICET-3. Next base: position 4,063,984 of record NZ_CP137345.1, on the reverse strand, counting down.
TGAAAGTGAAAAAGAGCAAACTCATCGGTTTTTTAGTAGCCGATATTACAAACCCGTTTTCTGTAGCAACCTTGAGGGGAGTCGAAGAGGTTTGTGATCAGTACGGGTACAGCATCATGGTCTGCAACACGGATAACAGCCCTGAGAAGGAAAGGGAAATGCTGCACAAGCTGAACGCCCATTACATTGAGGGGCTGATTATCAATACAACCGGACAAAACAACGATGTGCTGATGGATCTGATCAGCCAGGACGTCTCCATTGTGCTCGTCGACCGGAAAGTGCCCGGATTGAAGCTTGATGCGGTCACGACAAATAACCGCGAAGTCACAAGCCAAATCGTCCATTACATGTATGACAAAGGCTACCGCCATGTCGGTCTGTTCACAGAGCCGATGGCTGGGATCAGCCCGAGGGAAGAAAGGGCTTCGGCTTACACCGAAATCGCTCTTGAACGCAATGCGGGCCGCATTCCCCAGATATATGAAGTCGATGTGAAAGATAAAGCGGCTCTCATGCAGGCTGTCAAAAGCTTTTTGGCATCCGGTGATGATCAAGGCAAAAAAGCCATACTTGGGAACAACGGGCTCCTGATGCTGAAAATCATCAGCTGCCTTTATGAGATGGGCGCAGCGATTCCGGAGGATGTCGGAATTGCGGGATTTGACGACACCGAATGGTATAAATTAATCGGTCCGGGGATTACAACCATTGCCCAGCCGTCGCACGAAATGGGCAGAGTTGCAATGGAAAGGATTATCAAACGCCTTGAAGGAGATGACAGCGCTCCGCAAACTATCCAGCTTGAGGCGGAATTGATCCTTAGGTCTTCACTATAGCTGAATCTCATCATCAAAAAGAGCACTCATGCCGCCCGTAATCTGGGGGAGAGTGTTTTTCTGGCAATATTTTTGAAACCGGTACCATTTTTCGAAGGAGGAGTGGAAGAATGACACTCGACATCATCACGTTCGGTGAATCCATGACGATGTTCTATGCAAACGAAGCGGGGGAGCTTCATGAAGCTTCTTCGTTTTCCAAGGCGCTTGCCGGAGCCGAGACAAATGTCGCCGTCGGGCTGGCCCGTTTAGGTTTTCGGGTGGGCTGGATGAGCAAGGTCGGCGATGATTCGCTCGGAACCTTTATCTTAAATGAACTGAAAAAAGAACGGGTGGATATTTCTGAAGTCAAACGCACGGCAGGAAGACAAACGGGAATATTGCTCAAATCAAAGGTGGAAAGCGGAGATCCTGATGTAACATATTATCGAAAAGGATCCGCCGCCAGCACAATGGGCGTACACGACTACCCGGGGGATTATTTCAAGCAGGCGAAGCATATGCACATGACAGGCATACCGCCCGCATTATCAAAAAACATGAAAGAATTTGTGCATCATGCCGTCGACCACATGAAAAAACAGGGGAAAACCATTTCGTTTGATCCGAATCTACGTTTCCAGCTTTGGCCTGACGAGCAGACAATGATACACACGATCAACGAGATCGCAGCCCGGGCTGATTGGTTTCTTCCGGGAATCAACGAGGGGAAGCTCTTGACCGGCCTGGACGCACCTGAAGACATTGCGGAATTTTATTTAAACAGGGGAGTCGGGCTAATCGTCGTCAAACTGGGAAAAGAAGGAGCCTACTTCCGGACGGCGGAAAAAACCGGCTATATACCGGGATATGCGGTTGATAGAGTGGTCGACACCGTTGGAGCGGGTGATGGCTTTGCTGTCGGCATCATCAGCGGGCTTTTGGACCGGCTGCCGCTGGAGGAAGCGGTGCAGAGAGCGAATGCCATCGGAGCACTGGCGGTCATGGCTCCGGGGGATATGGACGGCCTTCCGTCAAGAGAAAAATTAACAGAGTTTTTAAGAGTGATGGAAAATCAAAAAATAGGAGGTTCACTATGATGGAAATGTCCATGATCGAAAAAACACAGGAACAGCTTGCAAACGCCGGCCTGATCGCAGTCGTCCGCGCCAAAGGCATGGAGGCGGCGGATGATGCCATTCATCGTCTCATCGATAAAGGAATCACCGCGATTGAAATCACTTACACCACTCCTGGAGCGTCTGAGTTGATTGCAAAATTCGCGAAGATGGACGGTCTTCTTGTCGGCGCGGGTACGGTCACCGAGGGTCTGCAGGCGCGGGAAGCCGCCGATGCGGGGGCGAAATTTATCGTCAGCCCCGGGTTTTCAGGGGAGCTGGCTGATGAAGCCGCATCATTGGATGCATTTTTTATTCCGGGTGTCATAACGCCGAGCGAAATTATGGAAGCGGTGTCAAAGGGGTTTCGCATTCTTAAATTATTTCCAGGCGGAACATCAGGCATTTCCTATATGAAAAATTTGGCGGGTCCATTCCCGGACATCCGCTTTATTCCGACCGGGGGAATTCATCCCGGCGATGTGGAAAAATGGCTTGACGCCGGAGCGCTGGCCGTAGGAGTGGGAAGCCAGCTTGATAAAGTGTCGGCAGAAGACCTTCAGCGGATTTTCCAAAGACGGATATAAACAAAAATAAAGCATGCCGCAGCATCGTCACGATTTTAGGCTTTTCAGATCAATAGCTTTGTTTTGTCATTAACTGAGATGGGAGAAAAAATGATGAAAATTAAAGCAACGATTGAACGTGTGCCTGGGGGCATGATGATTATTCCGCTGTTTTTGGGAGCGGCGCTGAATACGTTTGCTCCCGGAACGGCCGACTTTTTTGGTGGATTTACAGGAGCCTTGATTACAGGAACGCTGCCGATTTTAGGGGTATTTATCTTTTGTGTTGGGGCCACCATCGATTTTCGCTCTTCAGGCTATATCGCCAGAAAAGGCTTGACACTGCTGATTGGAAAAGTAGGCTTTGCTGCTTTATTGGGCTTGATCGCTTCACAGTTTATTCCTGACGAAGGAATTCAATCGGGATTTTTTGCGGGCTTGTCCGTTCTTGCCATTGTAGCGGTCTTGAATGAAACGAACGGCGGACTCTATTTGGCATTGATGAACCATATGGGACGGAAGGAAGACGCAGGGGCTTTCGCTTTTATCAGTACGGAGTCCGGGCCGTTTATGACTATGGTGACGTTTGGTGTGACAGGATTGGCGGCATTTCCGTGGGAGACGCTCGCTGCAACCGTCATTCCGTTTTTGCTCGGCTGCATACTCGGAAATCTTGACCATGAACTGCGTGACTTATTCAGTAAAGTCGTCCCGGCGATCATTCCGTTTTTCGCATTTTCATTAGGGAATACGCTCGATTTTAGAATGCTCGTCAAATCCGGCCTTTTAGGGATTTTTGTCGGTGTGTCGGTCGTCATTCTGTCGGGAGCCTCTTTATACTTGCTCGATCGTCTGATTGCGAGGGGGGACGGTGTGGCCGGAGTGGCGGCATCATCTACGGCCGGCGCGGCGGTAGCCGTTCCATATGCACTGGCGGATGCAAACCCGGTGTTTGCCCCGGTGGCTGAGTCGGCTACGGCCATCATCGCAACTAGCGTCATCGTCACCTCGCTTCTGACGCCGCTTGCAACCATTTGGATAGAAAAACGGGTCAAACATAGGAAACCTCCAAAACAGATCACCATAGACTATAAATAAATGAAGGCTATAGGCGCCGCGGAATATTCCATTCTGCGGCGCTTTTTATGATGCCTTTTCCGAGAAAGTCACGAAATTGCTAAAATTATAGAATAAAAACTGTGCTAATATCAATATGTAGTGTTTTTTAAAAAATGAAAACACAATATATGCCATTGATAGGAGAGTTAAGGATGAAACCTGGCGTTAAAGAGCAGGGATTACTGCAATTAACAGAGACATTTCACGACATTGTAGGATATGGAAACCACGATATAATGCAGGAAAACGCAAATGTAGACGGACGTTCGCCGATGGGGCAAATGAGCCGGTTTGCATCTGAGAGCGCGAGACATTATGCGCTTCATTATTTAATGTCGCCGGAAATTAAAAAAGCGGTCGATGACAATTTTCTATACCCGCACGATCTGGATTTTATGGCCAGCGGTACAACAACCTGCTGTCAGATTCCTTTGGGGCAGCTGCTGCAGGATGGATTTCACACAGGACACGGGTCCCTCAGAGAACCGAAAGACATCATGAGCGCGCTGTCTTTAGCGTCGATTATTTTCCAGTCCAATCAAAACATGCAGCACGGGGGCCAGTCATTTCCGATGTTTGACTACGACCTTGCCCCTTACGTCCGCAAAACATTTGAAAAACACGTGAAGAGGATCAAAGAATATCCGACAACATTAACTGAAGAAGAAATAGCTGAAAAAGCTTGGCAAGAGACCGACAATACCACTTATCAAGCCTGTGAAGCATTCATACATAATGCCAACAGCATGCATTCCAGAGGAGGCGGACAAGTTCCCTTCGTCTCCATTAATTACGGAACTGACACATCAAGGGAAGGCCGGATGCTGATCAAAAACATTCTCAAGGCGACAAAAGCCGGTTTAGGCAAGGGAGAAACACCCATCTTTCCGATTCAAATTTTTAAGATGAAAGAAGGGGTCAATGTCCACAAGACGGATCAAAACTACGACTTATATCAGCTGGCATTAGAAACAAGCGCCGAAAGGCTGTTTCCCAACTTTAGCTTTATCGATTCACCCGTGAACAAGCCATTTTATGATGGAACGCCTGAAAGCGAAATTGCCTATATGGGATGCAGAACCCGCGTGATGTCCAACATAAATGGGAAAGAAAACAGCATCGGCAGGGGAAATTTATCTTTTACCTCAATCAACATTGTGAAAATCGCCCTGCTGAGCGAAAACACTGAACAGTTTTTCACATCGTTAAGCCATTATATTGATTTAACCATTCAGCAGCTGTTGGAAAGGTACGCTTTTCAATGCAAAAAAAGAGCGAAAGACTTTAAATTTTTATATTCCCAAGGAATCTGGCACGGAAGCGAGCAATTGGGTCCTGATGACACGCTTGAAGACGTGCTCAAGCACGGCACCTTGAGCATCGGCTTTATCGGATTGGCTGAAGCCTTGACCGCTTTGACGGGAAAACATCACGGAGAAAGCGATGAGGCCTTTGAATTGGGTAAACGAATCGTCCAATTTATGCGGGACAAGGCAGATGAAGCTACGGAAAAACACAAGCTCAATTTTTCATTGATCGCCACCCCTGCCGAAGGGTTGTCAGGAAAGTTCGTCAAAAAAGACAGAATCCAATTCGGCGCTATCAAAAATGTCACGGATCGGATTTATTATACGAACTCGTTTCATATTCCCGTCCATTATAAGCTGACGGCGATAGAAAAGATCAGAAAAGAAGCGCCCTTCCACATGATGTGCAACGGCGGACACATCAGCTATATCGAGCTTGACGGGGATCCGAAGAAAAACATACAAGCGATGGATACAATCGTTAATGCCATGCGCAGGGAAGGCATGGGCTACGCCTCTATCAATCATCCGGTCGATCATTGCAAAGCGTGCGGATTCACCGGCATTATTGATAACGAATGCCCGCAATGCAAAAACAGCGATGAAGCTTTAATTGAACGAATCAGACGGATTACCGGATATTTGGTCGGTGACATGTCGAAATGGAATTCCGCTAAAAGACAAGAAGAAAAGGACAGAGTGAAGCACCAATGAAAGTGATGAATATAATCCATGACAGCATAGTAGACGGAGAAGGTTTGAGAACCGTTGTTTTTTTGGCGGGCTGCCCGCATATGTGCGAAGGCTGCCACAACAAACAGAGCTGGAACATCAATAACGGCTTTGACATGAGCATTGATGAAGTCTATGAGGAAATCATGAAGAATCCCCTGACAAATGTAACCTATTCCGGAGGAGAGCCGCTCCTGCATACCGGTGAACTGATTGAACTCTCCAAGAGGATTAAGCAGGATTCTGAAAAGGATATATGGCTGTACAGCGGATATACGTATGAACAGATTTTAAACAATGACAAACACAGCGCCCTGCTGGAATATTGCGATGTATTGGTGGACGGTCCGTTTGAACTCAATAAAAGGGATCTGACATTGCTCTACAGGGGAAGCTCAAATCAAAGAATCATCAAACTGACATGAAGAAGAAGCCCGCGGGCTTCTTCTTGTTTTTGGTAAACACATAGGGCGCCCGGGATTGACTTCCTGCCATATAGCGTCATAATAAATATGAAAAGGTATAGAAGTAAAATGAAAAAGAAAGCGTTTTATTTCTGTGTTTTGCCTGGTTGTATAAGAGACGACAAAGGGAGGAGATGGCTGCATGACGCAATCACCGATATTTCTACAGCCTCAATTCAAAGAAAGAATATGGGGAGGGACCGCTTTAAGAGATCGATTCGGCTATGATATCCCCTCTGACCTGACAGGTGAGTGCTGGGCCATATCCGCCCACCCGAACGGACCGAATGTAGTGGCCGGAGGGCCTTATCGAGGAAAAACGCTTGCCCAGCTTTGGGACGAGCATCGCGAACTGTTCGGCGGGACGGAAGGGGACCGTTTTCCGCTGCTGACGAAAATTCTTGATGCCAACAAAGATTTATCTGTCCAGGTTCATCCGGACGACTATTATGCCGGTGAACATGAAAACGGTGAACTTGGCAAGACGGAATGCTGGTATATCATCGATTGCAAAGAGGATGCCGAAATTGTATACGGACACATGGCAAGGACGCGGACGGAGCTTGTCACGATGATCAACAGCGGGGATTGGGAAAACCTGTTGAGGCGGATCAAGATCAAACCGGGCGACTTTTATTATGTGCCAAGCGGTACAATCCACGCTCTTTGCGAAGGCACACTTGTGCTTGAAACCCAACAAAGCTCTGATACGACATACCGTGTATATGACTATGACCGGACAGATCAAAATGGCGAAAAGCGCGAGCTTCATCTCGAACAGGCCATCCATGTCACCACCGTCCCGCATGTTGACGGATATACTGATGAATCAACGGAAACGAATAAAGGGATCACGATTAAAACATTTGTGGAAGCAGAGTATTTTTCAGTATACAAGTGGGATGTCGACGGCCGCGCCGAAATGACCCAGGACCAGCCTTTCCTGCTCTGCAGCGTCATTAAAGGTGAAGCGGAACTGATGCAGGGAGGCGATGTATACCATATCCAAACAGGGACGAATTTGATCCTGCCGGCGGAAACCGGCGATTTTACCATTGACGGGACATGCGAGCTGATCGTTTCACATATATAAAAAAAGCCTGACGACCTAAAAAGGGGCCGTTAGGCTTTTTTTATTATGAAACATTATATGCAAGGTGACGATAAAAAGAGAAAGCGAGTTTCATAAGAAAAGAGACTCGGGTGGGGGGAAACAAAAACGTGAACAAGTACATCAGGAAAGCCACTTTTTTCGCTGCGGGCCTGCTTTTCATCCAGGCGGCTTTTACAGCGAGCCCTGCATTTGCAGCATATACGGATACGTCCGTATACAAGATTGAAACGACGAAAGAGTTCAGCAGCCAAACCGAAGCTGAAAAAGCAGCCGAACGCCTAAAAAAAGATACGGGGTGGAAAGCTGATGTTCAAACATCGGGAAGAAACGGCACGACATATGAACTGGCAACGGGCGGCATTGATGGGGAAAACAAAACCAAAAGCCTGCTTCTTCAATTCGGAAAAGAAACCGGCCTGAAAGGAACATACGCCCCCATTGGCAAGCGGGAGCCTTTAGCAAAAGCCGTCTCAAAAGAATTTCCGGGAGAAGCGAAAGCGAAAGAACTCGCTCTCCAATTCAAAAAAGAAACCGGTTTGCAAGCGTCCTACGTGAAAACGGGGAAACAGGAATCTTATGTTAAGGTCATCTCTGATCCAGTAAAAGGAGAACAACAAGCAAAAGCCCTGCTGGCGCGCTTTGAAAAAGAGACGGGCCTACAAGGAACCTACGGCCCATACGGAGCGGGACAGGGCACGGTAAAGCTGATCTCCGGGGAAATAGAGGGAGAAAGCAAAGCGAAACGCCTGCTCCCGCAATTCAAAAAAGAAACCGGTTTGAAAGGATCGCTTGAGCTTGTCAAAAAACAGGAAGCGCAATATCAAGTCATAACAGGCGCCATACAGGGGGAGACAAACGCCAAAAACCTGCTGAAACAGTTTGAAAATCAGGTGAAGATCAAAGGCGCCTATGAAGCGGCAGGTCGCCCTGAACAGCTGTACAATGCAGTATCAGGATACTTCAGCGATGAAAAAACCGCTCAAAACGCCGCCGCTCAGATTAAAAAAGCTGCGGGTGTTTCCTCAAGCGTTGAAAGAGTGAAAAAAACGCGGTACTGGGTCGTCAACATGAAGAATCTTGACAGTCAAAAATTGAGCAAAGTCAGCGCTTTTTTCAAAAAGAAAACATGGCGCTATACGTCCTCAAAGGCGGGGAAAAAGCAAACGGCCTTCCGGATTGTCTCTTCCCAGACTGCAAATCAAAATAAAGCGGCCGTAGGAGTCAATTTTTTTAAAAGCAAAAAGGTGAAGGCGTCGTCTGTGCAAAAGAAAGGAAGCACAACAAGCAGCCGCTACCGGATTGTCTCCGCTGAAACAGCAGCGCAAAGCCAGATCACAAAGGCGCTTCAGTTCTACAGCAAAAATGGGGCCCCGGGAACAGCGGCCCAAACGGGAAAGAAAATATACAGCCAATACAGACTGGCATCTGAAGCTGTTTTCAACCAGGGAAACATCACAAAAGCGCTCCGCTTCTTCCAAACAAACGGCATCAAAGCGGCCGCACAAAAAACAGGACAATTACACAGCCAATACAAACTGACGTCTGAAGCGGTGATCGGCCAGGAAAAGCTGGCCAAAGCCCTCAAGTTCTACAGCAAACAGAAGATCGCGGGTACAGTTCAGCCGACCGGGAAATACGGCTACAGGCAATACAAGATCACATCAGCCCCAGTTTCAAGCAAATCAAGTCTTGATAAGGGCGTGGCGTTTTTCGGGAAACACCATATCAGTGTTTCTTATCGCACAAAAACGACCAGCCTGTACACAGTGGTGATAAACGAACAATTCACAGGAAAAGACCGCGCCGAAGCGGCTGCCAATGTGATCAAAAAGAACTACGGATGGCCGGTCAATATCATGAAAATCAAAGACGGCCCGCAAATCATGACGACCGACTACGGGATCACGCTGAACCAGATGATTGACAAACAGATGAAGGCCAGCCCGCAAACCGATGCTGCGGCATATGTTTCTTTAACCTATATCAATACGGCAAATCAAACCGTAACAGCGGATGTCCTGAACGTCAGATCAAGCCCCCGTGCGGCGGGCGGAAATATCATCGGCCAGCTGAAAAAGGGCGATAAGGTCAACATCATCTCCCATGAGTCGGGCTGGGCGAAGATCAGAATGAACTGGAGAAATGCCAGCAGAGAAGAAGTCGAGAAATATGTCAACCCTGAAAAGTTCACACAAGACAGTTCATCATATTTTCAATTTTTAAAGCTATCAAAAACGGCCGGTTTGAATGCCGCGGAAGTCAATGCGAAAATCCTTTATAACAAAGGGATTTTGACCGGAAAGGGCCAGGCATTTATAGATGCCGCGAGAAAATACAGCATCAACGAACTCTATCTCATATCCCACTCCCTTCTCGAAACAGGGAACGGCACCTCGGCATTGGCAAGAGGAACGAGCTTCAACGGCAAAACGGTTTACAATATGTACGGAGTCGGAGCATATGACAGCAACCCGCTCTACTACGGTGCAAAATACGCCTATGAACAAGGCTGGTTCACACCAGAAGCCGCCATTGTGGGCGGAGCCAAATTTATCGGCGAAAAATACATTCACAACCAGACCTACAACCAAGACACGCTCTATAAAATGAGATGGTCGCCAAACGCCCTCCATCAGTATGCGACTGATGTCGGCTGGGCCGCCAAGCAAGTCGGAAGAATGTACAGTCTGTATACATTGCTTGATCAATATACGCTGTATTATGATGTGCCGGTGTATCGGTGACCTATAGGAAGAAGGGACTTGCTTCCTATTTATTTTTCGGTTTTGTACATCCATTTTCCTAAAAAAGCAAATGAGAATTATGTCGAAATTCGTAAAACCCCGTTGCAATTGTCGTTTTGTAAATATTATAATCTAGATAGACTTACAAAATTATATGAATCTGCTTCATTTGGTATGTCTACCATACATTTGTTATTTTTTAGGTGGTTGATAATCGATTTAAAAATAAAAATTTATATTTAATTTTTTGTGGAAGTGCGGGGAGTTTTATTTGAAAGTTAAAATTTTAATGATTACACAGAATTTTTATCCTGAAATCGGCAGTGCGGGTAACCGTATGAAGAACATGTTCCTCATGCTTAAACAAAAAGGATATCATGTAGAAGTTTTAACTACTGAGCCGACCTATCCTTCCAGAGAAATTTATTCTCAAGACTGTTTTTGGAATGAACAAGAGATCGATTCGGATCAAAACATTACTCGATTGTCGGTACAAAACAAACGATATTCTTCCAGCCTTTTCAGCCGTCTTTTCTATTATCTGGAGATTATGTTGAAGATGTTTTTTTATGTCACAAAGGATAAAAATAAATATGACATTGTGTTTGTTACTTCTCCGCCTATTTTTGTAGCTTTTGTCGGACTAGTGGCGAAATACCGTTATAAGGCGAAACTGCTGCTGGATATTAGGGATTTATGGCCAGAATCCTTAAAAGGTGTGGGTGTATTTCATCATTCTTGGGTCATTTGGCTTTTTGAAAAAATGGAGTCTGCTTTATATAGGAAGGCAGATCATATCATCATCAACAGTGAAGGATTTAGAAATCATTTTAAAAAAAAATCAGAGGATTTAATGAAAAAATTGATGTTTCTTCCGAATGCGGCTAGAAAAAATGAGATGGTGTTAAGGGAGGGGCGTCAAGACACTCTTAAATTTCACGTGGTGTATGCAGGCAATATCGGTCTAGCTCAAGATGTCACAATCTTGAAGCAGCTTGCTGAAAAACTTGATCTTCATAATATTTCTTTAACCGTTATCAGCTATGGGGTTCACAAGCAGAACTTTGCGGACTTTGTTCATCGCCATGATCTTAAAAATGTAAATCTTTTAAAACCGATGGGGAGGCAAGACTGTTTAAATCGGATGGCTCTCTGTGATGTCGGAATAGCCACATTAAATAATTCCAATGTGTTTGAAACCGTTTTGCCTGGAAAAATTATTGACTATTTAACATGCAGACTTCCTGTTGTGGCTTCATTATCAGGTTATCCTAAAAACATGATTGAGAATGAAAAAATCGGTTTTGTAACAAACAGTCAATCAGTAGATGAAATGGTAGATTATATTTTAAAGCTTCATCATAACCCTGAACTGTTGCGGGTGATGAAGTCGAATTGCGGGAAATTTATCGAAAAAAATTTCTTGTGGGAAAATAATATTAACAAGTTAACAAATTTGATAGATAAACTTGCCAAAGGTTGATTATGATGATGAGAACGAAAGTTTGTATGTTTGTCTGGAATCATTTCACAAATGACGCTAGGGTGATGAGAGAATGTACGGCTTTGTCTGAAGATATCTACGATGTAGACTTGATTTGTATAGACGATCCGAAAAACCCTGATCTTAAAACCTTTGAAGAATACAATCAACATTTTCGGGTTCACCGTGTAAAAAGATACCCTGATAGCATGATGTTTCTACAAAAAGTCTACAAAAGCTTAAGGCAATCCAAACCTCTGCTGCTCTTGGCTTGTCTTTTATGGTTGTTAGGGATTTATTTTCTGCCGATTCCTGTCATCCTTTGTACTTTTTTTGCTTTTGTTGTTCTCAAAACGAAACTTAACACAGCTATTGTTAGAGGAAGTATCATCTTAAGAATGATTTTAAAAGGTGTAAATAAAAAATATGATATATATCATTCAAATGATTTAAATACGCTTCCGCAAGGCTACATTTGTTCAAAGTTCCGCCTAAAGAAAAAAAAGCTGATTTATGATTCTCATGAAGTTCAGACAAGCAGAACAGGATATGACAGCAGCTTTTACGGAAAAATGGAAGCTTTTTTGATTAAAAAAATAGATGCCATGATTGTCGAAAACCATACAAGAGCGAAGTATAATGAGGAGCTTTACGGTTTTTATCCGTATGTCGTTCATAACTATCCATTTAAGCAAACAGAGTCTATTGAAAAAGTGGACCTCCGCAAATTATTGAACCTCTCCGAAAATGAAAAAATACTGTTGTATCAGGGAGGCATACAAACGGGGAGAGGGCTTGAAAACCTTGTTAAAGCGGCCCCGAAGTTTAATGAAGGAACCCTTGTGTTCATTGGAGACGGCCGAATAAAGCCTGATTTAGAAAAAATGGTTGGGGAATTGGGTATCGGAGACAGAGTGAAATTTCTGCCCAAAGTTCCATTGGCTGACCTTCCTAAATATACACGAAATGCATATTTAGGCTTTCAAGTTTTAAATAATGTTTGTTTTAATCACTATTCTGCATCTTCTAACAAGCTATTCGAGTATATGATGGCCGGAGTTCCGGTTGTCGCTTGTAACTTTCCTGAAATCAAGAGGGTGGTAGAGGGGGAGGGAACCGGTGTAATAGTAGATTCCCATGACTCGGATTCTATTGCTGAAGGGGTTAACAAGCTGTTGAGCGACCCTGGTTTAAGAGAAGAGTTAAGTAAAAACAGTCTAAGAGCAAGAGATTTATATAACTGGGAGCAAGAGAAAACCGCTTTTTTAACAGTTTATAGTAAATTTAATACGGATCATTTGATGTGCGAATAGGTATTATTCACTAGAGCCAATGAATTATTTGCGAAAAGGAGCGTATAAAATATGAAAATCTGCACCATAGGTCTTGGTTATATCGGACTGCCCACATCTATTATGTTCGCAAAGCACAATGTTGAAGTCGTAGGTGTTGATGTGAAGCAGGAAGTAATCGATTCTTTGAATGCTGGCATCATCCATATTGAAGAGCCGGGGCTTCAGGAAGCCTTGAATGAAGTGGTTCAAGCAGGCAATTTTAGGGCCTCTTTAGAGCCGGAAGAAGCCAACGCGTTTATTATCTCTGTGCCGACCCCCAATCGAAATGATGAACATAAATCCTGTGATTTAACATATGTGCTTGACGCGGTTAAGACGATTCTTCCTTTTATTAAAAAAGGAAATGTCATTATTGTTGAATCAACGATCGGACCGAGAAGCATGGATGACTATGTAAAACCTCTTGTGGAGGAAGCAGGCTTCGTCATCGGCGAAGATGTGTACTTAGTTCACTGTCCTGAAAGGGTACTTCCTGGTCAGATTCTTCACGAATTGGTATATAATAATCGTATTGTGGGTGGAATTACTCCGGCCTGCACGGAAGCGGGAGCAAGAGTTTACAGCGCATTTGTCAAAGGTGAAATGATTAAAACAAATGCTAAAACGGCGGAAATGTCAAAGTTGATGGAAAATACGTTTAGAGATGTAAATATCGCTTTGGCAAATGAACTTGCAAAAGTGTGCAATGAACTTGAAATCGATGCCCTTGATGTCATTGAAATGGCCAATAAACACCCCAGAGTCAATTTACATCAGCCTGGACCGGGTGTAGGCGGACATTGTTTAGCAGTCGATCCGTACTTTATCGTGGCCAAAGCGCCTGAAACTGCTAAGCTGATCGACCTTTCCCGTTCCATTAATACATCAATGCCGTATTATGTGGCGGACAACGTAAATGCGTTATTAGAGAAAACAAATGGAAAAACGATCACTGTATTTGGCCTTACATATAAAGGGAATGTGGATGATATAAGAGAAAGCCCTGCGATGGAAATCTATGAAATATTAAAAGAACAGGGAAGATATGAAGTAAGGGCATATGATCCACATGTAAAAAAAGACTTTGTAATAAACGATATTGAAGAAGCCGTGGAAGAGTCTGATTTAATTTTAATTTTAGCCGATCATAATGAATTTAAAGAATTAAACTGGGCTCAGCTATCAAACATGTCGACTAAGCAAATATTTGATACAAAGAACATCGTGAAAAACCGTTCAAACGATTTTAAATATATCAATTTTGGAAGTCTGCATGAATCCGTTCAAAAAGAAACGGTCTTGGCTTAATCGTTAATGCTCCTAATTCATTTTTCAGCCAGCTGCTGTGAGATTGAATAGCTCTTTAAGATACAATGACAAGCGGAGGTAAAGCATTGAAAAAAATAAAAGTTATGACCATATTCGGGACTCGTCCGGAGGCGATTAAAATGGCTCCTCTTGTCCTTGAACTTAAAAAATATCCTGATCATATCGAATCTTTGGTCACCGTTACGGCACAACATAGGCAGATGCTTGACCAGGTTCTGAATGCTTTTGGTATTCAGCCGGACTTTGATCTGAATATTATGAAGGACCGGCAGACATTAGCAGATATCACCACGCGGGCACTGTCAAAATTAAATGAATTATTAATTGAGGAAAAACCTGATATTGTTCTTGTACACGGAGATACAACAACTACTTTTGTCGGCAGCCTTGCTGCGTTTTATAATCAAATCTCTGTAGGACATGTAGAGGCAGGACTGAGAACCAGAAATAAGTACTCTCCTTTTCCTGAAGAAATCAACCGTCAGATTACGGGCGTCATTGCAGATTTGCATTTTGCGCCTACAGAAAAGTCTAAACAAAACCTTTTAGAGGAAAACAAAGATCCTGAACAAATCTATGTGACGGGAAACACTGCGATAGATGCCTTAAAAACGACTGTCCGGGATGATTATCATCATGAAGTACTTGATCAGCTAGGTGATGACCGGATGATCCTTTTGACCGCTCACCGAAGAGAAAACATAGGTAAACCTATGGAAAATATGTTTCGGGCTATCAAAAGAATTGTTGAAGAGCATGATGACGTTCAAGTTGTGTACCCCGTCCATTTAAATCCAGTTGTCAGGGAAACAGCAGAGCAAATCTTGGGAAGCCTTGATCGCGTTCATTTAATTGAACCTTTGGAAGTCATCGATTTCCACAACTTCGCTTCAAAATCATATTTGATTTTAACCGATTCAGGAGGAGTGCAGGAAGAAGCTCCTTCATTAGGAAAGCCCGTGCTTGTTTTGCGGGATACGACAGAAAGACCTGAAGGAATCGAAGCAGGGACATTAAAGCTTGCAGGTATAGAAGAAGAAGTCATTTACAAGTTGACTAAACAGCTATTAACAGATGAGGAAGAATATAAAAAAATGTCTAAGGCTTCTAATCCTTATGGAGATGGACATGCATCCAAGCGCATTGTCGAAGCTCTTCTCCAATATTTTTCATGAAATAATCGATAGTCTGCCGGATGGCAGACTATCATCAATTGTGTGGAATTTATTTTATATTCCCTCACTTATGCAGAAAGGGAGGAAGATGTTTTGAAACCTGTTTTCTCAGAAACAGCTCCGACAGAAGACGAAAAAACGATCGAGTTTTTACAATTGGACGATAACAATCCAATAAAATGGGAATATACATCAGCTGTGGGGGACCGCGTTTTAATTGCAGTGAGGTCAAGTAATCTTGGCGACGAATATTTGTCCGCTATTGGAAAAAAAGTGATGTATTTAAGAAATGACCTTGAAGAAGAGGAAGAAGCAGGTCTTGAAACATTCGACACCATTCTATTGGGAGATCTTCCAAAGATGGTATTTGATTCAGACAGATATATTGAACGGCTTACTCCATATTTATCACCGAACGGAAGCTTCGTGCTATGGACTTTTATAAAAGATCTAAATCTAGATCATCTCCTTAACTTAGTTATAAAATCCTACCATCTCGGGTTGCGCGTTAAAGTTCACAGGGGGAACAAATGGCTGGGATTGAAATTAGAGCATTCAAAAGATACGGCCGTTAACGATATATCAGAGGCAATCCGCTATGTAATCGATGCTCTTAATCTTCATGACAAGAAACAGATTCAGCCATACGAAAAACAAATATCTGCGCTTTTAAGCGAAGTAATGGCTCTGAAGAAAGAGCTTGTTGATTCATATAAAAAAGAAGAAAAATTGCTGCAGCAGCAAAAAAAGATGGACAAGCAAACAAAGTATCTTGAGAAGCGCTATCAAGCACTCTCTTCTTCAAAATTAGGACGCTTAACCCTTTTTTATTGGAAATTTAGAAAAAGAAGAGGTAATCGTTGATGTCGAATATTGACCAACGTCTTATGACCATAAAACAAAAAATAAATAGATTGACAAAAGAAATTGCGGTTGATAATGCTGCTCTAAAGGAGTTTAACAATAAAAAGAGCTTAGATGTATTAAATGCGAGAAAAAATAAGCTATCAAGCTTAAGAAACAGTCAAGCGGCAAAAAGCGCGCCGTCTTCTCCTCAAAACAGCATAATGACGCCGGCGGAAAAGGAAGCCTATTTGAAGTTTTTGAAGAAAAATCATAAAAAAGGATATTATGATGAAATTCAGGAACAAATCAAACAGCTGCCTGACAGCAATGGTTCAAGGTATTATAAAAAGCTCGATCTTCAAATCGGTATTATTGCAGACGAATTTTTGTTTAAAAGCTTGGAAGACGCTGCCGGTTTTCATTATATTACCTATGAAAACTACAAAAATTTCGGCGATAAAATTGACGTTTTTGTTCTGGCCACCGCCTGGAGAGGGCTGGACGGAACATGGAAGGGTTTGGGGAATCCAAAAATAAAAAAAATACGCGATCGAATTCGCAGTATTATTGAATTTTATAGAAGCAAGCATATTCCTATCGTCTTCTATTCAAAAGAAGACCCTGTTAACTATGAATTTTATATAGACCTGGCTCAGCAGGCGGATCATATTTTTACGACATGCCAAGAAGTCCTTGATGATTATCGAAGGGATTGTCCTTCTGCAAAAACATTTGATGTACTGGAGTTTGGCGTTAATCCAATCTACCATAACCCGATCGGAACAAGAATGTTCAGAAGGCAGGATATATTATTTGCAGGGTCGTGGTACCATAAATATCCGACCAGACAGCATGACAGCCGCATCCTTTTTGACGGAGTATTAAATGCGGGCCGTGAATTAACCATCATTGACCGCAATTTTTCATTGCAGCTCCCGGCTCATTTTTATCCGAAGGAATATGTTCCTTATGTAGTCCCGTCAACAGACCATAAAACACTGCAAAAAATTCATAAAATGTATGACTTTACATTAAATTTAAATTCTGTAAAAGACAGCAATACAATGTTTGCCAACCGGGTGTACGAACTGCAGGCAATGGGTACGGTTGTGCTGTCCAACTACAGCATCGGAATAAACAGTAAATATCCAAACGTTTTTCTTGCTCCTTCAAAAGAAGAATTGACGGATTACTTGAATTCATTATCTGCGAAGGAAGTATATGAACTGCAGATGCATGGCGTCAGAAAGGTATTGAATGGCGAAACGGCATTTGACAGAGTAAATCAAATAGCGGAAATCGCAGGGCTTGAAAAACATGACTTCGCGAAAAAGGTGCTGGTCGTAGCAAAAGAAGATACACCTGAAATGAGAGAGCAGTTTAATCGCCAGTCTTATAAATACAAGACATTTATATTGGAAAAAGATGTGACTGAACAGATTTATGCAGAACATGATATGGTTGCATTTTTCAGCGAAGATTATAATTATGGGGAATATTATCTCGAAGACATGGTCAACGGTTTTAAATACACGGCTTCGGATTATATTACAAAAGATGCTTACTATTGTTCTCCTGAGGAGTATGTATCTGGAGTTGAACACCACTACGTAAATGAAATGAAAGACCGTTACCGCACATTGTTCTGGAGAGATTCTTTTGATTGGCAAGTTTTAAAAAATATACAGCCGGGCGAGCTTTCTAACGGGTACAGCGTCGATCCTTTAGAGCTTTTGACTGCTCCGGAGCGTGGACAAAAGAAAAGCGGCAAGTCATATCAGCTTTCTGTTATTGTTCCAACTTATAATAATGGTGAGCATCTAAGATATAAATGTTTCCAGAGCCTTTCCAGAAGCAGCATTTTTGAGGATATGGAAATTATCATCGTTGATGACGGTTCAACAGACGACTATACCCCTTATGTCGTAAAACGGCTGGAAGAAAGATATCCTAATGTCAAAACGTATCTTTATCCGCAGGGGGGCAGCGGAAGTGCTTCAAGGCCGAGAAATAAAGGGCTCGAACTGTCAACGTCTGAATGGGTAACATATCTTGATCCTGATAATGAAGCCATAAATGACGGATATGCCGCCCTTCTAAAGGAAGCTGAAACATTTTCCTATGACATGGTCATCGGCGATATGATGCGGTTGTCAGATCAAGAGCAGCTGTTCTCTTACTATAAAACGATGATGGGCTTTAATAATGGCAAGGCATCCCGTAAAGCGCCCCATGACGATTTTCTTAAGAAAACCTACTTTAAGGCGATGAGCATTCAGGCGCTTGTAGCCAATAGAAAATGGCTGGAAGGCTCCGGAATTAAAATGGTAGAAGGAGCAATCGGCGAGGACACACTTGTTTTCCATGAAATGGTTCTTTCTTCAAAGGCGTTTAAAGTCATTGATCTGCCTATTCATATTTATTATGCAATGGTAGAAAATTCTTCAGTCAACAATATCAATAAGAGATTTTTTGAACGGTATATTCTCCTTGAAAAAGGACGGATCGCTTGGCTGAAGGAACAAGGTCTATTGGAAGACTACCAGGACATCAGATTGGAAAACTACGTTAAAAATTGGTATATGGCTAAATTATCTCTGGTAAGTGAAGAGGAAAAAGACGAAGCAAGAGATCTTTTGCTTCAAATACTGAAGCTATATGAGGGCATGAATTGGAAAGATGAAGAGATTTTAAATTTTCTGAAGTCAGAAGCTTAAGATAAGGGGGATTTCCCCCTTACCCTTCATTTGAAAAAATGCTCTAGTGCATTCTTCCGTTTAAAATAGCCAAGGTTTCTTCTTTGCCAAGAGGATTATGTCCTTGTACCTTGTCATAATAAAAGTGACATTCAATTTTTTTTATGAAAGGTTCTTGTTTGGTCAGCTCAAATAACTCATTGATAAAAGGATGAAAATGCCGCTCATAATCGTGCTCACAGGCTAAATTTTGATAGTAAATGATATTGGGAATGTAATTTATTTTTTTATAAAAATCTGGAATGCTCAATCTGTACATAAGATGCTGAGGAAACTCTTCCATTCCCTTTTTTTTATAAGATACTTCGAGCATTTTCTGAACATGGGTCTGATAGTAGTTGAAAACTACCGTTTGCGGATTATTGACCAAAGCAGTAGATCCTTTTATAAGTCCGCTGAGGAACAAAGAGGAGAATCCGCCGGCTGAGCTTCCATAAAAAGTGATGTTCTCCGGTTTTATATTTAATATTTCAGTCATTTTTTCAATAATTGCTGAAATCGACTCCAGATAAAAATGATTCTCATTTCCCTGACCCCAGCCGATATTGATATTTCCTAAATAAAGAGTCGGGTCATTATAAAATATAGTTGAACTCGCAATTTCATCTGCCCATGAATGCCGCTGAAAAACAGGGAGGGAATGCTTTTGGGGATCTATTGCCCCGGAACCGAGAATCAGCAATGCATTGTAAGATGATTTCAGGTTTAGAAAAAATTCAAAATTGACTTGTTTATGTTCAACGATTAATATGAATGTTTCATTGAAGGTAAAACATTCCTTTGATAAACTTTCTAATGAAGTGAATGTCTTTTTTATGTTCATAAAGTCCCCTTGTCATTGCTTTTAATTAAAGATATCCGTATTCTTTAATATTTGTCAAGATCGTTTTTTTGAACATTAGAATGCTTATTTCTGGGGCGATTGTCATGGCTTTCTTCCTGTTTTTTTAATTTTTCAAAAAAATAATAGTCTGTGATTAAAATTTTGATATACTCGTAAATGTCGGTTAAATAAATACTTTTTTGTTGCCGATAAAAGAAAGTGAGAGATTAGAATAATCAAAGAAGAAAGGGGGGGGAGTTAAGTGAGAAAAGTATCTTTGAAATTTGCTGTTGTTATACTTTTTATTGGGATGATCAGTACGATTTTTGTCAACAAGTCTTCAGGGTATACAGATACTTCTACATATAAAGTAGAAACGACGGCTGCGTTTCTTGGACTGGAAGATGCACAAAAAAATCTGCAAAAGCTTAAAACAAATACCGGTTGGGATGCAACATATCAAAAAACCAGTGATTATAAAAATGTTTATAACTTGTTTTCCGGCGGATTTCCGACTGAATCCCGAGTTAAGGACAGCCTGGCTGAGTTTGAAAAGGGAACAGGCTTAAATGCCGACTACGTTCCAATCGGAACGAAAGATTATTATTACTACGTATCAAGCGGCGGTTTTTCAAGCAAATCCAAAACGGAATCAGTCGCTCAGTCTTTTACAAAGGAGACCGGCATTTCTGCATCGGTTGAACCGGTAGACACGACCAAGGACTACTATTATCAATTGATCAGCGGCGGATTCGCCGGCAAGTCAAAGGTAAAGTCTATCTTAAGTGATTTCCAAAAAGAAACTGGAATCGCGGGAACATATAAACCGACAGGAGATCCCGAGAAGTATTACACTTTGACAAGCGGCGCGTTCAACGGCGAATCAAAAGTGAAGAACATTTTAAGCGATTTCCAAAAAGAAACTGGAATCGCGGGAACATATAAGCCTGTCGGCGATCCTGAAAAGTATTATATTTTGACAAGCGGTGGCTTCAACAGCGAGTCTGCCGCAAAAGCCAATCTTGAAAAATTCGAGAGTGAGACGGGTATAAAAGGAAACGTGCAGCCTGTCGGCGATCCTGTCGAATACTTCAATATCAGAACCGGCGGGTTTGGCAGCGAGTCTGTCGTGAAAAAATATATTCAAGAAATCAAGGACGCTACCAATCTAACTGCGAAATACGAACAAGTGCCGAATTCAACATCCTATAGAATTGTATTTAATGACCTTAAATCTACAGATGCGGAAAAGGCTGAGCAGTATTTGACAAAAAGAAACTGGTGGTTCTCAACGCAAAAAAGCGATAAACAGACATACGAGCGCTACAAAATTATTTCCGAGCCAGTACTGGGAATGGATGCCGTCAACAAAGGGCTGGAATTCTTTAAGAAGAACTCCTGGTATGTGTCATATAAAGAAAATGGAGAAGAGGCATATCAAAAATTTAAAATATACTCTGATCCGATTCTTGGAAAAGCACTGCTTGATAAAGGTTTAGCATTTTTTAAATCACATAATTGGTATGTGGGCTATCAAGATACAGGAAAAGAAGGCTACACCCGCTTTAAAATCTATTCCAATCCGGTTCTAGGCATGGATCAAGTCAATAAAGGGCTGGAGTACTTCAAAAAGAATTCTTGGTATGTAAGTTATCAAAAAACCGGTGAAACCGGATATTCTTCATATCGGGTAGTATCTCATCAGGTATTAGGAAAAACTCAAGCTCAAAAAGGTCTGGAATTCTTCCAGAAAAACGATTGGTGGGCTAAAATCGTTAACACCGGGAAAACAGGATATTCAAGCTATAGAATTGAAACCGGAATGACTTTGCTGTATGACGACCTGCTTAAAGCTCAGGCTTTCTTTAAGGAAAAAGGCTGGTGGAGCAGCTATACGAGCGAGCGCCAGCACCTTTATAAAATCGTGGTTGATGATATCCAGGGGTACAACAATGCTTCTGCAACAGCCGATAAAATCAAAAAAGATTTTGGATGGTCTGCGAGCATCGTCAAAACAAAAGAAGGTCCTCAAATCATGTATACGGATTACGGTCTCACGCTCAATGAAATGCTGAAAAAGCAAATGAGCGTCAACCCGCAGACAGACTCTCCGGGTTATGTATCACTTACTTATATCAATACTGCAAACAGTACTGTGACGGCAGACTTTCTAAATGTGCGATCTTCTCCAGAAGTGTCGGCAAACAACATTGTAGGGGTTCTTGAAAAAGGCGATAAAGTCAGTGTGCTCGGCACAGAAGGAAATTGGGCAAAAATCAACCTCGGCTGGAGAAATGCAAGTGAAGATGAGACCGCATATTATATTAATCCGAACAACTTTTCAATGGACAGCAAATATTACTTCCAGTTTTTGAAACTGTCGCAATATGCAGGTCTATCAGCCAGTGAAATCAACAGCAAGATTTTAAAAGGCAAGGGAATTCTTGAAGGAAAAGGAGCAGCATTTGTTGAGGCATCCAAAACATACAGCATTAATGAATTGTATTTGATCTCTCATGCCCTTTTGGAAACCGGAAATGGAACTTCCCAATTAGCTAAAGGCGTCAAATATAACGGAAAAACGGTTTACAATATGTACGGATATGGTGCATATGATTCTTGTCCGTTGGAATGCGGCTCGAAAACAGCCTATGAGCAGGGGTGGGATACTCCTGAAAAGGCGATCATCGGGGGAGCCGAATTGATCGGCAAAAACTATATCCACAGAAGCGGTTTTCAGCAGGATACACTCTTTAAAATGAGATGGGCTCCAACGGCCAGCCACCAATATGCAACAGATATCGGCTGGGCTTATAAACAAGTGAACCGGATGTACAGCCTGTACACTCTGCTGGATGATTATACGTTGTATTATGACATTCCTAAATATAAATAAGCCAAAAAGATCAGACACAGAAAAATGTGTGTCTGATCTTTTTTGTATATGTAAAAGCCATTGTGATTGATTCTGCTATCATCACAATGGCTCACATGGTCATTTTTTATCTTTTATCATTAACGAATGTTCTTCATTATCGACTACAAAAAGCTGTTTATCTGTTTTGAAAAAGAATCGTTTACGGCTTTTGTCAAAAGTGACTTTATCATCAGATAGAGATATGGAAGCCGGTTCAACAACTTGAATGTCATGAAATACGATTGCTGAAGTTTTTTGGTTTTCTATCACATAATCGACTTTTTCATAATCGAGGTGAATACCGGATCTTCCGTCATCGTATTTTACTTCTTTAGTTCCTCGCAGGCTTTGCTGTACATTCTGCTCGTCCTCTCCCAAAAATGAAAGGAAGTATTGATAAGATGTCTTTGCCTTTTCTGAAAAGTAAGGCGAAAAGGCATTTGCAGCCAATGAAACACTTGCCTGGTCTTCAGCCGGTGAAACACTGCCTTTTTTCACGAAATAACTTTTACCGTTAAATTTAATCTTTGCAACTTTAGAATTTTGGGATACAAGCGTAACTTCAGTTCCAAAAGTCAAAGAAACGGACATTTTTTGTTTTAATTCTTTATCACTGTAAGTTGAAAGCCGATTTGCTTTTATATATGCCGGCTGGTTCACCTTTTTCAAGACTTCGGATTTTGATTCAATATGGCGTTCCTCTGCTTTTTTGTCATTTCCAGGTATTGCTCCAAAGGATGCGATTGTCCGCAGAGGAGTGCTGATAAACATAGTTGCTGCAAATGCAATTAGCAGCATTGAAAGAAAAGCAATTTGAACGGCATTAGCAATTGTTTGTGATTTGTTACTTTTTTTCAAATAACGTCTTGTCCGTTCATCTTCTTTTTCTTTTTTACGCTGTTCGATGTGTTCCTGTTGATACTTTTTCTTTTCTTTTTTGGAGAGCTTATTGAACCAGTCAACAAACTCTTTATATTCCTTTACAACCTTTGGGGTTTCGTCAAACATGCGCATTTCGCCATAATGCATCCAGGCAACGCGGTCACATAGCTTTTCAATTTGACCGATGGAATGGCTGACAAAGAAAATGGTTTTCCCGCTTTTTTTAAATTCAGTAATCCGGTCAATACATTTTTTGTAGAACGTTTGATCCCCGACAGATAAAGCTTCATCAATAATTAAAATATCCGGATCAATGTGGGCGGATATGGCGAAGCCAAGACGGGATTTCATCCCGCTTGAATAGCTTTTGACAGGCTGATTGATGAAATCTCCTATATCGGCAAACTCAACGATCTTATCATAAAGCTCATCAATCTCATTATTGGTCAGCCCCATCATCAAGCATTTGAGCCGGATATTGTCTTTCCCGCTCAACTGGTTGTTCAACCCGGCCGAAATCGCGATCAGGGAAGGCTGTCCATTCATCTCGATTTCACCGGTTGTCGGAGGAATGACCTTTGCCAGCAGATTCGACATCGTCGATTTTCCGGAGCCGTTGATTCCGACAAACCCGATCGTCTCTCCTTCGTATACATCAAAGGAGACATCGCGTACGGCAAAAAAGCCTTTATCATTTTTGTTCGGTAAGAACAGCGCTTTTATCTTTTCAGACTGTTTCTCATACAGATGATACTGTTTTGAAACATTTCGAAACGAAACTTTTAGTTTCATCGTATAATCTCCTTACTTTATTAAAGAAAGTCAACAAACTTGTCCCTGAATTTCATATGCAGGATGGACCCTAACGTTAACAACAGCAATGTGAATGTCCAGAAATACAAGGTGTATTTTATATCTTCAAAAAACCAATTTCCGTTCAAAAAACTGTTCCGAAAGCCGTCAATAATATAAAACAGCGGATTTAGTTTAATAAGAGTCAAAAGATGCGGTCTGTTGGCGAGGCTGTGATGCACATTCCAAAAAATCGGCAACAGGAAAAACAGCAGCCTTGTCCCCGCTTGAAGCAAAAATTGATAATCTCTTACCAACACACTGATCGTCGAATTAAACAAACTGAATGAAAACATGAACGCAAGCATACAGAACAAATAATAAAAGTATTGCAGCCAATGCAGCGTCGGAAAATGTCCGCTTCCCATAAGTACCAAAACATAGATGATTGTCATCACAAAGTAGCTGAATAAATTGGAAACGATCACGACGGCTGGAAGCGAGCTGACCGGAAAATTCATTTTTGAAACTAAATTGATTCTTCTAAACACACTATTTGATCCATCAAGAATCGTCGGGCTAATAAAGAACCAAGGGATGATCCCGGCAAGCATCCAAATAATAAACGGGTAGTTGTCTATATCTCCTTTGGCGCCTTTAATTCCGGTTCCAAACACAAACCAATAGGCCAAAATCTGGATGAGCGGGTTTAGAAACTGCCAAACAATCCCCAAATAATTCATTTGATACTTTGACTTTGTTTCATAAACCGCAAGCCGCATAATCAGCGGAAGCGAAGAAAATACTTCTTTCAGAACTTTTACCATAGCATTCATTCGAATCTTCCTTAGAGTTAAAGTTTTTAGGTCTTTATTTTCAGAACGTTATTTAAAGCACCGCACTATATTGTATCAGATTTCGCTATTTTTTTCACTTTTAAACCGCTGTATGATTTTTACATATTGGAGCTGAATTATATTACTCTCATACGATATAGCAAAAGCCAATGCAACCAGTCAAAGGTATGCAATGGCTTTTGCTACAACTATTATTCAAATACCGTTTTCACAACTTTTTCAGACGAATGTCCCGTCTCCAGATAACAGAACTTCTCATAGAATGGCTCGAATATATCCGGCAGGCGGTAGTCCGGCGCTTCCGTTTCCCTGATTTTTCCGATGACGGCATCGGTCGTTTTGACGAGCGGGCCGGGCGCTTCTTTTTCAAAGTCAAAGTAGAAGCCGCGCAGCTTGTCGCGGTACGTTTCGATGTCGGGAACAAAGAAAATCATCGGACGTTTCAAATTCGCAAAGTCAAAGAAGACGGAAGAGTAGTCCGTGATCAGCAAGTCGGACACCATATACAGCTCGCGGATATCTTCATATGAAGAGAAATCGTATGCAAATCCTTGGTATGGCCCAAGATCAAAGTTTTCCGCCACCAAATAGTGCATTCGTAAGATGATCACGTATTCGTCGCCGATTTCCTCTCTCATCTTTGCCAAATCCAAATCAAGGTCAAATTTGTATTTCCCCTTTTTATAGAATTGATCATCCCGCCATGTCGGCGCATAAATGATCACTTTTTTGCCGGCCGGGAGCTGCATTTTTTCTTTTAATGCGCGAACCGTTTCGGGATTGTTGTCCGTATGAAGAAAATCATTTCTCGGATAGCCGGATTCGATCATCGTTTTATTAAATTGGAATGCACGGGCAAAGATCTCGGTTGAGTATGCGTTCGGGGAGATCAGATAATCCCATTTTGATGCTTCCATTGTGAAATTCTTTTTGTATTTTTCCGTGTTGGTGCCGGGCATGTGCACTTCATCCATATCGACGGCAAGCCTTTTTAACGGCGTTCCGTGCCATGTCTGAAGATATGTGGTGTGCTCCGGCTTTGGAATCCATAACGGCATTCGGCTGTTTACCACCCAATATTCGGCTCTTGCCATGGCGAACAGCCACTTCAGGGTAAACCTTTTAATATAAGGAATGCCTTTTTCCTCAAAGATATCCGTATATTCCGGATTTACGCTCCAGTACAGGCTGTACTCCGGATTGTTCTCTTTCATATATTCATAAATCGCCCGCGGATTACAGCTGTACTGCTTTCCGGCAAAGCTTTCAAAAATGACGGTCTTCTTTTTGACGGGCAGCTTTGCGGCAAGTCCAAAGGTGAAATAATATGCTTTTTTCACACCTCTGTCTATCTTTTTCTTCAGTTTATTTTTTCTCCTGCGGAAAAAGGAAACGGCCCGGTTTTTTTTGCCAACGACAAAATAAACAGCTCTTGTTTTAAATGTATAATCATTCATTCTTAAACGCATGTTTCTTTTTTTCTTTTGCGGATAGACATGAAAACGCGCAGGGCCTTTTTCTGTTTCAAGAACCGTAAACTGGTTTGTTTTCGGATTTGCTTTATTTTTTAGCATTAACGCCTTGCTGCGCTTGACGACTTCTTCGCCTGTTTCAGGGTCCTCGCCGCAAAATTCGATATGAAATTGGAACATCGCCGGCATGATGTTTTCTTCGTAAAGCTTTTTGAGATCAATCTGCACCTCAAAGCTTACAGCTTCATCATGTGCATCTTCCCTGAAACTTTTCTCAAGAGGAAATTGAAACAGCCTTTTTTCCTCGGCATCCGTGATTTCATTTAATACAAGCCTTCTCTGCTTCACAGGGAAGCTTTCTTCTCCTTGCAGCAAAAAAGCGAATCCTTTAAGCGTCAATTGAGCTTCAGGAGTTAATTCGACATGATTAACTTCCGCAACGGCTTTTTTTGCAAGAATCTTCAAAGAAAAGTTTCCTTTTTTCGTTGTATAAGGAAGGAAGAAAATGCCCTTTTGTTCATCTTTCTGCCAGGAAAGTTCAATCGGCTGAAACTCCGTTTTCATTCTTTTCTTCAGAAGCTCAGCTTCATCCATATCTTCCATTGTCCGGTATGTCGCATAGAAGTCGACACATCCTGTATCCCTGACATGGTTTGAAAGCTCATCCAAATGGATCACTGCCTTGTACAGCCGGGCTTCCGGTTCATCTGTTTTTTCGCAGGAGAACGACAGCTCTTCCTTTGATTTCCGATTGACTGCCAGCAGACCGATTTCTTCAGCAGGCAATGAGCTTTCAAAAGAGAAAACAAGATGAAGATGCCAATCTTTTATTTTTAGATCGATTAAATTGCAAGTTATTGCAGCTGCCTTAACCATAAAATAAGTCTACTCCTCTTTTATCAAATCCAAATCATAAAAAGCAGAACGATTTTTTATTTTATTTTTAAAGAAATGTTGCCTTTTACAGTCTTATAAAAGGTGTATGATTTTTGGTTGATGTCCTTTTCAGATTTAACGTCTGACTGCTTAATGATATTAATTCTTTCATAATCATTATACACAAGATACATGACATATCCACCTGAGCGCAGTTCCGCCAGCTCATCAAGGGTCAGCTTCAAGCGATAGGAACCGTCAGCCTCAGCAGTCACGTTAAAGTCATGAGTGATTTTGGCTGTTTCCCTGTGCTGAAACTGTATGCCGTTTATGTGTTCCCTCTGTTTTCCATAAGCCGCGAAATTCAGGACAAAAACATCATCGTGAAATTCATGGCTGTTCACCTCTGCATGCAGGGGAATTTCGATCAGTTTGTATTTTTCGTCTTTTAAAGGACCTTCATAGTAAGCTGTATCGCCTTTAATGACGATTTTTTTATCAGCCTGCTTTTTGGACCAGCGAAATAACTGCTCAACTTCTTCATAGCGCTTTTCTTTCAATAAATCAAATGCAATCTTGTGCAGCGGTTTGAAAAACGTTTCGGAAATATCATATTTCGTCTTCTTTAATATTCCTAGAATCTCTCGGAATTTTTCAAAATACTCTTCTTTGTTTTCGCTCTTTAAGAAATGGTGCCTGTCAAACAGACGGGTAATCGAATCAAACTCAATCAGGCGGTTGATCGCCATTTTCTCTATATTCTGATCAAGCTTTTTGCGCAGGACATATTTCATGACGGCTATGTTGGAATCTGTTTTTTCGATAATATTTGTCTGCTTCGTCAATGATTCGTTATTATCGTCCATCCGGTTCAGATAGTAGATCGGATCTGTTGTTGTTGAAATTTCTTCGCATTTAAACAACACATCCATGAAAAACTGCTTGTCTTCCGCAAACTTCATTTCAGGGAACCTGATCTTGTGATCCCTTATAAAATCAAGGCGCATCATTCTCGCACGCGGCCCCAAATGATAAAAAATATGCGGAATCGAAAGCGGAGATATATTCAGCCTTTTCCTCACAGATTCATATTTACCGATAATTTTCTGGCCGCCGGCTTCAACCTGTATCGTTTTTCCTACGGCATAGTTGACTTGACTCTCTTCGAGAATATTATATAGACTTAAAATTCCGTTCGGCGCAAACCAGTCATCTGCATCAAGGAACGTAATGTATTTCGCATTTGCCAGCTCGATTCCCAAGTTTCTCGGATGGGCGGGCGTTCCGGTATTGGTATCTAAAAGAACGACCGTAATATTTTCGTAAAGGCTGGCATATTCGTTCAGGATTTCCCTTGAGCTGTCTGTTGAACAATCATCAACCAAAATCAAAGATATCCGGTGAAAACCGAAGTTTTGTTTAATCACGGAATCTACCGTTATGTTCAGGTACTTCTCCGCATTATAGACAGGGACGACTACGGCTACTTCTTTTTGCTCTTCAAGAGAATGTTCATTTAATACTCGAAAACTATGTTTTTGAAGGATATTTTCCTCATTTTCATTTCGCTTCATCTTAAATAAACGACTGATATTCATTTATTTTCTCCTCTATCCATGGGAATTTGTGCAATACAAATATAGCTAAACGGGCTCTAAATTACAAGAAGTACTTTTCCTTTTTCAGGAAAAGTACTTCCAGAAAGAACTCTATTTCTTTTTCCATTACAGGCCGGCGATTTCCTCTTTGATTTTAGTTGTCGAAATTCCTTCTGTTCTAGGCAGATAGATGACTTCGCAATGTTCTTTTAAGAAATCAAATTTTCCTTCCCAGTCATCCCCCATGACAAAAACGTCAATATCATGGTCGATGACATCCTGGACTTTTTGATCCCAGCTTTTTTCCGGAATGACTTCATCGACGTAGCGGATGGTTTCCAGAATGAGCTTACGGTGCTCATAGCTGTGGTAGGCCTTTTTCTGTTTTTGAAGGTTGAACTCGTCAGTAGAGATCGCTACGATTAGATAATCGCCAAGCTGTTTGGCGCGTTCCAACAGCTTTATATGTCCCCAATGCAATAAATCAAACGTTCCGTATGTGATGACTTTCTTCATGTTAAATGTACGCTCCTTCCTAAACTATAACGTCACAAACAACTATAATTAACTTTCCGAAATTTGCGGATCCGAAAAACACGTATACTCTTCACTAAAAAAAGACAATTTTTCCGTATGTCTTCACTGATCATTTATTATAGCACATTGCCTAGTAAACGTTAAGTGTTGTAAACAGCAAATGAAATTCCAAATTTTGTTTTAAAATTCTCCTCTTTTCGCCCCTCTGTCTGAATCCGGCGTAAAAAATCTTAATCTGATGTAAAGATATTGTTAAGCTTTTATGAATCATCTATGTTAAAATATACGTTAGACCAAATGAATTTATGGGCTTGCCCCTTTCCTTTGACATGTTACTTTCGTTTAAACATATAATTGGACTTTTATGCTGGAAGGAGGAGATGTTTGTGCAAACGGAACGCATTCATAAACTGTCATATGTAAATGCCGATTTGCCCGGCTTTTTGCATCATCTTGAACATTCATACATTAATCGGCGGGTAGGGGCATACATTGCGACCGTCAACCCTGAAATCGGCTATGCAGCTGCTAAAGACAGCAGCTATTGCAATGTTTTGTCATCCGCTGATTTTATCCTGCCCGACGGCATCGGCGTCGTGATGATGTCAAAGCTGACGAATAGCCGGTTAAAATCAAGAATCGCAGGGTATGATGTTTTTATCAATCTGCTAAAGATCGCCAATGACAAAAAGAAAAGGGTCTTTTTATACGGCGCAAAAAAAGAGGTCAATCAAGCTGTCGTAGACCGCATTTCATCTGAATATCCGAATATCAGCGTAGTCGGATACTCGGACGGTTATGCAAAGGACAAAGAAGCGGTCGCCAAGCGGATTGCAAAAGCAAAACCGGACATGGTATTCGTGGCCCTCGGCTATCCGCATCAGGAACGATTTATTTATGAATATAAGCATTTATTCCCGCAGGCGATTGCCATCGGCCTCGGCGGAAGCTTTGATGTGTTCAGCGGAACCGTGAAACGGGCGCCGGGCTGGCTGATTCGCCTGAACCTTGAATGGCTGTACCGCCTTGTGACGAATCCTTCAAGATGGAAACGGATGATAAATATCCCTAAATACGCATTCACCGTTCTGAAGGAGGAAAGGGTTCAAAAACAGAGCTACTATCCTGAACAGGTGAAAGAACCTCAAAACAAATCGATGCATAGCTAGCCATTACATTTTAAAAGAGATTAGGTTGAATCATGAATATACGGTCATTACTCGCCACGTTTTATTCGGCCGCCCTTTCAGTCATCGGCTTCATGCTGAAATGGGTGCAGCCCCGAAACAGAGCCGTTCTTCTCGTTTCCTTCCAGGATAACGCAAGAGCGCTGTTAAATGAATACGAAAAATCAGACTGTCCGTTTGAAATCGAAGTGCTGTATACGAGGCATGCGGTTTCTCTTGCAAAGGAATATCCGTCTGTTGCATCAACCATGATCAATGAGAAAAATCCTGTTCATTTGATGAGGGCCGTTTACCGGATGTTCAGAAGCAAATGCGTGATCACAGACAATTATTTTTTGCTGACGAGCGTCCTTAACAAACGGCCTCAGACGAAGTGCATTCAAATTTGGCATGCAAACGGCGCGCTGAAGAAATTCGGCCTTGAGGATATCGGCAACCGGCACAGAACCGCTTCCGATATCAAGAGGTTTAAAAAAGTGTATGCTTCATTTGATTACATCACCGTCGGATCGGAAAAGATGGCGGATATTTTCAAACGGTCATTCGGAATAAAAGATGAGCAGCTGCTGCGGACAGGCGTTCCCTTGACTGATCAATATTTTCAGGATGATGTACAACATGTCGGGGATTCCGGCAAAAAGGTCATTCTTTATGCGCCGACATACAGAGACTATCATATGACAAGCGTGAAACTCCCTTTTTCAAAAGAACAGCTCTCTGAAGAGCTAAAGGGGGAATTTTTGCTTTTGGTCAAGCTGCACCCGGCCGTCCGCGGCCATGTCATGCTTGAAGAGCATGAAGGCATGATCAAGGACGTGTCAGAGCTTCCATTAAAAGATCTGTTGTACGAAAGCGACGTGCTGATATCAGATTATTCCTCGATTCCTTTCGAATACGCCCTGTTGGATAAACCGATGCTGTTTTATACGTATGATTTAAAAGAGTACGATGAAAAGCGGGGACTGATTGACGACTACGAAGCAGTGATCCCGGGGAAAGCTTGTGCCACCCGTGACATGCTTCTTGAGGAATTGCAAAACATTCAGCACGCCCGTGAAAAGATTCAATGGTTTGCAAATGAATGGAATCAATATTCAAAAGGAGATGCCAGCAGGCAGCTGCTGGATTTTGTTAGCAAACTTCAAGGCGGCAGTGTGAAAGATAAAAGCTTATAAAAAAAACTGGCAGGTGAGGATGCCAGTTTTTTGCGTTTTTATATTTCTTCTTTATTCAATAAGTTTTCCATAAAAGGAACAAGCTGTGTTTTCAGCTCAGGGTCCTGCATGGCAAATTCAAGAGTCGTTTGGATAAATCCGAGCTTTTCACCGACGTCGTATCGTTTGCCTTCAAAGTCGTATGCGAATACACGCTGAATTTCATTTAACTTTTGGATGGCGTCTGTCAATTGGATCTCACCGCCGGCGCCGACTTCCTGCTTTTCTAAATACATAAAAATTTCAGGCGTGAAGATATAGCGGCCGAGAATTGCCAAATTAGAAGGAGCAGTTCCAGGCTTCGGCTTTTCAACAAAGTTCTTCACTTGGTATCTGCGGCCTTCTTTTGTCAGAGGATCGATGATTCCGTAGCGGTGTGTTTGATCTTCAGGGACTTGCTGAACACCAATGATGGAAGAAAGCGTTTTTTCATATTCATCCATCAGCTGGCGGAGCCCAGGCGTTTCAGCCTGCACGATGTCATCCCCGAGCAAAACGGCAAAAGGCTCATTGCCGATAAAGTTCCGTGCACACCATACAGCGTGTCCAAGTCCTTTTGGCTCTTTTTGTCTAATATAATGAATGTCAGCCATATTAGATGCTTTTTGTACTTTTTCAAGCAGCTCTTTTTTTCCTTTTTCTTCAAGGTTGCGTTCCAGTTCAGGCGCATGGTCGAAATGGTCTTCGATGGCGCGTTTTCCTTTACCGGTAACGATAATAATATCTTCAATGCCGGATTCAATGGCTTCCTCGACTATGTATTGGATCGTCGGTTTGTCGACAATGGGAAGCATTTCTTTTGGCATCGCTTTCGTGGCCGGCAAAAAGCGGGTTCCAAGACCTGCCGCTGGAATAATGGCTTTTCTTACTTTTTTCATTAATAAAGCACCTTCCTTAAAGTGTATGTGGTCGATACCTTAAACTTTACCACAATTCTAACGTTTTCACACGTATAACCTTAGTATAAGGATGCTTTTCAAAAATATGATCAAATCGGCAACTTGAAAATGGATTATATATCCATAAACGAAAACAAAAAAACAGCTTGAGTAAGCTGTTTTTTTGTTAATTGTGTAGTGCAAGGCTTTCTTTTAATTCATTTGAGATGGATGCGCGGTCGCTCTCGTCGACTTTGTAGTAATAAATTCCGTTAATTTTGGTTCCTTCGCCTTTCAGCTGGTGCTGTACGACTTTATTACGCGCTGATTTGTAGTTTGACTGAATATCCCACATATCATCAAACGTCAGGTTTGTTTTTACATTGTTTTCAATGACCTCGAACATATCGCCGAATTTCGTAACGGATGAGATATTGGCGCCTTTTTTAATGATGCCTTCGATGACTTGGCGCTGCCGCTCTTGTCTTCCGAAGTCTCCCTTCGGATCTTGCTTTCTCATCCGGGTATATGCAAGGGCCTCTTCTCCGTTTAGGGTAATTTCCCCTTTGCTGAAAGAATGCCCGTCATAGCTGAAGGCAAACGTGCTGTTCACCGTAATTCCGCCTAGTGTGTCAACGATATCCTTGAAGCTTTCCATATTGACCTTCACGAAGTAATCAACAGGTACGTCCAAGAAGTTTTCCACTGTGTCTACGGTCATTTGGGTTCCACCGTAGGCATAGGAGTGGTTGATCTTGTCCATCTTCCCTTTGCCGACAATTTTAGTGTACGTGTCACGCGGAATGCTGACCATTTCCGTTGTGTTGGTTTTAGGGTTGACCGTCATATAAATAAGAGAATCGGCCCGTCCTTTATCGCCTTTCCTTTCATCAACACCCATAATTAGTACAGCGATTGGATCTTTGCTGTTCACGTCAACTTGCTTGTCCCGTTTACCAGACTTTCCAAGATCTTCATGAATGCTTGCGACAGTAGAGGCGGCTTTATTCCAAAGATAGTATGCATAGCCGCCCGTACATAAAACGAATAAGCCTATAATCGTTAAAATAATGAAAAGGACTTTCCTCTTCTTTTTTCTTTTTTCAGCTCTCATCATTTTCCCCGCTTTTTTAATTTTTTATCATCTTATATGATTATAAATTTTAAAAATACTAGAAACAACTTATTTTTTTCATATCGCTGGATTTAATATTACAAGTTGATTAAATAGCACTTAAGAATGTTACAATGCACTGCTTTCTTCTTTAAAATTATAGATGTTTGTCGATAAAAAACAAGAGGTGATGAAAAATGAAGAAATTTGCGGCGCTCATGTTCTTTATGCTGCTCCTGGCAGGCTGCGGCACTGCAGAACAGTCAAAGCAAGGCGAGCAAACCAACCAAACCGACCAAACAAATGAGGTTCAAACGGAGGACGGTACGTTTGTAGGACTGGCAGATTCCCATACGATTGAAGTGAAGATTAACAACGAGCCTGTCAGCTTAAACATTGTTGGCGATTATGATGGTGACATTGATCAATTAAAAGACGGCCAAAAAGTAAAAGTGACTTACAAGAAAACCGAAAAAGGACAACTTGAATTAAAAGAAATCAAAAGTGCGAAATAATTGAAGTTTGTCAGTGAAGGGAGACATTTGGAGTCTTGAAAAAAACAAAGCAAGTGATGTTTTTTGCACTGATCATCATGTTACTCTTCGCCCCTTCCGTCTCTCAAGCTGCGGGGTCCATATCGGTCAGGCTGAGCAATTATATCGGAAACAAGACGAGCCTGGATATTTCAACAGCCGGATATTATAAAGTGACCGGCAGCAATGTTGCGGAAACAAAGCGATTTGGCGGGGCAACCCGTTATAATACGGCAAATACCGTCGCTTCCAGTGCATGGAAAAACCCGTCTGCTGTCATTGTAATGAACAAGGATGAGGACCTATTCAGAGATTCGCTCTCTGTGATCCCGCTGGCTAAAAAGCTGGATGCGCCAATATTGCTTTCTCAGCCGAATAAGCTGACATCCGCTACCGAAAGCCAAATCAAAACATTAGATCCCGATAACATCTTGGTGATCGGCGGAGAGAAAAGCATTTCAAAAAGTGTGGAAAGCAAGCTGAAGAAATACGGCAAGATCAAAAGAATCAGCGGGAAAAACCGCTATGCACTCTCTGCCAATATAGCAAAAGAAATGGGAAGCTATAATGGTGCGATCGTCGTAACAGGAAGCGTTTATCAAGATGCACTTGCCATCGCTCCTTATGCGGCTCAAAATGGGTATCCTATATTTTTGGCGGGAAAAGATTATCTTCCTGATGTCAAACTTCCCAAAAAGGTGATTTTGGTGGGGGGCACATCAAGTGTCAGCAAAAATGTAGAAAGCAAGATCCAAAAACAAGCCTCTCAGGTTACGAGAATTCCGGGTACAAGCAGATATCAGCTCTCTGCGAACATTATAAAATATTTAAATTTAAACACTGATAAAGCGGTTGTTGCAAATGGCACAAAGTACGCAGATGTATTAATGGGTGCGTCTTTGGCAGCCAAACAAAACCGGCAGCTGCTGCTCATTAAGAAAGATGAAGTTCCTGCAGAGGGAAAATCCATTTTAAAAGAAAAAGGGACATATGCGCATCATCTGATCGGAAGTACGAATTCACTTTCGAGTAATCTCCAAACAAATTTGTCAAAGGAATTTTATCTGGTAAACGGAAAATCCTATAACCTAAATGTCAGCAGCGGAAACTTGAGTTTGAAAAACATCAAAACATTTGGAGCTGCTGTGAAAATCCAGCCTGAAAAATATTCGACTTCAAACCGGATCAGCTTGAATGGCAAAGAATATTTAGGGACGGTCAACTTTACCGTGGAGTCCGGAAAATATATCAGACCGATCAATTTGGATATTCCTTTCGAGGATTATTTAAAAGGGGTCGTTCCGAATGAAATGCCGGCAAGCTGGCCTTTAGAAGCGTTGAAAGCACAGGCTGTGGCCGCCCGTACATATTCGGTCAGCAAAATTGGACAGACTGTTGCGGATACAACGGCGTTCCAAGTTTACGGCGGATACAGCTGGTCTGCAAACTCCAGCAAGGCAGTGGATCAGACGAAAGGAAAAGTTCTCAAATACAATGGAAGCCTGATTACCGCGGTATATTCCTCAAGCAACGGAGGGTACACTGAAGCAAGCAATGAAGTCTGGAGCTCAAAAGTTCCTTATCTGATTGCCAAAAAGGATTCGATGGATCCGCAAAACAGCTGGTCATTAAAGCTATCCAAAACACAAATTCATACCGGTTCCCTCAATCTGAACAGCGCCGGTTCTTGGTGGTCGAAAACGACAGAAACCAATGAATCGCTGCTGAAAGGATTAAAGAACTGGATCACCAAAAACAAAGAAACAGGCGCGGATGGCGTCAAAATTGCAGGCATCAGTTCTATTGCCTTCAGCGGAAAGACACAAGGACAGCGTCCTAAAAGGGCGACAATCAAGGTCAATTACCTTGTGAAAAACAATTCGAAAGTGACGAGTAAATCCGCAACCATTGATGTGTTAACGACTGATTTAAGAACCATGATAGGAGCTTCCGTTTTTAAAAGCACCTATGTGAAGGTGAAGGAAGAATCCAATCGGTTTGTCATTGCTGGAAAAGGATACGGCCACGGCATCGGCATGAGTCAAT
This sequence comes from Bacillus sp. KICET-3, assembly GCF_033261025.1. NCBI lineage: Bacteria > Bacillati > Bacillota > Bacilli > Caryophanales > Bacillaceae > Bacillus > Bacillus sp. KICET-3. Next base: position 4,027,353 of record NZ_CP137345.1, on the reverse strand, counting down.
ACGGAGCCAAAGAAAGAGCCGCGGCAGGAAATTCATATAGTTCTATTTTGAAATTTTACTATCCGGGAACAACGTTAACGAACTATTAAGCTACATTTTAGCGAAAACAGGAGGCCATCCGTCTCTTGTTTTCCTTTTTCATGCGGCTGATTTCAAATATTTGGAGGGAAAGAAATTGCGATCATTATTAAAGGTCCTGACTTTAAGCTTTTTGGGGCTTGTTCTGTTTATACCTTCTGCACTGGCGGACAACTCAGCAAACAGAATTTCGGGTAATTCCCGCTATGCTACGGCTGTGGCGGCCTCAAAAAAAGGATGGACAAGCGCCAGTACGGCAGTGATTGTCGGTGGAGACGCATATGCGGATGCGATTACAGCAATCCCTTACGCTTATCAAAAAAATGCGCCTGTATTATTGACAAATAAATCCAGTCTTTCTTCGGCAACTAAAAATCGTTTGCTGGAGTTAAAAACGAAGAATGTCATTATCGTAGGAGGAACTCCGGCAGTATCAAATGATGTTGTCAATCAAATTAAAAAACTGGGAATATCAGTGAAACGAATCGCGGGAAGCACCAGGTATGAGACTGCGGCAAAAGTGGCAAACGCCATGTCAAGTACATCTAAAGCCGTTGTAGCAAACGGATTTGTTTACCAAGATCCAATCGCAATCATTCCATATGCGGCTCGAAATGGTTATCCTATTTTATTTACCAATGAAAAAACATTAAACAGCGCAACGGCCGGAGCCATCAAAAACAAAGGCATTACAAAGACGATCGTGGTGGGGGGAACAAACAGCATTAATAGCACACTGTATTCAAAGCTCCCTTCGCCTACACGAATCAGCGGCAAAAACAGATATGATCTTTCAGTGAATATTGCCAAGAAATATAATTTAAGTACAAGCAACACGTATGTCAGCAATGGCTTTAGACATCCCGACTCCGTAATAGGAGCGGCTCTTGCTGCAAAACAAAATAAAGCGATCATTCTGACGAATGGTGATAATTTATCAAAGGAACCGAGAGCATTCATCGGCGACAAAAATATTAAAACCTTCTCCGTAATGGGCGGCACCCCTTCTGTTGCTGACAAAGTCGTGACCCAGCTTAAAAATCCGGCTGTCGGCAAAACGATATTCATCGATCCGGGCCATGGAGATCAAGACCCGGGTGCGATCGGCAATGGACTGCAGGAAAAGGACGTAAACCTGGATATCGCAAAACGGCTGAACAGCAAGCTGAATAGCGCCGGCGCCATTCCGGTGATGTCAAGATCAAACGATACCTTCTATTCGCTTGAAGAACGGGTGAAAAAGGGTGCAAACGCGAATGCCGATCTGTTTATCAGCATACACGCCAATTCAGCAACGGCTTCAGCTTCCGGAACTGAAACCTATTATGATGAAACCTATCAAAGCGCCAACAGCAGACGGCTCGCTGAAGAAGTTCAGCCAAGGGTCGTCAGCGCGTTTGGAACAAGGGACAGGGGTGTTAAAACAGCCGGATTCTATGTAATCAAATACTCTAAAATGCCGAGCGTTTTAATAGAAACCGCCTTTATCACGAATTCGTCAGACGCCGGCAAATTAAAAAGCGCGACTTTAAAGGATAAAGCGGCAAAAGGAATCAATGCCGCCGTTTCCGCTTACTATAGATAGAAGGCGGTCTGATGTGCTGAAAGAAGCCGATATGTCGGCTTCTTTTTTTATGCATTGAAATATAGTATGATAATTCCATTGATTCAAGAAAAAGGAGGGATTTACTAAAAATAAAACGAATTTATCAAAAAATCACACAATTAATATTCTTTAACAGGCCCTTTACATTGAGTTTACGTTCGTATGCTACACTGACGCAGAGATCACAAGTACCAAACAAATCGTGAGGTGTATGTCAGTGAGTATGGACAAAAGCTTAAGAATGTATAATGAATATTCAAGCCAGCAAACCTATTCTTGTGCTCTATCTGAAAAAGCAGAACGCTATTTGAATGTTAAACGGGCAATGGATATCGTCCTTTCACTCATCGGACTCGCTCTTACACTGCCGGTGATCCTATTATTCTGTATCCTGATTTCTATAGAGACTCCAGGCTCTCCTTTTTACCGCCAGGAACGCGTCGGTAAAGACGGAAAGCATTTTAAGCTGATCAAACTGCGTTCAATGAGGATTGACGCTGAAAAATCAGGGGCGAGATGGGCGCAGAAGAATGATCCGCGTATTACTGCGGTCGGGGCGTTTATTAGAAGAACGAGAATCGACGAGCTTCCGCAGCTGATCAACGTGCTGGCCGGAGACATGAGCCTTGTCGGACCAAGGCCTGAAAGGCCGATGTTCACGGCGCAGTTTCATCATGAAATCCCGGGATTTAAAAACCGATTAATCGTAAAACCGGGGCTGACCGGTCTGGCGCAGGTAAACGGAGGCTATGATATCAGCCCGAGAGAAAAGCTGGTGCATGATCTGTATTATATTCGAAATTTGACGTTTCTTCTCGATTTGAAGGTCATGGCAAAAACAATTAAAGTAGTATTGACTGGTGAAGGAGCCAGATAATCCGGGAAAGTTAGGAAAAAGCTATGTCAACCATTACGAAACAAATTTTAAACGGTGCAAAGTGGACAAGTGCTTCAACTGTCATCATCACGGTCATCCAGATTGTGCAGTTTGCACTGCTTGGCAATATGATGACCATCGCCGAATTCGGATTGGTCGGAATGCTGACGACTGTTACGGTTTTTACGCAGATCGTGCTTGACATGGGATTTGGAGCCGCATTGATTCAAAAAGAACATATCAGCGAACGCCAACTATCGACTTTATATTGGCTTAATATCATAACAGGCATCCTGCTGTTTATCGGACTGTTTTTGCTGAGCCCGGTGATCGCAAACTTTTATCAGCGGGATGAACTTGTGTCGCTGATCAGAATTTTGGCGGTGATGTTTTTAATAGCCCCGGTCGGGCAGCAATATCAATATTTGCTTCAAAGGGAATTGAGATTTCAGGTGCTGAGTAAAATTGAAACCGGGGCAAACTTATTGTCTTTTGTGCTGCTCGTCGTATTGGTTTTCCTGATTGATCCGATACTGGCCTATGTTTTGTCACAAGTTTTTCTAAATTCGTTTAAGGGGATCATGTTCTTTGCTGTATATTTAAAAAAATGGCGTCCTACTTTTGTGTTTGCCGTTCGGGAAGTAAAAGGTTTTTTCTCCTTTGGCGCATTTCAGCTGGCTTCAAGGCTTGTCAACAGGCTTGGCGCCAATATCGATATGATTTTAATCGGCCGGTTTCTCGGTGCGGAGGCATTGGGGATCTATAATCTGGCCTACCAGATTATCACGATTCCTGTGATGAGGATCAATCCGATCATTACTAGAGTCGCCTTTCCCGTCTTTTCCAAAAATCAAAAAGACAACACGACCTTGCGGGAGGGCTTTCTCAACATGACAATGCTCCTCGCGCTGGTGTCTTTCCCGCTTTTGATCGGACTGACGACCGTTTCCGATCTGTTTATCGAAGTCGTATTCGGTGAAAGGTGGCTCCCGGCCGTCCCTGTTCTTAACATTCTGGCAATTGTCGGTCTGCTCAGGGTTCTCATGAATCCGAACGGATCGGTCCTGCTGGCGAAGGGGAGAGCCGACCTGGCGTTTTATTGGGACAGCGGCATCCTCATCCTTTACGGGCTGTCTCTTTACGCCGCTGTGTTGACAAAGGATTTGACGGTTACCGCCTGGACGTATGCGGCCATCAGCCTGATCAACTTTTTTATCGGCAGATGGCTCTTGAAATATGTCATCCAGCTGAAACTCGGAGATTATTTCAGAACGATCGGCAAACCGCTGGCCTTAACGGCTGCAATGGCTGCACTCGCTCTCTTGTTAAGTGCGGGAAGCAGACAGCTGCTTTCTGAAGCCGTACTTCAGCTGGCCGTCTCAGTCGGCATCAGCGCGGTTTTTTACGGCTTCTTGGTCAGCAAGGTTTATCAAAGGGCGGTAAGAGCCCAATTCAGCAGAAAGGGCGGTTAATGTTGAAGGTACTTTGGATGACAAGTGTTTACCCGAGCAGCAGAAAGCCGGGGGAAGGGGTCTTTCATGAAACACAGGTGCAGGCATTGCGCAGACTCGGCATCGATATAACGGTGGTATGCCCTCTGCCTGTGAATCCTGCGCCTCTCAGGCTGTTGAAAAAGAAATACCGGACGATACGGCAAGTGCCTGATTATGAGGAACGAAACGGGGTTCCCGTCTTCAGACCGCCTTATACGGCGCTGCCCGGACAGCTGAAATGGGCCCAGCCGCATCACAGAATAGCCAAATCCGTTTTGCGGACAATCGAAGCAAACGGTCTCCATCCGGATGTCATCCATGCCCATTTTGCGATGCCTTCCGGCGGAGCGGGGGCTGTTGTCTCAAAAAAGCTGCAAATTCCTTATGTACTGACGCTGCACGGGAGCGATGTCAACATTTATCCCCATTACAGCCGGAGCGCATTCCAGGCTTTTAAAACAGCGGTTCAGTCGGCTGCCGATGTATTGGCTGTCAGTGATGCGCTCAAGGAAAAAACAAAGGAAATATCAGGAATTGACAGTTCGGTGCTCCCGATCGGAGTCAGCCTTGAGCGGTTTCAAAAGCCCTCTGCTTCAAAAGAGGAATTGAGGGAGAAGCTCAAGCTGCCAAAAGATCAAACGCTTATCGTTTTTATCGGCCGCCTTGTCAGGGAAAAGGGAGTGATTGAGCTTGCGGAGGCTGTCCGGCAGCTTGACAAATACAAAGCGGTATTTATCGGCGATGGACCGGAAAAGCAGCTGATCCGGCAGAAAGCGGGTGAAAAAGCGATATTGACGGGGCAGGTTGTGAATCAGCAAATCGCCGAATACCTTGCAGCATCAGACATTTTCGCGCTTCCTTCATATTCGGAGGGAATGCCGACCGTTGTCATTGAAGCGCTGGCGCTGAAGGTTCCGGTCTTAAGCACCGCGGTCGGGGGTGTTCCAGGCTTGTTTGGGAAGCATCAGCGTCTTCTCGTGAGGCCGCGCTCTGTATCTGCTTTGAAAGAAGCTGTTCTTGGCTATACGGAGGGCGGCAAATGGCGGGAAGACATTGCTGAGGAGCTGTATCAAACGGTGCACGCCCAATACGATGCCGGACGAAACGCAGAAGCGCTGGCAAAGCGGTATGAAAACGTATGGCATGCTGCAACAAAACAACTCGGTTCATAAGCCTTTTGGCAAATAAAGACGCAGCCGTTTAAAGCGGCGGGTTTGCGTCCATGATGGAAATATAGAGAGAACATACACCTGATGTATAGAGATGGAAAGAGATAAAAAAATCATCGCCTAATAAAAAGCTATTGGATGGAAGGGTTAGCTTAAGAGAAGGGAATGATGATATTGAAAAGAATCGCTGTTATTGGAACAGGATATGTTGGGCTGGTATCTGGAACATGTTTTGCTGAGGTGGGGAATTCTGTCGTCTGCTGTGATATAGACGCTGAAAAAATCAGAAGTCTCTCAGCCGGTATCATGCCGATTTATGAAAACGGGCTTAAAGAACTTGTTGATAAAAACGTAGATGAAAACCGTTTGTTCTTTTCAACGGACATTCCCAAGGCGATAAGAGAAGCTGACATCATATATATAGCAGTCGGGACGCCGATGTCAGAGAGCGGAGAAGCCGATTTAACCTATGTCAAAGCGGTTGCCGAAACGATTGGAAGACACTTGAACGGCTATAAAATCATCGTCAACAAAAGCACGGTCCCTGTCGGAACAGGAAAGCTCGTCCAATCGATTATCGAGCAGGCTTCCCAAGGCCGTCATCTGTTTGATGTCGTGTCAAATCCTGAATTTTTACGTGAAGGAACAGCCATTTACGACACGATGAATATGGAAAGAGCCGTTATTGGGGCAACGAGTGAAAAAGCCGCGGCGATAATTGAAGAACTTCATGAACCATTTCAAACGACAATCGTCAAATCAAATCTAGAAAGCGCGGAAATGATTAAATACGCGGCAAACGCATTTTTGGCAACGAAAATTTCTTTTATTAACGATATTGCCAATATTTGCGAAAGAGTCGGGGCGGATGTGTCCAAAGTTTCTGAAGGAGTCGGGCTTGACAGCAGAATCGGCAAAAAGTTTTTAAAAGCCGGAATCGGCTTTGGCGGTTCATGCTTTCCGAAGGATACGATGGCCTTATTGCAAATCGCAAAATCAGTCGGCTATCCTTTCAAAATGATAGAAGCCGTCATTGAGACGAATCGAAAACAGCGCGCCCACATCGTTCAAAAACTGCTTGATGTGTTTGGCGATCTTGAGGGCAGGACGGTATCCGTCTTGGGGCTTGCGTTCAAACCGAATACAAATGATATGCGCTCATCTCCGGCTCTTGACGTCATCCCAATGCTTCACAGCCTTGGGGCGCGAGTCAAAGCCTACGACCCGATTGCCGCTCCTGAAGCAGAACGTCTGCTTGGCAGCCAGGCCGAATACAGCGAAGACTTGTATGAAACGGTAAAAGATACAGACGCATGCCTGATTTTGACAGAATGGCCAGAGGTTCAGCATATGAATATAACAAAATTAAAATCATGCTTAAACCAGCCTGTCCTGATTGACGGACGAAATTTATTTGAGCTTGAAGACATGAAAAGAGAAGGGTTCATCTATCATTCAATCGGCCGCCCTGAGGTACAGGGAGAGAAGATACTAACAAAAGTTTAAAACGCGGGGTGTTATTGATGGAAAAAGTTTTGGTGACAGGCGGATGCGGATTTATCGGATCACATATCACAGAACAGCTTTTAAAAGAAAATTATCACGTAACGATTCTCGACAATTTATCAACGGGCCATCTTGCAAATATTGACGGACTTCCGGTTGACCTCCATCAGGAGGATATTACCAAGCCCGAAGCGATGGAGCTGATCAAAAGCATTAATCCCGATTATATTATTCATTTGGCAGCACAGGTAAGCGTTGCGGAATCTGTCAGCGATTTTTTGAAGGACGAAAACATCAATATAAGAGGTTCATTGCACGTCATAAAAGCGGCCAGTGAATGCGGTGTGAAAAAAATCATTTTTGCCTCGTCCGCGGCCGTTTACGGAAATCCGAATTATTTGCCTGTCGACACCCGACATATAACAAATCCAGGTTCTCCATACGGTTTGACAAAACTGACGGTTGAAAACTATTTGAAACTGGCCTATGACTTGTATGGAGTCGAGTACTGCATTTTACGGTACAGCAATGTATATGGACCGCGCCAGGATGCAAAAGGAGAAGGCGGCGTCGTCTCGATTTTCTCCGATTTATTAACAAACGGCACCGCGCCGGTCATCTTTGGCGACGGAGAACAATCCCGGGATTTTATTTATGTGGGAGATGTGGCCGCTGCCAATGTGAATGCGCTCAAAGCTCAATCAAACGTTTGTTTAAATGTGTCAAACGGCTTTTCCATCACAGTCAACGAGCTGTTTGCAGAGATGAAAAAGGCCACGAACTCAACGCTTTCCCCGGTATACCGGGATGAAAGACCCGGAGACATCCGCCACAGCACGCTTTGTAATGAAGAAACAAAAAAAATATTAAACTGGGAACCGCAAATGCCGCTTGATAAAGGTCTTGAAAAAACCATTTCATATTATAGAAAAGAAATGAAAGCATAAAAAATCTGGCTGCTGGCTTTATACCGGCAGCCCTTTTCCTAGAAGAAGCGGAAGGAGGGGGACTAATGAGTTTGAAACGTTCGGCGGTCAATGTGCTGATTTGGCTCGCAGCTTTGACCGCAGGCTTTGCTCTCACTCATATATTGGCTCAAACAAGTTCAAAAAAAATCATATTTGTTTTTCTGCTATTGATCGCAATCGGCGCGCTGTTGCTCCTCAAGCCATACTTGTCATACGATCAGCTGAAGATGCCCGTCATCTATCTTCTCATTGCTGCCACATTTGCCAACAATGCATTTTTCACGATTAAACTGGGATTTTTCAGCCTGTTTCCATACAGAATTCTCCTGATCGTCGCGGCTGTCTGGTTTATTGCGGAAATGCTGAAAAGCCAAAGCCACCTTGAACAATGGAAGCAGGTTCATGTGAAAGGCATCCTTGCTTTTTTTGCCTTTTGGTTTTGCTATGGAATGATTTCACTGCTTTGGGTCAAGTCTGTTACAGACGGGTTGAAATATTTATCGCTGTTGGCGATGGGAATGTTTTTCGTTTTTCTGATTGTGATGTATTTTCAGAAATTGGAGCGGCTGCTCTTGTTTTATTACATATGGATGGCGATGACGGTTTTTCTGATGGCCATCGGGTTCTATAATCATTTTACCCTGCACCATCTGCCGAGTTCGACGCTTTACAACGGACCGTTGTATAAACAGCACTATCCGACATCTGTATTTTTCAACCAAAATGACTTTGCGACGTTCCTGGCGATCAGCTTTTTCTTTTACCTATCCTTTTTTAAAAATATAAAAAACAGCTATTTAAAAATTGCGGGCCTGCTGCTTGCGTGCTGTTCCGTTTACTTGATTTTTCTAACCGGTTCAAGGGCAAGCATTTTGGGGATCCTTGCCGGACTCGCGCTGTACGCCTTTATTCTGCTGCCCCGCTTGTTGAAAAGGTGGGTGCTGATCGCCGCGGCTGCCGGATTCATCGCTTTTGCTGCACTTTTCGCCGGCAAGATCACAAACGTGGTTTATACGCTGTTTTTTGCCCCGCAAACCGCACATGATTTCAGTGAGCCGCTGCCGTCAAATGTCGCAAGGGCGAATCTTTTGAAAAACGCGGGACACTATGTGCTGGATACATACGGATTTGGCGTCGGCGCGGGAAATGTTCCTTATTACTTAGAGCACCATGCTCTTTTTGATACAGATCAGGTTGTTGAGGTGCATAACTGGCTTGTCGAAATTATGGCGAACTTCGGTGTAATCATGATGCTCGGCTATATCACGATGTATCTGTATGTCATGCTGGCCCTTTACCGATTTTATAAAAAAAGACTTGCCAGCCGGTACAAACTTCTGTTGGAAGGTTTGCTCGCCGCCCTTCTCAGCTTTCTTGTTTCAAGCATAAGCCCAAGTTCGATTTCCAATTTATTTTTCCATTGGGTATTTCTCGCCCTGGTCATTGCGACCGTCAACACGTTCAGAATCAAAGAGACGGATGAGATCGAACGTTTCAGATGATGTTTTGCAAGAAAATTTAAAAACAGGGAGACATTCATGTGAAAGATTTAATGAAACGTATTGCAGGAAGAATCAAAAAGTATATCGTGACGATCGTCGCGCTTCCGCTTGTTCTCGGGCTGTTTGGGTATATGATGCCAAAAGGCCAGACTGCCCCGGCCGATTATACGGCAAGCGTCACCATTTCAACCGGGAATTACGGTGAATCGCTATACAACAACGCTAAAGAAGTTCCGTTATTGCTGAAGAACGAGCCGTTTTTAAAAGAGGTTTTTCCTGGTGCAGACGAGGAGGAACTTGCCGAAATGAAAGAGGAACTGGGAATCGACATCAGGTCTGATTCGCTTTTTAATCTCAGTTATACGGGGCCAGACAAAGAAGAAACGTTGAATGTGTTGCAAAAAATCAAGGATGCTTATTTGAAAGAAGATCAGAAACTGTTTTTGAAAAGAGACCAGGTCATTGACAAGAACATTAAAGCGCTTGAAGGTGAGACGGTCAGCGATGATTCAAAGGTGGATAAACAGCGGTTTTTGTATGAGCTGGAAACGAACAGGCTCGACCTGAAAGCGGCTGAGGAAATAGAACCGTTAACCGTTTTGGACAATGCAGCCGGAGGGATGTCTCCTAAAAAAAGAGCGGTATTGGGGATTCTGATCGGCTTGGCGCTGTCGTTTTTTATCATTGTTGTTCCCGAAGTTTTTAGAGAACGTTAAATTTTGATTGGGGATGTGGACAAGGACCATGACGAGCCAAAAACCTTTAATCTCTGTTATTACACCTTCCTATAACGCGGAGGAATTTATCGAAAAGACGATTCAGTCTGTCATCGGCCAGAGCTTTTCCGATTGGGAAATGATCATAGCCGATGACTGCTCGACAGACGGAACAAGAGACATTTTGAAGCGCTATGAAGCGGAAGACGGGCGGATTCATGCCGTTTATTTACAGGAGAATAAGGGGGCGGCTGCCGCGCGGAATGCGGCGCTCAACAAAGCGAAAGGGCGCTATGTGGCGTTTTTGGACAGCGACGATGTCTGGAAAAGGGAAAAGCTTGAAAAACAGCTCGCCTTTATGAGAAAACACCAGCATGCCTTCACATTCACGGCTTACGAGCTGATCAGCCAAAACGGTGAGGCGCTTCATAAAACGATTGAAGCGCCTGAAAGCCTCACATATGATGACGTCCTGAAAAACACGATCATCGGCTGTTTGACGGTCATGCTTGACAGGGAACAGACCGGCAGCATTCAGATGCCGAATATCAGAACAAGGCAGGATTTGGCGACATGGCTGTCCATTTTAAAACGGGGCTTTAAAGCGTACGGGCTGAACGAGCCATTGGCGGAATACCGGATTGTCGAAACATCGATTTCGAGAAACAAGTGGAAAGCGGCCCAGAAAACCTGGTATGTGTACAGGGAGATCGAGCGTCTGCACTTGATGAAAGCGACATGGTGCTTTATGCATTATGCGAAAAATGCGGTAAAAAAAAGATTATAGCGCGGGAAGTGATGGAACGTGGGAGATGAAAAAGTGATACACGTCATCGTGGCGACGGGCGAATGGGGACAAGACCAATTAAGGTACAGAAGGCATCGGCTGGCTGAATTTTTAGCAGAGCAACAAGAGACGAAGGAGGTCTTCTGGGTATGTCCGGCTGCAGAAGCTCCTCAAGAAGCGTTTACAAAGCTTCACAACGGAATTATACAATTTGCGGTAAAGGATTTTTTGAAAAAGAAAATGTTCAGGTTTGCCCGTTATCGGGACGTGTTTTATCAAAAAAAACTGAGACTGCTGCTTGAACGGCTGAAAACTGAGGTAGAAGCAGAAAAAGTGTGTTTATGGTATACATTCCCTGGTTTTCCGCTGTTGTCGTCGCTTTATGACTGGGACCATATCGTATACGATTGCAGCGACCTTTGGGCAGCCCCGATCAGCGGAAAACGAAATCTTGCATCTACATTCAGGCAAAAGGTTATTTTTGAGGCGGAAAGCAGAATTATCAAGGCGGCAAATACAATTTTCTGCACTTCTGAGCACTTGCGCCAAAATGTTGAAAACCGGCTGGGGGAAGAGGGAAAGCCGGTTTTTACAGTGGAAAACGGAGTGGAATATGACTTCTTTGCCTTGAATCATGAAAGGGCAGAGGTGCTGAGCGGAAGAAAGGGCACCGTTTTGGGCTTTATCGGCGGAATTAAACCAAAGCTTGATTTTAAGCTGGTTAAAAAAGCGGCGAGAGCAAAAAAAGACTGGATATTTTTATTTGTCGGCCCCGACGGAACGAATGGTGATGCCGATTTTAAAGAAATGCTTGAGGAGGATAATGTCGTATGGACGGGCCCGGCGGCGCCGGCGGAAGTTCCCGCCTACATGAATGTGATCGATATCGGAATCATGCCCTATAAGCCTTCGCCTTATAATGACGCGGTGTTTCCTTTAAAGCTGTTTGAATTTTTGGCGGCAGGAAAGCCTGTCGCAGGGATGAACTTGCCTTCGACGAAAAAGGTGGAGAAAGAGGATGTATACCGGCATATGACAGGAAGCGATCCAGGCGCTTTTACGGCTCTCTGTGAAGAACTCGAGCGCTCATATGATGATCCTTCGTCTATTGAACTCCGCAAGAAAATTGCGTGTGAAAAGGACTGGCACCGGCTGTTTTTAACAATGCTTGGAAAACTGAACCTCAATCAAGATGCGTAGTCTATAATTTATAATGTTTCTTTTAGTTGAAGCTTGTTATAATAAATAATGAAATTGTATAATGGAGAGGTATGTCCGACATTATAAACTATCCAGACTTCATTTAAAAAGGAGACTTCTTTATGTCTTATGAACGCACAATTTTTGCGTTTTTTGTCTCTCTGATTGTTGTTTTAATCATTACTCCGCTTATAAAACGTTTAGCAATCAAATTCGGTGTCGTTGACCAGCCGGATAATCGAAAAATACACAATAAAGTCATGCCGAGAATGGGCGGTTTAGCCATATTTATAGGAGTCTTGACCGGTTCGGTGGCCGGCGGCCTTTATGAAAACAGAATAACGGCGATTACGCTCGGCGCTTGTCTGATTGTGATTTTAGGAATTATCGATGACAAATACAATTTAAGTGCAAAAGTTAAATTTATCGTTCAAATATTAGTTGCGTGTCTCATCGTCAGTACTGGCTTGAAAATGGAATTTTTATCAATACCGTTTTGGGATGTCCGCTTTGATTTGGGCTTGTGGGCATACCCATTGACGATATTGTGGATCGTGGGAATCACCAATGCGATCAATTTAATTGACGGATTGGACGGATTGGCGGCCGGGATATCCGTGATCGGCTTATCCACAATCGCCGTCATGGCTTTTTCAGCCGACAAAATCTTAATTTTCTCATTATCCATCGTCGTCATCGGCAGCACGATCGGCTTTCTTTTTTACAATTTCCACCCTGCGAAAATCTTTATGGGAGACACAGGCTCGCTCTTTCTCGGCTATGTGATCTCCGTGCTGTCGCTATTGGGGCTGTACAAAAGCGTGACGCTCTTCAGCGTCGTCGTGCCGATCATTATTTTAGGGGTGCCGATATTTGACACAACGTTTGCGATCATCAGAAGGATTTTGAACAAGCAGCCGATTTCGGCCCCGGATAAATCGCATATACATCACAGGCTGATGGCATTCGGGCTGTCACACAGAAAGGCCGTCATTGTCATCTATTTAATCGGCATTGTCTTCAGCCTCTGCGCCATTCTCCTGAAAACGGCGACACTTTGGATGTCGATCTTCATCATCTTCTGCTTGATCCTGTTCATGCAGATCATCGCAGAAGTAACAGGACTGGTGAATGAAAAATATAAACCGTTCACGAAGTTTTACAGGCGTATGGTGAAAAAGAATTGAGACGGAATGGGAAAACTCTGATTTCTTAATGAGATCAGGGTTTTTTGCTATCGTCCTTTATCGGTCCTCACTGAGGTCAGTGACAAGGGCAAGGTGATCATAATAAAAAGCACCTCTTCATGATCAAGAGATGCTTTTCTTCCTAATAAGAAGACGCAGACGTATCGGTAGAACTTTCCGTTCCGTCAACGGTGGATGCGGGGCTTTCTGTCGATGTTCCGCTTGAATCAGCGGTTGCATTCGGATATAAATGATGATTCAACTCATTCTGAACATTGGTCAGGTTTTGTTCGTCCGGCTCAAAGTAATAGACGCCTGCGAGATTCAAATCCTTGCCGGTAATGCTTAACGTCTCAATATCGTTGCCTTTAAAGCCGTTGTATATTTGCTGAAGGGCCAATGCTTGTGTAATTCTAAAGTTCGTTTGTATATTCTTGCTTGCTTTTTGTGCGATCGTATCGATCTTAGCCAGGTTTTGCGGCTTGGAAATTTGGTCGAGCGCTGCCTTCAGAATTTGTTTTTGCCTGTCGTTTCTGCCAAAGTCGCCGCGTTTATCCTGCTTCCTCATCCTGGCATAGGCAAGAGCTTCTTCCCCGTTTAAATGCATGTTTCCTTTTTTGAAGTAAATTCGTTTCGTTTTGGAGACATCGCTTTTTTCATTAAAATCAAACGGTACATCTACATCGATTCCGCCGATTTCGTCAATGACATCTTTGAATCCGTCAAAATCGACCGTTGCATAGTAGTCGATCGGAATCCCTAAGAAATCCTCGACAGTTTCAATCGTTTCTTCTTTGCCGCCTTTGGAGTACGCTGCATTGATCTTTGTTTTTGCTCCTGTTGTGTCACCGGCGAGCTGAACTCTTGTATCCCTCGGGATGCTCAGCATTTTCATCGTTTTTTGTTTAGGGTCGAGCGTCACGACAATGAGGGAATCAGTCCGTCCTTTTTCCCCTTTCGTCGAGTAATCTTCGACACCCATAAATAAGATGGAGAACGGTTTTTTCTTGATGTCGACGACCTCATCGCGAAGCTTCGACTTTTCCCCCCGTTCCAATTGGTCATAGGTGCCGTCAGCCGCAGAGATCGTATTGTAAATCTTGTATATCCCCACTCCGCCAACCGCGAGCAGTGCGAGTAACATAAGGACAAAAAAACGTTTGATCAGCTTCCTTTTTTTATTCTTTTTTTTCCGCACTTTCACTCTTATACGCTCAGCCATATATATATATTCTCCTTTAATTATTAAAAGCTTCTTCCAAGTAAATCTGAATACCTTCCCTGTTTTCACTCTTGCCGTTTGTCAATTCGGTCATCCATTCTGTAAAGATCTGCTTGTCGCTTTCTTTTACATATGTTTCAAACTCAACTTCATCAGTATAGTGAACGTCCTTAATTTGATAAGGGGACTCGCGAAGCTCGTTTTCGAGCTTGCCGATCCATGTGTAGTCGACTTTGGTGTGCATGACGCGCATCAGTTTGCGTTCGACGACGCCGACATGGTTCAGCCCTTCTGATACGGATTTTCCATAAGCGCGTATCAACCCCCCGGCGCCGAGCTTGATGCCGCCGAAATACCGTGTCACAACTGCGCAAGTATCCTTCAAATTGCGTTTTTTTAAGACTTCAAGCATCGGGACCCCTGCCGTTCCGCTCGGTTCGCCGTCATCATTCGCTTTTTGAATTTGGTCGTTTTCCCCGATGACATAAGCGGAGCAATTATGGGTTGCATTCCAATGCTGTTTTTTTATGGTATGAATAAAATCCTGTGCTTCTTCCTCAGAACTGACACGGCTTAAATGACAAATAAACCGGGACTTCTCAATCACGATTTCATGGGTCCCATTACCGGAAACAGTGAGATAGCTTTGAAGCATGCCTGTTTACCCCCTGACAAAAGCCATGCGGCTGTTCATTAAATACGAACAGACTTAGAATTTTTACGCGTATTTTGTTATGATTAAAGTGATATGGATAGGAGATCAAAATAGAACCAAAAAACAGAATACGCATTCTTTCATTATAATTCGACACGAATTTCAGTTCAATGAAATTTATGATAAAACTACATGACAATGCTGTTACGGAGGGAAAATGGGTGAGTGTTTCCAAAATGGACTCCAAAGTCTTAGATTCAATTATTATGAAAATGTTAAAAACCGTGGACGGGAGCAAAGATGAAGTCTTTCAAATCGGCGAACAATCCCGCCAGCAATATGAAGGCTTGGTGGAAGAGCTGAAGCAGATAAAGCAGCAGGTCAACGAAGTCATTGATCTCGGAGACAGATTAGAGGTACATGCCAGGCATGCGAGGAACCGTTTGTCTGAGGTCAGCAGAAACTTTCATAAATTCAGTGAAGCGGAAATTCGCGAAGCTTATGAAAAGGCGCACAAACTTCAAGTAGAGCTGACGATGATTCAGCAGCGCGAAAAACAGCTTAGAGAGAAACGCGACGATCTGGAAAGGCGCCTCCTTGGCCTTCAGGAAATCATTGAACGTTCCGAAGGGCTTGTCAGTCAAATTACAGTTGTCTTAAACTATTTAAACCAAGACTTGCGCCAAGTTGGCGTTTTATTGGAAGATGCACAGGCAAAACAGGATTTCGGTCTTCGAATTATCGAAGCGCAGGAAGAAGAAAGAAAAAGAGTGTCGCGTGAGATTCACGACGGCCCAGCGCAAATGCTGGCAAATGTGATGATGAGATCGGAATTGATAGAACGGATATTCAGGGACAAGGGAACGGAAGAAGGCTTTCAGGAAATTAAAAACCTCCGGCAAAACGTTCGAAATGCCCTTTATGAAGTCAGACGGATCATATATGATTTAAGGCCGATGGCTTTAGATGACCTGGGGCTAATTCCGACGCTCAGAAAGTATTTGAACACAATCGAAGATTATCATGGGAAAGCGAAAATTCATTTCCATTGTATCGGGGAATCTGAAGAAAGACGAATTGCACCGCGCTTTGAGGTGGCGCTTTTCAGGCTTGCTCAAGAAGCGGTCACAAATGCCCTGAAACATTCCGAATCGACCGAAATTCATGTTAAAGTAGAAGTAACGAAAGATTTTGTTACTCTGATTATAAAGGATAACGGAAACGGCTTTGATTTAAAAGAAGCGAAAAGCAAGAAAAACAAATCTTTCGGTCTGCTCGGGATGAAGGAAAGAGTCGATTTGCTTGAAGGGACAATGACGATTGATTCAAAAATAGGTCTCGGGACATTTATTTTGATTAAAGTTCCGCTTTCATTGTAAATATAATTGTAAAATAGAGACAAAAGACATATTGACCATAAAAGCGGTGTGTAGAACAATGAGAATGGGGAGGCGTAGCTTGTGACTAAAGTAAATATTGTAATTATTGATGATCATCAGTTATTCCGAGAAGGTGTCAAACGGATTTTGGATTTTGAGCCTACTTTTGAGGTAGTGGCTGAAGGAGACGACGGTGATGAAGCGGCTCGCATCGTCGAGCACTATCATCCTGATGTTGTGATCATGGATATTAATATGCCGAATGTAAACGGAGTTGAAGCGACAAAACAGCTTGTCGATTTGTATCCTGAATCAAAGGTCATTATTCTATCGATCCATGATGACGAAAACTATGTGACACATGCGTTGAAAACCGGAGCGCGCGGCTATCTGCTGAAAGAAATGGACGCAGATACATTGATTGAAGCCGTTAAGGTAGTGGCAGAAGGCGGTTCTTATCTTCACCCTAAAGTAACGCACAATCTTGTCAATGAATTCCGCCGTCTGGCAACAAGCGGTGTGTCATCACACGCTCAGCACGAAGTATATCCGGAAATCCGCAGACCTTTGCACATTTTGACAAGACGGGAATGCGAAGTTTTACAGATGCTCGCGGACGGAAAAAGCAACCGCGGCATAGGAGAATCTTTATTTATCAGTGAAAAAACGGTTAAAAACCATGTCAGCAACATCCTGCAGAAAATGAATGTCAATGACAGAACTCAAGCTGTAGTTGTGGCCATTAAAAATGGCTGGGTAGAAATGAGATAAAAGTGGACTTGCCATCGGGCAGGTCTTTTCTTTTTTGAAAATCATATTTTATAGTGAAAAACGATTGTTTTTCTTTTAAAATAGGAAAAAAAGTATCTTTCATAAGGAAGGTTTATTTCATGAAAACAGCAGTAGTAACTGACAGTACAGCTTATATACCTAAAGAACTGCGGGATCGCCACCATATACATATGATACCGCTCAATGTCGTTTTCGGTGAAGCTTCATACAAAGAAGAAATTGACATGAGCTGGAAAGATTATTACAAAGAAGTCAAAGCTCATAACAACCTCCCGACGACTTCCCAGCCTGCTTACGGCGAATTGATCGCCCTGTATGAAAAGCTTGCCGAATCATACGATGCGGTGATCAGCATCCATCTTTCCAGCGGAATCAGCGGCACGTTTAACAGCGCTGTGTCAGCAGGCGGAATGCTGGAGAACATCAAGGTGTATCCATATGATTCGGAAATCAGCTGCATGGCCCAAGGTTTTTATGCGATCGAAGCGGCTGAAATGGCGGAAAAAGGAGCAGCGCCCGAAGAAATCCTCAGTCATTTGGATCATATGAAAACCTCGATGAGAGCTTATTTCATGGTTGACGATCTTTCCCATCTGCAAAGAGGGGGCAGGCTGAGCGGCGCACAGGCTTTTGTCGGCAGCCTTTTAAAAGTAAAGCCGATTCTACATTTTGAGAACAAGCTGATCGTTCCATTTGAAAAAATCAGGACGAGAAAAAAAGCCTTAAACCGTATATATGAACTTCTTGATGAGGACGCCGGAAAAGGCAAACCGCTGAGAGTTGTCGTCATCCATGCCAATCGCGAGGAGGAAGCCGAACAGATAATCGAAGAGCTGTCACAGCAATATCCTCATGCGGAATTTTACAAGAGCTATTTTGGCCCTGTAATCGGCACGCACCTTGGCGAAGGCGCAATGGGCATCGCCTGGTATCTAGTATAAATGTAAATCTCCGTTTGATAAAACGGGGATTTTTTGATTTTCTAAGACTCACAGTCCGCTATTTTTCGGTTTTGCCGGTTTTACAAAACAGCGGGCCTGAAAGATACTGATAACAGATTGGAGGTGATTCAAATCGCGTCAGCCGAAAATAGCCGGCATCCAGCATCCGAATACTCCCGCAGGTTTCATTCTATGCTTGAGTCCCGCCACCTTCTCAAAAGCGAGTTGCCTTTTCCCGATCATGTGATTGAATGGCATATCCAAAAAGGTTTGATAAAAACTGAAAAACCGATTGCAAAAACGGCAAAAGGCTTTATTTGCAAACGATGCGGACAGGATCAGCAGACGTTTTTTGCTAAATACCCTTGTTTTATTTGTGATAAAACCTGCGTTTACTGCCGTTCATGCGTGATGATGGGGAGAGTAAGCGAATGTACGCCGCTCTTAACTTGGAAAGACGCTGACCTGCCCAAATGGCCGGCTGTCCGGATGGAGTGGAGAGGCGTTCTTTCCGAGGGGCAGGAAAAAGCGGCAAGCTCGATTGTTGAAGCCATCCGCAAAAAAGAAGAGCTGTTAATTTGGGCGGTTTGCGGTGCCGGTAAAACAGAGATTCTTTTTCAGGGAATAGAATTTGCTTTGACTAAAGGCTTGAGAGTATGTATAGCCACTCCGAGAACAGATGTTGTTCTTGAGCTTGCCCCGAGATTAAAGAACGCTATTAAAGGAGTAGAAATTGCCGCTTTATACGGAGGGAGTCCAGACAGGGGGATGCTCTCGCCTCTCATGATTTCTACCACCCACCAGCTTCTGCGCTACAAAGAAGCGTTCGATGTGATCATTGTTGATGAGGTTGATGCATTTCCATATTGTTTGGATAAAAAGCTGCAATACGCCGTGAAAAAAGCGGGAAAGCAGCAATGCACCCGAATATATTTAACGGCTACACCTTCACGGGAAATGAAACGGCATGTTGGATCCGGGAGGCTTAAGGCCGTTCAGATTCCGGCAAGGTATCACAGAAGTCCATTGCCAGAACCGGAATTTGCATGGTGCGGCAACTGGAAAAAGAGACTTGAACGAAAAAACATTCCCTCCGCCGTGAAAAATTGGCTTTTCAAGCATAAAGAACTGGATCAGCCTGTCTTTTTATTTGTGCCCTCGATTCAGACGCTTCAATCTGCGGTCAGGCTGTTGAAAAAGGAACATTTCAATACAGCGGGCGTACATGCGGATGACCCGGATAGAAATGAAAAGGTAAAGCAGTTTAGAAGCGGAGCGTTTGATATTCTCGTCACAACAACCATATTGGAACGGGGGGTAACGGTCAAAAAAGCCCAGGTCGGAGTGCTCGGTGCGGAGTCAGCCGTTTTTACAGAAAGCGCTCTTGTTCAAATATCGGGAAGAGCGGGGAGGCATCCGCAGTTTCCGACCGGAGCCGTTTGTTTTTTTCATTTCGGCAAGACGGTCAATATGATAGCCGCCCGCCGTCATATTCAACAAATGAATAAAATGGCTAAACTGGAAAATTTGATTGACTAGTCCGATAATCATGGTACAGTATACTCAAAAGATGAAAAACGAGGAGCGGTGCCGGAATGCTAGTCAATGCAAAAGAAGCTGTCATGGAAGAACTGTTTAATCAATATATAGACCAGCTCAATATGAGCTGCTTATGCAGCAGGTGCAAAGAAGATGTGCTGGCTTTGGCTTTGAATGCGGTCAAGCCCAAATATGTCACAGATAAATCCAAGCTGGCGTACATAAAGGCTGAGCTTGTTGACAAGCAGAAAAATACATCAATGCTTGTCACTTTGGCTGAAGCCGCCAGAAGGGTCAATGAAAATCCGCATTGCGAACAACATAAGAAAGGAAGAGGATAAGCTGATTTGTTTAATTTGTGAAGCGCCTCTTTTACATTCTCTTTCATGGCGTTCTTTTTTCTTTTTCAAGACGGAAGAAAAAATATGCAGAGAATGTAAAGAGAGCTTTATCAAAATAAAAGGGAGTGTGTGCCGCAAATGCGGCCGGCCTCAAAGCAGCGAAAAGCTCTGCCCGGACTGTTTAAAATGGGAAGCAAATCCGAAAACCTGCGGCCTTCTCCAACAAAACCGCTCCGTATATGTCTATAATCCTTTCATGAAAGAAGTTCTCGCCCGTTTTAAGTTCAGGGGCGACGCAGAACTCGTCTACGCATTTGCTCCTTCATTTAGCCGCGCCTTTCAAACATACTGCTCCCATTCAGATATCGCACTGGTACCGATACCCCTCAGTGAAGAACGCAAAAAGGAAAGAGGCTTTAACCAGGCGGAAAGGCTTGCTTCCTTATTGAACAGGCCTATCATGCAGCCATTGATCAGAACGGAAAATGAGAAACAGTCGAAAAAAAGCAAGGCGGAGCGTCTTAAACAGAAAACGGTTTTCAAGACGGAGAAGGGTTCTGTAAAAGGTTTGAACGTCATGCTGATTGATGATTTGTATACGACTGGGGCCACTCTTCATCATGCGGCTGAATGTCTGAAAGCGGACGGGGAAGCAAATACAGTATCATCCTACACTTTAATTCGAAGCTAAATCATTTCTTTTCCCTGCCGATATAAATGATAGAATTTAAGGATAGGGGTCAAAATTATGAATCAATTGGCGAATTGTCCAAATTGTAATGCATTGTTTTTAAAAAACAGCTTTCAAACCGTCTGTAATTCTTGTCTCAAAGAAGAAGAGCGTTCATTTGAAAAAGTATACAAATTTCTAAAAAAACAGGAAAACCGGCAGTCTACGATGATTCATATTGTGGAAAAAACGGGTGTCGAGGAAGAGCTTATTTTGAAGTTTATCAGACAGAAACGCATCCAGCTTTCCAACTTTCCGAATCTCGGCTATCCGTGTGAAAGATGCGGCACCACTATCCGGGAAGGCCGGTATTGCCAGTCCTGTGATCAAGATTTAGCATCGCAAATAAGCCAATTAGACCAGCTGGAACAGCTTGAAAAAGAGAAGGGCAATAGTTCCAAAGGCACATACTATACCTTTCAGCCTAAAAACAACTGATTCCCTAAACTAACTCGCAGCTCAGACGATAAAATGAGTATGATCATAGATGACTATGACGGAAAGTGAGAGGAATCCCATGAAGATCAACCAATATGGAACACAATCTGTTAGTCCTTATCATAAATCTTTTGAAAAACAAACATTGCCAACTCAGACAGCAGCCCAGCAGGATAAAGTTGAAATTTCTGCAAAGGCAAAGGAGCTGCAAAAAGGACCTGATTTAATGAAGGAACGCCATGAAAAAATCGCCCGGCTGAAAGCGGCAGTTGAAAATGGCACATATCAAATCGACCGCGCAGGCATAGCAGAAAAAATGGTCAATTTCTATAAACAGCAATAAAGAAGGAGGAAGACATATCAGTGAAACGGGTGATAGAAGAGCTTGAGCGCCTTTGCGTCCTGCACGAGCATCTGCTGAAGCTGTCTGAACAAAAAACAGAGGCACTGAAGAATAATGAAATTAAAGATCTTTCTGACATCGTGACGAAGGAACAAAAATATGTGCAGGCGATTGAACAAACGGAGCAAGCACGGATTGAGGCTACACAAGATTGCATCGGCAAAGCCGATACAACCATCAGCACATGCATCAGCGAGGCGGAAGGCAGTGAAAAAACGGCGCTGGAACAGCTATTTGAAAGGCTTTCACAGCTTGTCGCCCGTTTGAAAGATGTGAACGACCTGAACAAACAGCTGACGATTCAGTCGCTTCAATTCATATCACTCACATTTGACATGCTTTTTCCGAACGAAGGAAACGCAAATTACGGAAAACCGCAGGAGCCGCCCAAGCAGGGGGCCTCAAGCAGGCTTTCTCTTTTTGATTCAAAGGCTTAGAACGGAGGGAAAGAAAGATGACGATACCAACTTTTATGGGGCTGGAAACAGCGAAAAGAGGGCTGGCCGCCCAGCAGGCTGCTTTAAGCGTCACAGCAAACAACATATCAAATGCCAATACGGAAGGATATTCAAGGCAGCGTGTCACTTTTAAAGCGACAACTCCTTATCCGTCGGTCTCAATGAATTCCGTCGGTCTTGCCGGACAAATGGGAACAGGTGTTGAGGTCGGTTCGGTTGAACGGGTGAGAGACAGTTTTCTCGATTATCAATATCGGTCCCACAGTACAAACGCAGGTTATTACAATTCAAAAGTCGATGCCTTTGCACAAATGGAAGGCATAATGAACGAACTGGATGACAGCGGGCTGAACAGCGTACTCAATTCTTTTTGGAATTCAATCCAGGAATTAACGAACAATGCGCATGAGCCGAGCGCGCGGTCGGTTGTGGCGCAAAAAGGGCAGACGGTCGCCCAGACGTTCAACCATTTGTATGAATCATTAACGACTGTCCAAAGAAATTTAGGCGATCAGCTGAATCAAGACGTCTTGACGATGAATTCGCTGCTTTCTCAGTTGAACAGCTTGAACGAGCAAATTGCACAAGTTGAACCAAACGGCTATCTTCCGAATGATTTATACGATAAACGCGACCAGCTGCTTGATCAGCTGTCCTCCATGGCCAGTATAAAAGTCAGCTACAATAAAACAGGCGGCAATTCGCTTCCTGCTGCAGAGGGAACCGTTTCCGTCGAAATTCTCGGCAGCAACGGCCAGTCTCTCGGCAAGGTGCTTGATGGTCAAACTTACACAACTGCGGATGTCAAAGTAAACTATGACAATGACACAGGGCTTGTGACAATCATCTCACTCGGCGGGACGGACATCGCAGCCGACGCTTTTACAAGCAAAGGCTCGCTTTTAGGTTTAATTGAATCCTTCGGTTATATGTCAAACGGCGAAGAAAAAGGGATTTATCCCGACATGCTCACCAATCTTGATGATATGGCGCTTGCTTTTGCAAAAGCGTTTAACGAGGTCCATCAAAACGGCTTCACCAATACAGGTGAAAAGGGAGGCGCGTTCTTCGAATTTACCGGCACAGAGGCTGAGCCTGCCAAAGGGGCGGCGGCGAAAATAAAAGTAGCCGATGATATCATGGCTTCCAGAGGTGAAAAGATCGCCGCATCGCTGAACGGCCAAACGAGTGATAACGCAAATGCGACAAACCTGGCAGCGGTCTTTACGAGCAAAATTACAATCGGCGAGAAAACGACGACTGTTTTAGACTACTACGCCGGCATCATCGGCGAAATGGGTGTTCAGGCGCAGGAGACGAACCGCCTGGCGAAAAATACGGAAACACAGCTCAATTCAGCAGAAATCAACCGGCAGTCGGTGAGCGCGGTTTCGCTGGATGAAGAAATGTCAAACATGATCCAATTCCAGCATGCTTATAATGCAGCCGCGAGAATGATCACACTGCAGGACGAAATTCTAGATAAGATAATTAACGGCATGGGTGTCGTGGGAAGGTAGGTAAAGAACTATGCGGGTAACCCAAGGCATGATCGCAAGAAACTCTTTGCGCTACATAAATTCCAGCTACGGGAAGCTGGATAAGCTTCAATCCCAGATTTCATCCGGGAAAAAAATCACGAGGGCGTCAGACGATCCGATCGTTGCGATGAAAAGCCTGAAATACAATACGCAATTATCCCAGGTGCAACAATATAAAAGCAATGCCTCACAGGCGTTTACATGGCTTGAAAACACGGAAACGAACATTACTGAGGGCATTGATGTTATGCAGAAAGTAAGAGAGCTTGTTGTTAAAGCTAAAAACAATACAAACGGTGACGATGAGCTGCAGGCGATTGGGGTTGAAATCGGCCAGTTGAAGGAACAGCTGACGCAGATCGCCAATACCCAGGTCAACGGACGCTACATTTTTAACGGGACGAACTCGGATGTCGCTCCGATCGTCAAAAATGCTGACGGATCTTATACGTATAATTTTGAAAACTATACAAGCACTTCTGACGTAACCATTAATGTTTCTCCTAATGCGACATTAAAGGTGAATGCAAATCCGATTACAGCCTTTGGCGGACAATCAGACAGCGGGCAAAACGTCTTTCAAATGCTCGATTCTCTTGAACAAGCCTTAAAATCAGGTTCATTGGACGGCATGGACGCCATTTTGTCAGATATTGATCAATTTTCCAGTCAGATGAGTGCTGAGCGGTCTGATATAGGCGCGCGCTACAATCGGCTTGAATTAATCAATACGAGGTTAAGCGCACAAGAAGAAACTTCGACTAAAGTGCTGTCAGACAACGAAGATGTTGAGCTTGAAGAAGTAATCACCGATTTTATTACACAGCAAAGCGTCCACAGAGCCGCACTTTCTGTAAACGCGAAAATCGTTCAGCCGACATTGATAGACTTTTTAAGATAAAAGCGACTCTCATTGAGTTGCTTTTTTTCAACAAAAGGAGGCAGACAGCATGCAGATGCCAAGGTTAATTATGCAAAATATCCCCGGCCGCATCGGTTTAACAACGATACCGCCGGACTTGAGAATGGAACAGCCCCAAGCAGATGTGGAGATCGAACAGCCGCCCGCTGAGCTGGAGATCACAACGACTCCTTCAAAGCTTACGATTGACCAGACGAAAGCCTGGGAAGACTTGGATAGGAAGAATATGTTCAAACGGATTGAAGAAGCTGCACAGCAAGGCTATCAGGATTGGCTTGCCGGGATGGCGAGAACGGCCGAAGAAGGGGACGAAATGATGAGGATCGAAATCGAAGGCGACCCGATTGCCGATCAGGCCAAAAGAAACAGCGAGCCTGAACCGATCCAGATCGGCGTCCACTTTACACCTTCTTTTGATCGAGTAAAAATCGCGTATGAACCATCTAAAGCGAATATTGAAGTGACACCGCATAAGCCTGTCATTGAAGTAAAGCCGAATAAGCCGATTGTGGATTATACGCCAGGCAGCGTGAAGGTTGACATGCTTCAATATCCGGAGTTAAAAATAGATGTGGAATATCCAAAACAAAAGTAAAACGAAAAGGATCGTGAACAATGATCATTCAAACAAAATACCATGGAGACACGCAAATCCAAGAAGAACAAATGATACTGTTTGCAAACGGCCTGCCGGGATTTTCGGATGAGAAAAAATTCGTCATCCTGCCGCTTTCAGAGGACTCCCCGTTTGTCGTCCTCCAGTCGGCGGAAACGGCAGAGCTTGCCTTCATCGTGGCCAGTCCGTTTGTTTTTTTCAAAGACTACGGTTTTGATCTTGATGAAACGACAGTTGAGCTGCTGGAAATCGAATCGGCCGAAGACGTTGAAGTGATGGCTATTTTAACAATTGAAGAGCCTTTTGAGAAATCGACGGCCAACTTGATGGCTCCGATCGTCGTAAATCGCAAAAAAATGCTCGCCAAACAAGTAATTTTGCACGACTCCCCTTATCAAACAAAGCATCCGATAGGAGGGGGAGCATGCTAGTCTTATCCCGCAAACTTAATGAATCGATTCAAATCGGCGATGATATTGAAGTGAAAATTATTGCGGTTGACGGAGATCAGGTGAAAATCGGCATCGATGCGCCGAAGCACATTGACATTCACCGCAAGGAAATCTATTTGTCAATCCAGGAAGAAAACAGCCGGGCCGCTTCTATTTCAAACGATTTGCTGGCGAAATTATCCTCACAAAAAAAGTGAGGATTTTTTTATTTTGGCTATAAACATTCCAATACCGGCTCCGATATAAAGGATGTAGCAGGAAGGGCAGCCTGAATGCTGCAAAAGCACATGGACGTGCGATCAAACATATTTCAAGGAGGAAACACAAAATGAGAATCAACCACAACATTGCGGCGCTAAACACGCTGAACCGCCTGTCTTCAAACAACAGCGCAAGCCAAAAGAACATGGAGAAGCTTTCTTCTGGTCTCCGCATCAACCGCGCAGGAGATGACGCTGCAGGTCTTGCAATCTCTGAAAAAATGAGAGGACAAATCCGCGGTCTTGAAATGGCTTCTAAAAACGCTCAAGACGGCATCTCTCTTATCCAAACGGCTGAAGGTGCATTGACTGAAACTCATGCGATCCTTCAACGTATGCGCGAACTTACTGTTCAAGCAAACAACCTGGGAACACAAGACAATACTGATCTTAGTGCAATCCAAGATGAAATTAGTGCATTAAAAGAAGAAATTGGTGGATCAACTGTTGCCGGAGCAAGTAAAGGTATTTCTGACCGTACTGAATTTAACGGTAAAAAACTTCTTGACGGTACTTTCGCAACAGAACAGCTTCAATTCCAAATCGGAGCAAACAGCGGACAAACATTATCTGTTAACATCGGCAATATGTCAATCACAGCCTTGGGAGATTCTGATGCTGCTGGATTAAGAATCGAAAATATCGATGTAACAAAATTAGATGGTAAAGATGATACTGGCACGGCTCTAGCAGATGCGGCAAATTACACATTTGATAAGCAGTTAAAAGCTATTGACGATGCAATCAAACAAGTATCAACTCAACGCTCTAAACTCGGTGCAGTCCAAAACCGTCTAGAGCACACAATCAACAACCTTGGTGCATCTTCTGAAAACTTGACTGCTGCTGAGTCCCGCATCCGTGACGTTGACATGGCGAAAGAAATGAGCGAGTTCACGAAGAACAACATTCTTTCCCAAGCTTCTCAAGCGATGCTTGCTCAAGCGAACCAACAGCCGCAAAACGTGCTTCAATTGCTGCGTTAATTACAATAAATATTTCAAAATTCAAGCTTGTCGAAAAAGCCGAAGATCGGTTTTTTTCGACAAGCTTTTTTTATTAAAAGTAGTTTTTAAAGGAGAAAGCCTATACCTCTTTTTATGTGAAAAATGCTAAGTCTTTATTTCAAGTCTTTTTCCATAGAAAAAATTCCTTTTTCGCCTAAACAATTCCTTATTCAGTCCGATATAAAGGATGAAGCAGAAAGGACGGCCGACCTAAATGCGTCTACAAAGCACATGGATGTGCAATCAATCATATCTCAAGGAGGAAACACAAAATGAGAATCAACCACAACATTGCGGCGCTAAACACGCTGAACCGCCTGTCTTCAAACAACAGCGCAAGCCAAAAGAACATGGAGAAGCTTTCTTCTGGTCTTCGCATCAACCGCGCAGGAGATGACGCTGCAGGTCTTGCAATCTCTGAAAAAATGAGAGGACAAATCCGCGGTCTTGAAATGGCTTCTAAAAACGCTCAGGACGGAATTTCTCTTATCCAAACGGCTGAAGGTGCATTGACCGAAACTCATGCGATCCTTCAGCGTATGCGTGAACTAGCTGTTCAAGCAAACAACTTGGGAACACAAGACAATACTGATCTTGGTGCAATCCAAGATGAAATTAGTGCATTAAAAGAAGAAATTGGTGGCTCAGCAACTGGAAGTAAAGGTATCTCTGACCGTACTGAGTTCAACGGAAAAAAATTGTTGAATGGCGACTTTGCAACTACCCAGCTTCAATTCCAAATCGGTGCAAACAGCGGACAAACATTGTCTGTTAATATCGGTGATATGTCAATCAATGCTCTAGGAACTAACAATGGAGGAACCGACGACTTCTTCATCAAAGACATTGATGTAACAAAATTTACAGGTAAACTTCAAGACGGATCTGCTGATCCTAATGCTGATAAAGTCAACTTTAACGTCCAATTAAAATCAATCGACGATGCAATCAAACAAGTATCAACTCAACGCTCTAAACTCGGTGCGGTCCAAAACCGTCTAGAGCACACAATCAACAACCTTGGTGCATCTTCTGAAAACTTGACAGCAGCTGAATCCCGCATCCGTGACGTTGACATGGCGAAAGAAATGAGCGAGTTCACGAAGAACAACATTCTTTCTCAAGCTTCTCAAGCGATGCTTGCTCAAGCGAACCAACAGCCGCAAAATGTGCTTCAATTGTTACGTTAATTGCATAAAAACTTTGGCCATTGCCAAAGTTTCAGCTTGTCGATAAAACCGCAACTCTGTTTTTCGGCAAGTTTTTTTGTTAATTGAACCGGTTTTGAAGAAGAAAAATTAGTTGAATCTATTTAGGGAAAATTAGCTTGATTTGTCTGGAAGTTTCTGATATAGAAAAATGTTCATTTTTATCTAAACAATTCCTTTTCAATTCCGATATTAAAAATGTAACAGGCTGGAAGGACAGCCGGCTTGTTTAAATCAAAAAGCACATAGACGTGCGATCAAACATATTTCAAGGAGGAAACACAAAATGAGAATCAACCACAACATTGCGGCGCTAAACACGCTGAACCGCCTGTCTTCAAACAACAGCGCAAGCCAAAAGAACATGGAGAAGCTTTCTTCAGGTCTTAAAATCAACCGTGCGGGAGATGACGCAGCAGGTCTTGCAATCTCTGAAAAAATGAGAGGTCAAATTCGCGGTTTAGAAATGGCTTCCAAAAACGCTCAAGATGGTATCTCTCTTATCCAAACTGCTGAGGGAGCATTGACTGAAACTCATGCGATTCTTCAACGTATGCGTGAGCTTGTTGTTCAAGCGAACAACACAGGTACACAAGATACTACTGATCTTGGTGCAATCCAAGATGAAATCAATGCACTGAAAGAAGAGATTGGTGGATCAACTAAGGCCGGTGCAAGTAAAGGTATCTCTGACCGTACACAATTCAATGGTAAAAACCTTCTTGATGGCACATTCAATTCTACTGACGGAGAAAAACTACAATTCCAAATCGGAGCAAACAGTGGCCAAACGATTTCAGTTAATATCGAAAGCATGGCCGTTGGTAAGATCGGAACAATCGTTGATCCAGCTGATGCTACAAAAAACTTCACTGTTGAGCAAATCGATGTTGTAGCACTAACTGGTAAAGTAGACGAAAAAGGAACTGATATTTCAGCTGATCCTTCAGGATTCACTTTTGACAAACAATTAGGTGCGATCGATAATGCAATCAAACAAGTATCAACTCAACGCTCTAAACTCGGTGCAGTCCAAAACCGTCTAGAGCACACAATCAACAACCTTGGTGCATCTTCTGAGAACTTGACAGCAGCTGAGTCTCGTATCCGTGACGTTGACATGGCGAAAGAAATGAGCGAGTTCACAAAGAACAACATTCTTTCTCAAGCTTCTCAAGCAATGCTTGCTCAAGCGAACCAACAGCCGCAAAACGTGCTTCAATTGTTACGTTAATTGCATAAAAAGATCTTGGCTTTGGCCAAGGTCTTTTTTTATTGAATGGCAAACAGGAATCCTCCAAGGTGGATTCCTGTTATTTTGATTTTAAAATAAGTTTTTTCCATAAATTTATTAAAATCTATCACTGGCTTAGCCGATATAAATTTTAGATCATAGCATAGGGGATGGTAAATAATGTCGATCGGGAGACTGACATCTTTGGAACCTATTATTGATGCTTACAAGACACAGATGACGAACAGGCAGCAAGAAGTTTCGGAAGAAGTGCAGGCGGCTGACATGGATGGTTTTTCATTTCCGCAGCTTGAAAAAACGGTCCAGGGAGCAAACAAGCTTTTGGAGCCTTCCCAAGTCCATCTCCAGTTTGAGCTTCATGAAAAACTGGGCGAGTATTATGTGAAGGTTGTGGACAATCAGACGGATGAAGTGATTCGGGAAATTCCGCCGAAAGAGTGGCTTGATTTTTATGCGGCCATGGCAGAGTTTATGGGTTTAATTGTCGATAAAACAACATAGAAGAGGAGTGTTTGGCATATGGTAATGAGAATTTCAGGTTTGGCTTCAGGAATGGATATAGACGATATCGTCAGTAAATTGATGAAAACAGAGCGCGCGCCGCTTGATAAGCTGAAACAAAAGAAACAGCTTCTTGAATGGCAGCGGGACAGCTACCGTGAAATCAATACGAAAATTAAAGACTTGCAGGAATCGATCAATAAAATGCTCCGCCCAAGTACATACGGCGCGAAAAAGGTGACAAGCTCTAACGAATCTGCAGTCACTGCGACAGCAACGACAAACTCGGCCTCTAGCACAATTCAAGTGAACAAGCTGGCAACTGCAGCAACCTATAAGTCTTCCGACATTTCAGGCTACACGGGAAGTGACCAGACGCTCACCTTTCAGGTGACAGCTCCTGGCGAAACTACAGCGAAGAAGGTTGAAATCAGTGTAAGCAGCACGGATACATTGGATAACATTGTTTCAAAATTAAACAGCTCCGGTCTAGGTGTTACTGCGATTAAAGATAAGATTTATAACGGATCCGAATATGTAGAGACGATCGCCTTAACATCCAAAGCGACAGGGGCGGGCGGCAGCATTCAAGCCGCTGATGCCGCGACGGCAAGTTTCATGACAGACCAGCTCGGCTTTGCGCTTGATGCCGACAACAAGCTGACGGCCAGCCAAGCGGGCCGAAACGCAGAAGTCGTCATCAACGGATTGCAAATGGAGAAAACGTCAAATAACTTCACTGTCAATAATGTAACCTATACGCTGAAAAATGAGACGGCCAGTCCTGTTTCACTAGATGTATCAACAGACGTTGACGGCATTTATGAATCGATCAAGGATTTTGTCACAAAGTACAATGAATTGATCGATATGGTCAACGGCAAGCTGACTGAGGAAAAATACCGCGATTATACACCGCTGACAGATGAACAGAAGGAAGATATGACAGATAAACAGGTCGAGCTTTGGGAAGAAAAAGCGAAAAGCGGGCTGTTAAGAAACGACACTATTTTAAGCGGCGCCACCAACCAAATGCGGACTGACTTCTATTCAAGTGTTTCCGTCAATGGAGAATCTTTGCAGCTTACCCAGTTCGGTATTACGACTTCAAGCTCTTACAGTCAGCGCGGTCATCTAGAAATCAATGAAGAAAAGCTGAAAGCGAAAATCAAGGAAGATCCCGACAGTGTGGCTAATTTGTTTATCGCAGGAACGAGCAGCACTGAGAATGATAGCGAAAAAGGCATCGTAAGACGGCTTCAGTCTGTTTTAACAAATACGAAGAAACAGATTGAAGAAAAAGCCGGAAACTCTAATATGTCGACAAACGATTATTCAATCGGGAAAAATTTAAACCGGGTCGCTTCCGATATTTCGACATGGACGGATCGTCTCACAAAAATTGAAGACCGCTACTATTCGAAATTCACAGCGATGGAAAAAGCGATTCAAAGAATGAACGAACAATCGACATATATATCGCAAATGCTAGGACAATAACCGTAATCTGGAGGATTAAGAATGGCTTTGAACAATCCGTATGCTGCTTATCAGCAAAATTCGATTAATATGAAAAGCCCGGGGGAACTGACGCTCATGCTGTATGACGGCTGCCTGAAATTCATGAAGCTGGCCAAACAGGCGATGGAGCAAGGGGATATGGAAATGAAAAATACGAACCTTGTCAAAGCGCAAAAGATCATCCAGGAGCTGAATTTGACCTTAAACCGGGAAGTGGAGCTGTCCCAATCAATGGGTGCGATGTATGAGTATATTCACCGCCGTTTAATCGAGGCGAATATCAACAATGACCAGGATATTGTGAGTGAAGTCGAAGGATATGTGAATGACTTCCGCGATGCCTGGAAGCAGGCGATTCAAATCGAACGGCAAGGCCGGTACGGAACAGGCGGACGAGCATAATGAATAGGACAGCGCTCTTGTACAGTGAAACCAAAAACATGCTGGCCAAGGTGAAGGATGCTCCTGAAAGCGATGAGCTGCTTCAGTCGATTGAAGAATTTCTCCAGAAACGCGAAGGCTTGATCAATGAGATCAAGCCGCCGCTTTCTGAGGAAGAAAAGCTGAAGCTGGAACAGGTGCTTGAATTGGAGCCGCTGGTGATGACCGAATTGAAAAGATTGCGGCAAGACGTCAAAAACGAGCTGCTTCTGGCGAAGAAAAAACGATCTCTGCATCAGACGTATAGAAATCCATATAATAATATGACGATCGACGGTACGTACTACGACAGGCGCAAATAGGTGATAGTTTTGACGAGCACCGGGGATTATATGCTTTTATCAACTTACTACCAACTTCTGTTTACTATCGAGGAGGGGCTGTGCTATTTAGTCGAGGCTGATCAGGATTTTGCCAAAACAGAAGGCGAACGGATCTTCCATGATCTCATCTATGCATTTTTTCAAATCGATTCATCGCATGCCCTTCTTCTTTCGATTATGAAGACGAGCTGTGCCGAGTCCTCCATCCGTTCTTTTGACAGAGTCTTCCGTGATTTCGACAGCCTGATCGATTGCTCTTTTCCTTCCGGCGAATTTCAAAACTACTTGCAAAACCGTTTTTTGCCTCTTTATCGAAGCTGGATGGATGCGATTCATCAATGTATGAAGCCGTTCGTCATTCATTAATTTTGGGAATCGAAAGAGTAGATGGAAAACAAGTCTGCCTTGCAGACGTCAGTTTGACCATTGGGGCATGATTGCCCCTTTTTTTTGATCAAGGAAGCCGAGGGATTTCAGGAAAGCGGCAGAACTGTTCTGATTTCTGCCGTCCCTGAATATACTTAGAATTCTATAAAGGGTTACCTCTTCACATCTTTGGGACAAACTTCGTCAAAATTCACGAATTTTTCACAAAATTTTTATGTTTGTGCAGGAATGACGAAGGGAAAAGGCGAAATATATTTACATATCCTTAATATAAAGGAGGCGTTCTTTTGATGGAGTTCAACGTCAGAGGAGAAAACATTGAGGTGACAGCAGCATTAAGGGAACACGTCGAGAAGAAAATTGGAAAGCTGGGACGTTATTTTGAAAATGATGTCGATGCGATTGTCCAAGTCAACTTGAAATTCTACAATGATCAGGAATCCAAAGTTGAAGTGACAATTCCAATGATAGACCTCTCTCTCCGTGCCGAGGTTCATCACGAAGATATGTACAATGCAATCGATCTCGCAGCAACCAAACTCGAACGTCAAATACGCAAACATAAAACAAAAGTGAACCGGAAATTCCGTGAAAAAGGTTCACCAAAGCACTTGTTTGCGGAAGGAAACGGCATCGGCACAGCTGTGCAGGAAGAAACCGATGAAGAACAGCCTCAGGTTGTCCGTCAAAAACGATTTAATTTAAAGCCGATGGATAATGAAGAAGCGATTTTGCAAATGAACATGCTTGGCCACGACTTCTTCGTATTCACGAACGCCGAAACCAATCTGACCAATGTGGTCTATCGAAGAAATGACGGAAAGTACGGTTTAATTGAACCGAATGAATAGAAGATAACCAAATCCCTCTCGGTCTTCCCGCAGAGGGGTTTTTTTCCGCATCCGCACGGTAAATTGTTTGGAAATGACAAAAGGTGTGATATGATATTGCATATATGAAAATCACTGTTTGCTGTTGACTAAACAAGGAAATTTACAGAGGAGCGTTATTCTATGCTTGGAATTTTAAATAAAGTGTTTGATCCGACTAAACGCACGCTCAGCCGTTATGAAAAGAAAGCGAATGAGATCGATGCGCTCAAGGCCGATATGGAAAAACTTTCAGATGAGGCATTGAAAGATAAAACCATCGAATTTAAAGAGCGTCTTGAAAAAGGTGAAACACTTGACGACCTGCTGACAGAAGCATTCGCCGTCGTCAGGGAAGCCTCCCGACGGGTAACCGGTATGTTCCCGTTCAAAGTTCAGCTGATGGGTGGTATCGCCCTGCATGAAGGAAACATCGCTGAAATGAAAACCGGGGAAGGTAAAACACTGACCTCCACGATGCCTGTGTATTTAAACGCGCTTTCCGGAAAAGGCGTTCACGTCGTGACTGTCAACGAATATTTGGCAAGCCGCGATGCTGAAGAAATGGGCCAGATCTTTCAGTTTCTCGGTCTGACTGTCGGCTTGAATCTGAACAGCTTATCAAAAGACGAGAAGCGTGACGCGTACGCTGCCGATATTACGTATTCAACGAATAATGAGCTTGGTTTTGACTATTTAAGGGACAACATGGTTCTTTATAAAGAGCAGATGGTGCAGCGTCCGCTTCATTTTGCGGTCATCGATGAGGTGGACTCCATCCTGATCGATGAAGCGAGAACACCGCTGATTATTTCCGGCCAAGCGGCGAAATCGACAAAGCTTTACGTCCAGGCGAACGCGTTTGTCCGTACGCTGAAAGTTGAGCAGGACTACACGTACGATATTAAAACAAAGAGCGTTCAGCTGACTGAAGAAGGAATGACAAAAGCCGAGAAAGCGTTTGGCATTGAAAACTTGTTCGATGTGCGCCATGTGGCGCTGAACCACCATATTGCGCAGGCGCTTAAAGCGCATGTGGCGATGCATAAAGATGTTGACTATGTTGTTGAAGAGGGACAGGTCATCATCGTCGATTCGTTTACGGGCCGTCTGATGAAGGGGCGCCGCTACAGCGACGGACTTCACCAGGCCATTGAAGCGAAGGAAGGGCTTGAAATTCAAAACGAGAGCATGACGCTTGCAACGATCACCTTCCAAAACTACTTCCGTATGTACGAAAAACTGGCCGGTATGACAGGTACGGCGAAAACGGAAGAAGAAGAATTCCGCAACATCTACAACATGCAGGTTGTGACGATTCCGACGAATAAGCCGGTGATCCGTGATGACCGTCCGGATTTGATCTACCGCACCATGGACGGCAAATTTAAAGCCGTGGCTGAGGATGTCGCCCAGCGCTACATGGTCGGTCAGCCGGTTCTTGTCGGGACGGTTGCGGTCGAAACGTCTGAATTGATATCCAAACTGCTGAAAAACAAGGGAATCCCGCATCAGGTTCTAAATGCGAAAAACCATGAGCGCGAAGCCCAGATTATTGAAGACGCCGGTCAAAAAGGCGCGGTGACGATCGCGACAAACATGGCGGGACGCGGTACGGACATCAAGCTTGGCGAAGGCGTTAAAGATCTTGGCGGATTGGCAGTTATCGGTACGGAGCGCCATGAATCACGCAGGATCGATAATCAGCTGCGCGGACGTTCAGGCCGTCAGGGTGATCCTGGTATTACCCAATTTTATCTTTCAATGGAAGATGAATTAATGAAACGGTTCGGGGCCGAGCGGACGATGGCTATGCTCGACCGCTTTGGAATGGACGATTCAACGCCGATTCAGAGCAAAATGGTGTCAAGAGCGGTGGAATCTTCACAGAAACGGGTGGAAGGAAACAACTTTGACGCCCGTAAACAGCTGCTTCAATATGACGACGTTCTTCGTCAGCAGCGGGAAGTCATTTATAAACAGCGCTTCGAAGTCATTGATTCGGATAACCTCCGTTCAATCGTGGAGAATATGATCAAATCTTCGCTTGAGCGCACTGTTGCATCATATACTCCAAAAGAAGAATTGCCTGAAGAATGGAATCTTGACGGTCTGGTCGAACAGATCAATTCGAATTTCCTCGATGAGGGCGCGCTTGAGAAGAGCGACATTTTCGGAAAAGAGTCTGAAGAAATTACAGAGCTTGTCTTTGACCGAATCAAAACGAAATATGATGAAAAAGAAGAGCGTTTCGGCTCTGAACAAATGCGCGAATTTGAGAAGGTCATCGTGCTCCGCGAAGTGGATACGAAATGGATGGACCACATCGACGCGATGGATCAGCTTCGCCAAGGTATCCATTTGCGTGCATATGCCCAGACGAACCCGCTCCGCGAATATCAGATGGAAGGCTTTACTATGTTTGAAAACATGATCGCCGCCATTGAAGATGATGTCGCAAAATTCGTCATGAAGGCTGAAATCGAAAACAACCTTGAGCGCGAAGAGGTTATTCAGGGACAAACGACGGCCCATCAGCCGAAAGAAGGCGATGAGGCGAAGCAGGCTAAGAAAAAACCGGTCCGTAAAGCGGTCGATATCGGACGAAACGACCCTTGCTACTGCGGAAGCGGAAAAAAATATAAAAATTGCTGCGGAAGAACAGAATAAAAAGAGGGATGCACCTCTTTTTATTTTGACCGTACTGAATTTCATGATGAGGTGAAGGAAATGGAATTAACTGAAATCAGACAGGAACTTGAAAATATGGCTTCTCGATTAGCGGACTTTAGGGGGTCTCTTTGACCTCGAAGCAAAGGAAGCAAAAATAGCCGAGCTGGAAGAAAAAATGGCTGACCCGGATTTTTGGGGAGACCAGCAAAAGGCGCAGACGATCATTAATGAAGCGAACG
Organism: Bacillus sp. KICET-3; assembly: GCF_033261025.1. Lineage (NCBI taxonomy): Bacteria > Bacillati > Bacillota > Bacilli > Caryophanales > Bacillaceae > Bacillus > Bacillus sp. KICET-3. The sequence continues at coordinate 3,991,151 of NZ_CP137345.1, read as the reverse complement.
CTTTAAAGGAATATGTGAACACGTATAAGGAATTAAGCGAGTCGCATGAAGAGCTGCAGATGACACACGATCTTTTAAAAGAAGATCCTGATGAAGACCTGCAAAATGAGCTCGAAAACGAACTGAAAAGCTTGACGAAGAAGTTTAATGAGTTTGAACTTCAGCTCCTGTTAAGCGAGCCTTATGATAAAAACAACGCGATCCTTGAGCTTCATCCCGGAGCCGGCGGAACAGAGTCGCAGGATTGGGGCTCGATGCTTCTCAGAATGTATACGAGATGGGCTGAACGCCGCGGATTTAAAGTGGAAACCCTTGATTACCTTCCTGGGGATGAAGCGGGGATTAAGTCTGTCACACTTCTGATTAAAGGCCATAACGCCTACGGCTATTTAAAAGCCGAAAAGGGCGTTCACCGGCTTGTCAGAATTTCTCCATTTGATTCCTCGGGGCGCAGGCACACCTCGTTCGTGTCCTGCGATGTCATGCCTGAATTCAATGAGGAAATCGATATCGAGATCAGGACCGAGGACATCAAGGTTGATACGTACCGGGCGAGCGGAGCCGGCGGTCAGCACGTCAACACGACAGACTCTGCCGTCCGGATTACCCACTTGCCGACAGGCGTCATCGTGACATGCCAAACAGAACGTTCTCAAATTAAAAACCGCGAACGCGCCATGAAAATGCTGAAGTCGAAGCTGTATCAGCGGCGGATTGAAGAGCAGCAGGCGCAGCTCGATGAAATTCGCGGCGAGCAAAAAGAAATCGGCTGGGGAAGCCAAATCCGTTCCTATGTCTTCCACCCGTATTCTCTTGTCAAGGACCATAGAACCAATACGGAAATGGGGAACGTCCAGGCTGTTATGGACGGTGACATTGACTCCTTTATTGACGCGTATCTGCGTTCTAAACTTTCGTAAATATAAGAGCACATCCGATGGGATGTGTTCTTTTTTTGCGGGTAAACCTGCTGTCAGTTGTCCATCCTAAGGTCGAGGTCCATGTGGACGGCCTTTTTTCCTCTGCCGCTTTATCCGATTAATACGTTATTTGGCTGTTATTTACTTACAATAGGCTACATGCTATACTCTCGATGGTATTAGACTTGGCGGGGGATGACAGAAATGACATTTAATAAAACGAGACATCATTTTTTTTCGGTTATGCGCGATTATAGCTATATTCTGATCGGTTCGGCGATTGTCGGAGTGTCATTTAATATGTTTTTGCTCCCCAACCGGATTGCAGCGGGCGGGGTCAGCGGAATCAGTACGATTTTGCAGACGTTTGGCTTTGAAGCGGCTTATGTGCAGTGGGCTTTTAACATCCCTTTATTTATAGCCGGCGTCCTGATACTCGGAGGAAAATTCGGGCTGAAAACGCTTGTGGGTTCAGTTTTTCTCCCGCTTGTCGTTTATTTGACGCGGGACATCAGTCCGGCGACCCACAATGCCCTCTTGGCAGCCATATTCGGCGGGGTCGGGATCGGAACCGGAATCGGAATGGTTTTCCTTGGAAGAGGTTCGACTGGCGGTACGGCGCTGGCAGCACAAATCATTCATAAATTCACCGGGCTGTCCCACGGAACATGTCTGGCATTGATTGACGGAATGATCGTGCTGTCGGCAATGTTCGTCTTTACTATTGAGCAGGGGCTTTACGCGATGCTTGGCGTTTATATATCAAGCAAAACTATTGATGTTATTCAGGTCGGGCTGAACCGCTCAAAAATGGCGATGATTATTACAAACCGGGAAGAGGAAATTCGCAAAGCGGTGCTGGTGAAGATCGACAGGGGCATTACAAAGATCTCGGCAGTCGGAGGCTATACAGATGATGAACGTCCCATTCTGATGTGTGTCGTCGGGCAAACCGAGTTCACAAAGCTGAAACAACTGGTAAAACATATTGATGAATCTGCTTTTGTCATTGCCATGGACGCTTCAGAGGTGCTCGGTGAGGGTTTTAAACGCGCGTAATCAAGGTTATAATAGTGGTTGATCTGTTAAAGGAGCTGACCTCAAAATGAAAAAGAAGCTGTTTACTCTGTTTTTAGGTGTTTCTTTTGTTCTTGCCGCCTGCGGAGGAAATAACGAAAGCAAAGACAACAATACAGGCGGACAGACGACTGCAAAAGACGGCGAGGAAATTTATCAGCAAAACTGCACCGGCTGTCATGGAAAGGATTTGGCCGGCGGTTCCGCCCCAAGCCTGAAAGAAGTCGGAGGCAAGCTTAAAGAGAGTGAAATCAAGGATATCGTTGAAAACGGCCGCGGCGGTATGCCAGGCGGACTTGCAAAGGGAGAAGAGGCTGAAGCGGTGGCAAAGTGGCTGGCAAAGAAAAAATAGCGGCTGCCTAAATGACGTTCCCGCTGAGCCTGGGGAAGGCGAAGGGACCATGTTCACTTTAATGTGAATATGGTCCCTTTTTCATTTGTAAAGAGTCTTTTTGACTATTTAAAAATGAGGGATTATCACGATTCACACCTTAAAAAAGGCCTAAAGTCCAAAGTTTTTGTCTGATTTTGCGTTTTTCCTATAACTTATGTCGGCATTGAAACAAAACTGTAATATCATTTTGTCTAATCATGACGTATAATGGGTGTTGTTGAAAAAGACAAGCATTTGCATTGACGTACATAAAGACAGAAAGCGACATACTTTCTCGAAGAGTATGACCGTATAAACATAAAAGATTAGGTGATTACATGATCGAAATGAAAGATGTGTATAAGACTTATTCCAACGGGGTGTCTGCGCTGAACGGAATAAGCATCTCAATACATCCCGGTGAGTTTGTTTATGTCGTCGGACCGAGCGGAGCGGGAAAATCAACTTTTATCAAAATGATCTACCGCGAGGAAAAACCGACCAAAGGGAAGGTTGTCATAGGCAATAAAAACCTGGCGCAGTTAAAAGAAAGAGAAATACCTTTTATCAGAAGAAAAATCGGTGTTGTATTCCAGGACTTCAAACTGCTTCCGAAGCTGACGGTATTTGAAAATGTCGCTTTCGCATTGGAAGTCATCGGCGAGCGCCCTGATGTCATCAGGAAAAAAGTGCTTGAAGTGCTTGATCTCGTTCAGTTAAAGCATAAAGCGAGACAATTTCCGGATCAATTGTCAGGCGGGGAGCAGCAAAGGGTCTCAATCGCAAGATCGATCGTCAACAGCCCGGACGTTGTCATCGCTGACGAACCGACAGGAAACCTTGATCCTGAGACATCCTGGGAAATCATGAAGACGCTTGAAGAAATCAACAACCGCGGAACGACGGTCGTTATGGCGACTCATAACAAAGAAATTGTTAACACCATGAAGAAACGGGTCATCGCAATCGAAGACGGAGTCATTGTGCGTGATGAAGCTAGAGGGGAGTATGGTTCGTATGATTAGAACTCTCGGACGGCATTTGCGCGAGAGCTTAAAATCTCTCGGAAGAAACACGTGGATGACTTTCGCATCCATCAGTGCTGTAACAGTTACACTCATCTTGGTCGGCGTATTTTTGGTCATCATGTTCAACCTTCTGAATATGGCATCAAACGCCGAAAAACAAGTGGAAGTCAAAGTTTTAATCGATTTAACTGCTAAACAGGATCAGAAACACACGCTTGAACAAGAGATTAAAAAAATATCAGAAATCAGCAGTGTTAAATACTCTTCAAAAGAAGAAGAGCTTAAAAACCTGAAAGACAGTTTTGGCGAGGATGGGAAAGTCTTTTCTATGTTTGATCAGGAGAATCCGCTAAACGATGCATATATCGTCAAAACAACGGATCCCCAAGACGCTCCTAAAGCAGCCAAAAAAATCGAAAAATTAGATAATGTTTATAAGGTAACCTACGGGAAGGAGAATGTGGACCGCCTGTTCAACATCAGTAATGTCGCCAAATTCATTGGAGGCGTACTGGTCGTCGGATTGCTGTTTACGGCCATGTTCCTCATCTCAAATACTATTAAAATCACAATTTTCGCGAGACGCAAAGAAATTGAAATTATGAAGCTTGTAGGCGCCACAAACTGGTTTATCCGCTGGCCATTCTTTATTGAAGGCCTGCTGCTGGGAGTCTGCGGTGCAATTATTCCGGTCGCTTTGTTGCTCTCAACCTATGATTATGTTGTTCAATGGATCGCACCGAAAGTTCAGGGAACGATTATCGAACTGTTGCCATACAATCCGTTTGTTTTCCAGGTTTCCGCCGTGTTAGTGCTGATCGGAGCACTCATCGGCGTATGGGGCAGCTTGATGTCGATACGGAAATTCCTAAAAGTATAGCCGGCTTGTTCTTCAGCCGGCCCTATTTTTCATGCTGGGACCTGTAAAAGCTGGATCCCTTGATTCTGAAGGCAAGGAGGAACCAAGGTTGAAAAGAAAGTTTATGACGCTGGGCTTAACCGCTTTACTCGGAACGTCGGCTGTTTTGCTTCCGTTAAAAAGCAACCAGGCTTCAGCATATGAAGACCTGGAGAAAAAAAAGAACGACGTCCAGAGCAAGCAGTCAAAAAACCAGACAAAGCAGGAAAAGAAGAAGCAGGAGCTTTCAGAGCTTGAATCAAAGGAAGCAAGCCTGAAAAGCGAGATTGAGAAAATAGACGGTCAAATGACTGATACGAATGAAAAACTGGAAAAGAAGAACGAAGAAATCGACAAGACGAAAAAAGAGATTGAAGAGCTGAAAGCACAGATTCAAGAGCTGAAAGAAAAAATCGAAAAGCGGAATAACATATTGAAGGACAGGGTTCGTTCCATTCAGGAAAACGGCGGTTCCAACCAATACATAGATGTTCTGCTGGGGGCAGAAAGCTTTGGTGACTTCATCAGCCGGGCCGGGGCTGTTTCAACAATTGTTGAAGCGGACAATGTTTTAATAGAAGAGCAGAAAAAGGATCTTAAGCTTGTTGAGGAAAAGGAAACGAAACTGAATCAGGATCTTCAAAGCCTTGAAAAAGCGCTGAAAGATCTGGAAAAATTAAAAAAGACGCTTGATGATCAGCAAAAGAAAAAATCGAAAGTGATGAAAAAGGTGAAGCATGATAAAGATCATGCCCACGCGGAGCTTGGTTCCCTTGAGAATGAAGCTGAGATTCTAAAGCGCCAGGATGAAGCGATTAAAGCCGAAGAAGCGTATAGAAAGAAGCAGGAAGCCGAAGAGCGGCGCAAAGCCCAAGAGGCTGCATCACAAAATTCCGGTAATTCAGAGGCTTCTTCATCCAAGCCGTCCGCTCCGAGCAGTTCAGGGTTTATCCGTCCTGCTGCAGGCACATTTACATCAGGATTCGGAAACCGTTCTCTCGGAAACCATTTCGGTGTTGACATTGCCAAGCGCGGTTCTGGTGTACCGATCTATGCGGCTGCATCAGGAACGGTTTACAACGCCCATTATTCGTCAAGCTATGGAAATGTCGTGTTTATTACCCATAATATCAATGGACAGACATATCAAACAGTTTATGCCCACATGTCATCCATTAAAGTTCACACGGGTCAGCGTGTCGAACAGGGCCAAATCATCGGGACAATGGGCAATACAGGCCAGTCCTACGGCCAGCATTTGCATTTTGAAATTCATAAAGGCCTGTGGAACAACGCGAAATCCAACGCTGTTGATCCGGCAGACTATATACCGCTGTAAGGCACGAATTGCCGGCTCGGTCATATTGACCAGGCCGGCTTTTTATTTTTCCTCCAAAATTTCTTTTCTGAATGTCTTGTCAGTACGCAGGACGGGGTATAGAATGAAAATGAAACAGTCGACCGTCGACAAATTAAAAAGTGGGGGATGAACTGATGAAAGGGTTCAGTATTGCGAGTATACCGGGAGACGGTGTGGGGAAAGAAGTAGTTCCTGCTGCACAGCGTGTTTTGAAAGCGATTTCAGATGTTCATGGCGGCCTGTCATTTGAATTTACAGAGTTTCCATATAGCTGTGAATATTATTTGGAACACGGGAAAATGATGGCTGATGACGGATTGGAGCGGCTGAAGGAATTTGACGCGATATTCTTGGGAGCGGTCGGCAACAGTCTGCTTGTTCCAGACCACGTGTCTTTATGGGGGCTCCTGATTAAAATAAGACGCGAATTTGAACAGGTGATCAACATCAGGCCTGCGAAGCTTTTGCAGGGGATCAGGTCTCCTCTGGCGAATCCCAACGATTTTGATCTGCTTGTCGTACGGGAGAACAGTGAAGGCGAATACAGCACTGTCGGCGGAAAAATGTATCAAAACGAAGATCAGATCGCGATTCAAAATAATGTGTTTTCAAGAAGGGGAACGGAGAGAGCGATGCGTTTCGCTTTTGAGATGGCGGCCAAGCGGAAAAAGCATGTCACAAGTGCGACAAAATCAAATGGAATCGTCCATTCAATGCCTTTCTGGGACGAGGTATTTCAATGTACGGCAAACGATTATCCTGAGATCGCAGCAGATTCACAGCATATTGATGCACTGGCTGCTTTTTTTGTCACACAGCCTGAGAGATTTGACGTCATTGTTGCCAGCAACTTATTCGGAGATATTTTGACTGACATCGGAGCGGCGATCATGGGAAGCATTGGAATTGCGCCCGCAGCAAACATAAATGTCAACGGCAAATATCCTTCCATGTTTGAACCCGTTCACGGTTCCGCTCCGGATATTATCGGAAAAGGAATTGCCAATCCAATCGGCCAAATCTGGACGGCGAAGCTGATGCTCGACCACTTTGGCGAAGAAGAGCTTGGAAGCAAGCTGCTGGATGTAATTGAAGACGTTTTGAAAAGCGGGTTTTTAACACCGGACATCGGAGGGACAAGCACGACTAAGGAAGTGACAGATGAAATCATCAAGCGTCTGAAAAGCCTGTAAAGAAAACTAAGAAAGCTGCCGGAAATCATTTCGGCGGCTTTTTTAGTTTCTTTATTAGAAAATCAATTACATAACAAAGCATTTTTGACGCATACTACATCAAGCAACAAAAAAGTGGAGCCAGATGAGGAGGTATAGGATGAATCAGAAGTTGATGCGGCTCATCGTTGCCGTCAGTCTGCTATGCGGTTTAATAGCGGGAATCGACCTCAATACATGGCATGACGATATACCGAAAGCTGCAGCGGCTGCGGGTGGCAGAGACGCAGCCAAAAACGATGCGATGGAGAAGATTGAGAAAGCATACGATCTGATCTCGAATGAATACGTAGAGCAGGTAGACAAGGAAAAGCTGCTGGAAGGAGCCATTCAAGGCATGCTTTCCACATTAAACGATCCCTACTCCGTCTATATGGATAAACAGACCGCAAAACGGTTTTCCGATTCTCTTGATTCCTCCTTTGAAGGAATCGGGGCAGAAATAGGAATGGAAGACAGAAAGATCATTATCGTCTCTCCTTTCAAAAGATCTCCGGCGGAAAAAGCCGGACTTAAGCCGAACGATGAAATTATCAGTATTGACGGCGAATCGATGGCGGGAAGGGATCTGAATGATGCTGTATTAAAGATCAGAGGAAAAAAAGGCTCGACGGTTACGTTGAAGGTTCACCGTCCGGGAATGAGGGATCAGCTTACATTTACGATCAAACGCGATGAAATACCGCTTGAGACCGTTTTTGCCTCGATGAAAAGAGTGAAGGGCAAGCCTGTCGGCTATATCGCGATTTCTTCTTTTTCCGAACATACGGCCAAGGATTTTACGGCAGAGCTGAAAAAACTTGAGAAAAAGGGAATTGATGGTCTTGTGTTAGATGTCAGGGGCAATCCTGGCGGATATTTACAAAGTGTTGAAGACATTTTAAAACATTTTGTGACAAAAGATCAGCCGTATATTCAAATTGCTGAGAGAAACGGCAATAAAAAACAATACTTCTCCAAATTGAAAGAGAAAAAACCTTATCCTGTAAGCGTAATTACGGACAAAGGCAGCGCATCTGCGTCTGAAATTCTCGCCGGGGCTTTAAAAGAAGCATCCGGGTATCATGTCGTGGGTGACCCTTCCTTCGGAAAAGGCACCGTTCAGCAGGCTGTCCCGATGGGCGATGGAAGCAATATCAAATTGACGCTTTATAAATGGCTGACGCCAAAAGGAAATTGGATCCATAAGAAAGGCATTCAGCCGACGGTTCCGGTCAAACAGCCATCCTATTTTTCGGTAGGGCCGGTTCAGCTGAAAGAGCCCCTTAAAACTGATATGAACACTCGCGAAATCAAACGGGCGCAGCTGCTGTTAAAAGGCCTGGGCTTTGATTGCGGGCGGTATGACGGCTATTTCAATGAAGGAACAAAAAAGGCTGTTGCTGCGTTTCAGGCGCAAAACAAACTGAAAAAGTCTGGAGTTATTGACCAAAAAACGGCAAATACTTTAAATCTCCGAATTGAGGAAAAAAAGCTGGATGAGAAAAATGATCTGCAGCTTCAAACCGCATTAAACGTGTTGTTTACAAAAAAGTGAGGGCCAGGATATCCTCACTTTTTTTTATTCTCAGAAAATAAATTCTCAATCTTTTTACCTAAAATTTTTGTTTTTTCATAAAAAAAACATTCAGAATGAATAAGAAATACCCGATAACATTAATATATGGGAGACTTTATAAGCGTGTAAACATGCAGTGAAAATGTAACTTTTGCAAGTTGTATTAACAGACGAAAGTTTTTAAAATAAGAAATAAAGCTTTCTAAATTATAATGTGTGCATTTTTTTTGCGGAGAATGTTAGCGCTGTTTGCGTTCTTCGTCTCTGTTTGGTGGAGTCGTCTAGCGCTTGCGCTTTTCTTTTCTTATATATAAATAAAAAATGGGGGTACACGATTGAAAAGGGCAAGTATTGTGAGAGAGAAAAAATACTATGAATTAGTGGAGCAATTAAAAGTTCGATCACAAGACGTTACGTTTTCCGCTACAAAGGCAGTAGGATTGCTTATGCTGTTCAGCAGATACCTCGTTAACTACACTTCTGTTGAAAGTGTGGATGATATCAATGAGGACTGCGCGGAACTTTATTTCAACTATTTAATGGACAACCATAAGCGCTTGGGCATCAATTTAACAGATATTAAACGTTCCATGCAGCTGATTGGAGATATCTTGGATGTCGAGGTGAATCACTACTTAAAAGACTTTTCTTTGTCCAATGTGACGCTTTGGATGAGTCAGGAAAAATAAACCCGCGTTTACCATACCCAAGCATTTTATTATTTGTTAGAATAATAATAAAATGCACCAGCTTGTCTGAAGGCGCTTGCATGCGTCCGCGAATGCAAAAGACAATTCGCCCGGCGGCTGCAACATGACGAAAGGCTAAGCGGCCGCCGGCTCAGGCGCTCCTGTCTGAAAGCCGCACGTCATCTCCTTCCGCAGCCGCCAGGACAAGCTGGCTTTCTCAAAATATCCAACGTGTAAAAGCTGTCGTTTTACAGATGGTTTTTATATGTTTGGTTTTAGGCGGTGAACGTTTCCTTGTCAGTTGAAGATACTCTAATTGAACTTTTAAAAGGAGCAGGAATGTTCTTTTTGCATCCGCTCTTCTATTTTATGATGATCATGAGTCTTGCTTACGGATATGCCCGGATCAAACGTGAAAGAAAAACATTTCATACGCGCATTGAAGATATACATGATGAATTCAAGTTTACATATTCTAAAGGGCTGTTGGCGGGTATCCTCTTGTCGATTGTCTCTTTCGGCTTGGGGATTCTGCTCCCTTTCGGAATGGTCGTCTTGATAGCGGCGGTGACCGCGATATCAGCCTTGACATTCAGACAGAGCCTGCTGTCATCGGCATATACGCTTGGACTGAGCATGGTGATCGGCTTCTGTTTCGATTATTTCAATCCGGAAGCGGCTGATGCCGTTCTTCCGCAGCTGTCCCTTGCCAATTGGTCTGCGGCTGCCGTTTTGCTCGGCCTTCTTTTGATAACAGAAGGGATATTGGCTTATAAAACGGCTCATGTGAGGACCTCTCCGTCGATTGTGATGAGCAAGAGAGGGCTTCCGATCGGACAGCAAATTGCGGGACGCACCTGGCTGTTGCCATTGTTTATTCTGATCCCGGGCGATGCGATCCAATCATCTGTTCCGTGGTGGCCGGTTTTGACATTCAATGGAGACGCCTTTCAATTATTATGGATTCCGTATATTATCGGCTTTGGCCAGAGAGTGCAGGGATCGCTTCCGAGCGAAAGCATCAAAATTACGGCAAGGCGGATCAGCATTCTCGGCGTCATCGTTTTGCTGATAGCTGCCGGGAGCATATGGTGGGCGCCGCTTGCCGCAGCCGCGGCAGGAGCCGCTATAGCGGGGAGAGCCTTTTTAACATGGAAACAGCGGGTTAACGACAATTCCGCTCCGTTTTACTTTTCAAAAAGAGATCAGGGGCTGATGGTGCTGGGCATCATTCCGAACACGCCGGCTGCAGATCTCGGCCTTCAGATTGGCGAGATCATCACGAAGGTCAACGGTACGGAAGTGAAAAATGTTGCAGATTTTTATGAAGCTCTTCAAAAGAACCGCGCCTTTTTCAAGCTTGAAGTGGTCGGCTTGAACAATGAGGTTCGTTTTGAGCAGAGGGCTTCATATGAAGGAGAGCACCATGAGCTCGGAATTATTTTTGTGAAAGAGGAGGGCTTTCCGTCTGGTAGAATTGAAGCTGCCGCATCTGAGGAAACCTTATAGCATATACCTAGAAAAAGCGTCATAGCAGGGCGCTTTTTCTTTGCTTCAATAAACCTTTTGCTTGTCATGTTCCGATCCGTTTGACCAGGGAAATCGGTATATCTTAAAAAAAGGAGAATGATAAAGATGAAGATGGCTTTTCTGGCCGGTCTTGCTGTTTGTCTCGTTTCGATAACGGCCTCCCTTGCGACGGGGGATTTGATGCTTGTCTTCAGAATTTCAGGGACGGCCGGTCTTGGCGCCGGGCTTCTTTCTGCTTTATTTTCGGGTGTGTTTATCAGCGGAGACCGTTTGAGGGGAAACCATCATTCGGAAACGCAGGAGCACAGAAAGGCGAATCACAAGACATCGAATGCCCTCGCTTTTTTCGCAATCCCCAATCTGCTGGCGGCGGGAATCTCATTCTTTTTTGCCTTTTAATGGGGCACTATCGAATAGCGCCGCTTTAAGGTGGGTAATATAAAGAAGTGAGTGTCTTGGTTTGTCCGTTTCTTTGTTCTTTAATATAATCAAATAAGATCAAGAAACGTGAGGGGGGTTTTTGTGTTTACAAAAGCCGTTTTTGCACTAATTTTTCCGTTCTTGCTTGTTTTGTTTTTTACAAGGGTGACCTATAACCATTATGTCGGAATCGCTCTTACCGCCGCTTTATTGTTTGCTTCCTATTTGAAAGGCTACACAGAAACCTTTTTTATTGTAGGACTTGATGTTGTTTCTCTTGTTGCCGGAGCGTTGTATGCCGCCAAAAAGGCGGGCGAAAAGAAGGAAGAGTCATAGAACCTTGAATTGTTTGCCGCGAAGCCCTGCTTTTGATCATAAAAGGAGGGGTTTTTTGATAGGACCGGAAAGGCCGTTTTTGTAGAAAAAATACGAAAACCGAACTTTAGTTCGTATTTTTGGTTTGATTGTGTTAAAATAATGAACAGGAAGATTTCGTAAGGAAACGGAGGCTTTTTTGTGAAAGACCGCTTTGAATTAGTCTCAAATTATCAGCCCCAGGGAGATCAGCCGAAAGCGATTGAACAGCTCGTTAAAGGCATAGGGGAAGGCAAAAAGCATCAAACGCTTTTGGGCGCGACCGGTACGGGAAAAACGTTTACCATTTCAAACGTGATTAAAGAGGTCAATAAACCGACCCTTGTCATTGCCCACAACAAGACGCTTGCCGGGCAGCTGTACAGCGAATTTAAGGAGTTTTTCCCCAACAATGCCGTCGAGTATTTTGTAAGCTATTATGATTACTATCAGCCTGAGGCCTATGTTCCGCAGACTGATACGTTTATTGAAAAAGATGCCAGCATTAATGATGAAATAGATAAATTAAGGCACTCGGCCACATCGGCACTTTTTGAACGCAAAGATGTCATCATCGTGGCGAGTGTCTCTTGTATTTACGGTTTGGGTTCTCCTGAGGAGTACAGGGAACTGGTGCTCTCTCTGAGAACGGAAATGGAAATCGAACGAAACGAGCTTCTCAGAAAGCTCGTCGATATCCAATATGCGCGAAACGACATCGATTTTCAGCGCGGAACATTCAGGGTGCGCGGCGATGTCGTCGAAATTTTCCCGGCGTCAAGGGATGAACATTGCATCCGGGTCGAGTTTTTCGGGGATGAAATCGAGCGCATCAGGGAAGTGGACGCCCTCACTGGCGAAATTTTGGGAGAGCGCGAACATATCGCAATTTTTCCGGCTTCCCACTTCGTAACGCGCGAAGAAAAAATGAAAAAAGCGATCATAAACATTGAAGCGGAGCTTGAAGAGCGGCTCAAGGTGCTGCGCGACGAAGGCAAGCTTCTCGAGGCCCAGCGTCTGGAGCAGCGCACGAAATACGATCTGGAAATGATGCGGGAAATGGGCTTCTGTTCAGGGATCGAAAACTATTCGAGACACTTGACGCTACGTCCGGCGGGATCCACTCCTTACACGCTGCTCGATTATTTTCCGGATGACTTCCTGATGGTCATCGATGAGTCGCACGTCACCATTCCTCAGGTCAGAGGGATGTATAACGGCGACCAGGCGAGAAAGCAGGTTCTCGTCGACCACGGGTTCAGGCTTCCTTCGGCTTTGGACAACAGGCCGCTGAGGTTCGAGGAGTTTGAAAAACACATTCATAACATCGTGTATGTATCGGCGACGCCTGGTCCTTATGAGCTTGATCATACTCCTGAAATGGTTGAGCAGATCATCCGGCCGACCGGGCTGCTTGATCCGATCATTGATGTAAGGCCGATCGAGGGACAGATCGATGATCTGATCGGGGAAATCCGCCAGAGAATCGACCGGAATGAGCGCGTGCTTGTCACAACACTGACGAAAAAGATGTCCGAGGATTTGACGGATTATCTGAAGGAGATCGGAATAAAGGTTACATACCTGCATTCCGAGATCAAAACGCTTGAACGGATCGAAATCATCCGTGATCTCCGCCTTGGCAAGCATGATGTCCTCGTCGGCATCAACCTGTTAAGGGAAGGTTTGGACATTCCGGAGGTTTCGCTCGTGGCGATACTGGATGCCGATAAAGAAGGCTTCCTCCGTTCTGAGCGCTCCTTGATCCAAACGATCGGCCGGGCGGCAAGAAACGCCGACGGCCGGGTCATTATGTACGCGGATAAAATCACGAATTCCATGGAAATCGCGATCAATGAGACGAAGCGACGCCGCGAGCAGCAGGAGGCATTTAACAGGAAACACGGCATTACACCGAAAACGATCAACAAAAAGATTCGCGATGTCATCCGTGCGACCTATGCGGCTGAGGATCAGGAAGAATATAAAGTGAAAGAGGAACCGAAGCTTTCGAAAATGACGAAGAAAGAGCGGGAAAAAGTAATCGCCCAGATGGAGCACGATATGAAGGAAGCTGCAAAAGCGCTTGACTTTGAACGTGCCGCTGAGCTTCGGGACTTGCTTCTAGAGTTAAAATCGGAAGGGTGAATTGAATATGGCAATGGAACGAATAGAGGTGAAAGGAGCAAGGGCGCATAATCTGAAAAACATCGATGTCTCCATCCCCAGGGATAAGCTTGTCGTTTTGACTGGCCTTTCCGGGTCAGGGAAGTCCTCCCTTGCGTTTGACACTATATATGCTGAAGGACAGAGACGCTATGTCGAATCTCTTTCCGCATATGCCCGCCAGTTTTTAGGGCAGATGGACAAACCTGATGTAGACGCGATCGAAGGCCTTTCTCCCGCGATCAGCATCGATCAGAAAACGACAAGCCGGAATCCCCGCTCAACAGTCGGAACGGTAACGGAAATCTATGATTATCTGCGTCTTTTGTATGCCAGAATCGGAAAGCCGGTTTGTCCGGTGCACGGGATCGAAATCACATCGCAGACGATCGAACAGATGACAGACCGGATTTTGGAATATCCGGAGCGGACAAAGATTCAAGTGCTTGCGCCGGTCGTCTCGGGACGAAAAGGATCGCACGTCAAAGTCCTGGATCAAATCAGGAAGCAGGGCTATGTGAGGGTCCGCATCGACGGAGAAATGAACGATCTTTCTGAAGAAATCGAGCTTGAAAAAAACAAAAAGCATTCGATTGAAGTGGTCGTCGACCGCATCGTCGTCAAAGAAGGCGTGACTGCCCGTCTGACAGATTCACTCGAAACCGCGCTCCGCCTTGGCGAGGGCCGGGTCATTATCGATGTGATCGGCCAGGAAGAGCTGCTTTTCAGCGAGCATCATGCCTGCCCCCACTGCGGCTTTTCGATTGGAGAGCTGGAGCCGAGAATGTTTTCTTTTAACAGTCCGTTCGGCGCCTGTCCAAGCTGTGACGGCCTGGGATCAAAGCTTGAAGTCGATGTGGAGCTCGTTATTCCGAACGATGAGCTGACGCTGAAGCAGCACGCCATCGCGCCTTGGGAACCGCAGAGTTCTCAATACTATCCAAAGCTGCTGGAAGCGGTGTGCAGTCATTATGGAATTGATATGGACGTGCCTGTGAAAGAGCTGCCGAAACACCATCTTGACAAGATTCTCTACGGCAGTGACGGTGAACAGGTTTATTTTAAATATGAAAATGACTTTGGACAGGTCCGTGAAAATTATATTGAATTTGAAGGCGTCATCCGCAATATCGAAAGACGCTATAAAGAAACAAGCTCAGACTATATCCGCGAGCAGATGGAAAAATACATGGCCAATCAGCCTTGTCCTTCATGCAAAGGATACCGGCTGAAAAAAGAATCGCTGGCCGTCCTGGTTAACGGCCTTCATATCGGAAAGATCACAGATATGTCGGTGGCGGACGGACTTCAGTTTTTCCGCAGTCTGGAGCTGTCCGAAAAAGATATGAAGATCGCCAATCTGATTTTGCGGGAGATTGAGGAAAGGCTCGGATTTTTAAATAATGTCGGACTGGATTATTTGACGCTCAGCCGGGCGGCGGGTACCCTTTCCGGAGGGGAGGCGCAGCGGATCCGCCTCGCGACGCAGATCGGCTCAAGGCTGACCGGCGTCCTTTACATCCTTGATGAGCCGTCAATCGGGCTTCATCAGCGCGACAATGACCGCTTGATTGACACGCTGAAAAATATGAGGGACATTGGCAACACATTGATTGTCGTTGAACATGATGAGGATACGATGCTTGCCGCCGATTATTTAATCGACATCGGACCCGGAGCGGGTGTTCACGGAGGCGAAGTCATTTCGGCGGGAACTCCTGAAGAAGTCATGAACGATGAGAAATCATTGACAGGACAATATCTGTCAGGGGAAAAATTCATTCCTCTGCCGCTTGAACGGAGAAAGCCCGACGGACGCTATATCGAAGTAAAAGGGGCAAAGGAAAACAATCTGAAAAATGTTTCCGTTAAGTTTCCGCTTGGCGTGTTTGCCGCTGTCACCGGTGTTTCCGGTTCAGGCAAAAGCACCCTCGTCAATGAAATTCTGCACAAAACGCTTGCCCAAAAACTGCATCGTGCAAAGGCCAAGCCGGGGGAATTCAAGGAAATCAAGGGGATCGAGCATCTCGATAAGGTGATTGACATCGACCAGTCCCCGATCGGCCGGACGCCGAGGTCAAACCCTGCCACATACACGGGCGTGTTTGACGATATCCGGGATGTGTTTGCCCAGACAAACGAAGCAAAAGTCAGAGGCTATAAAAAAGGGCGCTTTAGCTTCAACGTCAAAGGCGGCCGTTGTGAAGCATGCAAAGGCGATGGAATCATCAAAATCGAAATGCATTTTCTCCCGGATGTATACGTGCCTTGCGAAGTCTGCCACGGCAAACGGTATAATCGGGAAACGCTGCAGGTGACATACAAAGGAAAAAATATTTCTGACGTGCTTGACATGACGGTTGAAAATGCGGTGCAGTTTTTTGAAAATATACCGAAGATCAAGAGGAAGCTTCAGACCCTTTATGACGTCGGTCTTGGCTATATTAAGCTCGGACAGCCTGCGACGACGCTTTCAGGCGGTGAAGCGCAGCGCGTCAAACTTGCGTCTGAACTGCACAGAAGGTCAACCGGCCGATCCCTCTACATTTTGGACGAGCCGACGACAGGTCTGCATGTAGATGACATCGCAAGGCTTTTGGCCGTTCTCCAGCGGCTGGTCGAAAACGGCGATACCGTGCTTGTCATTGAACATAATCTCGATATTATTAAAGCGGCCGATTATTTGATCGATTTAGGTCCTGAAGGCGGTGACGGCGGCGGGACCATTGTTGCCGCCGGCCCGCCGGAAGATGTCATCAAAGTCGAAACTTCCTATACAGGACGTTATTTAAAGCCGATCATCGAACGCGACAAAAACAGAATGAAAAAACGGCTTCAGGAGAAAGAAGCCGTCAGACCTTGATAAGCGAAGCTGTCGACGCAACGTCGGCAGCTTTTTCGAATCGCTTCAAATTGTTCAAGCGATTTTCATTGCGCTTTCAAGAAATAGCTGTTATAAATCTTAGGGAAGAAAGAAAAAGCTGTAATATATCATGCATGAGAAAGCATCAGGTTCCAAACTCCGGGGCAACCCACGACGCGGACCAGTCTGGCGATTCAAGCGGGCAGGCGCCGGACCGTTCATCTAGCCGGGCTGACAAATTGACATGTGCCGATTGAATCTTACTATTTATTCGGATCACTGAGTTGTTGTGCCGCTTCCGTCAGGCTGTTTGTGATATGTGTGCTGCTGCTGCTGAGCAGAACTTTCAGATAGCGGATTTCATTTGAAAGCGGAGGCGCCGAGTTGATCGCTTCCAACTGGTTAATGATCCCTTGATTGATCCGTTTTTGTTCCTGAATCAGTTCAAAAAGCTGCGGAGCAAATGACGCATGTTCCGCCTGTCTATGTTTCATGACGCCGCCTCCTTCTTATTACTGGGCTTTGCACATATTGTAAAGGGTTATAAAAAAAGAATCTATTCATAAAATCTAGAAAAATCAATTTGCGAAGATTGACGCATGCCCATCGAATGAAAATGAAACAAAACGGCTATGATACACGTAGACTTGAGTATAAGGTCATTGTACATTGGACTCAGGAAGAACTGTTTTAAAACCTCAGGAGAGTGATCAGAATGACGAGAAACAACGCACTGATTTCTGCAATTTGTTATTTTAGCGTTTTTTTTGCCCCGCTTATTTTGCCTATTGCCGCGTATTTTATAACAGATGATCAAGAAACGAAAAAGCATGCGCTGCGCTCGCTCATATCGCATATTATTCCGTTTATCAGCGTAGTCATACTGGCGGCGGGTGCGGTGAGCGGAATGTTTATATTTGATGACGGCGGCTATTTCGCGTTTTTTTCTGTTTTCGGCGGCTTTATTTTTTTCGTGATCATCAGCTTGATTATTGCGATTTGGAACGTTATCCAGGGAATTAAAATGCTGACTCGGGTATAAAAGAACGAGAACGGGGGATTTTCATGACAAATGAAAAAGAACGGATTTTAAAATTGGTTGAGGCAGGGAAGCTGTCAGCGAAAGAAGCGCTGATCCTGATTGAAAAACTGGAAGAAGACTACAAGCAGAAAGAAAGCAAGATCACGGCATTATCCGAGAATGTCATTGAATCAGAACAGTTTTACAGCGAAAAGAAGAGAGAGCCGAAACCTTCAATCGGTTCCAAGCTGTTTGAATGGATTGACACCGCGGTTAAAAAAGTGAAAGAAGTTGATCTGGATTTGAATTTTGGGCAGTCATTCGAAGTCCAGCACATTTTCCAATTTAAAGATATAGATTTTTCCACACTCGACATTCAGCTGGCCAATGGCAGCGTCAATCTCCTCCCGTGGAGCGATGCAGATATGCGGGTCGAGTGCCAGGCGAAAATATACCGGACCGAAACCCTTGATGAAGCGAGGCGGGCTTTTCTTGAGCATATTGAATGCGGAAGCGAAGGAGATAAATTTTTGATCCGCACCGAGAAAAAGACGATGAAGACCAATCTGACCGTCTATATTCCAGACAAGGAATACGGCAAAATCCGCTTCAAGCTGTTTAACGGCCCGGTCAGGGGGGAACATTTAAACGTAAAAGAGCTTTCGGCCAAAACGACAAACGGCATTTTATCGTTTTCGGGGCTGACCGCCGGCAAAGCTTCATTGGAAACGGCCAATGGGCAGATCAAACTGGCGGACCACGAGTGCGGGGAGATTGAAGCGGAAACGATCAATGGGCTAATTGATCTGAAGGGATCGTGTGAGACCCTTGATTTGCAAAGCTTCAACGGCAATATTGCCGCAACTGTCAAGAGTCCGCACTGCCGTTCGGCTTATGTGAAAACGACGACGGGCAGCATTGAATTGAATGTTCCCCGCGACTGCGCCGTCACCGCAGAGCTGAAAAGCAATCTGGGTTCCCTGTCTAATGAACTGTCCGACGCGGAAATCCTTAAAGAAAAAAATGAAACGATACAGAAAGAAATGTATATAAAAGCAAATCAACATCATGATCAAAACATGACGGTATTTTTAGAATCAAAGACTGGATCGATTCATTTAAACCATACACAGGAGTGATATAATGAAAAGGCTATTTCGATCCGAAACAGACAGAAAAATTGCCGGGGTCGTCGGCGGCCTGGCCGAATATTTCCATATCGACGCAGCACTGCTCAGAATCATAACCGTCTTGTTGTTTATTTTTTCGACGGGAATTCCCGTGCTGCTGATATATATCGTCTGGGTGTTTGTAGTTCCAAATGAAGGAGACGTCAAATAGATGATAAGATGGATCATAAGCGTTCTTGTCAACGCCTTGTTACTCATCGTTATTGCCGGATATTTTGATTCGGTTCATGTCGGAAGCATCGGAGCGGCCATTTTGGCCAGCTTGATTTTATCGATTTTGAATGCATTTGTGAAGCCGGTGCTGATCATTCTCACATTGCCTGTCACGGTTGTGACGCTCGGTTTATTTTTATTTGTAATCAATGCCGTCACACTGTATATGACAGCGGCGATTATGGGCGACAGTTTTAACCTGGACGGCTTTGGGACAGCCATATTCGCGTCCATTGTCCTGTCGGTCTTTCACCTGCTGATCCAAAAAGCAATCATCGAACCGATGACAAAAAAGTAAAAAGGAGCCTGAAGCCTCAGGCTTCTTTTTTTTGCCTCGGATAAGTTTTCATAAAAAAGATGCGACAAGGCAAAATACGAAAGGGAGGTAGACGATGAAAAAGAACAGAAACCGCCAAACCCTTTTGTTGATTGTCGCAGCATATCTTTCGGTTATATCGGTGTCTCCCGTTTATGCGGCTGACATACAGCCGATAAGCGCAGAGCATGTTCAGCCAGCAGCAGGCGCAGGCGAAAACTCGCCTGTCATAAGGCATACACCTGTAGAAAAAGGGGAGAAGGGCGAGGATTTGCTTTTTACGGCAAAGACGGATGCAGACACCGTGATCCTGTATTACAAACAAAATGAAGAGCTGCCGTTTCGTGCGGTTCCAATGGAAATTGTACCAGGCAAAAAGGAAAGCTACATTGCCAAAGTTGACAGCGGAGCATTCACTTCCGACAAGGTTGTTTATTATATTGAAGCCCGGCATGGCGATCATTCTGCCAAAACGGAGATGTACACCATCGATATAAACGGGTTTCAAGAAGATGTTCAGAAGCTGCCTGAGCTTTTGATTACTGAAATGGTTGTCGATTCAGCCAATGTCGGCGGAAAAGACGGATATGAATTTATTGAAGTTTATAATAATACGAATGAACCTGTTCATTTGAACAGCTACAATATGAGATACAGACATCCTGAAAAGGGAAAGGAATCTGATGTGCTCTGGCCTTTTGAACAGGACGGTATCACGATTCCTTCAGGAAAAACACATGTTTTTTGGCTGAAAAACGAGGCCAACGGACATTTAACGGCTGCTGATTTCAACCGTCATTACGGCGTTCATCTGGAAGAAGGCAAGACATTGTCCGGATTGAAAGGAGGCGGGATGGCCAACCTGGCATCAAGGGATCTGGTCATGACCACGGACAGCGGGGAAGAGATCGCCGTCGCACATTATGATCATCAGCCCGGATGGACCGACGCGGCCGAGGATAAAGCGATTCTTTATAAGTACCCGATTGACGGTACAAAGCATATGGCGAAAATATCGAGCGGGGAAATGAAACCGTCGCCAGGCTCGCTTTTAAGGGAACAGACACCATCAGAAATGGTGACGATTCTGCCGGATAGAGAAAGACCGCGAATCCGGGATCTCACTGCCCGTCAACCGGTTAAGCCTGGAGAGACGATTCAGCTTTTGGCAGATATAAAAGACAATAAACAGGTCAAAAAAGCACAGTTTTTTTACCGGATGAGCGATGATGAAGCATTTATCGGAGTCAGCGCCGAAAAAAGCGAAACGGACGGCCTCTACCGTCATACCATCGATTTCACCGAATGGATCGGTAAGGAAAAGTTTGAGTATTATATAAAAGCGAGTGACGGCTCTAATACGGTCGCTGGAGGAAAGAAAACGATCCCGTTTGAACAAAGCTTTCTAAAAGGACTCAGGCTTAATGTGCAAGAGGGAGACACCGTTTCCGGGAATATGATGCTGAAGGCCACTTCGGAAGGACCGCCTGAGGAGACGGTCATCCGGATTGACGGAAAAAAACAAAAGCCGGCCGGCACAGCCCTTGAAAAGACCGCCTATTTTGCTTTTGACGTCAATAAAACGAACCTTTATTTTAAAAATGCGGTGACCATCGGAAAGCGGGTTCAAAAAATATTTGATGACACATACCATCGGTACAAGACGATTACCGTACCGGTTCCGCCTGAAGAATTTTCAAAGGGCAAGCCCTTTTCCATCAAAGTCCGTTCAGGTACGAAAGCATCTCCATTTCAACAATCGGCTGCAGAAAACCGCGACGATTTTTTACTGAAAAACCCGCGCCTCATTTTGGCGGACGGAACGGTCATCCGTGATGATCGCTATACCGATCCGTCATCTGCTCTCCGCGTCGGGAACAACCGGGATGCGGAGAAGTGGTATGAATTTCGTTTTTCTGTGCACGATGCCAGTTTTAAGTCGCTGGCCTTTCATTGGAAAACAAAAGACTGGAAGGAAGGCTGGCATACGATTGAAGCGGAGAACCGTGAAGAAAGAGTAAAACGGAAGGTAATGGTTGATCACAGCGGTCCGCAAATCAAAACTTCCATAAAAGACGGAAAAGCCTATAAAGGGGTGTTTACCCTTGATGCGGCCGTCAAAGACAAACGGAGCGGAATCAAAGAAATCAAAGCGTCTCTTGACGGCAAAACGATTTCTTTGCCGCATGCCGCGGCATCCGCAGACCTGGCTGCCGGAAAACATGTCTTTAAAGTAAAAGCGGTCGACAGCGCGGGCAATGCCACGGTTGCGAAAAAAGTCTTTTACATCAAAAAGGAACAGCCTGAAAAACCCGAAAAAATCAAAACCCGCTCCGGCAGCACACAGGCTGAATTAGCCGTACGCGTCAAAGATCCTACAAAAGACAAACTGAAGGTTTCCTTTTATCGGGGCCATCAATATACGGTAAAGGATGAAGAGCATGTCAAAGTCTCGGTAAATGGAAGCGAGACAGAGCCGCCCAGGGGGTTTGCCGTTCATGGAGAGAAGCCGCTGTCCAAAGAAGAGCGCAGCAGCTTATCGGCAGCCGACGGACAAGGCTTTGAGACCGTTTCTACGACCCGGTTTCCGTATCACCGTTTTGATGTGAAAATCGCTGGAAATGTTGGTCGACATGATAAAGCGGAAGTGACATGGCGGGGAAGCTCCCTTCCGGGGAGAAAGGTATCCATGTTCGCCTGGAACTTCAAGAAAAATAAATGGGATGCGATTGTTTACCAAATTGCAAAAGATGAAAAGGCTTTTACACTTAAGGGAAACATCAAGACGGCAGACCATGTCCGCCATTCCCGGGCGAGCATCATCATTCAGGACCAAATCCGGCTTTCTCCTGATGATTATACCTTTATCTGGATGTCGGACACCCAATATTATGCCGAAAGCTATCCGCATATTTTTGAAAAGCAGGTCAAATGGATCGCAGAGCAGAAAGACAGGCTGAACATTCAATATGTTTTCCATACGGGAGATATTGTGGATGAAGCCGATCAGCCCGTTCAATGGAAGCGGGCTGATCAATATATGAAGGTGCTTGACAAGCATCAGGTGCCATACGGCGTACTGGCGGGAAACCACGATGTCAGCCATAAGGATCGTTCGTATGTGAGCTACGGCAAATACTTCGGCGAGAAGCGCTTCAAGCATAAACCATTTTACGGAGGCTCCTTTTTGAACAATAAGGGGCACTACGATTTGATTTCCAGCGGGGGCAACGACTATATCATGCTCTACATGGGCTGGGGAATCGGAACAAAAGAACTGCGGTGGCTGGATGAGGTGCTGAAAAAGTATCCTGACAGGAAAGCGATCCTGTCGTTCCACGAATTTTTGCTTGTGAGCGGTAGCAGGAGCCCGATCGGCGACAGGATATTTGAGCATGTCATCAAACCGAATCAAAATGTCATCGCTGTTTTAAGCGGCCATTATCACAGTTCCAATTTGAAAGTAGACAAGCTTGATGACGACGGCGACGGCCGTCCGGACAGGAACGTGTACCAAATGCTTGCCGATTATCAAGGCGGGCCTGAAGGCGGTCAAGGCTATTTGAGGATTTTTCAGGTCGATCCGAAGCGCGATACTATTCATGTCAAAACATATTCGCCATACCTTGATGATTATCATTTTTATGATCCGCATCAATATGGAGCAAAAGATGAATTCAGCATCAAAACCGATCTGAAACCGCGCCGGAAAAAAGTCAAAACCGACTACTTTGAACTGAATGTGTTTTCTCGCCAGCAAATCGGCGAAGCGAAAAAAGTCAAAAGCGGAAAAACGGCGTCTGTAACCTGGGACCGTTTAAAGCCGAACACAGACTATTTTTGGTATGCCGAAGCGGTTGACCAATATGGCGGCAAAAGCCGGTCTGACATTTGGAATTTCACGACGAAGCAAGAAGATGTGAAGCCGTTTTCAAGTAATAAAGGGCCAGAGTGGCCTGCTTCCGCACACCACAGGAACATGTCGGACAGTTCTGCGACAGGCTGTGGAAAGTCAACAGATCCACCCCTCTCAGCCGGACATGATGGGCCCGCCCGCATGGTATGCGAAGCGGGGCTCCCTTCCTTGATCAATGTCTTAAAAAACCGGCTTCCGCTTGCCGAGATTGGATTTTTGCTGGCCACATACACGATTCTCGATCGTAAAAAGCACTTGTTTTCCTAGCGGATGGCAAGTGTTTTTTTTACATGTCCCGGCGGGCCTGTTTGTTTCTATAGGCCGATAATATGGTGATTGCGCCAATCACAATAATGGACATGACGGCAGCGGCTAAGTAAAGCTTTCCAAACCCGGTTCCATTGCTCTCTTGAATCGCGTCTGTGATGATCTGTTTTATATTTGGATCCGGAATTTGGCTGAGCTTTTCTTTCAGCTGCAGCGCGTTTGCTTCGCCTCCTGCAAATGAATTCGCGGGGATGCCGTTGTCTTTTAGTTTTGCGGTGATACGGCTGGCGATATTTTCGTAGCCGGCCGTGATAAATCCGGCATAAAGCGCAGGCGCCAGTGTCAGCCCCATTTGCCTGACGAGCGACAATGTCCCGAGCGCGGTTCCGTAATGCTGTTTTGCTGACTCTGATACGAGCATGTTTAAAGGCGCACCTAACAGAAAGCCAAAACCGATCCCGGCGGTCACGCTCGCTAAAACAAATTCCCATTTTTCCGTCACCCAGACTGACAACAGCAAAAAGCCCAAAAATGAAACGGCTCCTGAGAGCAATGTTGTTTTAACCGGGCCTTTTTTGTCGGCCATCATTCCGCCCAGTCCGGCCCCCGCGCCTGAGGCAAGCGCAAGCGGCGTCATCCAGTAGCCCGCTTTTTCCGGAGCGACATGCAAATACTGTTCCGCATATGATGGAATAAAAATGACGGCTGCCAACAGTCCCCCGGATAAGAAACCGATAAAAAGCGTCCATTGAAACACCCTGTTTTTCAATAAGCTGTAGGCGAGGATCGGATCTCCGCCTTTTTGCTCCACCCGTTTTTCATAAAAAAACAGTCCTGCAAACAAAACGAGGCCGGCCGCGAGAAAAGAGAAAACATCGGGATCGGCCAAGCCGGCCAATATATCTTGGCCATTCAGATTGGTTATGCCGTACATGACGGACAAAATCGCCAAAGATAAAATGACGGTTCCCGTCAGATCGAGAGGTTTTATTTGATCGGCTTTTGTTTCGCTGATAAGCGGAAAGCTGAAGAGGACAAGCCCGGCGGCAATCGGCAAATTAATTAAAAACAGCCAATGCCAGCTTCCGGCGATATCAAGAATAAAGCTGCCGATATTCGGACCGAGCACGGCGGCGATGCCGTTCATCGCGCCCAACAGTCCAAGCGCAGTCCCTTGTTTTTCTTTCGGAAGCACCGTGAGAACATGGGAGCTTCCGATAATGAAAATGCCGCCCCCGCCAAGCGATTGAATGAGACGCGCCAATAAAAACATCGGAAAGCTTTGGCTGATGGCAACCAATAATGACCCTATGCCAAAAAGCGTGACCTCTGCAATAAAAAGCTTTTTTCTTCCATAACGGTCTGACAGCTTTCCGACAATCGGAACACTGACGGCCAAGCCGAGTGTATAAAGCGTAATTCCCCATGCCCCCCATGAAGGGGATACTTGAAAAGACTTATTGATTGTCGTAAGTGCTGCTGAAATAATGCCATTGTCCAAGGCTGCCATAAACACGCCGATCGTAAACAGAAAAATCGCCCATTTCTGGTTTGGTTCGGCTTTTGGAAGAGTGGCGGACATCATGATTCCCTCCTTATATGATTAACTTAAAATAAATAATTCACTTTAAATGAATTATTTTTATCATCCTTGAAAATCCTTATTTTGTCAAAAGGAATTTTTCATCAAAAAAAAAGCCGCGCCTGTACCGGCTGCGGCTTTTTTAGTCTGCTTCATTTGATTTCAGCGCTTTTTCAAGGATGCTGAGCCCCTCATTCACTTTTTTCTTTTCGTCTTCATTCAGCATCTGGAGGGCCTTTTTCAGCTTCTCATGCCCTTTTTTATACAAGCCCCGGAAAATGTCTTTTGCTCTTTCCGTCAATTCGACGACGATCGTTCTTCGATCTGTCTCAGAATGCGTTCTTTTAATAAAATCGGCCTGTTCAAGGCGGCCGAGCAGCCCGGTCATATTTGGCAGGGAGGCGCCCATTTTTTCGGCGATCTCCGAGACTTTCAGTTTTCCGTGGTTGTTCAAAAGCATTAATACTTTCATTTGCGGCATACTGATATCAAGCTTCATCCATTCAGAGACATCCCCAAGTCCCGCGGCTGTCAGGACTTTCATATATAGAACCCATGTTTCTTTTTCCTCAGGTGAAAGGATGTCCTCATTCAGCACGGTTGTATCATGAATATTGTATTCCACGCTCTGTTCACTTCCTTTAAACGTTCCTCTCTTCATACTACTGATTTTTCGGGATGAAAGAAAGCCTTTCACCGGGCGGCCGCCGGGAAATCGTCATAAGCTTTATTTATCAAAAATAGTTTTAGGTTCATTTTGAAAGTGATAGAATAAAGCTGAATGTCTAGTTTTTCTTCACCTGAGAAGAGGAGGGTGCATCAATCGTGCCGAAAGTTCGAACAAAAGATGTGATGGATAAATTTAAGCTGGAGCTGATCAGCGGAGAAGAAGGAATCAACCGACCGATTACGATGAGTGATTTGTCAAGGCCGGGGCTTGAAATGGCGGGATATTTTACATACTATCCGAAAGAACGGGTCCAGCTGCTTGGAAAAACCGAAATTACCTTTTTTGAGAAGCTTCCTGAAGAAGAAAAAAAACAGCGGATGCTTTCGTTGTGCACTGAAATTACGCCGGCGATCATTCTGTCGCGTGATTTGCCGATTCCGTCCGAACTGATTGAAGCTTCTGAAGAAAAAGGCGTACCTGTGCTGCGTTCGCCTTTGAAAACCACGCGCCTGTCCAGCCGCCTGACGAATTTTCTCGAAAGCCAGCTGGCTCCGACGACGGCAATTCACGGCGTGCTCGTGGATGTCTACGGCGTAGGGGTTTTGATTATTGGAAAGAGCGGCGTCGGAAAAAGTGAAACCGCTTTGGAGCTTGTCAAAAGGGGCCACCGTCTTGTTGCGGATGACTGCGTGGAGATCAGGCAGGAGGATCAGGACACACTGATCGGGAGCGCGCCTGAATTAATTGAGCATCTCCTTGAAATCAGAGGCCTCGGCATTATCAATGTTATGACATTATTCGGCGCGGGAGCCGTCAGAAGTTTTAAACGGATCACCCTTGTGATGAGCCTGGAGCTTTGGGAGCAGGGAAAACAATATGACCGTTTAGGGCTTGAAGAAGAAACAATGAAAATCATAGATACCGACATTCCAAAGCTGACCATTCCGGTCCGTCCGGGAAGAAACCTCGCTGTCATTATCGAAGTGGCCGCCATGAACTTCAGGCTGAAGCGGATGGGTCTGAATGCGGCGGAGCAATTCACCAATAAACTCGCGGATGTGATTGAAGATGGTGAGCTTGAAGAATAGGAGCTGACAATATGAATGAAACGATTGAACCTTTAAATCCGATTGCCTTTCACTTAGGGCCGATTGCCGTCCACTGGTACGGGATCATCATCGGTTTAGGCGCGCTGCTTGGATTGTGGCTGGCAGTCAGGGAAGGCGAACGGAGAGGGCTGCATAAAGACACGTTTGTAGATCTGGTGCTTTTTGCGATCCCGATTGCGATTATATGCGCGAGAACATACTATGTCATTTTTCAATGGGACTATTACAGCCAGCACCCTGATCAGATCATTCAGATATGGAACGGGGGCCTTGCGATCCACGGCGGTCTCATAGGGGCCGTGTTGACGGGGATCATTTATGCAAGGGTAAAGGGCCTTTCCTTTTGGAAGCTCGCCGATATCGCGGCTCCAAGCATTCTTTTGGGCCAGGCGATCGGCCGCTGGGGGAACTTTATGAATCAGGAAGCCCACGGCGGAGCTGTATCAAGGGCGTTTTTAGAAAACCTGCATTTGCCTGATTTCATCATCAACCAAATGTATATCAACGGGCAATATTATCATCCTACATTTTTATATGAATCATTATGGAGCTTTACGGGAGTCATTGTTTTACTTCTTTTGAGAAAAGCGAATTTAAAGAGGGGCGAATTGTTTTTACTCTATATCATCTGGTATTCGATCGGCCGCTACTATATCGAAGGCCTGCGCACGGACAGCCTGATGCTGACGGAATCGCTCCGCATCGCCCAGGTCATTTCCATTGCTCTGATCGTATGCGCCGTTGCGCTTCTTCTGTTCAGACGTTTAAAAGGTGATGAGATTAAACGATATCAAGAGATGTAGATTGCATAAAGGGGAGACAGCAATGAAGGGAACCTTAAAAGCCGGGGCGGAAGCGGGCCTGAAAACGACATGGACGCTCGGAAAGGTGATTTTTCCGGTTACGCTGATTGTCAGCCTGCTTCAGCATACTCCGGTGATGGACTGGATGATCAAGCTGATCACTCCGGCGATGGGAATTTTCGGTCTTTCAGGGGAAGCGGCAATCCCGCTTGTTTTGGGCAACATGCTCAATTTGTATGCCGGAATTGCGGGTATACTGACGCTCGATTTGTCTGTCAAAGAAGTCTTTATATTGGCTGTCATGCTGTCGTTTTGCCATAACCTGATTATTGAATCGACAGTCGCTTCAAGGGTCGGAATCAAGATATGGCTCATTCTGATTGTCCGCATCGGCCTTGCCGGCGTCTCCGCCATCCTGATCAATCTTGTGTGGCACGGAGGACAGGAGGCGGCCAAATACGGTTTGATATCGGCAAAGGCTGCGGCTCCATCCGGCTGGATTGACATCTCGCTTGAAGCCGTCACAAAGGCGGGGCTTGGGATTCTGCAGCTGGCAGCGATTGTCATACCGCTGATGATCATCATTCAGTATATGAGGGACCTCGGCTGGCTGAACATCTTTTCCAAGTGGTTCGCGCCGTTGACGAGAATGCTCGGAATGAAAGAAAACACATCGATGACAATGGTCGCCGGACTGACCATCGGGCTAGCCTATGGAGCAGGCGTCATGATCAAGGCTGTCGAGGAAGACGGCGTCAGCAACCGGGATGTGACGCTTGCATTCATTTTTCTTGTCGCCTGCCATGCCGTCGTTGAAGATACATTGGTATTTATTCCGCTCGGCATTCCGGTCTGGCCGCTGCTTATGATCAGGCTTGTGACAGCGGTCATCTTGACGATCGCAGTCTCGCGTCTGTGGAGGAAACCGGGTTATTCCGTTCGGAGAAAGGAAGCTTTGTATGAAAATTAATACGGTTTTATTTGATTTGGATGGAACGCTCATTAATACAAATGAGCTGATCATCGCATCGTTTTTGCATACCCTTGAGCATTATACCCCAGGCCGCTATACAAGGGAGGATGTGCTTGCATTTATTGGACCTTCCCTTTACGAAACCTTCAGCGGGATAGATCGGGATAATACTGAAGAAATGATCAGCATGTACCGCGAGTTCAACCATAAAATGCACGATCAGCTCGTGACGGAATATGATACGGTTTACGAGACGCTCGACCGCTTGGCCCAAGAAGGGTATAAGCTCGGCATTGTGACGACGAAGCTGCGCGATACCGTCAACATGGGTCTTGAGCTGACGGGTTTAGGCCGTTTCTTTGATACGGTCGTGACGCTTGATGATGTAAAGCGTGCCAAGCCCGATCCTGAGCCTGTTCTGCTTGCGCTTTCCAAGCTTGGCAGCCGCCCCGATGAAGCGATCATGGTCGGCGACAATTACCACGATATTTTAGCTGGGAAACATGCGGGCACAAAAACTGCGGGCGTCGCTTGGGCGATTAAAGGGGAAGCAAGCCTTGCCAAGCATCAGCCCGACTATATGCTCGGCAAAATGAGCGACCTTCTTGCGATTCTCGGAGTGGAGCAGGCTTGAGAAAAACGAAGCGTTATCCGGTGTCAGGCGCCAACTCCTTATGGCATGTCTATCAAACGGTTCCGTTTTTCAAAGTGGTCAAAAACTTTATCGTCATTCAGACGGCCCGCTATACACCGTTTCTCGGGGTGAAAAACTGGATGTACAGAACGTTTTTGCGGATGAAGATCGGAGAGCAAAGCTCATTTGCCTTGATGGTCATGCTTGATGTGATGTTTCCCGAAAAAATATCCGTCGGCCGTAATACCGTGATCGGCTACAATACAACGATTCTAGCCCATGAGTATTTAATTAAAGAGTATCGTCTCGGTGAGGTCGCAATCGGAGATGAGGTGATGATCGGAGCGAACACGACGATCCTTCCCGGCGTAACCATCGGAGACGGCGCCGTCGTTTCCGCCGGAACGCTCGTTCATAAGGACGTTCCGCCGGGTGCTTTTGTCGGCGGCAATCCGATGCGGCTCATTTATACAAAAGAAGAAATGGAGAAACGGATGGAAACCCCCTCTGAGTAGACAGAGGGGGTTTCATTGCTAGAATTCCTGATTGTTTTTTTCCGTCACATGCTTTACTCCGATCCACTTTTTGCCGACATTCGAGTATCTTGTGTTTGTCATCGTCACGGTGCTTGTCGAGCTGTCCGTTCTGAAAATGGCTTCCTTCATGTTGGTGATGGTGCAGCTGTCAATCACGACGGAAGTCTTAAAGGTTGAGCCGCCGAGCTGGCGAATGAACTTGCCCCCTTGATCAGCGGTGAAGTTTTTCACCGTAAACGTGCTTGCTTTGTTGATTTGAAAAATCTTATCTGAGGCCAGGCGCGCAGATCCGCCGTTGATCGTGACATTTCCCTTTTGTTTCACAGTCAGGGCGTCCTCTCCGACATCCTCCCAAACGACATTATTGATCGAAGCGTTTCCGTAAGTGTGAACGCCATCAGCAGCCGGTGCGCCAAGCACGACATTTTTCAGCGTCGCCCCATCCTCCACCTTGAAAATCGGTTTTTGGCCTTCTTTCTGACTGCCGTCGCCAAGCTCCGGACCAGCCGTAAAACGCTGTCCTTTTCCATCATAAGTCTTCCCTTTTTCAACGACAATCGTTTGATGGACGACCTCTGCGGCAGAGGCTTTTTCGGGAAAAGCCTGTCCGCACAAACCGGCAACCAAACCTGACAGCACGACCAAACCAGCTAATTTTTTCATGACTGAAACCCTCCTAAAGATTTAGTTTTGGCTGACATTCAGCCATGTCTCCTGCCTTCATCCCTGCCGTCATTTTCGTTCTGGTTCTTTTGCATCGAAAGTGAGACATCTAATTTCGCTATTATCATAAAAGGAAATCTCGCGATTGTAAACTAATCATTTCAAAATATGTAAAAATACAGTAAATTACACACGGAATGAGACATCGGTTTATTCATTTTTTTAAATCTGTCAATGAAAATTGAGCTATTTTCGAACAGGATAAAAGAATCGATAGAAAAAATTGCTAGTCATTTCACAATTTTTTCATTTGCTTTCATGTTAAAATTGGAAAAAATGAAAAGGGGAATATGACGATGAAAAAGAAATTGTGGGTATGCATGGCGCTTTCGGCTATTATTGTATTCTTTACATATGCGAAAGCAGATGCAGCTGAAAAGATGGTTCTCGGCTATACGACGTGGGATGCCGCTTCAGATCAATCGCTTGCGGCGCATCATGAATATATCAATTCCATCGCCACCGATACATTTGCCTTTAATGAAAACGGAAATATCATCGGCGACAGCCCTGACAACCAGCTGGCGCTCGCTAAAAAATACAATATCAAGACATGGGCCGTGATCTCGAATTACAGCGAAGCGATTCAAGATTTTGACGGCGATCTCGCGTCAAAAGTCATGAAAAACGCAACAATCAAAAAACGATTCGCCAGTCAGCTTGTAAAGCTGGCAAAAGAGCATGGCTATCATGGCGTCAATATCGATTTTGAAGCGGTTTTTCCGAATGAGCGGGCGGATTATTCAAGCTTCATCCAATATGTTGCAGACACTTTGAAGAAAGAGCAGATCCAAACGATGGTTTCTGTACCTGCCAAAAGTGCGGATGATCAGGAGGATGAATGGAGCTGGCCTTACGATTATGCAAAGATTGGACGGGCCGCCGACTATGTGCAAGTCATGACATATGACGAGCATGGCAGCTGGAGCGAGCCTGGTTCTGTAGCAAGTATGGGCTGGATCACAAGCTCTCTTGATTTTGCGGTTCAGGAAATAAGGGCCGATAAAGTGGTCATGGGTATTCCTGCATACGGGTATGATTGGGATGAAACAAATCAAGAAAACAATACGATGAAGCAGTGGAATGAGATTCAGTCGCTCATAAAAGAGACGGGGGCCAGACCCGTATATGATAAACAGACAGCTTCAATGACGTTTTCATATGTCGATCAGAAGGGGCATCAGCATGTTGTCTGGTATGAAAATGAAGACACCGTGGAAATGAAAAGCCGCCTTTCAGTCGAATATCAAATTGCAGGGGTTTCTGTCTATGCACTAGGCCATGAATCCGAGTCTTTTTGGCAGGCTGTTCAAAAAGGAACAAAATCGTAACGGAAACGCAGGCCTGCCGGCCAAACTCCTTTAAAGGAGCTTGGCCGGCGGTTTTTTTATTTATACGCATAAAGAAAGAGGCTGGTGATGAGTCCGGCCTCATTTTCTTTTTTAGGAAGCAATCACAATCGCTTGATTCCCCATTTGCTCCCATGACTGTTCGAAATTGTCTTTGTCGGTTTTTCTGTTTTTATAACCGTATGGATCGTTTACATACACGTGGTTCTGATCATAGCCTGTGACCACCACGCTGTGGACGCTGTATGTCACATCAACTTTGCCTGAGGGCGTTTCCCATGTTTCCATATCATTCACCGGGGTGAATTTTACGGTGGTAATCACCCAGACCGGCCTCCCGCGATTTAATTGCTCGTAGATGGCTTCAGGTTTGCTTCCCGTTAAGTCGATGACTTTATTTCCGGCATATGATTGGGCCAGCTCATAAACCGGTCCGTGGTAGACGCTGAGGCCGGGGCCGTTTTCCATATCGCCGACAAAGCCGTCGTTAGGGTTTCCTTTTAAGCCGTTTTTATAATGTAAAGGAACTTTTTGGACGTTTTTGGCAAGCTCATTTTTTGTCACATCATGGCCGCTGTAATTTAAAATCATCGCCAAGCTGGCTACTTCGCAGCCATTAAAAAGCTTGGGCGGGTCCATTTGCTTAATCAAAGGGACGTCGAGCGGCTTGATTTCATCCTTTATGTTTTGGCTGCCCAAAATCTGACCGCTTTTTAGCATGTCGGTTAACGGGCTGAATGCATCTTTGGAAAACAATATGAAAATGGCGAATATAACAGCTGCTAAGAAGAAAGTAAGGAAAAGTGTTTTGAAAAATTTCATATGAGTCTCCTGTTCCCGTTCATGATCTATATGAATAAATGAATTGCGTTCTTGATTAATTATATCATCAAGTGGTTCTTTAGATAAGTTATCATTTTACAGACCGTGGGCTGTCCGAATTTTCCGGCTGTTATTGATTTTGATTCTTTTATCTGTTAGCATATTATCATATTAGCGAACTAAAGGATTCGGAATTTTCCTTCTAACGTATATGGGGGTGCAAGTCAGATGTTTATGTTCGAAAAACCGCACGGCATGAGAGATACACTGCCGGGGCTCTATGAAACGAAGAAAAGGGTGCGCTCTTCATTGACAGAGGTCATGGGTCTGTGGGGATATGAATTCATGGAGACGCCGACGCTGGAGTTCTATGAGACGGTCGGCGTACAGTCGGCCATTTTGGAGCAGCAGCTTTTTAAGCTGCTTGATCAGGAAGGAAAGACCCTTGTGTTAAGGCCTGATATGACGGGGCCGATCGCAAGGGTGGCGGCTTCAAAGCTTCTTAAAGAGCATCATCCGATTCGTGTCGGATATGCGGCGAATGTATTCAGAGCGCAGGAACGGGAAGGCGGCCGACCCGCAGAATTTGAACAAGTCGGAGTCGAATTAATCGGGGATGGTTCGACAAGCGCTGATGCCGAGGTGATTGCGCTTGTGGTATGCTCGCTCAAAAAGGCGGGGCTTACATCTTTCAAAATTTCGATCGGCCATATCGGAATCGCAGACGCTTTATTTATGGAGGTTCTGGGTAATGAAGAAAGAGCCCATGTGCTGCGGCGTTTTTTATATGAAAAAAACTATGTCGGCTACCGCGAGCATGTGAAAGCTTTGAACCTATCATCAATCGATAAAAACCGGCTGCTCGAGCTCCTGGAGCTGAGGGGCGGTATTGAAACATGCGGCGCTGCTAAAGCCATCGTCGATTCTGAAAAAGGAAAGAATGCGATCTCAGAGCTGGAGACGCTTTGGCAGACGCTCGGCGACTATGAATGCGCAGATGATGTAAAGCTCGATTTGAGCATGGTCAGCCATATGAGCTATTATACGGGCATTTTATTTGAGATATACGCTGAAAACGTAGGATTCCCGATCGGAAATGGAGGGCGCTATGACCAGCTTCTCGGCCGATTCGAATCCCCCGCCCCGGCCACGGGTTTCGGGATTCGAATCGACAGGCTGCTTGAAGCGTTGAATCCGGAAGATGAAACGGAAAAAATAGATGTCGTCATTTTCAGCACAGAGCAAAGGGCAGAAGCGATCAAGTTTGCCGGAGAGGAGCGGCGGAAGGGCAAAAAAGTCGTTCTTCAGGATTTAGCGGGGATCGAAAACATTGACCAGATGACAAAGTACTTTCGAAACGTGGCCTACTTTATCGGTTCCAGAAAGGAAGAGCAGCATGGGTAAACAATTGACGATTGCGATGCCGAAAGGACGGATTTTTGATGAAGCTGCCGGTCTGCTTCGGCAAGCCGGCTACCGGCTTCCGGAAGAATTTGAGGATTCAAGAAAGCTGATCATCGATGTGCCTGAAGAAAGCCTTCGCTTTATCCTAGCAAAGCCGATGGATGTCACGACATATGTGGAACATGGCGTGGCAGACGTCGGAATCGCAGGCAAAGACGTCATGCTTGAAGAAGAGCGTGATGTCTACGAGGTCCTTGATTTGAACATCAGCAAATGCCGCCTTGCAGTAGCGGGATTACCGCAGACGGCCGCCGGCGGTGTTGCGCCGAGAGTGGCGACAAAATATCCGAATGTCGCATCAAGCTATTTCAGAGAACAGGGAGAGCAGGTCGAAATCATTAAGCTGAATGGTTCAATTGAGCTTGCTCCGCTCATCGGCCTTGCCGACCGGATCGTCGATATCGTCTCAACAGGACAGACGCTGAAAGAAAACGGCCTTGTCGAAATTGAGAAAATTTGCGACATCACTTCACGGTTTATCGTGAATCCGGTCAGCTACCGGATGAAAGATAGTGTCATTGATGAAATGGCTTCACGGCTTTCACTTATTGTGGAAGGGGAAAAGACAATATGAAGATTAAGTCTATTAGCGGGAATGCCGCTGTTTCGCTAAAAAGGTCGATCAGCTCCGGTACGGAAGAACAAAGAAAAACAGTGCTTGCGATTATTGATGAAGTAAAAAAGAGCGGGGATGCCGCTGTTGCCGCTTTTACAAAGCGGTTTGACGGCGCAGAAGTATCGGCTCCGCACATTTCCGAACAGGAAATCAAAGAAGCGTACGGCATGCTGAAGCAGGATGATATTGAAACATTGAAATCAGCGATTCATAACATTAAAGAATATCATGAACGGCAGCTGTCTTCTTCATGGTTTTACTACAGAAAGGACGGAACGATGCTCGGCCAAAAAATCACGCCGCTTGATTCGGCGGGCGTTTATGTACCTGGAGGGACGGCGGCTTACCCGTCATCCGTTCTGATGAATGTGATTCCGGCTCTTGTCGCAGGCGTCGGGCGAATCGTCATCGCTTCTCCCCCTGGCAAGGATGGCAGGCTGTCTCCCGGGGTGCTTGTAGCGGCGGCGGAGCTCGGTGTAGAAGAAATATACAAAATGGGAGGGGCCCAGGCGATTGCGGCTTTGGCATATGGAACGGAAACGATTGCCCCTGTCGATAAAATCACGGGGCCGGGCAACATTTATGTCGCCTTGGCTAAACGCGAAGTATTCGGCCAGGTTGACATCGATATGATCGCAGGGCCGAGCGAAATCGCCGTTCTCGCAGATCAGACGGCAAATCCGCGGGAAATCGCCGCAGACCTCCTTTCACAGGCCGAGCATGACGCGATGGCATCAAGCGTGCTTGTTACCGATTCCCGAATTCTTGCTGAAGCTGTAAGGAAAGAAGTGGATCAACAGCTTGAGCGCTTGCCGAGAAAAGAGATTGCCCGGCGGTCCATTGAGAATCACGGCTGTATTTATGTAGCGGAAACACTTGCTGATGCTGTCTCCGCAATCAATGAGCTAGCCCCTGAACACCTTGAAATCTTGACGGAACAGCCAGAAGCGCTGCTGGGGAAAATCAAGCATGCCGGCGCGATTTTCCTGGGGCGCTACAGCTCGGAGCCTGTCGGAGATTATTTTGCGGGTCCCAATCATGTGCTGCCGACCAATGGTACAGCCAAATTCTCAAGCCCGCTCGGCGTCAGCGATTTTCAAAAGCGGTCGAGCATTATTTCATACAGCAGGGAAGCGTTTGAAGCAAACGCCGGAAAAATAGCTGCGTTTGCCAGAATGGAAGGGCTTGAAGCCCATGCTAGAGCGATTGAATCCAGAAACCGGGAGGAAGACTGATGAGAAAAGCTGAACGGGCAAGAAAAACGAATGAAACGGATATTAAGCTGTCTTTCCATATTGATGGTGAAGGGGAGGCGGATATTCAAACTGATGTGCCGTTTATGACGCATATGCTTGATTTATTTACAAAGCACGGCCAATTCAACCTTTCCGTCGAGGCTAAAGGCGACGTGGAAATCGATGACCACCATACGACAGAGGACATCGGCATTTGTCTCGGTCAGGCGCTTTTGGAGGCGCTCGGCGACAAAAAAGGCATTAAACGCTACGGAGCAAGCCTGGTGCCGATGGATGAAGCGCTTGCCCAGGTTGCGGTTGATTTGAGCAACAGACCGCATCTTGAATATAGAGCGCAGTTTCCCAGTCAGAAAATCGGAACATTTGATACAGAGCTTGTACACGAATTTTTATGGAAGCTGGCCCTTGAAGCGAGAATGAACCTTCATGTCATCGTCCATTACGGGATGAATACCCATCATATGATTGAAGCGATTTTTAAAGCGTTGGGCCGCGCCCTTGACGAAGCGACGATGATCGATCCACGTGTCAAAGGAATTCCATCAACGAAAGGAATGCTGTAAATGATCGGTGTCATTGATTATGGGATGGGAAACCTGTACAGCGTCTCAAAAGCGCTGGAGCGGATCGGAGCGCCCTATATTGTATCAGAGCAGATGAGTGAGCTGCAGAAAGCGGACAGCTATATCCTTCCGGGAGTGGGCGCTTTCCGTGATGCGATGGAAATTTTAAATAAAACAGGCCTGAAAACCTTTATTCAAGATGCGGTCAGCGAAGGAAAGTTGCTTCTCGGCATTTGCCTCGGTATGCAGCTGTTGTTCGAAGAAAGCGAAGAACAGGGCAGCACGGAAGGTCTCGGCCTTTTGAAAGGAAAAGTGATCAGGCTTGAGGCGCGCGACGCGGCGGGAAATCGTCTGAAGGTGCCTCATATGGGCTGGAACCGCCTCGCGATACACCGGGAATCCCCGCTTTTGACGGGGGCTGATGAAGGGTACGCTTATTTTGTTCATTCCTATTATGTCAGCGGGATAGATGAGGAAGCGCTGCTGGCAAGCGCTGATTACGGCGTGCGCGTACCGGCCGTCGTCGGCCTCGATCATGTATACGGCGCCCAGTTTCACCCTGAAAAAAGCAGCACAGTCGGAATGTCGATGTTACAAAGATTCAAACAGCTGACAGAAGAACAGAAGGTGACAAAATGAGCGGATTTACATTATACCCGGCGATCGATATGAGAAATGGAAAATGTGTGAGGCTTGTACAAGGAGATTACGCTAAAGAAACAATATACGGAGATTCACCGCTTGAAATGGCGTCATTATTTGCTGATGAGGGTGCGGAATGGATTCATCTCGTTGATTTGGACGGCGCAAAAGAAGGAAAAAGAGTCAATCACCGTGATGTAAAAGCGATTGCTGAAAAACTGAATATCAAAGTTCAGGTCGGCGGGGGCATCAGAACCGAAAAAGATGTTGATGAATATTTGTCAAATGGTGTAGAACGAGTGATTTTAGGGAGCTCAGCTGTATCAGATCCGGCTTTTGTCAAAAAAATGCTGAAAACATACCGGCGCCATATTGCGATCGGGCTTGATGCAAGAAACGGTTTCGTTTCAACGGAAGGCTGGCTGGAAACGTCGGAAGTGAAAGCGGTAGAACTTGGCAGAGAGCTTGCGGAGGAAGGCGCTGACGTTTTTATTTTTACAGATATTGCGACAGACGGAATGCTGTCCGGACCGAACATTGACAGTACGGTTGAGCTGGCCAAAGCGACCGGAAAACAGGTGATTGCCTCAGGCGGTGTCAGCTCTTTGGCAGATCTTGAAGCCCTGGCGGCCCGGCGCTCGGAAGGAGTCGGCGGCGCAATTGTCGGAAAAGCTCTTTATACGAATCAATTCACCGTCTCTAAAGCGCTTGAAAGGGTGGGGACAACGTGATTACGAAACGCATTATACCGTGTCTGGATGTGAAGGACGGACGCGTCGTCAAAGGAATACAGTTTCTTGAGCTGAAGGACGCCGGCGATCCGGTTGAACTTGCCGAAGTGTACGACAAAGAAGGAGCCGACGAGCTCGTCTTTCTCGATATCTCCGCTTCCCATGAAGGGAGAAAAACGATGGTTGACGTTGTGGAAAGAGTGGCGGCGAAGCTCGCGATCCCTTTCACCGTCGGCGGAGGCATCAATCATCTGGAAGATATGAAAACGATTTTGCGGGCCGGAGCTGATAAAGTCTCCGTCAATACAGCAGCCGTTCTGCGCCCTGAGCTGATTGCGGAAGGCGCGGCCTTCTTCGGCTCCCAATGCATCGTTGTCGCGATTGACGCCAAATATGATCAGGATGAAGGCAAATATGTTGTGTACACACACGGCGGCCGGAAAAAGACGGATCTGGAGGTTGTCTCATGGGCGAAGGAAGCCGTTCAGCGGGGAGCCGGAGAGATTTTGCTGACAAGCATGGATTCCGACGGCGAAAAAAACGGGTTTGATCACAGGCTGACAAAGCTCGTGTCAGAAGCCGTCCCGGTTCCCGTCATTGCCTCGGGCGGCGCGGGAAATGCCGCACATATGCAAGCCGTGTTTGAAGAAGGCGAAGCTGATGCAGCACTCGCCGCTTCCATCTTTCACTATAAAGAAACATCGGTCAAAGAGGTCAAAGCTTATTTAAAAGAGCGCGGGGTGAATATCAGATGATAAAAGCAGATGAATTGACATTTAATGAAGCCGGTTTAATCCCGGCGATCGTCCAGGACGCAGCAAGCAAAGAGGTCCTGACATTGGCTTATATGAACAAGGAATCGTTTGAAAAAACGGTGGAAACAAAAGAAACGTGGTTTTTCAGCCGCTCCCGCGGAGAGCTGTGGCATAAAGGAGCGACATCAGGAAATGTTCAGCATGTGACAGACATCCGCCTTGATTGCGACAGTGATGCCCTGGTCGTCCTTGTTGAACCCAAAGGCCCCGCTTGCCATAAAGGAAGCTACAGCTGTTTCTCATCCGTGGAGAACAAAAAAGCGTCAGGCAGCGATCGGTTTGCCATTATCAATGAGCTTGAGACCGTCATCGCCAAACGGCAGGCAGAAATGCCTGAAGGGGCTTATACAACGTATTTGTTTCAAGAAGGCCTTGATAAAATATTAAAGAAAGTCGGCGAAGAAGCCGCCGAGGTGATCATCGCTTCGAAAAACCGCGATCATGAAGAATTGAAATGGGAAGCGGCTGACCTTATCTATCATCTGCTCGTGCTGTTAAGGGAACAGGCCCTTCCGCTTGATGATGTGTTGAACGTGCTGGAAAAACGCCATGAAGGATCAAGCTGACACAGACCAAAAAATCCAGGCCGTAAAGGTTTGGATTTTTTTGATTGAAAATCAAGGTGTTCTGCCGATATAAATCATCCATCAGAAAGGGAGTGATTCGATGTCAGGCCGCATGCCGTCAAAGCTTTCTGATGAGGCAGCGAACAGCATGGAAAAAACGATTTTAGTTTCATAATCCGCCGCCAAAAGTGGAAAATGCAGAGAATTCTCTCGGAACTTGTTTTTGATCTGTTAAGCGTGCCGGAAACTATGTTATACTACTCACGGTATACAGTTTGAAATGGAGGGTATCTGTGGGAAAGTACACTTCTGAAGATCATAAAAAGGCAAGAATTGTCGAGCTCTTTCAAGATGGACAGTATTTTTACCATAAAGGGCTCAAAGCATACAGAGAGCGAAATTTATCCCGCGCGAGCAAGCTCATTCAGAGAGCGATTTTTCTTGAACCGGAAAATACGGGCATGCTGTCACAGCTTGCCGTCATTTATACAGAGATGGGCTACTATCAGCAATCAAACGAACTATTGGACTTTATTTTAAAAAATATAAATGAAAAAATGACTGAATGCTATTATTTCAAAGCGAACAATTATGCACATCTTGGACTTTTCCAGGAAGCCTATAAGGCGGCGGAAACCTATTTAAAGGAAGATCCGAACGGCGAGTTCAGCGCGGAAAATGCGGAGCTCCTTGATTTATTGGATATGGGTGAAGAAGATTCAGGCTACTCGGAGTATGATCAGGACGATTTAATCCTGAAACAGGACCGGGCGAAATCGCTTTTGGAAAATGGACAGCTGCAGGAGTCGATCAGCATCCTTGAGGAGGTCATCGCCGATTATCCCGAGTTTTGGTCAGCCTATAATAATCTGGCGCTCGCTTATTTTTACACCGGTGATGTTCAGAAAGCGAAGACGACGATTTTCACCGTTTTGGAAAAAAGCCATGGGAACCTCCATGCGCTTTGCAATCTTCTTATTTTTTACCATTATGAAAGAAAAGATGAAAAGGTCAAATCGCTTTCTGATCAGCTGTCAAATATTTATCCAATGCTGATCGAGCAAAGATATAAGCTTGGGGCGACACTATCGCTTGTCGGCAGGTACGACCTCGGGTTTAAATGGCTGAAATCCCTTTACCGCATGGGTTTTGAAGGTGATGAAACTTTTTACTACTGGCTTGCCTGCTCCGCATATTTTACCGGGCGCACTCAGTTCGCCCGGAATGTGTGGAAAAAAATGCAGGAGGAGCATCCTTCAGACGGCCGGATAGAGCCGTGGAAAGAACGGATGGAAAAAAGCCCTGTTCAGCGCCCGGTTGAGGAGCGCCTTGCCGCATATTTTCTCAGCGGAAGAAAAGGGGAAAAAGAACAGCTGAAGGCAGTCCTTGATTCTCGAATCGCCAAAACGTCGTTTGAAGAGCAGTTTGTCAGGCTCGTTCTATACGGTGAAAGCGGAACGGCCGTCACTTCAAAAGACGCTCTTCTCGCTTACAGAACCGCGAAGGCGATCGAAGAAGCGGATCGTTCTGCGGTCGAGCAGGAGGCGATGTGTTTTTGGATCTTTCACGTTATTCAGCAGATCAGGGCTTTCGGGCTTCAGCTGAAAAACGCCGGCGGTTTGGCCGCGGCGATCTATTTCATCTGGAAAACAGAGCATCAGGAGCTCTTAACCAAAGCGGAAACGGCAAAGCTTTTCGGGATTTCGCCAGGAACGCTTTCAAAATACGAACGTACATTAAAAGAACATCTGTAAAAACAGGATGAACCAATGTTCAGCCTGTTTTCATTTTTGAGCAAAAAAATAGCGCTTATTCATGATATTTTATAGGATATGGGTAAGGAAGAAACAAGAAGGGAATCTTATAGAAATGGACTGCTTGCCAGCAAAAGCAGCAGAAGATTCATGAAGGAGTGAACATTGTGTCAGAAGAAAAAATTTATGACTGCATTATTATAGGGGCGGGTCCTGCGGGGATGACGGCGGCCGTTTATACCTCAAGAGCGAACCTGTCAACCTTGATGGTTGAAAGAGGAGTGCCGGGCGGACAGATGGCCAATACGGAAGATGTTGAAAACTATCCGGGATTTGAAAGCATTCTGGGGCCTGAACTTTCAAATAAAATGTTTGAGCATGCGAAAAAGTTCGGTGCGGAGTATGCATACGGAGATATTAAAGAAATCGTCGACGGCGAAGAATACAAAATTGTCAAAGCCGGATCAAAAGAGTTTAAAGGACGCGCCGTGATCATTGCGGCCGGCGCCGAATACAAGAAGCTCGGCGTTCAAGGCGAAAAAGAGCTCGGCGGACGCGGCGTCTCCTATTGTGCAGTATGCGACGGCGCTTTCTTTAAAAACAAAGAGCTCGTCGTTGTCGGCGGCGGAGATTCCGCCGTTGAAGAAGGCGTCTACTTAACCCGTTTCGCTTCAAAAGTAACGATTGTTCACCGCCGCGACAAATTA
Source organism: Bacillus sp. KICET-3 (assembly GCF_033261025.1). Taxonomy (NCBI): domain Bacteria; kingdom Bacillati; phylum Bacillota; class Bacilli; order Caryophanales; family Bacillaceae; genus Bacillus; species Bacillus sp. KICET-3. The sequence goes on along the minus strand of NZ_CP137345.1, from coordinate 3,949,445 downwards.
AGAGCGCAAAGCATCCTTCAGGCGCGCGCGTTTGACAATGAAAAGGTCGATTTCCTTTGGAACAAAACGGTCAAGGAAATCCATGAACAGGATGGAAAAGTCGGCAAAGTGACGCTTGTTGATACCGTCACAGGCGAGGAAGAAGAATTCCGTACGGATGGCGTCTTTATTTACATCGGCATGCTGCCGCTGTCAGAGCCGTTTAAAAATCTCGGCATCACTAATGACGAGGGCTATATTGTAACGAATGAGCAGATGGAAACAAAAGTAGCGGGAATTTTTGCGGCAGGTGACATTCGTGAAAAATCCCTCCGCCAGATTGTAACCGCAACAGGCGACGGAAGCATCGCCGCGCAGAGTGTACAGCATTATGTTGAAGAGCTCGCTGAAAAAGAAAAGGCTGTAAAATAAACGAAAGTTAATCGTCATCTTGATTTAACCGCCTTGTAACACCAGTGAAACAATTATTCGTTATGATGGAGACAGTAATTGACCCCCTTTTATAATGAATTTTTTGGCACGGATTTTCTTGATCCGTGTCCTTTTTTTGTACGGCTTAAGATCTATTTTTACATATTTTCACAATTTATTCATATTTACAACATGAATATGATGATTTTGCTGTAAAATAGAAGAAAGAAAGTTTTTCGCAAGCGCTTCCATTCGTTTGTTTATCTATGTTTGACCTGCCTGCGCCGCTTTCTTTCATATGAAGCGGGGGGCAGCCCCGAAAAGACGTTTTCCCGGGTTGGACTGCATGTTCATTGTGGGCGGCATCAGGAAACGGTATAATAATAAAAAGAATTGATGGAATTAAAGGATGGGTGACAGACTTGCAAAGAGTGACGAATTGTGTGCTGACTTCAGATGATAAAGTCCTTTTGCTGAAAAAGCCGCGCCGGGGCTGGTGGGTAGCTCCGGGTGGAAAAATGGAAAGCGGGGAAACGGTAAGGGATGCTGTCATCAGGGAATTTCGCGAAGAGACAGGCATCTATGTGCTTAACCCGAAATTAAAAGGAATATTCACCTTTATCATAAAGGAAAATGATCAGGTTGTTTCAGAATGGATGATGTTCACGTTCGTCGCCGATCATTATACAGGCAGTCATGTTGAGGAGTCTGAAGAAGGCATCATCAGGTGGCATCAGGCTGAAGACATGGAGAATTTGCCGATGGCGCCGGGTGATGTTCATATCCTGGATTTTATGCTGAAAGGCAGCGGATTGCTTCACGGCACCTTTACGTATACGCCGGACTTTGAACTCTTGTCCTACCGTCTCGATCCGCAAAGCGAATAAATATAAGGGGGGAAGAATCATGAGTTCGAATGGAAGCCAGGAAATTCAGCTTGTGATTATAACCGGAATGTCAGGAGCAGGAAAAACGGTTGCGATTCAAAGCTTTGAAGATCTCGGTTTTTTCTGCGTCGATAATCTGCCGCCGTCTCTGCTTCCGAAATTTTTGGAGCTGATGAAGGAATCAAGTTCAAAAATGAGCAAGGTAGCCCTTGTCATGGACTTGCGCGGACGGGAATTTTTCGACAGCCTTGTTGAGGCTCTTGATGAAATTGGGGAAACATCATGGATTACACCGCGTATTTTGTTTTTAGATGCAAAGGATTCGGTCCTTGTTTCACGGTATAAAGAGACAAGGCGTTCACACCCTCTTGCCACGACAGGGCTGCCGCTTGAGGGAATTGAAACCGAACGCGAGCTTTTGGAAGAACTGAAAGGCCGTTCACAGATCATTTATGACACATCTGATATGAAGCCGAAGGATCTTCGGGAAAAAATCGTCCAGCATTTTGCGGCGGATAGCGGCCATCATACTTTCACGGTCAATGTCATGTCGTTTGGATTTAAATACGGGATTCCGATTGATGCCGATCTTGTCTTCGATGTGAGATTTCTTCCGAATCCATACTATATCGACAGCATGAGGCCGCTGACCGGAAAGGATCAGGAGGTATCCTCCTATGTGATGAAATGGAGCGAAACGCAGAAGTTCCTGGAGAAGCTCACCGAACTTCTCGGCTTTATGCTTCCTTCTTACAAACGCGAAGGAAAAAGCCAGCTCGTGATTGCAATTGGATGCACGGGGGGACAGCATCGTTCGGTCACCCTTGCGGAGTACCTTGCCGATTACTTTAAGAAAGACTACTACACTCATGTCACTCACCGGGACATTGAGAAGAAAAGCAGAAAATAGGATGGCAGATCAGAAAAAAATCGCAATCTTTGGCGGGGGGACAGGTCTTTCCGTTTTGCTGAGGGGATTGAAGCATCAGCCTGTGGACATTACGGCTATTGTGACGGTTGCCGATGACGGGGGAAGCTCGGGAAGATTAAGAAATGAGCTGAAAATACCTCCGCCCGGTGATGTCCGGAACGTGCTGGCCGCGCTCTCTGATGTGGAGCCGCTCGTCGAAAACCTGTTTCAGCACCGCTTTAACAAAGGCGGCGATTTAATTGGCCATTCGCTGGGGAACTTAATTTTGGCGGCGATGACGAATATAACCGGTGACTTCTTTCACGCCATAACCGAAATGAGCAAGGTATTAAATGTTCGCGGAAAAGTTCTCCCAGCCGCAAATACAAGCGTTATCCTCCATGCGGAAATGGAAGACGGTCGGATTATATCCGGAGAGTCGGTGATTCCTTCCTATGGAAAGCGGATTAAACGGGTGTTTTTAACCCCGGAAAAAATCGAGCCGGTCCCGGAAACGATCGAAGTGATCCGGGAGGCAGATCTGATTATTCTCGGACCGGGCAGTCTTTATACGAGCATTTTGCCAAACCTGCTCGTCCCGAAGATCGGAGAAGAAATTTTAAAGGCATCAGCCAAAAAGGTCTACATTTGCAATGTGATGACCCAGCCGGGAGAAACTTTATACTACAGTGCCGCTGATCATGTAAATGCCTTGAATCAGCATATGGGCGGGCCTTTTATCGATACGATCCTTGTCAACAGTGAGGAAATTCCGGAGGATATCCGGGAAAGATATGCAAAAGAATCGGCCCAGCCAGTTCAGTTCAACATTGATGTACTCACTGCCATGGGGCTTGAAGTCATCAAAGATCAGATTGTGACGTATGAGAATGGCGTGATCCGCCATGATACACATAAAGTCGCTTCGCTTCTTGTTGATTTGTTAAAAGAATAGCAGGCCTTGGAATGGGGGTGTCTATAAAATGTCATTTGCATCGGAAACGAAAAAAGAACTCACAAACCTGGAGGTAAAGGATTGCTGCGCCAAAGCGGAACTCTCCGCCCTCATTCGGATGAATGGTTCACTGTCTTTTTCAAACAGAAAGGTGGTTCTCGATGTCCAAACCGAGAACGCGGCCATCGCAAGAAGAATATATACATTGCTCAAAAAACAATATGAGGTATCAGTCGAACTGCTGGTTCGGAAAAAGATGAGACTGAAAAAAAATAACGTCTACATCGTCCGTCTGATCGAAAATGCAAAATCCATTCTTGAAGATTTAAAAATTCTCGGCGAAAACTTTGTCATCGCGAGAAACATATCAGAGGAGCTTGTCAAGAAAAGGTGCTGCAAGCGGTCTTATATGAGAGGGGCTTTTTTAGCCGGAGGTTCTGTCAACAATCCTGAGACGTCTTCGTACCATCTTGAAATTTTCTCGATGTATAAAGAGCATAATGATTCATTATGCAGGCTGATGAACCAGTTTCATTTAAACAGCAAAACGCTGGAGCGAAAAAAGGGGTATATCACGTATCTGAAGGAAGCCGAGAAAATTACCGAATTTTTAAATGTGATCGGCGCTCATAACTCGCTGCTCCGTTTTGAAGATGTCCGGATCGTCCGCGACATGAGAAATTCGGTGAACCGTCTCGTCAATTGCGAAACGGCGAATTTAAACAAAACGATCGGCGCTTCCCTCAGACAGGTGGAAAACATTAAACTGATCGATGAGAAAATCGGTCTTGACGCTTTACCCGAAAAGCTGAGGGAAATCGCCCAGCTCCGCATTGATTATCAGGAAGTGACTTTAAAGGAGCTCGGGGAAATGGTCGCCAGCGGAAAAATCAGCAAATCGGGCATTAACCACCGTCTTCGAAAATTGGACGAAATTGCGGAACAGCTGCGTTTAGGACAGTCTGTCTCTTTAAAATAATTGCAGGGAACGGGGGAGATTACATGGTTCAACAAAAAGTGGAGATCCGTTTGAAAACAGGACTTCAAGCGCGTCCTGCGGCATTGTTTGTTCAGGAAGCCAACCGCTTTCAATCTGACATTTTTCTTGAAAAGGGAGATAAGAAAGTAAATGCCAAAAGCATTATGGGCCTGATGAGCCTGGCCGTCAGCTCCGGATCTGAGGTCACGCTTATCGCTGATGGAGCCGATGAACAAGATGCCCTTGAAGTATTGACTGCTTATGTCCAGGAAAAAAGCTAAACCCCTGGGGGGTTTGGCTTTTTATTTTCAATGTGAAAGGAGATTCATGATGACGAAGGCTCTGCTCGATTCTTTTTATAAAAGGATTGGATACCGGTCCGATAAAGGCGTCACATTCGCCGACTTGCCAAAAATTTTATCTCTGACAGCCTTGCAGTTTCCGTTCGAAAATGAGGCTGTTTTAAAAAATGAACGGATTCCGATGACAAAGCAAAGCCTGACAGAAGCCTTGCTGAACAATAAACGGGGCGGGATATGCTATGATTTGAACGCCTTTCTCTATTATGTGCTGAAAGAAATCGGTTTTTCCGTTCAGATGGTTCAGGGAACCGTCTTTCATCAAAAAGAAGGGGCCTGGGCGCAGACGGGAACGCATGTCTCCGTCATTCTTCAGGAAGAGAGCGAAATGTATCTGCTGGATACCGGGTTTGGTGCAAATCTTCCGCTGGCGCCCGTTCCGTTTTCAGGAGAGCCCGTTACGTCAAAAACGGGGATATACCGCGTCAGAAAAGCCAAAACAGATAAAGGCGACTACCTGCTTGAAATGGATAAAGGGGAAGGATGGCAGATCGGCTATGCGTTTACATTGAAACCAATCGATGAAAAGGTGCTGGCTGATATCCGTGATGCAATCTTCGATGAAGAGGAATCGCCGTTTAATAAAAACCCGCTTGCCTCAAAGCTGACAAAAGACGGGAAATTGATTTTATCGAAGGATCATTTCACAAAGGAGACGAATGGAGATCTCACAAAAGAAGCCATTACTTTAGAGGAATTCTCCAAAATATTTAAAAGTGTGTTCTTTGATTGAAAAACGGGCTGTCTGTTCCAATTCCAAGCCGGCGGTTGAAAGCTGGCTGCCGCTTCTCACCCGCCGCCGCTGCCTTGGAACAAATGGCTGAAGTGAGCCTGACATGATGGAAGGTTCATTTCAGAACAGTGATCTGTCTGTTTCCCAGCTTCGTTCTTATACCGGGTGTATAGTTGATATCTTCGACCATCCCGCTAATCTCCTCGCAATCAAGATTTGGCAGCGGAGCCCTGCTGCGAGGCTTTCCTCTTCTGCCTGATCGAGCTGCGTTTCATCATTTTCCATATATCGTCTATAATAATATTGAATCACTGCCAAAATCATCATATTTTGATATTTTTCCATAAAGGGTGACAAACATGTATAAGATATTTATTGCCGAGGATGACGAACGGATCGCCTCCATATTGAGCAGTCATTTGCATAAATACGGCTATGAAGTCAGCATGGCTGAGGCGTTTGACCGGATTAAACAGGAGTTTCTCGAAAAAAACGCCGATTTGGTTCTATTGGATATTAATCTCCCATATTTTGACGGCTTTTATTGGTGCAGACAAATCCGCGCCGTTTCAAATGTGCCGATCATTTTCATTTCAGCCAGGACGGATGAATTGAATCAGGTAATGGCAATTGAACACGGCGGTGATGATTATATTACAAAGCCGTTTCATCTTGAGGTCGTTCTCGCCAAAATCAAAAGCGTTCTGCGCCGTACATATGGCGAATACTCATCAGCCTTGCACCAAGAGACGCAGGTGGTGGAGCTCGGCGGTCTGTACATATATCCTGATAAATTTGAAGCGGAATGGGACAACAAGCGGATTTCTCTTTCGCAAAAAGAATTTCAGCTTTTATCCATCTTTGCGAAGGAGCATGATCGAATCGTCACAAGGGACGAGCTGCTTGAAGCGTTATGGGATGAGATCGAGTTTGTCGATGACAATACACTGACCGTTAATGTGAATCGTTTGCGAAAAAAGCTTGGCGAATTGGGGATTGAAAATGCCATCGCCACTGTTCGCGGACAGGGATATCGATTTTGCGTGAATTGGAAGGATGAATAGGATGGTAAAGACATATTTGCGGGATCGGGCCTGGCTGATGATCTTTTCGTTCTTGGGCACGGGCTTTGTGGTTGCGGCCGCATGGCTCGGCGTGTTTGAGAACGAAGGAGGCGTTTCAGGGGATAATATCTTGTATGTGTTTATATTGATGGCCGCTTTTCTGGTGGCAGGTTTTGCAATCGATTACGGCAGGCAGCGTTCCTTCCTTCTTCAATTAAAAAGGCATCAGCTTGACGTCTCATCCATGCAGACGGGTGAAGCGCTCAAAGCCTATCAGCCGCAAACGGGGGAACAGCGGATCTGGACTGCGCTTATTTCTGAAATCAACAAAGAATACCGGGAAAGGCTTGCCCGTTTTTCAAGACAGCGTAAGCAGCATGTCGATTTTACCAATCAGTGGATCCATCATATGAAAACGCCTGTTTCCGTCATTTCGCTTCTCATCCAGGAAGGAAAAAAACAGTCTGATATCACGTCTCTCCGTACTGTGCTGGGTGAAATTGAAGAGGAAAATGAACGGTTTCGCCGCGGGTTGGACATGATGCTTCATATGGCACGACTCGATCATTTTGCAATTGATCTGAAGCCTGAGAAAATAGACGTCATCCGCTTGCTTAGAGAGATCATTAATGAGGAGAAGCGGCAGTTTATCAAACGCCGTCTCTTTCCAAAGCTGCAGACAGCGGACGATTCGGTGATCATATACAGCGACAAAAAGTGGCTGACCGTCGTTTTTCAGCAGATCATCTACAATGCGTTGAAATACTCGCCCCAAAACAAGGGGGAAGAGATTGTATTTGCGGTTGAAAAAAAGGGGGATCAGACGGCTGTTTCGATCATTGACCGGGGCATTGGGATCCCCGCGCATGATCTGCCGCGGATTTTCAACCCTTTTTTCACCGGAGAAAACGGACGGACACAAAAAGAAGCGACAGGAATGGGACTCTATTTGTCAAAAGAAATCTGCGGCCATTTGGGGCATGAGCTGAGCGCTCTTTCAGAGCCGGGAAAAGGAACAGCCGTGACGGTCGCTTTTTCCAGCAGCACCCTTCATGGCAATGTGACAAAATTGTAAGGTTGGCCGTCCGGTTTGCAAGGTAATTCGATGGGAGTTGTTTTCGCTCCTTTTTATAATAAAAGAAAAAAAGGAGAAGGAAGCAATGACTGTATTAGAAACAAAGCATTTATCAAAAACGTATTTTTCGGCTAAAGGCGGCTTTTCGCATCAGGCGCTCGACAATTTTAATATATCGGTTGAACAGGGTGAATTTGTAGGCGTGATGGGGCCTTCCGGAAGCGGAAAGACGACGCTTCTCAACCTCCTGGCGACGATTGACCTGCCGACAAACGGCGATTTAATCATAAACGGAACAAATCCGGCAAAACTGAAAGACCATAAGCTCGCATTATTTCGCCGACGTGAGCTCGGCTTTATTTTTCAAGACTTCAACCTCCTTGAAACGTTAACGATCAGGGAAAACATCCTTCTGCCGCTTGCCCTTGATAAGGTGAGGGCGAAGGAAATGGAGTCAAAGCTGCTAGAATTAGCGAGAACATTGCAAATCGACCATATTCTCAATCACCGTACCTACGAGGTTTCCGGCGGACAGCAGCAAAGGGCGGCCTGCGCCAGAGCGATGATTCATGAGCCGGCCCTTATTTTGGCTGATGAACCGACAGGCAATCTTGATTCAAAATCGGCCAAACAAGTGATGGATTCATTGACAAAATTGAACCGGGAAAAAAGCGCGACGATTTTAATGGTTACTCACGACCCGACAGCGGCGAGTTTCTGCGAACGGATTATCTTTATTAAAGACGGCAAGTTTTTCTCTGAAATCCGCAAAGGGACAAACCGGCAGGATTTTTATCAAAGCATCCTTGACACTGTAAGCGTATTGGGAGGTGATTTCCATGAACATGAGAGTCATCGCCCGTAAAAATATTCAAGGAAATATCCAGCGCTACCTCGCTTATTTCCTAAGCTGTGTGTTCACGGTTTCCGTGTTTTTTATATTTTCTTCTTTTATTTATCATCCTGATGTAACGGAAGATAATATTTACGGAGGAGAAACTGTAAAGGCCTGCCTTTATGCGGCTGAAGTCATCATCATCGTATTTGCAATCTTTTTTATCATGTATTCCAATTCCGCCTTTTTGCAGGCTCGAAAAAAAGAATTTGGTTTATTAAGTTTGTTTGGTACGTCAAAACACCAATTGCGGAAAATGATTTATTACGAACAAACGATCATTTCTTTTGTTTCAATCGCGATGGGGATTGGTGTCGGGCTTTTATTTTCGAAGCTGTTTTTCATGGCGATGACGGCCTTGATGGATGTGAAGGCTCCGATTTCGTTTGCGATCGTTCCCAAGGCCTTGATCATTACGGCTGTCGGCTTTACCGTCCTGTTCCAGGCGCTGACGATCCTGTCGTTGGCGCGGATTCGCAAGCTTCAGATCATCGACCTGTTAAAGGCCAAACAGCAGCCGAAAGGAATGCCCGTATATTCAAAATGGCTCACCATTCTTTCTCTGCTTTGTCTTGCCGGATGTTATACGATTGCGGCAACGGCCGGGATGATTGATATCGTCTTTCGGGTGTTTCCGATTTTGATTCTTGTGCTGGTCGGGACCTATTTCTTTTTTACGCAAAGCAGTGTGGCGATTTTTCGCGGACTGTATAAGCATAAAACAAGCTTTTACAATGGAACAAACATCATCACCCGCTCCAATATTATGTTTCGCTTGAAGGATTATGCGCGGATGCTGTTTTTGACATCGATCATTACGGCAGTGATTTTAACGGCGACGGGTGTCATTTATATGTTCTACGCCGACCTGAAAAGTCAGGGGGAAACCGGAATTCCGCAGGCCGTGTCATGGGCCGAACAAGATGCTACGGGTTACCATGTCATCAAGCCTGATGAGGTTGAAGCGGCTCTTCAAGATGCGGGAGCTTCCATTCAGTACCGGATCGAGGTGACGGGGATTCCCGTTTCGCTCAAAACAGACAATATGAGATGGAAGCAGCTCAATAATCAAGCGCTGATGATCTCTGAGAATGATTTTAATAAGGCTGCTGAAAAAAAACACCTTCCGCCGGCACAGTTGAAAAAAGGGGAGGCGTTTATCAACCTTTCCTACAGCTACAACAATGAGCCGTTTTTTCATCCCGGTGAGAGCGCGGAGGTCAAAACATCAACTGGGAAACACCTTACGTTAAAAATGGGGAAAGAGCGGGACAAAGGGGTCCTTTTCAGCATGGGCCGGATCAGCAAATTAGTTGTCGTCGATCAGGACACATATGAGAAAACGGCGGAAGCGGTGCCGCTGAACAAACAGACAAAAGTCATCGGCTATGAGCTTGCTGATTGGGAGAATCAAGTCGCTGTTGCTGAAAAGCTGGAACAAATGGTGCCGAAGGAGCAAAAAGACTTTTTTCAAGTCCGGGCGCCGGGCTATCAAGTGATGAAGCAGGCGACGGCGCTTACGCTGTTTATCGGTCTGTTTATCAGCATCGTGTTTTTCGTGGTCCAGGGGAGCATGATGTATTTGCGCCTTTTCACGGAAATCGAAGATACGCGGATTCAAGTATTCGCTTTAAGAAGAATCGGCGTGACAAAAAAGGAAATCAGGGCGATTCTCGGAAAACAAATGGGCTTTCTGTTTTTTATTCCGTTTGTCGTGGGATCGATACATGCGGCTTTTGCCTATAAAGCCCTCAGCAATATGCTCAAGTCCAACCTGTTTTTCAGCGCGGCAATCGTCATCGGCATCTATTTTATCTTCCAGGCCGTGTACTACTTGGTTACGCGAAAGGTTTATGAACGGGCCGTTTTAAAGAATATGAATCTATGAAAAAAGAACTGATTCGATTCTGAATCAGTTCTTTTCTATGGAAATATGGAACACTCGTTCAAGCTCTTTTTCACCTTTTGGTGTGATGGTGACAGCTCTTGAGAGCGGACGGCGCTCAATCCAGCCCATGCGGATAAAGCCGTCCAGCAACGCGGCGCCTAAAGCGCCGGCGAGATGGTAGCGTCTTTCGCTCCAGTCCAGACATCTATGGCAAAAGGAGCGGCGCTTTCTTTTGACTTCCTCCAGGTCGATGCCAAGCTGCTTAAAACATGATGCGCCTTTGTCAGTAACAGTGAATGCTTCTTCATTCTCTTGCAAAAAGTCAAGGTGCACCAGCTGTTCGGCAAGTTTTACGCCAAGCGCACCTGCCAGATGATCATAGCATGTCCGCGCTTTCCTGATGGCTTTAGCCTCCGCGGATTGCCGGAAAGACCTGATGTCAGCAGGGGGCGCTACCAGAAGAAGGCTTTCCAGCGCCCGGGCGGTTTCCGCATCTTTAAGACGGTAATAATGGTGCCTTCCTTGCTTCTGACAGATGACCATGTCCGCATCCGCCAGTTTCGCAAGATGAAAGCTTGCGGTTTGCTGTTTGACGCCTGCAAAGCCGGCGAGCTCTGAGGCTGTATAAAACCGGTCATCGAGCAATGCTGTTAAAATGGCCGCTCGCGACGGCTCGCTGACAAGCTTGGCAACCTCTGCTATATTCGGGCTGACGTTCATAGCGATACCTCCAGTCTGTAATCCATATTTCGATCATAATCGATATATGGATAGATTACAATGAAAGGAGCAAGGAGGAAAAAGGATGAACCAACAAATCAAAGAAATTCACCCAAGCATTTTGTACTACGGAACACCCGTTATTTTGCTGAGCACGCAAAATGAAGACGGCTCCACGAACCTCAGCCCCCTTTCCTCTTCTTGGGCGCTCGGGGATTGCATCGTGATCGGAGCCGCAACAGAAGGAAAAGCTTTTGAAAACATGAGGAGGCAGCAGCAGTGCGTGATCAATCTGCCTGATCCGTCATTGTGGAACCATGTAGAAAAACTGGCTGCTTATACGGGGAAGAATCCCGTTCCAGCGGCAAAAAAACAGCTCGGCTTCACATATAACAAAGAGAAGTTCGCAGCGAGCGGATTAACGCCGGCACGTTCCCAATCGGTCAAGCCGGACAGAATCGCAGAATGCCCCATCCAAATTGAAGCCGAGGTCAAACACATTCGTATTCCCGATGATTCGCCGTTCTTCGCCGTTATTGAAACGAAGGCGGTGCATGTGCATGTTCATGAGTCCATCATGAAAGGGACGAACCATATCGATCCCCAAAAATGGAGCCCTTTGATTTATAATTTCAGGCACTATTTCGGATTGGGGAAGGAACTCGGCAAAACATTTCGAGCCTGAGCCTTCCTCAGGCTTCTTGTTTTAATTCCTTCACGACATCCCGCGGCTGTTTGCCTTGAAGACCGTCAATCAGGTTTTTGGCGGCGCATTTCAGCATGTTGGTGTGGGTGACGCTGGTGGATGAACCAATATGGGGAACGATTGTCACATTGGGGAGGCTTAAGAGCGGATTGTCTTTTTCAATCGGCTCTTTTTCAAATACATCTAGCCCCGCCCCTTTAATCCACCCTTCTGTCAGCGCTTTGATCAACGCTTTTTCGTCGACCGTTTTGCCGCGGGATATATTGATGAAGATGGCGGAATGCTTCATTTGTTTCAATTCGCGTTCTCCAATGAGGTGGAACGTTTCCTTTGTAAGCGGCGTGATCATGACGATGAAGTCTGAGCGCTCTAAAAGTTCGTTGAATTCGGCGTATACGGCGCCGGTTTTTTTCTCGGCTTCCGGTTTACGGCTCCGGCTGTAATAGAGGACATTCATGTCAAAGCCCAATGCGGCCCGTTTGGCTACCTGTTCGCCGATCCGGCCCATTCCGATGATGCCAAGCGTCTGATGATGGACATCGCTTCCAAACAGGCTTTCCTCATCCTCAGATTTTGTCCATTTCCCATCGCGTACATAGCGGTCAAGCTCTGCGATCCGGCGCGCTGAAGACAAAATCAGCCCAAAGGCGAGATCCGCCACCGTATCGTCGAGGACATACGGCGTATGGGTGCCGATCACAGATTTTTCTTTCATGGCTTCAAGATCAAAATTATCGTAGCCTACTGAAAAATTGCTGACGATTTTTAATTTCGGCGCACTGTATAATAATTCCCGGTCGATTTTCGTTCCGGAGGTCAGAAGGCCATCTGCCTCCTTGATTTTTTCCAACAAAACTTGTCTCGGAATGCGTTCGCGGGACGTCCAAACTTCATATGTACAATGCTCGGCAAGCAGTTCTTCCACTTCTTCCGGAATCGGCTTTGTGACGTATACAAACGGCTTCATCTGCATTCTCCTTTGTAAATATGATCTACTGCCATTATAGAGGAAAAATCAATTTTACAAAAACCAAGGCTGGCGAAGAAATGCGGGACTATCAGATCATTTGTGCAACATCCCCATTTTGGAAATCATTAATAAAATTTTTTAATTAATTTTAATGCATTATTTTGACTATAAATTCACTTGTGCGTCTTGTGAGTTGATTTCCAATAATGTTTTTATAGGTGAACAAAAGTGTAGTTTTTATTATTTTAGAAAGATATAAACATCGTTCATTTTTATTTTCAGTACATTTTGATCGAATTTTTTGAATCAAATCAAAATTCAAAAATCATGTGCTATAATTCGTTCATGCAACAAGTTGAGTTCATATGACTATGAAAAGGAGTGAGAGAAAAATGGCTAACTTATCTTCCATTTTGAAGCACAATCAGTCTTTTGTAGAGGAAAAGAAATACGAGTTTTACGAAACGACCAAATTTCCCGAAAAAAAACTTGTGATTTTGACATGTATGGATACCCGGTTATTAGAACTGCTCCATCATGCCATGGGTTTAAAAAATGGAGATGCAAAAATTATTAAGAATGCAGGAGCCGTTGTTTCTCATCCTTTTGGCAGCGTGATGCGGAGCATCCTTGTAGCCGTCTATGAGCTGCAGGCGGAAGAAGTCTGTATCATCGGACATCACGAATGCGGCATGGCGAGTCTGGAGGTTTCATCTATTCTTGAAAAAGCCAAACAGCGCGGAGTAAAACATGATTGTCTGGAGCTGTTGACGAACGCCGGCATTGATTTGGATTCGTGGATGACAGGCTTTGAAAGTGTTGAAGACAGTGTCACCCATAGTGTGAAAATGGTGCGAAGCCATCCGCTTATGCCGGAAGACGTTCCGGTCCATGGATTGGTCATCGATTCCAAGACCGGGCGTCTGGATGTAGTGGCAGATGGTTATTCCGGGATGAATGTTTCGCTTTCGGAAAATAAGGGATGATCATAATGGGGAGGATTGAATGAATGCTACGTTTTTCCGGCAGATTTGAAGGGTACAACTTAAAGCGGTTTCAAAAAGACATTGTAGCTGGAATGGTGGTGGGGGTCGTCGCGATTCCGCTCGGAATGGCTTTTGCCATCGCCTCGGGTGTAAAACCTGAGCACGGTCTTTACACTGTGATCGTGGCCGGTATATTGATTTCGCTGCTTGGCGGGTCAAAATACCAGATTGGCGGGCCTACGGGCGCATTTGTGCCAATTTTGTTCGCGATCGTTTTGCAGTATGGCTTTGAAAATTTGTTGATCGCCGGCTTTATGGCCGGAGCGATATTGGTCATATTGGGGCTGCTGAAGCTCGGAAAGATTATGAAGTTTATTCCCCGGCCGGTAATTATCGGTTTTACCGCCGGAATCGCGATGATTATTTTCACCGGGGAAATCGCAAAATTTTTAGGTTTGAGAAATGTTGAAAAGCATGAAAGCTTCTATATGAATATGAGAGAGATTGTCATCAATTTGGATACACTCAGCTTTTACAGTGTGTTGACGGCTGTCGTATCGCTCTTCTTTGTGCTGTTCACGCCGAAGGTATTGCCCAAAGTTCCCGGTGCGCTGGCCGGTCTATTGGTATCGACGCTGATGGCGACAACGTTTTTTCCGGAGCACATCGTCACGATCGGCTCAGCATACGGAGAAATACCGCACAATTTGCCGAGCTTTCAATTTCCGGAGCTTTCTTTGGAAAAGATCGTATACTTGCTGCCTCCGGCTTTGATGATCGCGATGTTAGGGGGAATCGAGTCTCTGCTTTCCGCGATGGTTGCGGATAACATGAAAGGGACAAGGCATGACAGCAATAAAGAGCTTGTCGGTCAGGGAATCGCCAACATGGCGGCTCCGCTTTTCGGCGGTATTCCGGCGACAGGAGCGATCGCCCGGACGGCGACAAATATTAGGACAGGTGCCGCTTCGCCGTTATCAGGAGTGGTTCACGGCGTATTCGTTCTGCTCGTCCTCCTGTTGTTTGCTCCATATGCATCCCTGATTCCGCTTGCAAGCATGGCGCCGATTTTGATGGTTGTCGCATGGAATATGAGTGAGCGGAAAGAGTTTGCCAACATTTTAAGGATTAAAAATTCGGATTCGGTTGTTCTCGTCGTCACGTTTTTACTGACAGTATGGCAAGATCTTGTTTTCGGGGTGGCCGCCGGCATTTTATTGGCGATTATCACCTTTATCGCAAGAATGAGCAAATCGTTTCGCATTCAGAATGATGCCTCAGAGGCGATCATTCAGGTTGCGGCTTCAGGGGAGGAAAAGAAGTTTCACAGATCAGTCAGCATCTATTCGGTTGAAGGGCCGCTGTTCTTCGGTTCGTCAAATTCGTTAGAGGATTCGATCCTGAATAAAAAGCACATGCCAAAACTGTTGATCCTTCTGATGAATAAAGTGGACTATATGGATTCTTCAGCAGAAGGAAGCCTGATGACGATCGTCAACAGAGTGCATCAGCAAAACGGAAAGGTGATGATTGTCGGACTTCAGCAGCAGCCGCGGGAGCTGCTTCATAAAACAGGGCTGTTTCATAAAATCGGCAAGCAGCACTTTGTAGACCGGCCTGAGCAAATATTTGATGTCACATAAACACAGCAAAGAAGCCTGTTCCGAAAAAGCGGAACAGGCTGTTGTTATTCCGTCACTTTGACAAAGGCTCCTTTTTTCATCTTATCGGCGGCTCTTTCCTTCATTCGGCGGACGTTTTCCGAAAGGGCGGAGGCCGGCGTTTTGTCTCCCTGGTGGATGACGCTTGGATCAATGTTCCTTGTTTTTAATGTTTTATGAAATGTGAAATCATCCGGATTCCCTTGTTTGACGTGCTGTTTTGCCGTGGTCAGCCTGTCCAATTGGCTATGCAGGCGGGAGTCTTGCTTTAACACAGCAAGCAGTTCATCATCTGTTTTGAGGACATCCTGTACGCTGATCAATTCCATCTCCAGCGCTTGCTTTAATACACTGCTTACGGTATCCAGCCCGTACAGATTTAATGGATTCATAAAAAAACCGATCACTTCTTTATAATAAAGGTCGGTAAACCATTCCGCAGCTTCAATGGATGTGCAGCATATTTCCCCTGCAAAAACCGTCAGCCCCGTCTGCAAAAATGTTGCGATTTCGTCTTTGTTTGCAAAGCCGTAGGCAAAGGAATCGCGCAGTGTATAATCGATGCGGTCCGCACACAAGGCGGGAGCGGGCCGCTCAAGAAGCGTCCATTTTCGATCGTCGTCAAGCAGCTCCTCATGATTGAATCCATATGTATGCAGAATCTCCGGTATAGCGGAATGACTGACCCATGTTGCAAAGATTTGCTCGTGGTAATCTTCATTCTCTATGTTGAATACATCGTCAACTACATGGGAAAAGGCAGTATGTGAGACATCATGAAGCAGGCCGGCTATTTGTTCCTCAAGGCTTCCGCCAAGCTGTCGAATCAATAGCATGACACCCAGGCTGTGTTCGAAGCGAGTGATATTCCATCCGGGATGTACGAGAAAGCTCGCCCCTCCCTGATGAACCCCCTTTAGCCGCTGAACGGCTTCTGAGCGGATCAAATCGCTTAGCACAGGCTCCACATCAGCTTCACCGTAGAGACGGTCATCAATCAGCATACCGTTTTTCCTCAAATCGTTCCGTCAGCTTTTTTCGGTGCGCTTCCATCATTTCTTCAAGAGAGACATCATATAGTCCCGCAAGCATGATCAGGTTTCCCATCACATCACCCATTTCCTCGATGAGTTCCCGTTTTAATTCAGCAGCGGGACGCTTGATTTCATCAGGGCGGTCTCTGCCGATTTCATAGGCTCTGACGGCTCTGGCCAGCTCGCCTGCTTCCTCCACTAAAAATCCGATTCTGATGAAAGGGCCGTACTCGCTCCAGCCCCTTTTCTGATAAAATTCTTTTGTCCATCGTTCAGCTTCTGTGATCATATGAAGTCACTCCCATTCTAAACATTCCATTATATTATCGCACACGAAACAAACAATATATAGTACAATGTTAGTTGTTTCGATCAATATATTGAGTTGGAGTGAACAGGATGAAAACGGTATACGTATATTCGGGATCAAATATGGGAGAAAATCCGGAATACAAAAGAAAAGCGGCAGAGCTAGGCGCTTTTATGGCTGAAAAAGGGCTCCGTCTCGTATACGGCGGTTCCAGGATGGGCCTGATGGGGGTGATTGCAGATACCGTGCTGGAAAACGGCGGTGAAGTGATCGGCGTGATGCCGAAAGGCCTTTTTAAAGGGGAGGTGGTCCATCAACAGTTGACAGAACTAATTGAAGTCAGCGGTATGCATGAACGCAAAGCGAAAATGATGGAACTCTCCGACGGGTTTATCGCCATGCCTGGCGGGTTCGGCACTTTTGAAGAGTTGTTTGAAGTGCTTTGCTGGGCGCAAATCGGCATTCATCAGAAGCCGATCGGACTCTATAATATAAGCGGGTATTTTGAACCGCTGCTTGAGATGCTCAAACACAGCGTGCAAGAAGGCTTTTCAAACGAGTCCCACCTGCAGCTGATTTACGCTTCATCAAAAGCGGAGGAACTGATTGGAAAGATGAGTGATTATCATTATCCGGTATTGGAGAAAAAGTGGAAGGATTTATAATAGAAAGAAGAAAAGGGAGATGGTGCGGATGAAAAAGAGATGGAAGGCCGGCTTGCTGCTGTTTGATGAAGTAGAGGTGCTGGATTTTGCGGGGCCGTTTGAAGTGTTTTCAGTGACGGCGGCTGAAGATGGAGGGAAAGAGCGGCCGTTCGAGGTCAAAACGATCTCTGAAACAGGTGAAGCTGTGACGGCAAGAAACGGCTTGACGGTCGTGCCTGATTTTTCAATCGAGAATGCGCCGCGTTTTGATATATTGATCATTCCGGGCGGACCGGGCGCCAGAAACCGAGAAGTACATAATGACCGGCTCATCGGCTGGATCAAAAAAGAAGCCGAACATACAGAGCTTTTGCTGTCCGTATGCACAGGAGCGCTCCTTTTGGCAAAAGCGGGATTATTACACGGAAAAAGCGCGACAACGCATTGGGCGAGCTATGACAGGCTCGAGCAGGAGTTTCCGGAAGTGAACGTGGTTCGGGGCGTGAAATTCGTTGATGAAGGAAATATCGTCACATCAGGCGGCATATCGGCAGGGATCAACATGTCTTTTCATATCGTCAAACGGCTTCTCGGTGAAGAAACGGCAAGGCAAACGGCAAAACGGATGGAGTATGACAGTCCGTTTGGTCCGTAAAAAAGAAAGAGCCGCCGGATCGCTCCGGCAGCTCTTGTTGCTGCTTACTTTTGCGCATCGATGTTGCGCGTCAGCACTTTATCGATTAAGCCATATTCTTTGGCTTCTTCAGCTGTTTTGAAGTTGTCGCGGTCCGTATCGCGCTCGATGATTTCGAGCGGCTGGCCGGTGCGTTCAGAAAGGATTTTGTTCAGTTTGTCGCGCAATGAAAGAATACGTTTTGCCGCGATTTCGATTTCAGTCGCCTGGCCTTGCGCTCCGCCCAGCGGCTGGTGAATCATCACTTCACTGTTTGGAAGGGCATAGCGTTTTCCTTTCTCACCGGCAGCAAGAAGGAATGCACCCATGGACGCCGCCATTCCCGTGCAAATTGTGGAAACTTGCGGTTTAATAAATTGCATCGTGTCATAGATCGCCATACCGGCAGTAATAGAACCGCCCGGGCTGTTAATGTAAATGCTGATATCTTTTTCAGGATCTTCAGCTTCAAGGAATAAAAGCTGTGATACAATGGAGTTCGCAACATTGTCATCGATAGCTGACCCCAGCATGATGATACGGTCTTTCAGCAGGCGTGAGTAGATGTCATAAGCTCTTTCCCCGCGATTCGTCTGTTCAATGACTGTAGGTATTAAATTCATAATGCTCCTCCTTCACCTTAAAAGGTAAGTATGTAGTTTAATCATACATTTTTGGTCAATAAAGGTCAAACAAAAAGCAGCCTTCATGAAAAAGACATACTGAGCATTATGTTTCCCACTTTTGAAGAAATTCAAACAGGCAGGGCAGACCGGTACTGTCATAAATATAAAGGCGATTTTAAATGATATTGTGATTGACTTCTTGTAGATAAGCCCTTATAATATAAATTGCTGACGTTAAAGAATATTATGCGCTCGTAGCTCAGCTGGATAGAGCGGTGGTTTCCGGTACCACGTCTGCCGGGGGTTCGAATCCCTCCGAGCGCGTCATATACAATCGAAAAAAGACAAGGATTAGGCGAAGTGCCGTCCTTGTCTTTTTTTTTAGCAATGAAGGCATCTCATATGTCAAACCAGTCATTGTCGATCGCGTTTTCAATTTCTTCCAGGATAAATTCGTAAAAATGATCGGCTGTATGGTAGATTCCTTCTTCATACGCGCTCCAATTGACAACGGGACACTCGCCATCCTTCATCTTTTCGGTATCAAGACAATAACAGTATTCGTCAACATCCTGGATGACGACGTACCCTTTTGGAATGTGAAAAGACTTAAAGGATTGGTGATCTGCCAATATGTCACTGCACCCGTTCAAGTCAATTCCATCGCCCCCGCCGCCGAATTCTTTTAAAAACCATTTGAAGCTCTGGGGAAATGTCACCTGAAGCTTTTTTTCCGTTTCTTGAATCACTTCTTCGCTTTGCTTCTCAAACGTGTGCTCACGCTGATGTTCTTTTAACAGCTGTTTGATTTTACTTTTGTACGTTTCCAATTGAATTCCCCTCCCAGGACCATTTTAACAGCTTTAATCATTCACACCCAATTCAAGCGCATACATTGAATCGGACCCAACGAAGACAAAGTTGGTGCAATACATAAAAAACACACCGCACTCGGATTCTAATTCATATATTTGCACATCATCGCTTAGAAATTGAAACAGGTGCTGAACGAATGCTTGAGTTTGATCGTCTTCGTCAATGGATTTTTCGCCTTTTGTTTCATTTTCTTTTTCAAAAAACCAGTAATTGATTGCTTTTATTAATGTTTCTTTTGAACAGGGTTTATACCCTAATACATCTGTCACACCTTGAAAGGTGAAAGCGTCTATAATGGAAGCGTGCAAATCGTGTTTGTCTTCCATTTTTCTCATTTCAAACGTGTACCCATGGTTTGTTCTATGATTTACTTCTTCCATTGCCTTCAAATATCCGTTTAAAAAATCAATTGTCATGTTTTAGGGCCCTTTCTAAACATATCATTTACTATTTACATCTCACGAGGTGCAAATTTGCATATTTCATCATATCATAGCCGGGCCCCTCTTTTTACTTGAATTGCCTGTGAAATCAAAACCGCTCTGGTCACCGGCGCCTCTTCAGGGATCGGTGAAGCCTTTGCCTGTGAGCTTGCCAAAAAAGGGAGTCATCTCATTGTAGCAGCCCGTTCGCACGATAAACTGGAGAAGCTTGCCGTCGAACTGGAAACAGCGCACAATATAAAAGCTGTGCCCATTCCGATTGATCTTTCGGCAGGCGACGCCCCTGGAAAACTCGAGGAGGAAGTAAAACGCCGGGGGCCTGCAGGTTGATATTTTGATTAATAATGCGGCTTCTGCATGCAAGGGGTGGTTGAACACAATTCACGCGCGCGTTTATTACAAGAAATCCAGCTGAATGTTGCGTCACTCACGGATTTGACGCATCAGCTGATCAGAGGCATGAGCGAGAGAAAAAACGGCATCATTGTGAATGTTGCTTCTCTTACCGCTTTTCAGCCTGCGCCTTATATGGCCGTCTATGCGGCAACAAAAGCGTATGTGCTGTCTTTTGCTGAAGCTTTATGGGCAGTAAACCAGTAAACCGAGGTAACGGCGTAAAAGTGCTGGCCTTATGTCCGGGGGAGACGGACACTGCGTTTTTCAGCGCATCTGGAGCAGATGAATCATTTACCCGCAAACGGATGTCGCCGATTGAGGTCGTCCATGCCGCGTTTAAAGGAATGGAACACGGAAAGAGTTCGGTAATTGCAGGCAGGGTGAACTACCGTCAGCACAGGGGCCCCGTTTGTTAACCCGTCCATGCGGTGCTGAATATTTCTGAACGTGTTTTTCGCGCGCCACTACTCATGCGGTGCAAAAAAACAGGTGCCTGTCTAAGCAGCACCTGTTTTTGTCATTCAAAATGTTTAACTGTTAAATGTTCAAAGACAGCCGTCCCGTTTTCGGTAAAAAGCGTGATCCCTTTATCATGTAACTTGGGAAAAGCCTGATTTGACTGAGTGATCCGGCCGTCGTCTATAAACAGTTCTACCGTCGTTTTATCAACGATGACCGTTATATGGGCCTTCTTTTTGCTTGCATCAAAGGGCGCTCTGCTTTCTAGATAAGTTCGGGTGCTGTCGGGCTGTCCTGTGAAACCTCTGTTGACATAAGAATATCCGCCTTGGACAAAAATGCCCGCATCAATGTGTCGTTTTTGATTTTCCGATTCCCTCAGTCTGATGCCAACGTTTTTGATATCAGACCATGAGATATCAGCATCGAGCCGGTAAGTATCGCCTTTGACGGGAAGCGTTTTTGATCCATTGACCTTAATTTTTTCATCATATTCGGTTGAAACGGTTAATTTGTCTAATTGGCTGATGGGCTGTGACGCCAGGCTGTATATATTATCTTCATAATGTTTTAATTGAAGCTGCCGCACGATCGAATCAGTTCCGTTAAACCCTTCTTGCTCTGTCGGCGTATCATTTGAATAATCCCAATTATTCATCCAGGCCAGTGCGTACCGTTTCGCATATTTATCGCTTGACTCACCGTCTTCAAACGTCACGCCTGCATACCAGTCGAATCCGTAATCAAGCCATTGCGGTTCTTCGTGATCTGCAGCAAAATCCTTTCCGTTATAGCTTCCGGTCCAATATGCAAATGTATTCGGTTTTCCGGAAGGCTTGGCATTGGCACTCGCGCCGAGCACCCACTTGTATGTCCCGTCATTTGCCCGCATCTTGAAGAGATCAGGACATTCCACAATGCCGATGTTGTTCGTCTGAAATCCGCCTGTGTAGCGCCATTCCTTTAAATTCCGAGATTCATAAAAACCGATTTTCGTTCCTTCCGCGAGCGCCATGACCCATTTTTGCTCCTGCTCGTCCCAGATCACTTTCGGATCTCTGAAATCAACCGAACCAGGGTTTGCCAATACCGGTTTTTCCCCGTAAGGAGCAAACGTTTTTCCTCCGTTTGTGCTGTACCATAAAAATTGTTCTTCTTTGCCGCTGTCCGCAGATGGCTGCGTCATAATGGCCACGATCGCTCCTTTTCCAAAACCGGCTGTGTTGTTCGAATCAACAACGACAGATCCGGACCATGGGTCACCATTTTTATTTGTATATTTAGGAATGGCAACCCCCTCATCCTCCCAGTGCACCAAATCGCTTGATGACGCATGGCGCCACTCCGTTCCATTTCCTTTCGGATAATCGCGGTTATAGAGATAATAGTAGTGGTACTTTCCATTAAAATAAACAGGCTTCTGGGGATCATTTTTCCATTTGTCGGGAGTGGTTAAATGAAATGCGGCACGATACGTAGATCCTGATTGAGTTTTTTGTGTTTTTTCCGTTTTTTCCGTTTGGCTGGCCGGCAACAGCATGGCCATGAAGATGCCGGCACAAATGCTTAAAACAAACATTTTTTGATTCAAACTCATTCCCCGCTTTAATTCTGAGATGACATACGAAAGAAAATGCCGGTCATAATCGGCATTTTCTTTTTTTGGTTATTCATTTATTGTTAATTGTCCTTGTTCAAGAATGCTGTTTTGAACAACGGATGTTTTTGATCCTTTGATATTCAGCAAGAAGCTTGGCGCAAACGTCGCGTGATGCTCGTTCGAAATTCCTCTGTTTGTGATATAGCTTGTGATCACGACCTGGTTGCCTTTGGCTTGCGGCACCGCAAAGTGTGAATAAGTGAATGTGATGTCATTGTAATCCTGATCCATGTGTAAAACGAGTCCAGATTTGTTTAACGGCTTGAACGGTCCGGTTAGTGAATCTGATACATATCCGAGCATATAGATGTCCTTTGAACCGATGCCGTCGATCGTCATTTTTGAGCCTCTTGAATCTGTGAACAGATACCATTTGCCATTCATTTTAAATAGGTTGGCGCGTTCGATCTCATCTGTTACCGTATTGGAAGCAATCAATGGCTTTTTGACTTTTTTCAATGTGTAATCATCATTTAATTCAATGAATCCGAGTGCGCCATTGGCTAAGGAAGCATTCTTTTTATTCGCCCCTTGCAGGAGTTTGCTGCTTTCTTTTTTGAAGAAGGATTTACCTCCGCCGTAGTAAGCTCTGTTAAAAAGAGAATCCTCGCCTTGATACCCTGTTTTTGTTCCTGTATTGGCTTCAAACACAAGATATTTGTGGCCGCGGTCTTCCACATAATGAGGGTCTCTCAGCGTGTGGTTGTCGCCGGAGCTGTAGTTTCCTTCATCAATGAATTGTTGAACGTTTTGGTAGACTGTACCGTCAGCACCGTCAAATACTGATTTGTAATCTTCCACACCTTCAATTTTGAGAGTGTCGGAATCCGGCTGAGAAAAATTAACTTGCGCCGTTGTCAATGTTTGTTTGCCGTATTGCGTGCCTGAGAAAGCTGTGTAGAACAAGCGGACTTTTCCGTCTTTTGTTAATGTTGCAGAACCTGACCATTCTTGTGTTTGATGTTTAAGGTACGGATCGTCAGGAACGAATTTATCGCTGTCCTTAAACACTCTGCCGGCGTTTTTCCAGCTGTTGATGGATGTATCGCCTTTCTTTTGGTAGAATAGGTAGATAGACGTGTCATCGACGTCTTTCGGGTCTCCCGCCAAGGCGAAAACAAGGTGATAGCCATGGTAGGTTGCAACCGTTCCATCGGCATTTTGCAGCGGCCAGCTGTCCCACACGTCTAAATCAATTAAATTTCCCGAGCGGTCATACCCTTTTGCAGAAGGGATGTTTTTGATAGATTCCGGATCAAATTGAGGGACTTTAAATTGTTCGCTCTTTTGCTGCTCGGGAATTTTCAACATGTCATGTCTTGTAATATGAGAAAATCCGTAGCTTTTCTTGTAATCTTTTGTTCCGCTTTCTTTGGCAAAAGCTTGTGACGCGCCTCCTGTCAGCAGTGCGGTTGCAAAGGTTAAGGCTGCGGCTTGTTTTGCAATCTTTTTGATGTTCATCGAAATTCCTCCCTTTTTTTCATTTTCATGATGGTGTGCATGTCTAAAACATAACGTTGGCCCATTATCACCCCTATCCGCAGGATTGCTGCCGGTTTCTCCAAACCCTTAAGAGAACAGAAAAAAGACCTAAAATGTGTAAGGCTATGTACGGCAAAAAGATGGACTTTGCCCTTCACACATTTTAGGTCTTGCCTGTTTAAACAGTAACAATCCCGACGTTATTGAATTACCATCATTCTAATATAATCGGGTCATGGACTCAACTGGTCTAAGCTCCTCTTTTCCCATACATATTTTTGCAATTGACATTGGTTGTAAGCAAAAAGACTCTATTTTCATATGAATCTATAGTCTATATAAGGGGTCAAATCGTTAATCATTGAAATCAATGTACATCGGGATATTTTCCCAAAAGGCGTCTGGAATCACGAGCTTTCGCTGATCATGTCTTGACAGAGTTGTTTGAATATCGGCCTCTTTCCCGGCTTGGACTTTTTGAAGCCACTCCGGATCCATCAGGAGACCCCGTCCGATTCCGATGAGATCGGCTCCTGTTTTCAGCGCTTGAACTGCATCTTCCGGTATGCGTACTTGCCCGGCTCCGATCAGGGGAATGCGGTCTTGGACGGTTTCTTTGATCAGTTCCATCCGCGTGCGGGATCTGTCTGCACCCCGGCGCGGCAAAGACCGGAAATCAACAAGAGATACGTGCAGGTAATCCAATGCTTGTTTTTGCAGTACATTGACGAAAGACAGCGTTTGATCCATCGTGATTCCGGGCGTTTCCGGCTCTTCGGGCGAAAATTTGTAGCCGATGATAAAGGATGGCTGATGACAGCTTTCCGCTACGCGTCTGATTTCTTCTATAATCTGAAGCGGGAATCTCATCCGTTTCTCTAAAGTGCCGCCCCAGCTGTCATTGCGCCGGTTGTAATAAGGAGAGAAGAACTGATGGACGAGAAACCCGTTTGCGCCGTGAATTTCGACTCCGTCAAACCCGGCTTCGATCGCTCTTCGCGCCGCCTGGCCGAAGGCATGGATAAGTTCTTGAATCTCTTGCTCAGATAGTGCCCTTGGCACCGGTGCATCCGGATTTGGAGCGACGGCGCTGGCGCTGACTGTCCGCTCTATACCTTTGGCTCCGGGATGGAAGAGCTGCAGGATCGCTTTTGCTCCATGTTTCTTTAAAGTGGCTGCAAGCCTGGTTAATCCCGGGATTTGATCATCGTGTTCAGCTCCGGGGATGCCGGGGAATCCGGTTCCGGGCTGTATCGTTGTCGCTGACGTGATGGCCATCCCGACATCTGTTGTCCGCGCGGCGTAATAGACCAGTTCGTCATCGGAAATCAATCCTCCCGGCAATGAGGATGAATGCCCCATTGGCGGCATGATGATTCTATTTTTCAATTGGATTCCGTTTTTGAAAGTAAACGGGGTAAATAAGGAAGCGTATTGTTTTTTCATGTTTTTTTCTCCTTTTTGATATAACAATAGCAACCACCGGGAGGCTTCACAAGAACGCAATTTTTTTATATATGCTTTATAAAAATAAACCGTAAGATCGTTCTCTTGAATGCTCTGGTGTCCATATGGTAGGATCAAGTCAAAATTGGCGAATGAAGCAATGGAGGAATTGCTATGAATTCAGCTGTTCAGCATAAAGAATGCTCTGCTTTAATTCATGATGTATTGAAAATTCTCTCGGGTAAATGGTCATTTTTGGTTCTCGCCGAACTCATCCGGGGCAAGCGGCGATTCAACGAGCTCAGAAGAAACTTGGGAAACGTCAACACCAAAGGCTTAACCGACACATTGAGACACCTTGAAGAAAACGGAATGATTTCCCGGCAGGTGTTCCCGACCGTTCCTGTTACTGTCGAATATGCCTTAACGGAAAAAGGTAAGGCTTTCCACAGCATTTTTAAGGAGATGGCCATGTGGGGGGAAAAGTGGATGGATGAACGTGAATGATAGCCGAAGAAATAACAAAACCCGACTTTCCAGAGTCGGGCTTTTTTCGATTTAAAATGACTTCAAAATATGTTCTCTGTACGTTTTTGCGCTTTCAGCCAGCGCGCTTTCACCGATTGAACCGGCCCCGTAAAAAACGTGCGGCGGAAGATAGGTTGCGCCGACAAAATTGCTTGTCGCCTGAAAAGGGCGTAACAGTTCACTAATGGAGTAATGGTTCGATCCTCCTGCCTGATAGGCTTCTTCAGGAGCTCCCGCGGAAACTGCGACCATGAATTCCTTGCCGCGAAGCGCAGTGCCGTTTGTTCCATAAGCCCAGCCGTAAAGCAGGACATGATCCAGCCATTTTTTCAAAAGCGGCGGTGAACTGTACCAATAAAGAGGAAATTGAAACACGATCCGGTCGTGTTCTTCCAGGAGCCGCTGCTCTTTTTCCACATCAATAACCTCATCAGGATATTCTTGATATAGTTCACGGACCGTGATATCGGGTTCGCCTTTCAGTTCTTCCACAAACGTCTTATTCACCACGGACTGTTCCATGTTTGGGTGAACCGCCAGTACTAATACTTTCATTTATTCATCACCTGCTTTCCATTTTATTCAGATTAATTCAAATATCGGGTTTGGTACAACAATTATGCTCAAGGCCTGTCCTTCATCCGGTTGCCGGTGACTAACATCACCCCGTTTAACGGGAATATCGGTTTTTGCTGTGTAAGGAGGATGCCCGAGTCGAGTTTCTTCATTTATAAATAAACATGAGTCAAAAGTCTTTTCACCATAATTGGCTAAAAGACCGTCATGAATAGCTGATTGTACATAAGGCAAACAGGTAAAAACAGAGCAAAAGACGCATGTCATTTTTGCTATTCCAATATTTCACTATTGCGAATTTTTGGTAGTTTCGAATTGGATGTTCACCGTCCAATGCTCTTCGTTATATAAAATCGGAATGAGTGCTGTACAGACTAATGGTTTCTCGTTCTCACCAAGAAGGCCTCTACCTCCTGAACCGTCAATCCCAATTCCTTCGCCTCCGCCATAAGCGCTCTCCATTCTTCGATGTTGGCCTGTGTAAGCTCTCTGCTTCGGAAAAAGGTCCGTTCTTTCTTTTTCTGCTTGAGGCGGTGCGTAAATTGAAACAGTTCTTCCTGATTCATCCCCGCCTGAACGGCCTCTACCAAATGGGTTCTCCATTCATCTTCATGTTCGGCCCGCCGGTAAAGCATTACTTCTGTATCAAACAGCTCTTTTAGTTCCACTTTCAGTGCACGCGAGACTTTTTTGAGAAATTCGACAGAAGGATTTCTGTGAACTCCGCGTTCGATTTTGCTTAAATACGATTTTGAGACGCCTGCAATATCTGCAAGTTGATTAATGGAATAGCCTTTTCTTTTACGGTACATCCGGATGACCTTCCCGATCATATTCATCCTCCCCTTTCCCGTGACCATTCAGTTAAAAACGCTTTCTTGTTCATTATAAGAAATAATTTGTTCTTTATAAAATTCAAAAATTTAAGATATCGACAGAAAACAAAAGAAAACGAACGAATTTGTTCTCTAAAGAGAACTATATAGCTAAATTCAGCATTTTTCAATTCAAATTTTTTCTTTTATAATCCAATCATTA
Source organism: Bacillus sp. KICET-3 (assembly GCF_033261025.1). Classification (NCBI taxonomy): domain Bacteria; kingdom Bacillati; phylum Bacillota; class Bacilli; order Caryophanales; family Bacillaceae; genus Bacillus; species Bacillus sp. KICET-3. Next base: position 3,922,055 of record NZ_CP137345.1, on the reverse strand, counting down.
ACAAACGGTGTTCCTGAGGAGGCAGTCAAGCATGAAGGAAAACATGGATTTTAAAGAATTGATTGCAATATTGCGGAAAAGAACTGTTCTTATTCTTGTTTTGACAATCGGCGTAACACTGATCAGCGGCATCTTTCAATTCTTTGTGCTGACACCTGTCTATCAGGCTTCGACACAGGTTTTGGTTCATCAAGTCGGTGAGAAAAAAGGGAGTGCCACTTTCAGCGATATTCAAATCAACCTTCAATATACACGGACATTTCAAGCGCTTTTGAAAAATCCGGTGATTCTGGGGCAAGTAAAGGAAGAGCTTCATTTACAGGATTCTGTCGGCAGCTTGAAAGAAAAAATCGCGACGAGCAGTGAAAGTGAATCAGAGATTATCAACATCACGGTTCAGGACAAAAGCCAGGAAAGAGCGGCTAATATAGCGAACACGCTAACGGCTGTTCTCAAGAAAGAAATTAAAAAGATTATGAACACCGATCGTGTAACCGTTCTCTCAAAAGCGGACATCGTCGATTCGCCGACACCGGTCAAGCCGAACTACAAAATGAATATTTTGCTTTCATTTGGCGCGGCCTTAATGGCCGGAATCGCTTTAGCGTTTTTCCTTGATTTTCTCGATGATACGGTAACGCGGCCGTCACAGGTTGAGAAAGAGGCGGGATTCATTTACTTGGGAAGCATTGAACAAATGAAAAACAAAAAAATCAGCTACAGGGGAGACCACAATATGAACATTCGTGTGAAAACGGGAAGGAGTGAGCCGCTTGGGTATTAGAAAAAAACGCTCGAGAAAATACGAGTCGGCGCTAGTCGCTTTGCATCAGCCAAATACACCCATTGTCGAACAATATCGGACGATCCGGACGAACATCGAGTTTTCTTCTTTTGAAAAGCCGTTCAGATCATTATTGATCACGTCGGGTCTCCCGGGAGAAGGCAAGTCGTTCTCCGCCGCTAACCTGGCGGTCGTTTTTTCACAGCAGGAAAAAAAGGTTCTTCTCATAGACGCGGACATAAGAAAGCCGACGATCCACAAAATTTTTGAGCTTGATAACCATTGCGGCGTTACGAACGTGCTGATGAGAAAATCGTATCTGGAAAACGTTGTTCAGCAAAGCCAGGCGGAAAATCTCCATGTGCTGACAAGCGGACCGATCCCGCCGAACCCGGCTGAACTATTATCATCACAGGCGATGGAGGACCTGCTTGAAGAAGCGTACAAGCAATATGATCTTGTGATTCTCGATTCTCCTCCGCTTTTACCGGTTGCCGATGCGCAAATCCTGGCGAATCAGGTGGATGGGAGCATCCTTGTCATCTTGAGCGGAAAAACAAAGCTTGATAATGCGATTAAGGCAAGAGATGCGCTCAATTCCTCCAAAAGCGAGCTGCTTGGCGCCGTCTTAAACGGAAGGAAAGTAAAAAAAGCGCGTCAATATAACTATTAACGGTTCAGACCCGCCGCATATGGCCGGGAAAAGGTGATGTCTTCCTTACCTTTATCAATGGGGGCACTCGGCTCTACCGTGGGCAGCTTCTGCAGCTGCCTTAGATGCAAGTCATCGATGGCTGGGCGTGAGGGCGGGTTAAATGCCCATTTTATTGTATGTACTTTTGATTTCGATTCATTCGTTCGTATCTTTTTAGCTGATGGGATTTTGCCTGGAAAAATCCCGGCAGCTAGTAAGATACATGAGGAGGTAGGAAATTGACATACCGGAGAAGGCTTTCCATCATCACCGCACTAGATTCATACCTGGTTTTGCTGTCCATTTTTATCGGGTATCAGCTGATTTTGCCATCATATGAACTATACCCTTCAGAAATGCTGCTGATGACCTCGCTGATTCTGCTCGGCGCCCAGCATTTATTTGCCCATTGCTTTCATCTTTATAAAAAAGTTTGGGAATATGCGAGCGTTGGGGAGTTATGCGTCTTATTAAAATCAATTACACTATCCCATTTGGCGGCGGTGTTCATTGAATTGCTGTTCTTTCAAAACGTTCCGGTCCGTCTGCTGTGTTTAAGCTGGCTTTTTCAATTGCTTTTGATCGGCGGATCGCGAATGATGTGGCGGATTATCAGGGAGCAGGTGAACAAAGGAAGCAAGGAATCTGCCAGAGCCCTTATCATCGGCGCCGGCTCAGCCGGCAGTTTAATCGCGAAACAGCTTTTCCAGAAACACGAATTGAATATCGAACCCGTCGCTTTTATTGATGATGACAAAACGAAGCACAGGCTTGAAATCATGGGCCTCCCCGTTTTGGGAGGAAAAGATGAGATTGTTCACGCGGTCCGGCAAATGAATATTGACATGATCATCATCGCCATTCCGTCCTTAACGGTCTCCCAAATGCAGGAGATGTATAAAGCGTGCGCACAAACGGGCGTGAAAACGCAAATCATGCCGAAGATCGATGAGATTTTGCTTGGCAGACACCCTGTTGATCAGCTCCGTGAAGTCAAGGCAGAGGATCTCCTCGGAAGGGAGCCTGTTCAGCTTGATACGAGCGAAATCTCCAATACGGTGAAAGACCGCGTCGTTCTTGTCACAGGTGCGGGAGGATCGATCGGCTCGGAAATCTGCCGGCAGATCAGCAAATTTAAACCGAAATCGATTATTTTGGTCGGCCATGGAGAAAACAGCATCCACTCTATATTGCTTGAGTTAACAGAGAAATTCGGAACCAATGTCAGCTATTATCCCGAGATCGCCGACATTCAGGACAGAGAGAAAATGTTTTTGCTGATGGAGCGCTATAAGCCGAATGTCATTTACCATGCCGCTGCACACAAGCATGTCCCGCTGATGGAAAAATGTCCGAAAGAAGCGGTTAAAAACAATATTCTCGGCACTAAAAACGTTGCTGAAGCGGCTGATCAGGCAGGGGTGGAAACATTTGTCCTCATTTCGTCCGACAAAGCGGTCAATCCCGCCAATATCATGGGCGCGACAAAGCGGTTTGCGGAAATGCTGATTATGAATCTCGGCAAAACGAGCAAAACCAAATTCGTCGCCGTCCGCTTCGGCAATGTGCTCGGCAGCAGGGGAAGCGTCATCCCGATTTTCAAAAAGCAAATCGCGAAAGGCGGACCGGTAACCGTTACACACCAGGATATGACCCGGTATTTTATGACGATCCCGGAGGCTTCAAGGCTTGTCATTCAAGCGGGGGCGCTTGCCAAAGGAAGACAGATATTCGTGCTTGATATGGGAGATCCGGTGAAAATCGTCGATCTTGCCAAAAATCTGATTCAGCTGTCAGGCTACACGACAGACCAGATCAAAATCGAATTTACCGGCATACGCCCGGGCGAAAAAATGTATGAAGAGCTGCTCAACCAAAATGAAGTGCTGGCTGAACAGGTGTTTCCGAAAATTCATGTCGGCAAGGCGGTCGATGCTGAATGGACAGTACTTAAAACATTTATGGAAGAGTTCATGTATCTGTCGGACTGCGAGCTGAGAGACCGGTTGTTCAGCGCTATCGGACAGCATGAGAAAAAACTGGTGACAGCGCATTAGGAGGTTGGAGCATGACAGGAACGGTTTTGTTTTGCGCGACGGTAGATTATCACTTCAAAGCATTTCACCTTCCGTATTTTAAATGGTTCAAAGAACAGGGCTGGAATGTTCATACAGCGGCGAAAGGGAGCATGCAGCTTCCTTTTGCCGATCAACAATTCGATATCGGGATTGAGCGGTCGCCTTTTCGCTCGGGTAATTTGAAAGCCTGCCGGGAGCTTGGGCGCATCATCGATGAAAACGAATACAATATCATCCATTGCCACACTCCGATGGGCGGGGTTCTGGCCCGTCTGGCCGCCCGAAAGTGGAGAAAAAAAGGAACCGCAGTGATATATACCGCTCACGGTTTCCATTTTTGCCAAGGAGCGCCCCTTAAAAATTGGCTTTTATACTATCCGATTGAAAAGGGGCTTTCTTTTTTGACGGATTGCCTGATCACGATCAATCAGGAAGATTTTGAGCTTGCAAAAGGGTTCAGAAGGATGATGCGGACGGAAAAGATCCACGGAATCGGGGTGGACACCGGACGATTTCATCCCGTTGATGAAGAGGAAAAAAGGCGGCTCAGAACAAAATACGATCTGAATCAAGACGACTTTGTCCTCATTTATCCGGCCGAGCTGAACATCAATAAAAACCAGGCGCTGTTAATCGAAGCGGCTGCTCTCCTAAAGGACAGAATGCCAAACATGCGCCTTGTTTTTGCAGGGAAGGGGCAGATGGAAGAAGAGTACCGCCGCTTGGCCGAACAAAAAAGGGCCGCTTCCCATATTACGTTTGCGGGATTTCAAAAGGACATTCACGAATGGATCAAGCTTGCCGATGTATCTGTCGCTTCGAGCAGAAGGGAAGGACTCGGCATGAATCTGCTTGAAGGAATGGCAGCCGGTAAGCCGGCCGTTGCCACAGACAACCGCGGCCATCGCGAAGTCATCAAAGACGGGGTGAACGGTTTTCTGATTCCGCAGGGAGACGCCCAAACCTTCAGCGAGCGCCTTTTGCAGCTTTACCATTCTGACCGCTTGCAAAAACAGATGGGGGAAGAGGGAAGAAAAACGGCTGCCGTTTATTCTCAGCAGCGCACGGTAAAGGAGATGGCCGGGATTTATTCTTCCTTTATGAAAAAACAAGCAGCTGAAAGGAGGCTGGAAGGATGACAAGCCGACAAAAGCCGAAAGTATCTGTCATTATGGGAGTCTACAATTGCGAAGACACGCTTGCTGAAAGCATTGAGTCAATTTTGAGCCAAACCTATAAAAATTGGGAGCTGATCATCTGCGATGATGCTTCATCAGATCGGACGTATGAGATCGCCAGACAGTATGCCGACCATTACAGCGATAAAATCAGGCTGATCAGAAATAAGAAAAACAAGCGGCTTGCCGCTTCATTAAACCACTGCCTCCAATATGCCGGGGGGAAATATATCGCGCGCCAGGACGGGGATGACATTTCTTTGCCGCGCCGCTTTGAAAAACAGGTCGCATTTTTAGAAACGCAGTCCCATTATCAGGTCGTCGGAAGCGGGATGATCGCTTTTGATGAAAACGGCGTCAGAGGCGTCAGAATGATGCCCCCTTCACCTGCCCCGAGAATCATGGCAAAAGGAACGCCGTTTTGCCATGCGACGATCATGATGAGGGCGGAAGCTTATCAGGCCTTGAAAGGCTACCGCGTCGGAAGACGGACGAGACGAATGGAAGACATCGATTTATGGCTCCGGTTTTTTGAAGCCGGATATAGAGGCTACAATCTTCAGGAGGCTTTGTACAAAGTCAGGGAAGACGAATCGGCGTTCAAAAGGAGAAAGCTCAGCTATTCCATCGATAATGCGTTTATCGTCTATGATGCGTGCAGACGGCTGAAGCTGCCGCTCTCCGATTATGCCTACATTTTGAAACCGATCATCAGGGGGCTCATGCCTCCGTTTATCATGAACAAATACCATAAAAAAAGATTGATGAATGAAGGCGGAGGGGTCGTAAAACATGAATGACAGAAGCGAGAGACCAAAACGGGTGCTTCACATCGTAAGCGGAATGAACCGCGGGGGTGCGGAGACGATGATTATGAACATGTACCGCCATACTGACAGGCGCCGCGTTCAATTTGATTTTATTTCCCACCGGGAGGAAACATGTGACTATGATCCGGAGATCATATCGCTTGGCGGGCGCGTGTTTTATGTGCCGAGCATCGGCAGCGCCGGCCTTCTTTCCTATCTCAAAAACATCAGGGAGATTTTGATCGAGAATGGACCGTTTGCAGCTGTTCACGCCCACACTGATTTTCAGACGGGTTTCGCCGCTCTGGCGGCTAAGCTTGCCGGTGTCCCGGTCCGCATCTGCCATTCTCACAATACGGCCTGGAAGCCGAATCCGCGCCTGTTGGACACATTGCAGCTTCATTTGTTCCGGTGGTTCATGTTCTCGTGCTCCACCGCTCTTTGTGCATGCGGCAAAGATGCCGGACGCTTTTTGTTCGGCGGAAATAAGATGCGCAAAAACGCGGTTCATCTTCTGCAAAACGGCATTGACCTTGACCGTTTTCAAGAGGCGAACAGCCGCTCAAAAGCCGTCATGAAACAAAGGTTCGGCATTCGGGAAAACGTGCTTGTGATCGGACATGTCGGACGGTTCTTCGAGCAAAAAAACCACCCTTTTTTGCTTGAGCTCGCCGTTCGGTTTAAAAAAGCGGAGACGCCCTTTCAGGCGGTGCTCGCGGGCGACGGGCCGCTGCGCAGACAAATGGAAGAACAGGCGGCTGAGCTGGGGTTGGAAAACGATATCTTATTTCTCGGCGTCGTTGAGGATATCCCTGCTCTGATGCGGACGTTTGACGTATTCGTAATGCCGTCCTTGTTTGAAGGACTGCCGCTCGTTCTAGTGGAAGCACAGGCTTCAGGCCTGCCCTGCGTCGTCTCGGACAGAATCACAGAGGAAACCGATATGGGGATCGGCTTATTGAAGCGGCTCAGTCTTGAAGCGGGGTTTGAACGGTGGACGGAGGAGATCAGCCGGGCGGCGCAGACGGAAAAGCCGTCATGGTCTGAGATTCAAAGCGGTCTGGCCGAAAGAGGGTATGATGCGAAGGCGAACCTGGCGAGATTAATGGATCTCTATTCGATTTCTGCTGCAGAAGGGCAATAACAATGGATATTTACTTGCTGAATGTGGGAATCGTTTTTGTCTGGTCATGGTTTGCGAAAATGTACGGCAAAGAAGATCATTCATTGCCGACCGGCTATCGTCCGAATGCGATTATTGCCATCGTCCCGCTTGTTTCGCTGGTCATCGTAGCCGGATTGAGATACAAGGTCGGAACAGATTACCAAACGTATATGCTGCTTTATGAGCTGGCAGGAAAGTATGACAGCCTAGCGGAGATTTTCGGTTTCGGCGGGGCAAAAGCTTCGACAGATCCCGGATTTACCGCGCTGTTATGGCTGCTGAACCATATTACAAGCGATCCGCAAATCATGTTTGTCACTGTGGCCGCCGTCACGTATCTATTCATCGTCAAGACGCTTTATATATATGGACGGCCGTTTGAATTAAGCATGTTTCTGTTTCTCGGCATGTTTTACTACTATGCGTCATTCAACGGGATTCGCCAGTATATGGTGGCGGGCATCCTGTTTTGGGCGGTCAAGTATGTGATCGGCGGAAACTGGGTCCGCTATGTGATTACCGTGCTGATCTGCTCGCTTTTTCATTCATCCGCTTTGATCATGATTCCCGTCTATTTCATTGTCAGACGAAAAGCGTGGTCGCCTCTGATGGGCTGTCTCACCCTTTTGTTTCTGGCGGGAACGTTCATGTATCAAAAGTTTCTTTCCGTATTTATCGTCATGCTTGAGAACAGCTCTTACGGACATTATGAAGAATGGCTGATGAAAAATTCAAACGGGATGAACTCGATTAAAATCATCGTTCTTCTTATTCCGCTCGTGCTTGCTTTTTGCTTCAGGGAGCAGCTCCGAAAGCGGTGGCCCGAGATCGATTATATCGTCAATTTTTGCCTGATTGGTTTTTTATTTGGCGTTTTGGCGACAAAGGATGTCATCTTTGCAAGATTTAACATCTATTTTGGACTTTATCAGCTGATTCTCGTTCCTTATTTTGTGCGGATTTTCGAACCGAAGTCGAATGCGCTTTTTTATATCATGATTTTGATCTGTTATTTTTTATACAGCTTTATGCTTATGCCGTTCGATTCCTCAGTGCTGCCGTACAGAACGATTTTTGAACGATAATCCATCTGAACAGGCAGGGCCGGCAGATCATCCCTGTCTTGTGAAAAATGTCGACAAAGGAGTAATCATATTGGAAAATCCAGCGGTGAGCTTACTGGTCGCAGTTTACAATACAGAAGCTTTTTTGCCGAATTGTTTACAATCGCTGCTCAGCCAGACCTTAAAAAATATTGAAATCATCATCGTCAATGACGGGTCGACGGATGGGAGCCAGAAAATCATTGATCATTTCGCCAGAAAAGACGGGCGGATCAAAGTAATCAAACAGGAGAATCAGGGACTCGGCGCCGTCCGCAATAAAGGAATAGATGAGGCGTCGGGAGAGTACCTGGCTTTCATCGATTCCGATGACTGGATTGAAGCGGACTATTGCCAGGCGATGTATGAAAAAGCAAAGGCCGAAGAAGCTGAACTCGTCATATGCGATTATGCCGTGGAGATGCAGGGCACCGGCAAAACGATCTGTCCGGAAATAGGCAAAAACTATGCCGGAAAGCCGAAGAACGCCTATATCGCCGATCTGCTCAAAGGCAAGGTGAGCGGTTTTTCCTGGAATAAGCTTTATAAGCGGAGCCTGATCGAACAGCATCAGCTTACATTTCCGCTCAGGGGTGAATTGGAGAATATTGAAGATCAATATTTTAGTTTCAGGTGTCTGCTTTTTGCTGAAGCCGCGGCATTTGTGACAAAACCTCTTTACCACTACAGGGTCCACCTCGCCTCGATTGTGCAAAAATATCAGGCCGGGCTGTTCGAAGACGGACTGACCCTTTACGGGGCAAACCTGGACTGTTTGGCAAAGCACGGGAAGCTTCAGACGTTAGAAGATGCGCTTGATGTCTTTATCGTCAACCACGGCTTGAGCAGCATTTTGAATGAGTGCAAGAGCTTAAACAAAAAATCTGCGGCACAAAAATATAAAAATATCAGGCGGATTTGCGCGTCCCCCGAGTTTCGGAAGAACATCCCCGCCGTCGACCCGGAGGTTTTCGATTCGAAGCAAAAGCTATTGCTTTTATTGATTCGCTGCCGGCTCATGCCGGCCGTATACGGATTCGCAGCTCTATACCAGAAAATGATCGAGTACAGAATGAAGAAATAGGCGGTGAAGAAATGACCTTTCAGGAATGGAAAATCAATCTTGCGGAATGGCTGCTGCTGAAGGTGAAATATCCCTCAGAATACATAATGGGGACACCGGGTTTAAAGAGATTTGATCAATATAAAGAGAAGAAAAAGATCATTTTGACATTAATTCCTTCCCACGATAATTTGGGAGATCATGCGATTGCCCTGGCAAGCAAGACATTCATAGAAAATGAGTTTGCCGATTTTGAAGTGATCGAGATCGGCATCAATGATATTTATAAACACGCAAAAGCGCTGCGGCGCGCCCGCCATCCGGAGGATATGGTGTTTATCATCGGCGGCGGCAATATGGGGGATTTATACAGAAATGAAGAATGGACGAGACGCTTTATCATCAAGACATTTAAACAGTATAAAATCGTACAGCTTCCGGCCACTGCCCATTTTTCCAAGACGCCTTACGGCCAAAAAGAATTAACACGGGCAAAAAAAATCTACAATGCCCATCCCCGCCTGCTGATGATGGCGCGTGATGAGACAACCTACCAATTTATGAAACAGCATTTCCCAAACAAAACGATTATGAAACAGCCGGATATGGTGCTCTATTTAAAGAAAGAGCAGCAGGCTGAAAGAGACGGAATCCTGGTTTGTTTACGGAATGATAAAGAAAGCTTCCTCAAAACAGAAGAGCGGCAAGCGCTGCTGCAAGCAGTCCGGGATGAATACGGAGAGGTGAAAACCTTTACGACGACGATCGGCAAGAGAGTCAGCCGCACATCCCGCGAACAGGAGCTGAATAAGCTGTGGGATCAGCTGAGGGGGGCGGAGGTTGTCGTCACAGACAGGCTGCACGGCATGATCTTTTGCGCAATTACGGGAACGCCTTGTGTCGTGATTCGCTCCTTTGACCATAAGGTTGTTGAAGGGTTTCACTGGCTGAAAGACGTTCCGTCCATGAAGCTTGTAGAGAATCCGGAAATGAAAGAAGTGCTGCGTGCGATTGAAGAATTGATCAAGAGCGGTTCATCTTACAAAAACATGCCGCCAAGGGAGCATTATTTCACAGATTTAAGGCGGAAAATCAACGGTGATGCCTTATGAAGCCGTTCGTCAGCATCATTGTTCCCATGTACAATGTCGAGAATTATATTGAAGAATGTGTCAGCTCTTTGCTCAGCCAGACATTGAGAAATATCGAAATTATTCTTGTCGATGATGGGTCTCCGGACAGATCGGCAGACATCGCCAGACGGTACTGTGACCGGGATGCGAGGGTGAAAGTGATCCACAAAAAGAACGGGGGCCTGAGCTCGGCCAGAAACGCGGGGCTTCATGCGGCGACAGGGGAGTATGTCGGCTTTGTCGACGGGGACGACTTTGTTTCGCCTTCAATGTTTGAAAATATGTATGCCGCCGCAAAAGAAGACGATCTTGATATCGTGATGTGCGGCTATTACAAGCATTCTGAAAAGGGGAACCAGTATGTCCCGCCATCTCTGCCGGCAGGGCGCCTGCTGTTGAGCTGGGATATGAAGCATGAGCTGAGAAGGGCGCATGAAACGCGGCTTATCTGGTATGTATGGCGGAACTTGTACAGGCGCGAACTGTTGAAACAAAACGAGCTTTATTTTTACGAAGATATCCGGTTTGCGGAAGATTCGCCGTTTAACTTGTACGCTTTTTATGCGGCCAAGCGCGTGAAAGCGCTCGATGAAGGCTATTACATGTACAGATGGAACCCGCAAAGCCTGACAGAGCTGCCCTTTAAACCGTATATGGATGACAGTCTGATCAGGCAGTATCGTGCGAAAAAGAGGTTTTATGAGACGTTTCAGATGTTTGAGGATTGTGCAGAGGATCTGCAAACATATATGTGCAAACATCAAATACCGATGCTTCTGGCCAATGCTTGTGCCGAACGGAAGCCTTCAAAACAGGTGAGGCGGCACATTAGAGACATTTTGTCTTACCGGATGGTGCGGTCATCTGTGAAAAAAACGTCGATTCGCAATGAAAAGCTGTTAATCGGCCAGCGGCTGGTGCTATTGCTATGCAAATTAAATGTTCCGATCCTGCTTGAATTGTTTTTTAAACGAAATCTGCCCAGTAAGGGATGAGCCTTTTGAATAAGACATTTATTCTGAATCTGGGCGCCAATATGGCGTCCTTTTTATTATCCGTGCTGTTTTCGATGTGGCTGACTCCGTTTGTCATACAAACGCTCGGAGTTGAGGCCTTCGGCTTCGTTCATTTAACGCAAAATATGATTAATTATTTCTCGATCATTACAGTTGCTTTGAGCGCGGTCGTTGTCAGGTTTTTTTCCGTTTCCGCCCATAGAGGGGCGCTTGATGAGGCGAGAGGTTATATGAATACGTACATTGTTTCATCTATTATCCTTTCGTTCATTTTGTTTTTTCCGCTGGCTGGAACGTCGTTTTTTATCGATCGGATCATCCGCGTGCCCGCAGCACTCTTGAGCGATGTGCAAATGGCGCTGTTCATCGGCGGCCTGCTTTTTTTATTAACCTTTTTTATGTCGGGATTTGCAGCAGGTCCGTTTTATGCCAATAAAATCTATATCACAAGCACGATTCAGGCGGTGCAGATGCTGATTCGCGTGTTATCGGTCCTATGCATTTTTTCCTGGTTTGCACCGAAGATTTGGCACATTCAGCTTGCAGCTTTCATTGCCACTGCCGCGGCCTGTATGCTGTCGATCATATTCTTTAAAAAATTGATTCCATGGTTTGCGTTTCGCATCAGGGATATGTCGCTTCAAAAGTGCAAAAAACTGCTTCAGTCAGGGGGATGGAGCTCAGTCAGCCAGATCGGCGTGCTTTTGTTTCTGCAAATCGATTTGATGGTGGCCAATATCATGCTGGGGGTTTCCGAATCCGGAATGTATGCGGCGATTATCCAGTTTCCGCTTTTGCTGCGGACGCTGTCGGGTACGCTTGCCGCCGTCTTCTCACCGACGATTACACTTTACTATTCAAAAGGGGACAAAGAAGGGCTTGTCCGCTATGCCAATCGGGCCGTCCGGTTCAACGGCATGATTCTTGCGCTGCCGGCGGCATTGCTCGGCGGCCTGGCCGGCCCGTTTTTGACGCTTTGGCTCGGCCCTTCTTTCGAACACTTAAAATGGCTGCTATTGATACATGCCGGATATTTGGTTGTTTCGTTAAGTCCGGCGCCGCTGTTTTATATTTTTACAGCCTACAACAAGCTGAGAACACCGGCGCTGACGACGGTGGCCTTCGGGGCCGTCAACTTGCTGCTCGCTGTCGTATTGAGCGGTCCGGCGGGACTCGGCCTTTATGGTATCGCGCTTTCGGGGGCTGTCGCATTAATGCTGAAAAACGTCGTTTTTACCCCGATCTATGCGTCAAAGATTACGGGGGAAACAAAACGGGTCTTTTATAAAGGCGTGTATGCTCCGCTAGCCGGCGCTTCGTTCACTTTGACCGTCTGCTGCGCGATTCAGCTCCTGTTTGCGGTCGACAGTCTGCCGTCCCTCATCATGACGGCGCTGACAGCGTCAGGCGCCTATACGTTGTTTGCGTATTTCGTGATGTGCACAAAGGAAGAGCGGCTTGCCGTCCACGCTTGGCTGCATAAGTTTCGGACTTCAGCATTACTTCCTTTTCAAAAGGGATTTTTCAAATAGAAAGGGTGCGGTTTTTGTGAAAGTGAAACGGGTTTTTGATCTTGTGTCAGCGATTGTTTTGCTTCTCGTTCTCAGTCCTGCCATGATCGTAACGGCTTGTGTTATCAGGTGGAAAATCGGCTCCCCTGTACTATTCCGCCAGACCCGCCCAGGTCTGAATGGCAAGCCGTTCACATTGTACAAGTTCAGAACGATGACAGATGAAAGGGATGGGGCCGGAAACCTGCTCAGCGACGAAAAACGGCTGACAAAGACGGGCAGGCTGATCAGAAAAACGAGTCTTGATGAATTACCGCAGCTGATCAATGTCATCAAAGGCGACCTCAGCCTCGTCGGTCCGCGGCCGCTTTTGATGGAATATGTGCCCCTTTACACAAAACGGCAGTGGAGACGGCATGAAGTCAGACCCGGTATAACGGGCTGGGCGCAAATCAACGGCAGGAATAAAGTGAAGTGGGAAGAGAAATTCGAACTTGATGTCTGGTATGTCGATCACAGATCTTTCTTGCTTGATCTGAAAATCATTTTGCTGACGGTCGGCAAGGTGCTGAAGTCAGAGGGCGTCAGCCAGGATCACCATGTCACAGCCGAAAAATTCACAGGGAGAAGGAATGCGTGATGCAGAGCGTGATCATCATCGGCGCCGGCGGCCACGGCAAAGTCATTCGGGAGATCATCGAGGAGCTGCCGGATCAAGTGCTGGCCGGGATTCTTGATGACCGGTTTTCTGAGCTTCATGTTGAAAACGGCCTTTATAAAGGTCCCTCACATGCGGTGAAAGAGCTTGTCAAGCTGATTCCTGGCGTGACATTTATCCTCGGCGTCGGAAAAAACGCCGTCAGAAAACGGCTGTTTGAGAGTCTCGGTCTCCCTCTTGAATGTTATGCAGTGCTCATCCACCCGTCGGCCGTGGTCAGCAAAACGGCGCAGATACTAAACGGGACGGTTGTGATGGCGGGGAGCATCATTCAGGCCGATGCTTATATCGGCGCTCACAGCATCGTCAACACAGGTGCGATCGTTGAGCATGACAACACGATCGGCGACTATGTCCATCTGTCGCCAGGAACGATTTTGACAGGAGGCGTGACTGTCAAAGAAGAGGCGCATGTCGGTGCGGGAACCGCTGTCATCCCGGGGAAAACGATCGGAAAGAGAAGCGTGACCGGCGCCGGTTCGGTGGTGATTGAAGACATCCCGGACGATTCGACCGCTGTCGGAATACCTGCAAGAACAATCAAATAATCGCATAAAAAGGGTGAAAACAATGAGTCAGAAAAAGCGAATTTATTTATCGCCGCCGCACATGAGCGGCGAGGAGGAACGCTATGTAGCCGAAGCTTTCCGAACCAACTGGATCGCTCCCCTCGGCCCGCTTGTCGACGCGTTTGAAGAAAAGCTTGCCGCCTATGTAGGAGCGGCCGGCGGGGCGGCCGTCAGCTCGGGAACCGCGGCGATTCACCTCGCACTTAAATTGCTCGGAGTCGGAAAGGGCGATACGGTATTTTGCTCTTCCTTTACATTTGTCGCCAGCGCCAATCCCGTATTGTACGAGCAGGCTGAACCTGTTTTTATCGATTCGGAAAGGGATACATGGAACATGTCTCCCCGGGCGCTTGAGCGGGCGCTGGATGAAGCGGAGCGCGCCAGGAACCTTCCGAAAGCCGTCATCGTCGTCAATTTGTACGGACAAAGCGCCAAAATGGACGAGATCACTGAAATCTGCGACAAATACGCGGTTCCCGTCATTGAAGATGCGGCGGAATCGCTCGGATCTGAATACAAAGGGAGAAAAAGCGGAACCTTTGGCCGCTTTGGCATTTATTCATTTAACGGCAATAAAATCATCACCACCTCAGGCGGAGGTATGCTTGTCAGCGATGATGAGGAGGCCTTGAAAAAAGCGAGGTTTCTAGCCTCCCAGGCGCGGGAGCCGGCCGTTCACTACCAGCATCAGAAAGCGGGCTTCAATTACCGGATGAGCAATGTGCTGGCCGGAATCGGCATCGCCCAGCTCGCCGTTTTGGATGACAGGGTCAAAGCGCGCCGCACCGTTTTTAAGCGGTATCAAGAGGCGCTTTCCGACATCGGCGGCATCAGCTTCATGCCTGAACTCGGCATGTCAAACAGATGGCTGACGACGTTGACGTTTGACCATGAAAAGATACAAACATCACCCCGGGACATCATTGAACAGCTCGCGCGCGAAAATATTGAAGCGCGCCCGCTATGGAAACCCCTTCACAGGCAGCCGCTCTTCGAAGGCGCCGCCTTTTATCCGCACGATGAAAGCGGCCCGGTTGCCGATGACCTTTTTCAGCGGGGGCTATGCCTGCCGTCCGGATCAAGCTTGACGCGCGAGGAACAAGACCGGATCATTCAGGTGATTGCCGACCGGATCAACTATAAATGAGGTGTAATACAATGACCAAAACCTATTCCATGGACAGCTTGAAAGAAAAGCTGGCGGAATTATCGGATGTCATTCCAACGCATTCGTCAGTCGTTTACTTGGATTATCCCCTTTATGGGAATGTGGGCGATTTATTGATTATGAAAGGAACAGAGGCCTTTTTTAACGCCTACGGGATTCATGTCCGTGAAAGGTGGAATGCGGAAAATTTCATACCGGGCCGCAAAATGCCGAAAGATGCGATTTTCGTCTGCCAGGGAGGCGGCAATTTCGGAGATTTATACCCTCACTTTCAGCAATTCAGGGAGCGGGTGATCGAGCATTATCCGAATAACCGGATCGTGATCCTTCCCCAGTCCATCTACTATGAAAATGAAGAAAACATCAAGCGGACGAAAGATATATTGACAGCACACCCCGATCTGCACTTGTTTACGAGGGAAAAAGCATCCTTTCAATTTGCAAAACGCCATTTTCAAGGAATGAAAAACATCAGGATGATGCCGGACATGGCTCATCAGCTCTGGCCGCTCGAGCCGGCAGAGAAGCCATCGGAGCCGGTGCTGCGCTTCATCAGAACGGATAAAGAAGCCAACGAAAGCCTCCAGGAAGCGGGAGAACCGGATACATACGATTGGCCGGTGATGTTGTCTGACAGCGACAAACGCGGAATTAAACGGCTTCAAACATTAAACGCTCTTAATAAAAAAGCGGGGAATCTCCTGCCGATCGCCCATTATTGGAAGCGATATTCAGATCGCCTTGTCAACAAGTCGGTCCGTTTTTTCAGCCGGTATGAATCGGTCGTCACCTCAAGGCTCCACGGCCATATTTTATCGTGCCTGCTGCAAAAGGAAAACGTTGTGATCGACAACTCCTACGGGAAAAACGCGAACTATTACAATACATGGATGAAAGATATTCCGAACACAAAGCTCATTCAGGAAAACGGAGCGAAAACAGAAGAGCCGCCTGTTCTTGTGTAACAGCCGGCTTTTTTCCTTCTATCATTGTCCTCGTTTTACTTGGTTATAAGCCTCATCCAAATGCTGAATCCGCTTTAAGACAACGGCGTTCTTTGTCAGCTGATCCTGTACAAGCGTTGACACGACAGAACGGTAATAGCTGTTCATTGCATGAATTTTCTCCTCGTTTGGATTCATGTCAATATGGGTTTTAAAATTTTCTATGAAATATGGCACTGAAAATAACTCTGTCATATAGAAAACACTCCTTTTTATGTCTATACGGTAAACAACCGATCGTGTAAACTAATAATGGGAGGGGAGAAATGATGAAATTGCATGTGCAACAGCAGCAAACGGTAAAACTTCACTTGACGCAGGGGCTTACACAAGCAATCAGCATGCTTCAGTACACCTCGGCCGAGCTCAACAGCCGGATTGATGAGCTCTCAATGGAAAACCCTCTTATCGAACGGAAAGAACCCGACGTCCCCCGATCATTTTACCATAAAACAAAGCATCATTCGCACAGAGAACAAACGATTGTTCCAGAGGCCGCGGATCACCGCGAAACCTTAAAAAGCGCGCTGAAGCGGCAGGCGCTTGACCTGCATTTGTCAAGCCGCGAAAAGAGAATTTTCAGCTACTTGACTGAATCGCTTGATTCGAACGGCTATGTGACCGAAAAGCTGTCCTTTATCGCTTCCGAACTGTCTGTATCTTGTAAGGAGATAGAAGAAGTCCTGGCTAAGCTTCAGTCTCTTGAACCGGCCGGCGTCGGTGCGCGCTCTCTTCAGGAGTGCATTCTCATCCAGCTGCGGCGGCTGCCGGCACAGACGGATCAGGCGGAATTAGTCATTTCGCGCTATTTTGAGCTATTCGCAAAAAAGGCGTGGAAAGAACTTTCTGCGATAACGGACCTGTCTCTTGCAGAGCTTCAGAATGTTCAGGATATTGTCGCCGGATTGTCGCCGAGACCGGGGGCAGCGTATGACCATGATGAGCGTGATGTTTATGCCGAGCCTGATTTGATCATAGCCGCTGAGAACGGAAAATTGACCTTGGAGCTTAACACCCGTTCGTTTCCGGACATTCAGCTCAATGCGTACTACGAACCGTTTCTCTACAGGCGGACGAAGGATGAGGCGTCATCGTTTTTATCCGAGAAATACAGGCAGTGGAAATGGCTCGATCAAGCCCTCAGACAGAGAAGGGAAACGATGACAAGAGTGATGAACGAGATCATGATTCGCCAAAAGGACTATTTTCTCAACGGACGAAACGATATTCAGCCGCTGACATTAAAAGAGGTGGCCGAGGCCCTCGGCATCCATGAATCCACGGTAAGCCGGGCGGTGAAGGGAAAAATGGTGCAAACCCCTTATGAACTATGCGAACTAAAACGATTTTTTTCGGCAAAAGTAAAGGATGAAAGCGCCGGCCATACGTCAAGCCATACAGTGAAAGCCCATCTTCGCCGGATGATAGAAGAAGAAAATAAAATGAAACCGCTTTCAGACCAAAAGCTTGCTGATTTATTGAAAGAAGCACACGGCATCGTCATTTCCAGACGAACCGTCGCCAAATACCGCGATCAAATGAACATATTGCCGTCTTCCGTCAGGAAACGGTATGAATAAAAGCCTGCGGCACAGCCGCAGGCCCTTTTTTACGGAATCATCCATGACAAAGCGTGATGCTGTAAAAATGTGATGATACATACGAGGAACAAAAGGAATAAACTGTGCTTCAGTGTAAAGCGGAGCAGATCAGATTCTTTCCCAGCGAGTCCAACTGCCGCGCAGGCGACAGCGATCGATTGCGGCGAGATCATTTTTCCTGTGACACCGCCTGAAGAATTGGCTGCGACCGCAAGCACAGGCTCCATCCCAACCGATCCCGCCGTCACTTTTTGCAGGCTGCCAAACAGCAGGTTGGCTGAGGTATCAGACCCTGTAATAAAGACGCCGAGCCAGCCGAGCACAGGAGAAAAAAATGAAAACATCGCACCTGTCATGGCCAGCGACATGCCGAGTGTCGTGCTCATGCCGGAAGAGTTGGTCACATACGCAAAGCCGACGACGAAAGCGATCGTCAACACGGGCTTTCTCAGTTCCTGCAGCGTTTCGATAAAAACGGCGCCCCACTCTTTCCATGAAACAGCCGTGACAAACTTTGTCAGGACAGCGGCAAGCAAAATCGCCGTTCCCGCTGACCCGAGCAGATCTAATTTATAAAGGGCTTCGAGCGGCTTTCCTGACCCATCAAGGATCTCGTTGTTCAAAAAAGGCACACCTGGAGCAAATGACAGGCGGCCGCCGATTTCGCTGATGAAAAGCAAGAACGGGTTTGCCCCTTGATAATGGCCTGTCAGCGCTTCTTTCACAGCGGGAATTCCCCATATGGAGACCATTGCGGTCAGCAATAAAAACGGGGTCCATGCTTTAAAAATCCGGCCCGCCGAATGCGCGCGCTCTTGTGTTTCCGGCTGCCCCGCTTGCACGGCTGCCGCCGCTTCCTTTTCGCCGGGAAATCTGAATGTCGTTTTCGGCTTCCAGAATTTCAAGAATACGGCGAGCGCAACAAGCGAAACGATGGCCGACAAAATATCGGGAAGCTCAGGCCCCAGGAAATTTGAGCTTACATATTGTGTGGCGGCAAAGGAAACACCCGATACCAAAATGGCCGGCAGCACTTCCAAAGACCTTTTGAAGCCGCTCATGATCACGACCAAATAAAACGGAATAAATACGGATAAAAACGGGAGCTGACGGCCGACCATTTTCGAAATGTCCATCGCGGGTATCCCTGTCGGACCTTCGACCGCGATAATCGGTATTCCGATCGCGCCGAAGGCGACAGGCGCCGTATTGGCAATTAAACAAATGCCGGCCGCATATAAAGGATTGAATCCGAGTCCGGCAAGCAATGCGGCGGATATAGCGACCGGAGCTCCAAATCCGGCCGCCCCCTCTAAAAACGCCCCGAATGAAAACGCTATCAAAAGTGCCTGCAGGCGGCGGTCATCAGTGATCGACAGCACAGAGCTGCGAATGATTTCAAACTGGCCGGTTTTAACCGTAAGCTTGTACAAAAAAACCGATGTCACGATGATCCAGCCGATCGGCAAAAGACCGTACACCGCGCCTTGCGAGGCGGACATGACGGCTTTTTCGGCAGGCATGCCGTAAACGAAAACAGCCAGAACAAGCGCGATCAGCAAGGTTGTCAAACCGGCTGTATGCCCTTTCATTCGTTTGATGGCCAAAGCCCAGAAAAAATACAAAATCGGTATGAGCGCTGCAATTGAAGAGAGCAGCAAATTGTTCCCCAGCGGAGTGTAATCTTGAGTCCATCCCATCTCCTAAAATCCCCCTTTGTTCTTCAAACAGGCCTGTCCAAATCCAGAATAAGACATCTGATGACATGATGACAGGACCAATTATTTAGCATTATATTTCTGAATGTTACAAATTACAATCATTTTTTTGCATGACGTCCCGGCTATATGTTCAATCTGAAAAGAACGGTATAATAAGAAAAATAAGCACCATGCCCAGTCTGTTGATGAGGTGAAAAAATTGAAATATAAGCAAATCAAAACGAAAAAAATATATGAAGAAGTAGCTGAAGCACTGCTTGAAACCATCAAAAACGGAGAGCTTCAGCCGGGGGATAAACTGGATTCCGTCCAAGCGCTGGCCGACAGCTTTCAAGTCAGCCGCTCCGCAGTCAGAGAAGCCCTTTCCGCCTTAAAAGCGATGGGAATTGTCGAGATGAAGCAGGGGGAAGGCACTTATGTGAAAACATTCGAGCCTGAACAAATCTCAGTTCCTCTTTCCGCCGCCCTGCTGATGAAAAAGCAGGATGTCGCTGAGCTGCTCGAAGTACGCAAGATTCTCGAGATCGGCGCAGTAGCGGGGGCTGCGCAAAAACGGACAGAAGATGACTTGGAGCACATGCGAGCGGCGCTTGAAGACATGAATCTCGCCGACGGGAACGGCGAGCTCGGCGAAAAAGCCGATCTTGCGTTTCATTTGGCGCTGGCCGGGGCTTCTCAAAACGATTTGTTAAAAGGCCTGATGAACCATGTCTCATCCCTCCTGATCGAAACGATGAGAGAAACGCGGAAAATCTGGCTGTTTTCTAAAAAAACCACAGTAAAGCGGCTTTACGAAGAGCATGAAGCGATCTACCGGGCCGTGAAAGAGCAAAACGGGAAAAAAGCCGAACAGGCGATGCTTGAGCACCTGACAAACGTGGAAACGGTGCTGGCTTCATATTTTGAAGAAACAGGCGTTGACTGAGGGAATATCGATTGAAAAGCAGACGATTGTCTGCTTTTTTACATAGGACTCAGGCTGAAAACTGAGGAGAAACCCCTTTCAAAAAATGTTCACAAGGTGTAAGATGAAAAAAGAGATTTTTTTACATCCAAGTCATCAGATGACCTGACTATTCAGGTTGGGGAGAGGGGATCAAGATGAAAGTTTCATTGTTTATCACGTGTTTGGTTGACATGTTTCAGACAAATGTCGGAAAAGCAACCGTTGAGCTGCTGGAACGGCTGGGATGTGAAGTGGATTTTCCCGAAGGCCAGGTTTGCTGCGGCCAGCCGGCATACAACAGCGGGTATGTCAAAGACTCCAAAAAAGCGATGAGACGGATGATTGAAACGTTTGAATCGGCTGAATACGTCGTCAGCCCTTCCGGATCATGCGCTTTTATGTTTAAAGAGTATCCGCACGTATTTCAGGATGAGCCTGCATGGGCGGAAAAGGCGCAGCGTCTTGCCGACAAAACGTATGAATTGACGGACTTCATCGTCAATGTCCTGAAAGTGGAGGACGTGGGGGCAAGACTTGAGAAAAAGGCGACTTATCATACTTCCTGCCATATGACAAGGCTTCTGGGCGTAACCGACGCGCCGATGAAGCTGCTGCAGAATGTGAAGGGGCTTGAATTCACACCGCTGCCGCGCAAGCATGACTGCTGCGGATTCGGAGGAACGTTTTCGGTGAAAATGTCGCAAATCTCGGAGCAGATGGTCGATGAAAAAGTGGCTTGTGTTGAAGAAACGGCCGCAGATGTGCTAATCGGGGCTGACTGCGGCTGCTTGATGAATATCGGGGGGCGGATCGGCAGAAAGGAAAAACCGATCCAGGTCATGCACATTGCTGAGGTTTTAAACAGCAGATAACACATCCGGTCATTTCACAGATAGAGGGGGACGATGGTCATGGCAATGAAGATCGGAACACAAAATTTTAAAGATCGCGTGTCAAAAGGGCTTGAAAATGATTTTATGAGGGGGGCCGTTTCAGGCGCCCAAGAACGGTTGAGAGCCCGGCGGCTTGAGGCGGCGGAGGAGCTTGGCAACTGGGAAGAATGGCGCTCGCTCGCCGAAGAAATCAGGCAGCACGTTTTGGAAAACCTTGATTATTACCTTGAGCAGCTTGCCGAAAATGTCGCCAAAAGAGGCGGACACGTATTCTTCGCGGAAACCGCCGAGGAAGCGTCAAGTTACATACGCGATGTCGTCAAAAAGAAAAACGGCAAAAAGATCGTCAAATCAAAATCAATGGTAACGGAAGAAATCAATATGAACGAAGTGCTCGAACAAGAAGGCTGCGAGGTCGTTGAAACTGATTTGGGGGAATACATCCTGCAAATCGATGACCATGATCCGCCGTCACATATCGTGGCGCCGGCGCTTCATAAAAACAAAGAACAAATCCGCGACGTTTTTAAAGAACGGCTTGATTATCGCCGCACGGAAAAGCCGGAGGAGCTTGTCATGCACGCCAGAGCCGTGCTCAGGAAGAAGTTTTTGGAGGCGGATATCGGCATTACAGGCTGTAATTTCGCGATTGCTGATACAGGCTCCGTCAGCCTTGTCACAAACGAAGGGAACGGGCGCCTTGTCACGACGATTCCGAACACGCAGATTACCGTCATGGGGATGGAGCGGATCGTCCCGTCCCTCGACGAATTTGAAGTGCTTGTCGGAATGCTGACCAGAAGCGCCGTCGGCCAGCGGCTGACAAGCTATATTACGGCGTTGACAGGGCCGAGGCTGCCTGATGAAGCGGACGGGCCGGAAGAATTTCATCTCGTAATCGTGGATAACGGCCGTTCGAAGATTCTCGGAACAGAATTTCAATCCGTCCTTCAATGCATCAGATGTGCGGCCTGCATCAACGTCTGTCCGGTTTACCGCCATGTCGGCGGTCATTCCTACGGTTCGATCTATTCGGGTCCGATCGGGGCGGTACTATCTCCGCTGCTCGGCGGATATGACGACTACAAAGAGCTGCCTTACGCATCATCATTATGCGGGGCTTGCACGGAAGCCTGTCCGGTGAAAATTCCTCTTCATGAACTGCTCTTAAAGCACCGCCAGCGCATCGTTGAACAAGAAGGCCGCGCTCCGGTTTCCGAAAAGCTGGCGATGAAAGCCTTCGGTCTGGGAGCATCGACACCGGCGCTTTATAAAATGGGCTCAAAATGGGCGCCTGCGGCTATGAAGCCGTTTCAGCAGGGCGAAAAAATTACGAAGGGTCCGGGGCCGCTCAAACAGTGGACGCAAATCCGTGATTTTCCGGCACCAAACCGCTCCAGATTCCGCGACTGGTTCCATGACAGACAAAAGGGGGAAGACAGATGACAAACGGAACGATCCAAAACAAGGAGAGCTTTTTAAACCGGATTGCAGAAAGACTCGGCCGTTCGAGAAGAACATCGGGCGTCACCGCTCCCGATTACACATATCAGCCGCAGCACAGGGTGTACCAGGGATATACGCCCGATCAGCTGCTTGCCGTATTGAAAGAGCACTGCCTGAAGATTCACACGGAATTGATTGAAACGGAAGCAGTCGGCCTGCACGAAGCCCTTGCTGCTCAAGTAGCGCGATTTGGAGGAGGTCCTGTCATCATTCCGAAAGATAAGCGTTTTAAAGAATTCGGACTGTCCGGCCTTTTGACAGATGCATGGGCGAAAGAGGGCACACAAGTATGGGAATGGGATGCAGTTCGCGGAGAGGACAATATCAGACGGGCCGAACAGGCGAACGTCGGCATTACATTCAGTGACATCACCCTTGCGGAATCCGGCACTGTCGTCCTATTCAGCTCAAAAGATAGAGGGCGCTCCGTCAGCCTGCTGCCGACGACATATATTGCCATTGTGCCAAAAAGCTCAATCGTTCCGAGAATGACGCAGGCCAGCCGGATCATTAAGCAAAAAACAGCGGAAGGCAGTGTCATTCCGTCCTGCATCAACTATGTGACGGGTCCGAGCAATTCGGCGGATATTGAAATGGATCTGGTTGTCGGCGTGCATGGACCGGTAAAAGCGGCTTACATTGTCGTAACCGACCGGTAGAAAAATACCTTCAGCGCGGATTGGAACGCTGAAGGTCATATAGGCGCAGTCAGTTTCTAGGTATGATCGGCAGAATGACCGAAGATGGATGCTCCCGGTCATGAAGGATGGTCTGCCGCGCCTTTACGGCATCTTCCGTTTGGCCGCTGCCAATCTCAAGTCCGTTATTGAGATTGCGGTCCCAGCGCGGGAAATTGCTGCTGGTGATATCCAGGCGGATGCGGTGCCCTTTTTTGAATACGATGCTCGTTGACCAGAGGTCGATGTCATAGAGATACGCTTTTCCCGGTTCGATCAGACTTGGCTTTCCTTCTTTGGGGCTGTTCCTGAACCGGGCCCGGATGATTCCGTCGGTTACATTGTATGCCGAACCGCCGGGATGCACATCGATAAGACGGGCGACAAAATCCGTATCAGGCGCACTGGAAACAGCCCACAGCCTGACTTTCACCGGGCCTGTCACTTCCGTGTCTTCTTCAAGAATCGGGGTGGTGTACACCAATA
Organism: Bacillus sp. KICET-3; assembly: GCF_033261025.1. Lineage (NCBI taxonomy): Bacteria > Bacillati > Bacillota > Bacilli > Caryophanales > Bacillaceae > Bacillus > Bacillus sp. KICET-3. The sequence continues at coordinate 3,898,232 of NZ_CP137345.1, read as the reverse complement.
CATCATCCCGTTCTTCAATTTCCCTGTGGTCAAAAGCGCCGCTTGCGAAATCAGGCGGCATCATAATCGCTCCGCCTTTTGTCGGAACGGGATCCAGAGGATCATAGACAAAATGATCGGGTTCTTCCGCTTCAGGCGGTATCATGCTGAGCGTTCCGTCTCCATGCCATGTATTCGCACGGCCGCCGCTATGCAAATAATACGCCGTAAACCGGGTGCGGGCCAGCGGCCATTCATATTCATCGCGCCATACATTTTCACCCATCACGAACAGTTTGATGGGTGCTTCATTTACCATTCCGGTATCGATTCCTTTTAAGAAATGATCAAACCACCGCAAATGGATGCCGTTCAAGTCTATCGAAGCCGAATGAGCGGCCAGACTGAAGTTTTTTTCACCTGATTGATGGCTGTGATCCAAATGCTGCCACGGTCCGATGATCAATTTGCTTTGACGGGCTTCCGCCGTTCCGCCAATTTCCGCCATGTGCAAAAAGTTTTCAATTGTTCCCTGCAAAAAGATATCGTACCAGCCGGCGATATTCAAAGCAGGCACTGTGAATCCGCCATATTTCCCTTCTAAAGATAAATGCCCGCTGAATTCCCGATCCATCCCCCGCCTGATTTGCTCAAGGATTTGCGACATTATTTCGCTGAAATGGCGCAAAATCTTTCAAAGGGAGTGAGTAAATTTTGAGTTTGAGCTGATCAATGTCTGAGATGATTTGTTTTCTCGCAGCCATGAGTTCGCCCTCATCAGAATAAAGCCTTGGCAGAGTATCGAGATACATGCCCATTTGCCAATAAGCTAAAAAACCTAATTCCAATGCGCCTCCCCTGAATATCAGACCATCAAAGGGATGGCTCCAGGAAAATGCCGGAGCCGCCGCCTTGAATGGTTTGGGTGCCTTCACCATCCCTGCCCATTGGGTAAAAGCGTAGTAAGATACGCCGAACATTCCGACCTGCCCGGTGCTATAAGGAAGTTTTGCCGCCCAATCAATGGTTTCATGCGTATCACTTTCTTCATAGGCGCTTGTTGCAATAGGGTCCCATTGTCCTTCAGATGAAAAACGTCCTCTTGTATCTTGAACAATGACGACATATCCTCTTTGAACCGCCCGAAACACATCATGAAAGCCTAACAGTACTTGGGGAATGTCTTTTCCGTAGGGGAGCCGCGCCAATAGAACCGGCCATGGTCCCGCGCCTTTCGGACGATAGATGTTGGCGCGAAGGGCTGTTCCGTCACTCATGGTCACCGGGATGTTCAATTCTGTTATGATTTGCTTCGATAAATCGGTCATGTTTGTCCGCCTTTCTTGATTCCACTCAATGTTTCGTGCACTTTTTCGATCGGAATTTGAATCTCCGCAATATAATCACTTGAATGATTATGTTCAGGATGTAAAAATACTTCGCGGCGCGGTTCATTTTCCTTCATACGATACCCTTTTTGTTCAAGCCACAGGCCCAGATGAGCACTTGCTGTGCACGGGCTTGTCGGTCGGCAGCGGTGCAGAAGCGTCGCCATCATCGGAACTTCCGGCAGCCGGCGCACGACGGCGTCCGAGCCCTCCGGAGGAAATGGCCGCTGGACGAGATAACCCGCCTCTAAATCGACTTCGTCTTCACACTCTTCACAGCCATGCCAAAGAACCATTTTGGGAAGCGAAGCCGTTAATGATTTCCCGAATCGCGCATCGAGCTCCCCAAAAAGAGCGGGGATTTGTTGAATTGAAGTCTTTCGCCGCACGGAAAGCAGCTGCCGGCTTTCTATTTTTTTCAACACAATATCGTTCTCCGGTTCAAAACAATCTTCTTTTTCGACCTGTTCCAGCCGTTCTTCAATTTTTTGCAGGCGTGCCCCTTCTTCCGCCAGCAGTGTCTCAATCTCCGCTTTTTTCAGCCGGAACATTCCGCGGATCTGTTCGCCGGACACATTCTCTTCCATAAGCTCTATTATCTGCTGGAGTGTGAAACCAAGTTCCTTAAAAGCCAAAATGCGATTCAGCGGAAAGAGCTGGTTTGCCGTATAGTAGCGGTAGCCTGTTTCTGCATCTATATGAGCCGGCTTCAGTAAACCGATTTGATCATAATACCGCAGGGCTTTCACCGAAACTTGGCTCAGGTTGGAAAACTCACTGATTTTAAACAAAAAAATCCTCCTTTTACATCCTTCTAAAATGAATATAAACCCTCCAGTTTAGGGGAAAGTCAAGCAGCCCGATTTGCGATTTAAGGTAATGTTAAGGATAAAATTATTTCTGGATAATCTTCAGTCACTATAATAAAGGGATGAAGGAGTGACTGAAGATGCAAGCTATCTGCCTGAATGAATTTAAACGCCTTTTTAAAAGCATCAAATCGATGATTGTCATCGCCATGATTTTTTTCGTGAGCTTTAAGGTTGCGGAGGTCATCGAGCATGCGCCGGCCGATATGGTTCGGGAATTGGATTTGGGGGTTGATTCCACCGCAATCGGGACAACCCTTATCGTTTTTATGCTCGGTTTTTTAATCATCACGGGGCTGTCCCATGATATGATCAACCGGGAAGTCAACGAGCGGACGATGAGGTTTCTGGTGACCAAAACCTCGCGCCATCAAATTATATTGGGGAAATATTTAGGGGTCTGGCTGTTTTGGCTCGTCTGTATGTTGGCATCATACATATTGGTAATGATCGTTTCTAAAACATTTTTATGGCAGAGCGCCGCTGACAGCATGGCGTTTCTTACAGCGGCAATCGCTTTAAATCTCTTATTCTCCATTATCTTTCCCAAGCCCGCCATGTCAATGTTTTTCGGAATCGTGTTTGCCTTGTTCTTTCCCGCGGTCAGTTTGTGGGCCATCTACTCGGACAATATCATGATCAGCTGGTTTAAATATTTGACTCCCTACTATTATTCTTCTCTTGGGAACTATTTTGTCCTGATCAACATTGTTTACGCGGCCGTGGTGCTCGCCGGGGCAATCGCTTTATTTAACAGGAGGGATTTATAATGAATGCTGTGATCGAGGCTAAGGGCTTGATGAAGATATACGGATCAAGAACGGTTGTAAACCAAGTCGATCTCCAGGTGAAAAAAGGGGAGATTTACGGTTTCCTGGGCCGCAATGGCGCCGGAAAATCGACGTTCATCAATATGCTCACCGGAATTGTTCAGCCGTCTGCCGGAAGCTTTCAACTATTGAACGAACCCTCCATTGAAAAAATAAAGCACCGCATCGGCGTGTTGCCCGATTATTCAACCTTTTATAATTCGATGACGGCGGCCGGTCATTTAAAATATTTCGCGGCATTACAGGGCCGAAACGTGTCAAGAGAGCAGTGCGAAGCCGTTTTGGCAAGGGTCGGTCTGCTTGAACACGCCGACAAAAAGGCCGGGACATTCTCATTCGGCATGAAGAAAAAGCTTGGCATCGCCCAAGCGATCATTCATGATCCGGAGCTGCTCTTCTTGGACGAGCCGACGTCCGGGGTCGATGCGGAATCAGGCTTGAATATACAAAAGCTGATCACGGAGCTGCAAACAGAAGGGAAAACCATATTTATGACGTCCCACAATCTACATGAAATTGAAAAGATTTGTACAAGGATCGCAATCATGAAGGACGGCAGCATTTTACGAGAAGGGACGCTGGATGAATTAAGAAGGCATTTCATGTCCGCCATGACGGTTTCCATCAGGCATTCGCAAATTCCTGAACAGCATCGCGGCCTGATCGGCAATTTTCTCGAATCAGCCGGCGATGACATCGAATACCGGGGAAATGAGCTCTCGCTTGTGGTCAATTCGGAAGAAAAAATCCCCGCCATTATCAGGGTTTTGACCAACTGCAAAGTGAACATTTACCGGGTTCATGTCGATGAACCATCATTGGAAGACATCTTTTTGGAGAATGAAGAGAAAAGCACCGCATCATAAGGAGGGCGGAAAAAGACATCTGCGCAAACAGTTGCTGTCTTTGATTCCCGTAATCGTTTTGCGGATCAAGCGTTACGATCAATGTACGGAAAGGGACAGGATAAAAAATAATAGTTTCTATTACCTTGATTGGCTATTTGCTTTTCAAGGTTTTTTGTTCGGAAGAACATGCGGGCCCAAAACTTTTGCATCCTGGTATTGTGAAGGTGATTGTCGGGCGGCTATTGATTGCAAGTAATTTGATGGGCAGTATGTACGGTCCGCTCCCGATACATCGAAAAGGGCAAGAGCCACCCAATATATGGATCCATTGTCGTATTGATCAAATCCGCTCTGCCGCGAGTATAGCGGACGCTGGAAAGGAAATCGCCAATCGATTTTTGCAGGAACGGGATAGAAGGCGTTCGAAACCAAAAAACGCCCTGTTAAAGGGCGTTATAAAAGGGGGCAGGTATTCACGAATCTAGTATTTCCACAAAATCGAAATGTCTCCGCTTGTTTTCTCATCGATGACATTTCCTTCTTTATCAAGTTTGACAACATACTTGCCGCCGGTTGTTACATTTTGGTATTCACTTTCTGATGTGCCGTCAGCATTCTGTTTAAACTCAAATCGTATCTCTGCAATGAGTGTATCGCTGTTGAGGTCGACATAGTATGAATTGAAACTGACATGGCTCCAGTCGTCTCTTTTGTCAGGGATGTCCGAAATGATGCCGACTTTTTCGGAAGGTTCATTTACGATCACCCCGTAATCCTTTTGCAGGTTGTCGGTCTGAATGCCGGTGTCTTTTAAGATTTGTTGAATCTGGCTAAATTCGGCGTCTGTCGGCGTCGTATACTTATCCTCAGGTGCGTCTTTCGCAAAGCTGGCCGGCGATGCACTGAATACGAGAGTCAATGCGGACAAAATCACCATCAACGACAGTTTTTTCATGTTTCTTCCTCCTTTAGCTGATCAAATGATTCGGGTCCCACTCTATCATCGTTTAAATATTTTGTAAAGTTCGAATAATATATCAATTCAACTAATTTTTTCGGGGGATTTCAGACGATTTTTTGCAGGCGCGTTTTAATTGAAAAGGCCGGCCATTTGAAAACTCGTGCACTAAACCTATTGAATTTGCAAAAAGAAAAGCCGATTTTCCTTGAAAATAGGGGAATATTCTGTTTTTTAAAATTTGCCACTCTATTTGTTATTGACAAAGGGGTCAGAAGAACGTATATTATATGAATATATTTTCAGGTTGAAAACACGATGAATGGGAGCAGTAGAAGATCCATCATTAGCTAAGAGAGCTGCGGGTCGGTGTGACGTAGCCTAATGAATCTTTGAACTCGCCCGGGAGTGGACTCGCTAAAAGGAAAAGACATCAATTCCTGAAGGCTATTACGATTAACCCCCGTTATTGGGTTTTGCACAGCAGATCTGTTGCATATTAAGCTGGATTCTATTTATGGAATCAAAAAGAGTGGTACCGCGGTTGGCTTCAAAGGCTCGTCGTCTCTTTATCTTCAAAAGGAAGAAAAAGAGACGACGGGCTTTTTTATTTTATATAGAGGAAGTGAATAAGATGGAGAAAAAAACGCAGACACTTGAGAGAACGATGACATCACGGCACATTATGATGATGGCCTTGGGCGGTGCGATCGGCGCCGGATTATTTAAAGGAAGCAGCAATGCGATTGATTTAGCGGGGCCATCGGTTCTGATCGCTTATTTGATCGGCGGGATCATCCTGCTGTTCATTATGCAGGGTCTCGCTGAGATGGCCGTCAAAAACAGTGAAGCCCGAACATTCAGGGATCTTGTTCAATCTATTTTAGGTCCCTATGCGGCATATTTTTTAGACTGGATTTATTGGAAAATGTGGGTGCTGAATATTGCGGCCGAAGCTGTAGTGGCGGCGACCTTTTTGCAGTATTGGCTTCCCGGACTGCCGGTTTGGGTGCTGGCGCTGTTTGTTGCCCTCGCCGTTACAAGCGTCAATTTGCTTTCCGTCAAGAGTTTTGCAGAGACAGAGTATTGGCTTGCTTTGATTAAAATCACCGTGATTGTCGTTTTTATTATAGCTGGATTTATTTTATTATTTTTCTCATTCGGCGGTCATTCAGCAGCTGGCGTTTCTCATCTGACTGATCATGGCGGGTTTTTTCCGAACGGAGCCGGCGGGCTGATCACGGCGATGCTTGTTGTGATTTATTCTTACGGGGGAACTGAAATCATCGGCGTGACATTGGCGGAGACAAAAAATCCGGAGAAAGTTGTGCCAAAAGCCGTCCGGGGGACGCTGACGCGGATCATTGCTTTTTACATCATGCCGTTTTTCATTATTGTCAGTCTGATTCCGTGGAATCAGGTGAATGAAGTGTCGGAAAGCCCGTTTGTCATGGTCTTTCAAATGATCGGAATTCCCGGAGCGGATCATGTGATGAATGCCGTGATCTTATTAGCGGTCATCTCATCGATGAACTCGGGTCTTTACGGATCTTCGCGGATTTTATATACGCAGGCCGCCGACGGCCGGGTGCCGAAGATCTTTTCAAAGCTGTCGCGCAAAAAAGTGCCGGTATATGCCATTCTTTTGTGCACTTCTTTCTTATATTTAGGTGTATTATTTTCGATATTTGCGGGCAGTCAAACATTCGAGTATTTGATGGGATCTCTCGGCTACACGGTGCTGATGATTTGGCTTGTCATCGCAACCGCCCATCTGAAATCGAGAAAACGGAATGAGACTGCAGATGGCGGCTACTATGTCAAATGGTTTCCTTATACGACCTGGCTGGCGATTCTGTCGCTTTTGGCGATATTAATCGGCGTTATTCTGACAACTTCGATTGTCATTACTTTGGTAACGGCGGGTATATACATGCTGATTACCATCGCTTATGTGTTGAAGGGACGGCATCAGGTAACCGGCCAAGGCGCGAATTCCTAGGGTGTAACCGCCTCCTGTATAAGGAGGCGGTTTTTTTAAAACCAACAGTTCGAAATTGATCGAACTAATTTCTTTAAATGTACGCCTCCATTATGGTATCGTTCTAATGACAATAACCATCAGGAAGAAGGAGAAAAAATGGCAAAGCATTTAAAAGACACCAAATACTCCGTATTGAATTTGTCTCCCGTCGTCCAAGGCGGCACGGTTGAAGAATCATTCCGCAATTCCATAGATTTGGCCCGCCATGCCGAAAAATGGGGGTACAACAGATTCTGGCTGGCAGAGCATCATAATATTGAAGGCGTGGCGAGCTCGGCCACGGCCGTTTTGATCGGCTATATCGCCGGGGGAACAAAAACGATTCGCGTCGGGTCAGGCGGCATTATGCTGCCGAACCACTCCTCTCTTGTGATTGCGGAACAATTTGGAACGCTGGAGTCTCTCTACCCGGGGAGAATCGATTTGGGGCTTGGCCGCGCTCCGGGCACTGATCAATTGACAGCAAGGGCATTGAGAAGAAACATCAGCAGCGGCGAGGATTTCCCTGAGCAATTGGCAGAACTGCGCAACTACTTCAAGCCTTCCGGAAATGTCCGGAATCATGTGCGCGCCATCCCGGGAGAGGGGCTGGACGTGCCGATATGGCTTCTTGGTTCGAGCGGTTTCAGCGCCCGCCTCGCTGGAGAGCTTGGCTTGCCGTTTGCGTTTGCTGCGCATTTTTCGCCTGCGAATACGATCCCGGCTTTAGAGCTGTACCGCAGCTCTTTCAAACCCGGCGTGCTTGATGAACCTTATGCGATGGTCGGGGTGACGGTGATCGCGGCTGACACCGATCAAAAAGCGCAGCGCCTTGCGACATCACACTATCAGAAATTTTTGGACCTTGTCCGCGGAGCTCCGACGAAGCTTAAGCCTCCTGTCGATGATATGGAGCAGATCTGGACGCCGCGCGAAAAGGCGATGGTCAATGAACAGCTCAGCTCAACCATCATCGGCGGGCCGGCCGAAGTCAAGGCAAAGCTTGAAGACTTTGTCAAAACCACTCAGGCGGACGAAATAATGGTGAACGGTGAAACATTTGAGCATGCAGACAGACTGCGTTCTTTCGAAATAATCGCCGACATATGGAACAATTGAAAAACAACAAAGTAAGCAATGGAAGGGGAGACCCTATCCATTGCTTTTTAGTTGCCCCGCAATCACAGCCGATCAATTCCGGCAAATGGCGTCCGCACAAAATATTCGTTTGCAGCTGCAGGCAGGCGGACATTGCCTTGTTTTGCGCCGGTTCATATGAGCGTATTTTGCTAATATATCAATTTGTTCACAAATATGCAGATGAATTTCACATTGGGTCCAATCAAATATTGACAGAAAATACAATTATTAAAATCTCGAGAGGACGGACGAATGAAGAATAACCCAGCTCAGTTAGAACCAAATGTAGCAGTTGCCAGACGCCATTCAATGGGATTTGTGATTTTGATTTCATGCGCGGCAGGGCTCGGCGGCCTATTGTACGGCTGCGATACGGCAGTCATATTCGGCGCAATCGGTTTTCTGAAAAATCTGTATCGACTGAGTCCATTTATGGAAGGGCTTTTTCTAATGGTTCACCTTTTGGCGAGATTTGTATATGATAGATATTAATAGGAAACAATCATAAGGATCGAACAGAATGTGTCAAAACGGTTCGAATATTGTCGAGGAATTGGTTCCTAAACAGTTGAATAAACATTTTAACCCTGTTACAATATTAGATGAAAGCAGGAGTAATTTTTTTTGGCTGAGGTGGGACGTTTTCAGTCATAGCGGGACATTATTTGTCCAGGACGAGATGAAAGGAACGTTTTGGCATGAATCAATTAATACAGGCTCAAAAAAAATTATTGCCGGATCTTCTCGATGTCATGCAAAAAAGGTATGAAATTTTGCAGTACATAAGGCTGACTGAACCGATCGGCAGAAGAAGCCTTGCCGCGAGTCTCGGATTAAGCGAACGCATTTTAAGGGCGGAGGTTCAGTTTTTAAAAGAGCAAAATCTTCTGGAGATCAAGACGACCGGCATGACATTGACATCTGAAGGATCTGACCTGCTGAAAATTCTCGAAGATACGATGAAGGACGTTTTAGGTTTAACCCATTTGGAAAATACATTAAAAGAGCGGTTGAATCTTGAACAGGTCATCATTGTGTCCGGAGACAGCGATCATTCCCCATGGGTCAAAAAAGAAATGGGGAGAGCGGCCGTCGCATGCATGAAAAGCAGGTTTCAAGGGGAAAATATCGTCGCCGTAACCGGAGGTACGACCCTCGAAGCCGTGGCTGAAATGATGACGCCCGACTCGAAAAATCGCAAACTGCTTTTTGTGCCCGCAAGAGGCGGACTCGGCGAAAACGTCAGGAACCAGGCGAATACGATTTGTGCCCATATGGCTGAAAAAGCTTCCGGTACATACAGATTGTTATTCGTGCCGGGTCAGTTAAGCAAAGAAGCCTATTCTTCTATTATCGAAGAGCCTTCCATAAAGGAAGTGCTGCAGACGATTCAATCATCGAGTATGGTCATTCACGGTATCGGAGATGCTAAAACAATGGCTGAACGAAGAAACACACCAGAGAAAGATTTGAAGAAGATAGAAGAAAATGAAGCTGTAGCAGAGGCGTTCGGCTATTATTTCGACCGCCATGGAGAAGTTATTCACAAGGTGCACAGCGTAGGCATACAGCTTGAGGACCTTGAATCGATTCCGAACATCATTGCGGTGGCGGGAGGCTCATCAAAGGCTGAAGCCATTGAGGCGTATTTTAAAAAGCCGCGCAATACGGTTCTGATTACTGATGAAGGAGCCGCAAAACAGTTATTAAGGGAAGTTTCTTCCCTCAATATAAATTAAATATCTCTTATTTACTTAAAGGAGGAAATCATCATGGCAGTAAAAGTCGGTATTAATGGTTTTGGTCGTATTGGACGCGTAGTATTCCGTGCAGCGTTAAATAATCCTGAAGTTGAGGTTGTGGCAGTTAACGATTTGACAGACGCTAACATGCTTGCTCACCTATTACAATATGATTCAGTACACGGCAAACTAGACGCAGAAGTTTCTGTTGACGGAAACAACCTTGTTGTCAACGGTCATACAATCAAAGTGACAGCTGAACGCGATCCTGCTAAATTAAACTGGGGAGAACAAGGCGTTGAAATCGTTGTTGAATCAACCGGCTTCTTCACAAAACGCGCAGATGCGGCTAAACACTTGGAAGCTGGCGCGAAAAAAGTTATCATCTCAGCTCCTGCAAGTGAAGAAGATATCACAATCGTTATGGGTGTTAACGAAGATAAATATGATGCGGCTAACCACCATGTCATCTCTAACGCATCTTGTACAACAAACTGCCTTGCACCGTTTGCAAAAGTGCTTAACGACAAATTCGGCATCAAACGCGGTATGATGACAACTGTTCACTCTTACACAAACGATCAGCAAATCCTTGATCTTCCGCACAAAGACTACCGTCGTGCGCGTGCGGCAGCAGAAAGCATCATTCCGACAACAACTGGTGCAGCGAAAGCCGTTTCCCTTGTACTGCCTGAACTGAAAGGCAAACTGAACGGCGGAGCAATGCGTGTTCCGACACCAAACGTATCACTAGTTGACCTTGTTGCTGAACTTGATAAAGAAGTAACAGTAGAAGAAGTAAACGCAGCGCTTAAAGAAGCAGCAGAAGGCGAACTGAACGGCGTTCTTGGCTACAGCGAAGAGCCGCTTGTTTCTAGAGACTACAACGGAAACACAAACTCTTCTACAATCGATGCCCTTTCTACAATGGTTATGGAAGGCAACATGGTGAAAGTCATTTCTTGGTATGACAACGAAAGCGGATATTCTAACCGCGTTGTAGATCTTGCAGCTTACATCGCAAAACAAGGTCTTTAATTCGGAAGGTTTCAAAAAAGAATCAGACTTGGTTCTTTAAGAGAGAAGCGCTATAATGAAAGCGGACAAGGGAAGGGGACACACTCCCTTTCCCTTTTTCCATATGCGGCGCCCTGCAGTTGAACTGCCGCGCTTGGGGATTTCCGTTTTCAGGCTTGCAAATCAATTAAAGGAGGATCTCCTAGAAGCCATGAACAAAAAATCAGTAAAAGACATTGATGTAAAAGGCCGTGTTGTTTTTTGCCGCGTTGATTTCAACGTTCCGATGAAAGACGGAAAAGTTACGGATGATACAAGAATCCGCGCTGCACTTCCGACGATCCAATACTTGACAGAGCAAGGAGCGAAAGTTCTTCTTGCAAGCCACCTTGGACGTCCAAAAGGACAAGTTTCTGAAGAGCTTCGTTTAACTCCAGTGGCTGCGCGCCTCGGAGAGCTGCTTGGCAAAGAAGTGAAAAAAGCGGATGAAGCATATGGCGACGCCGTTAAAGCGCAAATTTCCGAAATGAAAGACGGAGACATTCTTGTTTTGGAAAATGTACGCTTCTACCCAGGCGAAGAAAAAAATGATCCTGAGCTTGCAAAAGCGTTTGCCGACCTTGCGGATGTATATGTCAATGACGCATTCGGAGCGGCTCACCGCGCTCATGCTTCAACTGCAGGCATCGCCGAACACCTTCCGGCTGTCGCAGGCTTCCTGATGGAAAAAGAGCTTGAAGTGCTCGGCAAAGCCCTTTCCAATCCTGAACGTCCGTTTACAGCGATTATCGGCGGAGCGAAAGTAAAAGACAAAATCGGCGTGATCGAAAGTCTTCTTGAGAAAGTCGACAATCTGATCATCGGCGGAGGTCTTGCTTATACGTTTGTCAAAGCGCTCGGCTATGAAGTCGGAAAGTCTCTTCTTGAAGAAGACAAAATTGAACTGGCCAAGTCTTTCATGGACCGCGCCAAAGAAAAAGGCGTGAATTTCTACATGCCTACAGATGTGCTTGTGGCCGATGACTTCTCTAATGACGCCAATAAGAAAATCGTTCCGGTGAGCGAAATCCCAAGCGACTGGGAAGCGCTTGACATCGGTACGGAAACACAAAAAACGTATGCCGACGTCATTAAAAACAGCAAGCTTGTCGTTTGGAACGGACCAATGGGTGTCTTCGAACTCGACGCGTTCGCTAAAGGAACAAAAGCTGTCGCTGAAGCCTTAGCAGAGGCAAAAGATACATACTCTGTCATCGGCGGCGGAGACTCTGCGGCTGCTGTTGAAAAGTTCGGCCTGGCCGACAAAATGAGCCATATTTCAACAGGCGGCGGAGCTTCTCTTGAATTCATGGAAGGCAAAGTACTTCCTGGCGTAAAAGCATTGAACGATAAGTAAGCACTATACACAGCATAAGGAGTGGAGCACATGAGAAAACCAATTATTGCCGGTAACTGGAAGATGAACAAAGTGCTTTCAGAAGCTGTAAGCTTCGTTGAAGAAGTGAAATCTTCCATTCCAGCAGCAGATAAAGCAGAAGCTGTTGTCTGCGCGCCAGCGCTGTTCCTTGAAAAGCTGACTTCAGCTGTCAAAGGCACTGATCTTAAAGTCGGCGCGCAAAACATGCACTTCGAAGAAAGCGGCGCTTTCACTGGAGAAATCAGCCCTGCCGCTCTGAAAGATCTAGGGGTTGAATATTGCGTGATTGGCCACTCTGAGCGCCGCGAAATGTTTGCCGAAACGGACGAGACCGTAAACAAAAAAGCGCATGCCGCTTTCAAATACGGGATTGTGCCGATCATCTGCGTAGGTGAAACGCTTGAAGAACGTGAAGCAAACAAAACAAATGAGCTTGTAGCCGATCAGGTGAAAAAAGCTCTTGCAGGCCTGACAGCAGAGCAAGTATCTGCTTCTGTCATCGCCTATGAGCCAATCTGGGCGATCGGAACAGGCAAATCTTCAACAGCTCAAGATGCAAATGAAGTGTGCGCACACATCCGCCAAACTGTCTCCGCTGAATTCGGACAAGCGGCTGCGGACAGCATCCGCATCCAGTACGGCGGCAGCGTAAAACCTGCGAACATTAAAGAATACATGGCTGAGTCTGATATCGACGGCGCCCTCGTAGGCGGCGCAAGCCTTGAGCCACAGTCTTTCGTACAATTATTGGAGGCAGGTCAATATGAGTAAAAAGTTAGCCGCACTCATCATTTTAGATGGGTTTGGACTAAGAGACGAAACAGTCGGTAACGCAGTAGCCCAAGCGAACAAACCGAATTTTGACCGCTATTGGAACAAGTATCCGCATCAGACGCTGACGGCTTCAGGCGAGGCAGTCGGACTTCCCGAAGGACAGATGGGAAACTCTGAAGTCGGACACTTGAATATCGGCGCCGGACGGATCGTCTATCAAAGCTTGACTCGCGTCAATGTTGCGATTCGCGAAGGCGAATTTGAACGCAATGAAACATTTCTTGACGCGATGAAGCATGTGAAAGAAAAAGGCACTAACCTTCACCTGTTCGGACTGCTGTCTGACGGCGGGGTTCACAGCCATATCAATCATTTATACGCGCTATTGAAGCTCGCGAAAAAAGAGGGCGTTCAAAACGTCTATATTCACGGCTTCCTTGACGGACGCGATGTAGGTCCGCAAACGGCCGAGAAGTATCTCAAAGAGCTTGAAGAACAAATCGCGGAAATCGGAGTCGGTGAAATCGCAACATTGTCCGGCCGCTACTACTCAATGGACCGCGACAAACGCTGGGACCGCGTCGAAAAAGCGTATCGCGCCATGGTATACGGCGAAGGCCCTGCCTACAAAAATCCGTTTGATGTCGTGAAGGATTCCTATGAAAAAGGAATTTATGATGAATTTGTCATCCCTTCCGTCATCACAAAGGAAAATGGCGAGCCTGTTGCGACCATTAAAGACAATGACGCAGTGATTTTCTATAATTTCAGACCTGACCGTGCGATCCAAATTTCCAACACGTTCACAAATGACGATTTCCGCGACTTTGATCGCGGAGACAAGCATCCGAAAAACCTTCATTTCGTCTGCTTGACTCATTTCAGTGAAACGGTTGACGGATACGTGGCATTCAAACCGATCAATCTCGACAATACGGTCGGTGAAGTTTTATCCCAAAAAGGACTGAAACAGCTCCGTATTGCCGAAACTGAAAAATATCCGCACGTCACATTCTTTATGAGCGGCGGACGTGAAGAGAAATTCCCTGGCGAAGAACGGATTCTCATCAATTCGCCGAAAGTCGCGACATATGACTTGAAACCTGAAATGAGCGCTTATGAAGTGAAAGATGCTCTCCTCAAAGAAATCGAGGCTGACAAGCATAACGCGATCATCCTCAATTTCGCCAACCCGGATATGGTTGGACATTCAGGGAAAGTCGAGCCGACGATCAAAGCAATTGAAGCGGTTGATGAATGTCTTGGTGAAATCGTTGACGCGATTCTTGCAAAAGGCGGGCATGCGATCATTACGGCGGACCACGGCAACGCGGACGTGCTGATTACCGAAGAAGGCAAACCGCACACCGCCCATACGACAAATCCGGTTCCTGTGATCGTCACAAAAGAAGGCGTGACACTCCGGGAAGGCGGAATTCTCGGCGATCTTGCACCAACCCTTCTGGACTTGCTTGATGTCGAACTGCCGAAAGAAATGAAAGGAACGTCGTTAATTCAAAAATAAGATTTAAAGGAGAGAAACAAACATGCCATACATTGTTGATGTTTATGCACGTGAAGTATTAGACTCCCGCGGTAATCCGACGGTTGAAGTTGAAGTATATACAGAATCAGGAGCTTTTGGACGCGCACTTGTCCCAAGCGGCGCTTCCACTGGTGAATATGAAGCTGTCGAGCTTCGTGACGGCGACAAAGACCGCTACCTTGGAAAAGGCGTTTTAACTGCGGTAAACAACGTAAATGAAATCATTGCTCCGGAGCTTCTCGGCTTCGATGTGACAGAACAAGTGGCGATTGACAAATTGCTGATTGAACTTGACGGAACTGAAAACAAAGGCAAGCTTGGCGCAAACGCGATCCTTGGCGTATCAATGGCCGTTGCCCGCGCTGCCGCTGATTTCTTGCAAATTCCTCTATATCAATACCTTGGAGGATTCAACTCTAAAACGCTTCCTGTACCGATGATGAACATCGTAAACGGCGGGGAGCATGCAGACAACAACGTTGACATTCAAGAATTCATGATCATGCCTGTCGGTGCGGAAAACTTCCGCGAAGCGCTTCGCATGGGAGCTCAAATTTTCCACAGCCTGAAATCAGTCCTGAAAGAAAAAGGCCTGAACACTGCTGTTGGTGATGAAGGCGGATTTGCTCCAAACCTTGGATCAAACGAAGAAGCATTGCAAACGATCGTTGAAGCGATCGAAAAAGCCGGCTTTAAACCTGGCGAACAAGTAAAACTTGCAATGGATGCTGCATCTTCTGAGTTCTATAACAAAGAAGACGGCAAATACCATCTTGCAGGCGAAGGCGTCGTCAAAACGTCTGCTGAAATGGTTGACTGGTATGAAGAGCTTGTTTCTAAATACCCAATCATCTCTATCGAAGACGGACTTGACGAAAACGACTGGGAAGGCCACAAGCTTCTTACTGAGCGCCTTGGCAAAAAAGTTCAGCTTGTCGGTGACGACCTCTTCGTTACAAACACGAAAAAACTTGCTGAAGGCATCAAAAACGGCGTAGGCAACTCCATCCTGATCAAAGTTAACCAAATCGGTACATTGACTGAAACATTCGATGCGATCGAAATGGCAAAACGCGCAGGCTACACTGCTGTTATCTCTCACCGCTCCGGTGAAACAGAAGACAGCACAATCGCTGACATCGCCGTTGCAACAAACGCAGGACAAATCAAAACCGGTGCTCCGTCCCGTACGGACCGTGTTGCGAAATACAACCAGCTTCTTCGCATCGAAGATCAATTGGCTGAAACTGCGCAGTACCACGGGATTCAGTCTTTCTACAACTTAAGCAAGTAAGCATAAAAAGAGCTTGGCCGCATGACGCGGCCAAGCTTTGTTTGTTGTTCGATGGTTTTAGCAAATAGGCGGGGAGGAATCCGGTAAGGCCAATTACAATTATGATGAAGCCTATAATAGATAATATCGCTATCATCATTGAGGAGAGAAAATCATGAAGGCTATATGCTGTGCTGGATAACATTATTCCCAATCCTAAGCTAATCAGAATTACTTTTTTATTTTTAAAAAGTAAATGTTCTGATTTCCTGAACTTGTTATAAATCAAAGGAAGACCAACATAGCACCCGATCATAAGTGCAAATAGCATTGCTAACATAAATTGCGGTAAAGTTGAAAAATCATTTGTTCCAATTATTTCACCAAATGAAACCGACCAACTGCTTAAGATAACAAATCCGAAAAGGTACAAAACCGACAGCACCAGTTTGAACATTTGCAAAGCCCCCAATCTTTCTTTCTTACCATCAAATATGAAAGGTCTGCAGGATTTCATATTGACAATTCACATACACATTATATAATCTAATTGATAATGAAAATCATTTGAAAAAGGGGATACTTACATATGCCGATGAAACGAATAAAATGGGTTGCGCTTTTTGCGGCGCTTTTCCTGATCCTTTCGGCCTGCGGGAATCAGAAATCTGCAGGTTCGAATAAAGGCTCGGAAAAAACAAAAAGCTCATACGAGGTAAAGCATGCAATGGGAACGGCGACCATTAAAGGAACGCCGAAAAGGGTTGTCGTGTTAACGAATGAAGCGACAGAGGCCGTGCTTGCCCTCGGTGTCAAACCCGTCGGAGCCGTTCAGTCATGGCTCGGTGATCCGTGGTATAAGCATATCAAATCGAAAATGGACGGCGTTGAAAACGTCGGTACGGAAGTGCAGCCGAATATCGAAAAGATCGCCAGCCTAAAGCCTGATTTGATTATCGGGAACAAAGTGCGCCAGGAAGAAGTGTACGATAAATTAAGCGCCATCGCGCCGACCGTCTTTGCCGAAACGCTGTCAGCGGATTGGAAGGGCAACTTTAAGCTGGCGGCTGAAGCGCTGAATCAAAAAGAAAAAGGCGATCAAGTCATCGCCGATTTTGATAAGCGGGTTGCAGATCTTCGCAAAAAGCTCGGCGACAAGGTGAAGCAAAAAGTCTCACTCGTCCGCTTTACAGATGCCGATGCCCGCATTTATCATAAAGCCTCATTTGCCGGAACGATTCTTGACCAGCTCGGCTTTGCAAGGCCAAAAGGACAGGAAGCCAACGATTTGGGGCAACTGAAGGTGACAAAAGAACAAATTCCCGATATGGATGGGGACGTGCTCTTCTATTACACGTATGAGACTGGAGATGACAAAGCAAGCGCGATCGAGAAAGACTACGTCAATGATCAGCTTTTCAAAAACTTGAGCGTTTATAAAAAAGGAAACGTCCATAAAGTAGACGACGCCGTCTGGAATACGGCAGGGGGCGTTCTTGCCGCGAATCTGATGCTGGATGATATTGAAAAGTACTTTCTGAAGTGATCGTGCACCGCCAACCAAACGGATGATTTACCATTCGTTTGGTTTTTTTATTTATGAAACACTCCTCCTTTTCGTGAATATAGTATAAAATAACTATTATAGAAACAGAATAATAGGAGGAAAGACATGAATTTTTGTAAAGAATGCGGGCGCGAGCTGTCAGAGCAAGCGCAATTTTGCAAACATTGCGGGACTCCTGTGAATGGCGGACAAGCAGCCGCGGAAGAACCCGTCAATCAAGATCCGGTACATAAACGAAAAATCTCAAAGAAAAGCGTGATCATCTGGGCAGCGATTGCCGCGGGCTGCGTCCTCCTGTTTGCGGGCTATAAGACCGGAGAAGCACTAACCTCAAAGGAAAAATTGATCGGCGACTTTGAAAGCGCGCTTAAGCAAAACGATGAAAAGAAAGTCGCCTCACTGCTTCATTCATCAGACGTAGACTTGACGATTACGAAACAGAACGTCAAACCGCTGATGACGTATTTAGACGAGCACCCCGATGAGAAAAAAGACCTGATCAGCTCTTTGAAGGATCAGAGCGGGGACGGGCTTGTTTCCATCGAAAAAGCGGGAAAACAATTTTTGATTTATGACCGCTATGTGCTGAATGTGGAACCGGTCTATTTGACGGTTAAGACAAGCGAGAAAGGCGCCGGCCTTTACATAAACGACAAAAAGGTGCTGACAACGGAAAAGGAAAACTTCGAGAAAAAATTCGGCCCGTTCGTTCCCGGTTCGTACGATGTGGAAGCAAAGCTGAACTCCGATATCGGCGAACTGAAAAAATCAAAGCATATCAATGCGCTGGACGAGGACGCAAGCGCTGATGCGTCCCTTGATGCGCAAAAAGCGAAGCTCGTCTTTGACGACGGTTATGATAAGCTGAAAGGAACGTTATGGATCAACGGTCAAAAAGTAAAGATCAATCCTTTTCAAGGAACGTCCTTCGGTCCCGTACTGACAGACGGTTCAATGTCTGCTGCCGTTGAGGCCGAATTTCCCTGGGGGAAACTCAAAAGCGAAAAAACGCCGATTGACAGCACAGAAATACATGTCAACCTTGCTTCAGATCAAAAATTCATGAACGAGATGATGCAAAGGATCGCAAAGCATACGAAGGAAGAGGCAAAAGCTTTTGCAAGCGGAAACGCCGGAGAAATGACCGCTGCCGCCCCGGCTTATAAAAGCGATGTAAAAGATATGATTGAAGGCTTTAAAAGCAGTAATACCTATTTTAAAGACGCTTATTTATCGACCGAATTTGACTTGGATTCCTTCCATCTGTATAACGAAGACGGCAAATGGAAAACGGATGTCAATGGAATTGAAAAGCACAAATCGGCCTACTATGACGATTACAGCACGCCTGATTTGGAAGAAAACAAAAATGGATATACGTATACGCTGGTCTACTCTGATAACCAAAAGAAATGGCTTGTCGAAAAAAAGGACCCTGCAGGCTTGGCGTCCTTTAAAAACAAAAAAGAAATCAGAAATGACAAGCCGGAGGAATATACATCAGCATGGGCGTCATCAAAAGGGTCATCCAAAAACGCTTCAGCAGGCGAAGAACTGACAGATCATAAAGTCTATTCAGCAGTTGAAGACTATTTATACAATCTTCAAGATGCGATTAATCTAAATGATTTTGAACTCGTCGCCGACAGCCTGAAAAAAGGAAGTTCGCTTTATGCTGATCAAAAAGAGCTGGTCGCAAAGTTAAACCGCAGCAATATCGAAGAGGAAGTCGCCGATTTCAGCATCGAGAGCTGGGATCAAAACGGTTCAGACGCTACCATCAAAACAATTGAGAAGATCAATGTGATCAAAAACGGCAAAGAGCAGCTGAAAACGTATCATTGGACATATCATGCCGTTGTCGAAGACGGAAAGGTGCTCCTGACATCAATTGAATAGCAAAAAGGCTTTTTTCCACCTGGAAAAAAGCCTTTTTTTACTTAAAATATCCGGCCCAAAATCGAGCCGCCGAGCTTGCCCAAGTATTCAAAAAACAGGTCTCCCATCACCCGGACGGAAATAAATGTCATCAAATAAACAAGCAGTGTCGCGTACACGATGTCAACAGCGCCCTTTGCCCGCTCATGGTAGCTGTAAAGTACGGCCGGCGGGATTAAAAAGACGATGGCGCAAAGTCCGAATAATAAAACATGCATAAACAATGATGTCTGCATCAGCGATAAAAGCAAAGCAACAAGGATAATGACCGTAAAAGGAATCAGCACCGTCCCAAAACGGCCCATGACTTCTTTAAATGAAGCCTGAACCCTTTGAATTCTCACGCCGGCGTATGTAAAAACAAATAATAAGAAAATATAAATAGCAAAGGTAAATGCCGGCTTCAGCACGATATCAAAGAACGACGGCATAGCATAGGAGCGGCTGAATATTCCCGAATAGTGCCCCAGAGAATCAAAAAATCCTTTCAGGCCGAAATAAAAGATCGACGGAACGGCAAGGGCAAATACCGCCATCGTTATGATGCTGTGCAGAAAATGCTGTTCTCCCGCGCTTTTCATCTCTGTGTACGGGTTTTTCAGCACCCTTATGCAGAACGAAAAGTACATGGACGAAGCCTTTTTCGTCGCTTCCACATACTTTTGAGCCTGCAATCTGTCAGCGGCATTCTGAACGCTTTCATCAGCTGCGGCATGATGGACGTTTTCGCTGTCCGCGCTCAGATTGGCACCGCAGTTTTCGCAAAATTTTCCGCCATCTGTTTGACGGCCGCATTTCGAACATGTCATAAAAGTAGATTCTCCTTCTTGAAATAGTTATTTTGTCCTATCTGAGAACTCATTATAAATGAAAATACAGTTGAATGTAATCACTTTATGAAAGTTTAATAAAGCGTCTCCCGAGGTAATAAATCGAATATCCGCTGATGTTTTATATCCAGAAAGGAGAGAACTTATGGTTTCTTTTATCATTCATGTTTTTGTTTCTTTGTTCGCCGTCACAAATCCAATCGGCAATGTTCCGCTCTTTTTGGCCCTG
The DNA here is from genome assembly GCF_033261025.1 of Bacillus sp. KICET-3. NCBI lineage: Bacteria > Bacillati > Bacillota > Bacilli > Caryophanales > Bacillaceae > Bacillus > Bacillus sp. KICET-3. The sequence continues at coordinate 3,877,864 of NZ_CP137345.1, read as the reverse complement.
ACTGAGGGCTATCAAGCGGAAGAGCGCACCGCTTTGGCGAGAAAGGCTGCCATTTTGTCATTTCTTATTTTAATTGCGTTTCTCATCTTCGGTGAATTCATCTTCAGGCTGTTTGCTATTAACATCCATGCGCTCAGGATCGCAGGCGGGATCTTTATTTTCGGAATCGCCTACAATCTGCTGAATGCCAAGCAATCGCACGTTCAGTCGCTCCATCATAACGAACACCGGGAAAGCAAAGAAAAGGAGGATATTTCCGTGACGCCGCTCAGCATTCCGATTATTTCCGGTCCGGGAACGATCGCCACTGTGATGAGCCTTTCAGCGGGGAGCCGCGGCCTGGTTCAGTTTGGCGGAATGATCATCGGGATTGCCGCTGTGCTGTTATTGACATTTGCGGCCTTCCATTATTCAACACTGATCACCAAAAGGCTTGGCCAGACGGAGATGAACGTCATCACCCGGTTGATGGGTTTGATTTTGGCGGTAGTAGCGGTCGGCATGATCGGAACGGGGCTGAAAGGAATGTTTCCGATTTTGGCGGGATAAAAAGCCGCGCGTTGAATTAAGCTGTGCGGCGCCGCCAAATGAAAAAGCTGCACGGTCTGCAGCTTTTTTTAAGGCTTTGGCACATATTTGAATATGTCATCGCTTTCAAGAAACTCAATCAGGCTGTCGAGCCATTGATAGTAATCAAGCCATTTTTTTGTTTCTTCCAGCAGGTCGTTGATCTTTTCTTCGGCTTCAGGCGAAAGGTTGTCCTCTTCCAGCGCCTCCAAAAGCTCATTTCTAATCTTTTTTCCGATCATCCGGTTTTTTTTGACGACTTTGCTCCAATTGGCGGTAAACAATGAAATAAACGTCTGGTAATAATCCTGTTCGACATCGTACAAGTCTTTGCGGACGCCTTTTTCAAAGACTTTTTCCGCTATATTTAAGTCGAGCATTTCACGCACGACCTGGCTCATTCTTGTTTTGCTCATACCCGTTTCTTCGGACAGCTCATTTAAGGTCAGCGGTTTTCTGTTCATGTAGATAATACCCAGCACGCGGCCGACAGTTGATGATATACCGTACGTATTCATATTTTCAGCGATTTTTTCGATAAAGTGTTCTTCCGCTTGTTTAATCGTTTGTAAAGCCTTTTCTTCCAAAGTATATCATCCCTTCCGACAGCCGATTTTACTGTCAACAATATACCATAAATTTGTTATCTGTTGAAAACGATAAAACGGGAGAAAATAAAAGGAAACGGTTGTTATTTTAAGCATAAACGATCTCATAAAGAGTAAACATATTTTTTTATGTCTTATTCAAATCATTTGAACATATTGTAAACTTTTTATTTTACAAAGTTTATCCTATAATAAATGAGATGTTGGATTTTTCAAAAAATTATTCGGAGGTGTGCTGATGCTGAAGTTAGACAATGTATCAAAGGTTTATAAAGGCGGCAAAAAGGCCGTCAGCAATATCAACCTTGATATAGAAAAAGGTGAATTTATCGTCTTTATCGGGCCCAGCGGATGCGGGAAGACGACGACGATGAAAATGATCAACCGGCTGATTGAGCCGACTTCAGGAAGCATTTACATCAATGGAGAAAACATCTTGGATCAGGACCCCGTAGAGCTTCGCCGAAAAATCGGCTATGTCATTCAGCAAATCGGGCTGTTTCCCCATATGACGATCCAGCAAAATATCGCTCTTGTGCCAAAGCTGTTAAAATGGCCGGAAGAAAAAAGAAAAGAACGGGCAGAAGAATTGCTTCAGCTCGTCGATATGGGCCCGGAGTATTTGAACCGATACCCGCACGAATTAAGCGGCGGACAGCAGCAGAGAATCGGGGTGCTGAGGGCGCTTGCGGCCGAGCCGCCGTTGATTTTAATGGATGAGCCGTTCGGGGCTCTGGACCCGATCACCCGTGACTCGCTTCAGGAAGAGTTTAAAAAATTGCAGAAATCATTAAACAAAACGATCGTATTCGTCACTCATGATATGGATGAAGCGATTAAACTCGCCGACCGGATCGTGATTCTGCGAGCGGGTGAAATCGTTCAGGTCGGAACGCCTGATGAGATTTTGCGCAATCCCGCGGATGAATTTGTCGAGGAATTTATCGGAAAGGACCGCCTTCTACAGTCACGGCCCGATATTGAGCGCGTCGAGCAGGTCATGAACCTGAATCCGGTCACCATCACAAGTGAAAAAACCTTGTCTGAAGCCATCCAGATGATGAGGCGCCACCGTGTCGACTCACTGCTTGTCGTTGATGAAAAACATGTTTTACAAGGCTATATCGATGTCGAAATCATTGACCAAAACCGGAAAAAGGCCGTCACGGTAGGCGAAGTCCTCAATACAGACGTCTATACCGTTCAGCAAGACGCGCTGATCCGCGATACCGTCCGAAAGATTCTGAAAAGGGGCTTTAAATACGTACCTGTTCTCAATGAAAATAAGCGCCTTGTCGGCATTGTTACAAGGGCGAGCCTCGTTGATATCGTCTATGACTCCATTTGGGGCGAAGAAGAGGAACATGCCGTCATCAATTAAGTGAGGAGGTGGAATGATGGATCAGGTGATTGATTTTTTGCAGAAAAACGGCGGGGAGATGCTTTATAAAACATGGGAGCACTTATATATTTCCCTTTTAGCAGTGCTGCTCGGCATCATTGTGGCCGTTCCGCTCGGTGTCCTGCTGACGAGAATGAAAAAGGGGGCAGGTGTCGTGCTCGGCGTCGTTAATATCGTACAGACTTTGCCGAGTTTGGCGATCTTAGCGTTTTTTATTCCTCTTCTCGGAGTGGGAAAGATTCCGGCGATTGTTGCGTTATTTTTCTATTCAGTCCTACCGATTCTAAGGAATACCTACACCGGTGTAAAAGGTGTCAATCGGAATTTGCTGGAGTCTGGAAAGGGAATCGGTATGACTGCATGGGAACAAATCCGCCTTGTCGAACTGCCTCTGTCGGTTCCGGTGATCATGGCGGGAATCCGTACGTCGACCGTCTATTTGATCGGCTGGGCGACACTCGCTTCATTTATCGGCGGGGGCGGTCTTGGCGACTATATTTTTATCGGACTCAACCTTTACCAGCCTGAATATATTATCGCCGGAGCCGTTCCGGTCACCATTTTGGCCGTGCTGATCGATTACATCCTCCTGAAAACCGAAAGCAAAGTCACGCCTGAAGGATTGAAAGGGATGAAGGAAGTTTCATAAGGAGTTGGCTGATATGCAGAAGACAACATTAAGATTGCTTGGAGCCATTATGCTGGTGTTTGCGCTTTTCAGCAGCGGCTGTGCGCTTCCCGGACTTGGCGGGGCATCTGATCAAACGATTAAAATCGGCGCGCAAAACCTGACGGAATCCGAAATTCTCGCCAATATGATCTCACTGCTGATCGAACATGATACAGACTTAAATACCGTACTGGTGAAAAACCTCGGCTCAAACTATGTGCAGCACCAGGCGATGCTTGGCGGGGACATCGACATTTCCGCCACGCGCTATTCGGGAACAGACCTGACGAGCACACTCGGCCTCGAAGCGGAAAAAGACCCGCAAAAAGCGCTCAACATCGTCCAGAAAGAATTTAAAAAGAGGTTTGATTATAAATGGTTTGATTCCTATGGATTCGATAATACGTATGCTTTTACGGTCAAGCAGGAACTGGCGGAAAAAGGGAACTACCAAACCATTTCTGATTTGAAAAAAGACGCGAAAACGCTGAAGCTTGGCGTTGACAATGCCTGGCTGAAAAGAAAAGGCGACGGATATCAGGGATTTAAACAGACTTACGGTTTGGAATTTGGTTCAACCTTTCCGATGCAGATCGGGCTCGTCTATGATGCCGTCAAAAACGGCAAGATGGATATCGTCCTCGCTTATTCGACAGACGGCCGGATCAAAGCCTACAACTTAAAAATATTAAAGGATGACAAGCGATTCTTCCCTCCGTACGACTGTTCCCCTGTCGTACCGGAGAAAGTGCTGAAGGAGCATCCTGAACTTGAAGGCGTCATCAATAAATTGATCGGAAAGATTGACACCGGGACGATGCAGGAGCTGAATTACGAGGTTGATGGAAAATTGAAAGAACCATCTGTTGTCGCAGAGGAATTTTTGAAGAAACATAATTATTTTCAGTGAACAGGAGGGAGCAGGAACATGGACGTTCTTCAACAGCTTTGGACGTATTACGCGCAAAACGGAGGCTACGTTCTCCAGGAATTTTTCCGCCACTTTTTAATGTCTGCCTACGGCGTCTTATTCGCAGCAATCGCCGGCGTTCCGGCCGGGATTTTGATCGCGAGATACCGAAAAATAAGCGGCTGGGTCTTTTCGGTCACGAACGTGATTCAAACGATTCCGGCCCTCGCGATGCTGGCCGTGCTCATGCTTGTCATGGGACTCGGCGCCAACACGGTCATCCTTTCCCTGTTTTTGTACTCGCTCCTGCCGATCATCAGAAATACGTATACGGGAATCGTCAGCATTGAGCAAGCCTACCTGGAATCAGGGAAGGCGATGGGGATGACGAAGCTTCAAGTGCTGAGGATGGTGGAGCTTCCCCTTGCATTGTCCGTCATCATGGCAGGTCTGAGAACCGCCTTGGTGATCGCGATCGGCATCACCGCCATCGGTACGTTTGTCGGCGCCGGCGGCCTCGGCGACATTATCGTCAGAGGGTCAAACGCCACAAACGGAACAGCGATCATCCTCGCCGGCGCAATCCCGACAGCGCTGATGGCCGTCATCGCCGACCTTTTGATGGGCTGGCTGGAGCGCGTCTTGAGCCCGGTTAAAAACAGCAAAGGGCGTACGCCCGATGCGAATGCTGTATAAGCTGAAAAAAAGCCGAATTTCTTCAAAAAAGAAATTCGGCTTTTTAAGGTTTCCGCTTTTGTGCTTCATTGACCAAAAAATGAAAATACTGTTCCAAATTCAGAATATCCTCGCGGGAAAGCAAGTCCCACTTTTCAGTCTCAAACAGCCACAAATCCTTTATATCCCGCTCTGCCGCTACATCATAAATGGTGCGGTATTCAGGCGGCTGTTCGCGGATTTCGCCCGCGGTCATGTAGCCGGCAATGTCCATTAACTGTTCATACGGAATTTTCAGGGCATCCGCCAATTTTTTGATCGTCGCCGGCTTCGGGACTCCACGGTGCCCGTTTTCAATCCGGGAGATCGCCGCAGCGCTGACTCCGGCATACATCGCAAGCTGATTGACCGATAATTTTCTTTGTTCCCGCAGCTTTTTCAGCTGCTCTCCAAACGTTGTCACCGCCATCACCTCGGGAATCTCATGATATGTAACATTTTAATGCAATTATTGACTAAAGGAAACAGTTCAGAGGAAAAAATATTGACAAAAGTTAACGGCAGGGATAAAATAACAGAAGGAAATGCCGGAGGGCGAAAAATATCAGCGGAGGATCAGGATATGCCGTTCCGGCCGCTTGCTTCCTTGACGAGAAAGTTAAAATATTTATCAAGGTTCTCTATGTCCTTCTTTGAAAGGAGCTTCCATTTTTCGCTGTCGAACAGGGACAGATCTTCCAAGCCATGCCGGGAAACGATATCATAGATGGAATCATAGCCGCTTCTCGATTCCTGCACCGTGGTGGCGCTGATATAGCCCGCTGATGCCATCAATTCCTCATAGGGAATTTTCAGGGCGTTCGCAAGCTTCCGGATCGTCGCCGGTTTGGGAACCCCGCGCTTCCCGTTTTCGATTCTCGAAATGCCGGCAGAGCTGACGCCGGAATACATCGCAAGCTGGTTGACCGTCAGTTTTTTCCGCTCCCTTAATTGCCTTAAATGATCTCCAAAGTGTGTCATGGCAAAAACCTCACAATCTCTTATTATCAAATATTTTAGTATGAATATTGACTATAGGAAACATCTGGATGATAAAAGTATTGACAAAAGTTAACAAAGCGTTTATGGTTGATATAGATAAAAAGAAATATAAGAGTGGGTTAGGGGGAGATAAAATGGTAAAAAAGATTCATATCAGAAGAGATTTCGTCCTTCAATATATGATTGAGCATAATCTCTCTTTAAATCAGCTTGCCATCGAAATCGGCGTATCCCCGGCAACACTGAGCAGAGTTTTAAATGGAGAAAGGAGGCCGGGGCAGCTTGTCATCGGCAAGATGATTCAGTACTTCAATAAAAAGTTCGAGGATCTCTTTTACTACAAAGATGTTGACAAAAGTCAATAAGAAGGAGGAAAAAGGAGGCTTTTCAGACAATGAAGAATACCGGAATTGTAAGAAGAATCGATGAGCTTGGCCGGGTGGTCCTGCCGGTGGAACTGAGAAGGGTGCTGAATATCAAGGAAAAAGATCCGCTTGAAATTTACAGCGACGGCGACAATATCATTCTTGCCAAATATGCAGCAAACATGGCCTGTCTGATGACCGGTGAAATCACGACACAGAACAAAACGTACGCAGGCGGCAAAATCATCCTCAGCCCGCGCGGCGCCGAAATGCTTTTGGAAGATTTGCTGGAGGCCTTGTCCAACAGGAAATAATGTTTACATATAGTGAAGCGGTGTTCTCCCGCTTCTTTTTTGTATACGGCATTCTGCGCTGGAAAAAATAAAAAAGAACAGCAGAACAGCTCGTGACATGCGCTTGCTTTTCATGTAAAATAAAACTATTGTCAGCCAGTTTGTCTGGAGGTGTAGGGAATGGCCACATTTTTAACTGTATTATTAGTGATTGTCAGTATCGCACTCATCGTTGTCGTTTTACTGCAATCCGGTAAAAGCGCCGGATTATCAGGTGCAATTTCCGGGGGAGCCGAGCAGCTTTTTGGAAAGCAGAAAGCGAGAGGGCTTGATTTAATTCTTCACCGCATCACGGTAGTATTGACCGTGCTTTTCTTTTTCCTAACGATTGCACTTGCTTACTTTGTATAAGGCAATGAAGCATGAGGTCTGATATAGAAGTCAGGCCTTTTTCATATTCACCGGATTTTGCTATGCCGGTATGAAAGTTTGTTTCATGATCAAACGTGGAAGAATAGAATTGAAAAGGAGACTGCTAATCATGAAAATCGTCAAACCACAACCTTTCACATTTAAAGGCGGAAATAAAGCCGTCCTTCTTTTGCACGGATTTACCGGGAACACGGCGGATGTGCGGATGCTCGGAAGGTATTTGAATGAAAGGGGCTATACATGTCATGCGCCTCAATATAAAGGACACGGCGTGCCGCCGGAAGAGCTTCTTCACACAGGGCCGGAAGACTGGTGGAAAGACGTCATGGACGGCTATGACTATTTAAAATCAGAAGGCTATGAACAAATTGCGGCTTGCGGACTGTCGCTCGGGGGAGTTTTTTCCCTGAAATTGGGTTACACTGTACCCGTGAAGGGAATTGTTCCAATGTGCGCCCCGATGTACATCAAAAGCGAAGAGACGATGTATCAAGGTGTGCTTGATTACGCCCGGAATTATAAAAAGTTTGAAGGGAAATCCTCGGAACAGATTGACGCGGAGATGGAAGATTTCAAAAAAACGCCGATGAACACGTTAAAAGCTTTGCAAGAGCTGATCGCAGACGTCAGAGAGCATGTGGACATGATTTACTCGCCGACGTTTGTGGTGCAGGCCCGCCATGATCATATGATTAATACAGACAGCGCGAACATCATCTACAATGAAGTCGAAACAGATGATAAGCACATTAAATGGTATGAAGAATCAGGACATGCCATTACGTTGGATAAAGAGCGGGAGACGTTGCATGAGGATGTGCACCGGTTTTTAGAAACGCTGGATTGGCAGACATAAGGAGGTCTGATTAGTGGAAAAAGAAGAATTTATGGATAAGCTTCTTGCCTTTATGAAGGAAGAAGCGTATAAACCTCTGACAGTTCAGGAACTGGAGGAGATGCTTGAGATCACAGATGCAGATGAATATAAAGAGCTTGTCAAGGCTTTGGTGAGTCTTGAGGAAAAAGGGCTCGTCGTCAGAACGAGAAGCAACCGGTACGGATTGCCGGAAAAAATGAATTTAATCAAAGGGAAGATTTCGGCGCACGCAAAAGGCTTTGCGTTTCTTCTTCCTGAAGATTCCTCTCTTGATGATATCTTCATTCCGCCGTCCGAGCTGAATACGGCAATGAACGGGGACACGGTGCTCGTCCGTCTGAGCACGCAGACCGGCGGCACAAAAAAAGAAGGAACGGTCATCAGGATCATCGAACGGAATGTCGAGAAAATCGTCGGAACGTATACTGAGACGAAAAGCTTCGGCTTTGTCATTCCGGACGACAAGAAAATCACGAATGACATCTTTATCCCGAAACACGCCAAAAACGGGGCTGTCGAGGGCCATAAAGTCGTCGTCCGCCTGACAAGCTATCCTGAAGGACGGATGAGTGCGGAAGGAGAGGTCATCGAGATTCTCGGCCACAAAAACGACCCGGGCATCGACATCCTTTCGATCATTCACAAGCACGGACTGCCGGGAGAATTTCCCGCCGAAGCGATGGAGCAGGCCAACGCCACTCCGGAAACCATCGATGAGCAGGATCTCAGCGGCAGACGGGATTTGCGCGATCAAACGATTGTGACGATCGATGGCGCGGATGCGAAAGATTTGGATGATGCCGTCACCGTCACAAAGCTGAAAAACGGCCACTATAAACTCGGCGTCCACATTGCCGACGTCAGCCACTATGTAACAGAAGGCTCACCGATCGATAAAGAGGCGTATGAACGGGGAACGAGCGTTTATTTGGTGGACCGGGTGATTCCGATGATTCCCCACAGGCTGTCCAACGGAATCTGTTCTTTGAACCCGAAGGTCGACCGGCTGACCATGTCCTGTGAAATGACCATCAATAGACAGGGACAGGTTATCGAGCATGAGATTTTTCAAAGCGTCATCAAAACGACTGAGCGGATGACATATTCGGATGTCAACAAAATCCTCGTCGATGATGATGAAGAGTTGAAAGAGAAGTATGAAGCGCTAGTGCCGATGTTTCAAGATATGGAAGAGCTTGCGGCCATCTTGCGGGAAAAGCGGATGGAGCGCGGAGCGGTCGATTTTGATTTTAAGGAAGCGAAAGTGCTTGTCGATGAAGAAGGAGCGGCCAAAGACATCGTGCTGAGGGAGCGTTCGACAGCGGAAAAGCTGATTGAAGAATTCATGCTTGTCGCCAACGAAACGGTTGCCGAGCATTTCCATTGGATGGATGTTCCGTTTATTTACCGGATCCACGAAGACCCGGACCAGGAAAAACTGCAGAAATTTTTGGAGTTTGTCACGACATTCGGCTATGTCGTCAAAGGAGCGGCCGGAAGCATCCACCCGAAGGCGCTGCAAAAAGTGTTGGATGATGTCAGGGACACCCCTGAAGAAGCCGTGATTTCAACGGTGATGCTCAGATCGATGAAACAGGCGAAATACGACCCGCAAAGTTTGGGCCATTTCGGTTTGTCGACTGAATTTTACACGCATTTCACATCGCCGATCCGCCGCTATCCGGATTTAATCGTCCACAGGCTGATCAGGACGTATTTGATTCAGGGAAAAACGGATGAAGTGACGAAAGGGAAATGGGCCGGGCTGTTGCCGGAAATCGCGGAGCACACTTCCAATATGGAGCGCAATGCCGTAGACGCCGAACGGGAAACGGATGACCTGAAAAAAGCGGAATATATGATGGATAAGATCGGTGAAGAATTTGACGGCGTCATCAGCTCGGTGACGAACTTCGGGATGTTCGTTGAACTGCCGAATACGATTGAAGGGCTCGTGCATGTCAGCTTCATGACCGATGATTTTTACCGCTTTGATGAACAGCATTATGCCATGATCGGCGAAAGAACGGGCAATATCTACAGGATCGGCGACGAAATCACGGTCCGCGTCGTTGACGTCAATAAAGATGAACGAAACATCGATTTTGAAATTGTCGGCATGAAAGGTTCGCGCCGCAGGGAAAAACCGAATGCCAATAACAAGAAGAAGAAAGCGTCATCTGAAGAAAAAGGCGATTGGTTCACACGTCCGAAAAAGAAAAAAGTGAAGAAAAAACGCGGTTTTCAAAACGCACCAAAGCAAAAAAGAAAGAAAAAGAAGAAATAAGCGGCATGCTTCAACTAAAAGGCGGCGAATTGTAAGACAGGCGCTGATTTGATAGAATAAAACGTATTCGCTGCCTTTTGGAAAGCAAGAGCAAGCGGGAGGAGGTTGCCGTATGCCAAAGGGAGAAGGGAAGGTCGTTTCCCAAAACAAAAAAGCAAACCACGACTATTTTATAGAAGAAACATATGAAACAGGAATTGTTCTGCAAGGAACCGAGATTAAATCCATCCGCGCCGGACGGGTGAACTTAAAGGACTCATTCGCCAAAATCGAGAGGGGAGAAGTATTCCTGCACAATATGCACATCAGTCCGTACGAGCAGGGAAACCGGTATAACCACGATCCGCTGCGGACAAGAAAGCTTTTGATGCACCGCAAGCAGATCAACAAGCTGATCGGCTTGACGAAAGAGCAGGGATATTCGCTTGTACCGCTCAAGCTGTATTTGAAAAACGGCTTTGCCAAAGTGCTTCTCGGCCTTGGAAAAGGGAAAAAGAGATATGACAAGCGCGAAGATTTGAAGCGGAAAGACGCGAAGCGCGAAATTGAAAGAGCATTCCGCGACAGGCAAAAAGGCTTGATCTAAAGCCAGAACTCATGTTATCCTATATGAACGTGATCACAGACATTACCATTTGGAATTGACGCGTGATCTTGTTATAATAGTGATGCAGCCAGTTATCCGGCTTCCTTTTCATCCAAGGGGACGTTACGGATTCGACAGGGACGGATCGAGCTTGAGCTGCGAGCCGAGAGGCGATCTCGTAAAAACGCACCTAAATATAACTGGCAAATCTAATAACCAGAACTTAGCACTAGCTGCCTAATTAGCGCAGCGAGCTCTTGCCCGCATCGCCTATGTGCCGGTTAAGAGCCCATAACCAAGTAGGCTACGCTTGCGCTTCCGTCTGAGAGCGCAGGAAGAGACTCATCAGACTGGCTCTCTGAAGGCCCGCCCGCAGGCACGACGATGAGCGAATCCAAATATGCAGGGCTACGCTCGTAGACGCTGAAGTATCGACGTTTCTGGACGTGGGTTCGACTCCCACCGTCTCCACCATACATATGATGGTGGTTTTTTTTGTTTTTTGGGGGATTTTGTGTTTTTGTTCAGGAACAGTGAACCGCTTAAATAAACCCATTAGTACAAATTGGCTGCTTTTTTTGCAGGTCAGCCAAAACAGTATTATTGGCAGCAATAATACTGAAGTCCAGATGAATCTTCACAACTCCAAGATCACCAGCAGATTGGTTTTGCTAATGATTCATTCCAAAAATGAAACCAATGACAATCAAGTCTATACCTATGATTCCTTTACAGGTTGTTTCTTTCTATGAGATAAAATCATGTCAGAATTCGGCCCCATCAGGTGTGATGGACCATTTTTTGGCCTTAATGACCTTATAAGTGATGGGACTTATTACATATATTAAGAAGCAAAACAATTGCAGGCTGAAAATATGCCATATAAAAAAGAGGGGGAGACCCCTCTTTTTAAGATTGCCATTTTACTTTTTTGGCCTGTCCATATTCAGTCACAAGCTGTCTGAACGAATGAAGCTCATTTTCAAATGTGAAATAACGTTTCGGTATCAAGATCAACTGGCTGCTGGACGTTTTCATGAGGAATAGGCGTTTATATTCTGTTACTGCCGTCACTTCATGCCATTGAAACAACGTATCGGAATTCTTAGATTGAATCTGAATCCCCTGTGGATTGATGGTATATGTTCGTTTGCGTTTTAACCGTTCATTTTTTCGAAATCCAATTTGCATCCGGATATAAAAAAAACCAATCAAAAGTAGCGTTAAAATCATTGAAAGTACAATAATGAGAAGGCCATTCAACAGCAATTCGAGTGTTTCACTATGATAAACGGTAATCGGCAGCCTCTCATCGACGGAAAACACCCAGACAAACAATAGAAAAATAAAAATAAAATAAAGGAGTGCGTATTTCTGAAGCCAATAAAAAAAGAAAGATCTCATATCTTGTAATGTAAATTTTCCCTGAAGAAAGACGCTGTGCTGGATCATACGTTTACTGCATCTCAAACATGTTTTCCTTTAATCTTAGCATAAAATCTCATTTATTCATAGAAATGGATTCCGGATTGGTTTTGTCTTTCTGAGCAAACTGTCATTGCTGCCAAGTACGCCATCGAAAATAAGCTGACGGCGACCCGGGGACTGCTGACTTGATTAAAAAGAGCTTTCCCGGCATTTTTTGCTGAAACAGTATGATAAAAAGACAGTAGAGTTAACAATATTTCGAACATTCTCATGATGCTGGTCTTATATATAACGAATCGGCTGTTTGATGAGTTTCAAAAGCTTCCTTGGGTTTCATGTAAGTGAAAAAACCGCTGGATGACCCAGCGGCTGCAGCATATAAATGTTTAAAAGCAGATCGTAGCAAGCTAGTTCTCCTTTATCTGTTTAACGGCAGCGACAATCAGGCCCCTTTCTGTGTCTTCCAAAGTGTAAATCTGAGGGGCATGAGGCACATCAAACCCGGCATGGGAGTGATAGAAGTCAAAAAGCATCGTGCCGACCGGGTGTTTTTGCTGATCGGCGATGACAACCCAAAACACTCGTGAGCGGCAGTTGTCAGCTCCCCATTTTTCCATGGACTGTCTAAAGTTCAAGCCTTGTCCGATGAAAAAATCGCCTTTTTTCACATCTTGAATCGTTATATAGCCGGATTGTTCGAGGCTCTCAAATACAGGAGGGAGCAGTTTATCCAAGTAAAGCCCGTAAGTCGCGTCCTCTAATTCGGGAAACGCTTTTAAAAATTCCTCCCGATGGTTGTCGAGCGTCTTTTTCCAATAAACGTTCACATAGCTTTGCACCTGTCCGCCGATTTCTTTGATCGACATGTCCTGCCTGAAACTTATTGTGTTCATGGACGAAAACCTCCTTTTAATCGCTGCATATCCAGTTTATAACATTCATGCAAATGATAAAGTTTGTGAGAACGTTGAGTCCTGCAATGAAGAAAACTTTATCATCCGATTTAGAATTGTAAGAGCGAACCGGACCTTTGGCGCGGATAAAGGATTTTATCGATTGTAAAAAACGAAACGGCGATCATCATTTCCGCCGAAGTCGTCAGCAGAATGTCGTCCAGCAATTCGTCCGCTGTGAAAATGGCGGCCCATAAACATCCGATTGTGATGATTTCGGCGGCGAAAACCGTGATCCGCCGATTGATGCGCAACAGCTTAATGCTGTGGATGAGCAGCTTTTCAGCCGGTTCCATGACAAAGGTCAGTCCAATATAAAAAAGCGTGAACAGAAGCAGGGACCCGACCGTTTGGTAAAATGCGCCCGGCAGATGAAAAAGGATCGAAATGCCGAGAAAGTGGGCGGAAAAAACGAATACAACCGATAAGCAGCAAATAGCGAAATGTTTCATGACACAACTCCTTTAAAATATGTATACACAGCCGAAGGCCTGCAGGATATGTCTCCTGCAAGCCTGGCTGGTTATTTTTTATCAAATTTAACGACCGGATGCTTTTCTTTGCAGAGCATGTTTGTAAACTCGCTGCCAACGTCAAGGTGCTGGCGGACAAGTTCTTCCGGAACGAGCGCGAGCCACTGGTTTAAAGAAATGTCAGCATAGTGGTCGTCTTTGAAAATTTCGAGGAAGCGAAGCGGTTCGTCTCCAGTATTTTGGACGTAGTGTCCCATCGCAAACGGCACATAGCCGACATCTCCGGCCCGGTAATTAAATGTTCTGGCATGTCCGTCAGCCGCGAAAACCGTCATTTTCGCTTCTCCGGAAATGTAATATTGCCACTCGTCTGTATTCGGATGCCAGTGCAGCTCCCGGATGCCTCCAGGTTCGACTTCCACAAGCGCAGATGCGATCGTTTTCGATGCTTTGAAATTAGTGGAATCTGCAATCCATACTTTACCGCCGCTTGCCACGATCGGTTCCTGATCAAGCAAATTGTAGCTGAAGGATTGAGGAACCGTTCCGTTCGGGCTTTCGACTTTGTCCTTCTCAAGCAATCCAGGGATCGCTTTTTGGAAAATATATTTTTCTTCAGCTGGAAGAGAAGCGACGACTTCTTTTGAAATGCCGAAGTTTGCGGCAATGACATCATCAGGCGTATGGGCCAGCCAATCCGTCACCTGGAAGGTGCTGTTTTCAGAGAAGGAGCCGTCATCGAAGACGAGCAGGAATTCGCAGCCGTCTTCAAGGCCTTGAAGCGAATGGGGAATCCCAGACGGAAAATACCATAAATCGCCCGCCTTCACATCTTCAATAAAGTTTCTGCCGTCCTGGTCGACAGCCGTAATCCTTGCTGATCCATAAATCACATAAGCCCATTCTGCTTCCTTATGCCAGTGCAGTTCTCTGATGGCTCCCGGTTTCAGCCTCATGTTGACAGACGCGATATTGTCGGAGACCGGCAGCTCGCGAACCGTGACTTCCCGTGCGTATCCGCCGTTTTCGAGACGGTTGTGGACATCGGAAAATGAAAATTTCATGTTTGAAACCGTTCCGTGATCTGTTTCAGGCGGCACGAGCATGTCCGGATTTTGCCGGTCGCGCTCAATGTTATGCGGAATTTTCGTTTCCGCTCCTTTTTCTCCTCTGATCGGCTGCGGAATTTGTTTGTTTTTTTCCATGTGATATCCCCTCTTTCTAAAAATGTAAAGGAGTGCTGAAAGGCCTTTCGTTTTCCCCTTCTGTCATGTTAAGTGAAAAAAACGGGGCCGAAGTCAATCACCGGAATCATTTTTTTCTTTGATCAATTCGATCAGTTCATCGATTTTCTTTTCAAAACGTATAAGCAGGTAAATCGCCAATACAGCGGGAAAGCCGACATTGCCGATTTGTTTTGCTGCTTCCTCAATAAATGCACTGTCCATTTTTACCACCTCCTATGTTATGAAGTGACGAAAGTTTGAAAAATGTAAGCAAAAACTATTTTCTCTGAATGGGAACTTATGTTTGCATGTTAATAGAAGAGATGAGTTTACTTTTTTTTCATTTCTTTCATCTAAATAAATAGGAGGCGGTTTATATGATTGATCAAACGTTACTGCGTTCGAAAATCAAGGAGGTCACAAAGCATCCGCTTGTGAAGAATTTTTTGAGTAATCCCGGGTATGAGCGGCTTTTCAATCACGTATTGGAACATCCGGATTCTGAAGAGGCAGAGTGTCTCGATCGTGAATTTAAGCGGTTTTACAAAAACATCCGCATGATCAAATACATCAACTCGATGATCCGGATATTCTCCGTCGACTTTGATAAAAGAGTCCGGAAAAACCGAGAGCGCTTTCCACTGATGATCGACGACAGTCCAAACCTGTCTGAGCCGCCCCGCGGGGACCTGTTAGATGATGTTTTGGATCGAGAAGAGGATTTAAGCGAACATTTGCAGGACCAAATGCTCTATGAGGCGTTTTTGCAATTGACGGACAAGCAGAAAAAAGTGCTGGCGCAAATTTATCTTCACGGGGTATCCATGCAGGAAATTGCTGACTCTTTAGGAGAGTCGAGGCAAAATATTTCAAGAATTCATAAAAGGGCCATCGAAAAAATAAGAGTGCTGCTGAATTCTCAAGCAGAGGGGAATGATAACAGTGAGTCTGCACGATGAAAAAGACATTGAAAAATTGCTGGAAAACTTCACGCCGATGATCAAAAGCAAATTAAACAACACATCCTATCAAGAGAGGGAAGACCTTGAACAGGAGCTGAAGATGAAGATTTGCGAAAAAGCGGAGATGCTTTTATGTCAAGAGGTGCCTGGTTTTTGGGAGTTTATAACAGAATTGCTGAGGGCCCTTTAACCTGAGCTGTTTCGCTTGCGTAAAACTGCAAGAAGTGATAAAATTTTTAGCATTTGATTAATGGAATGTCCAAACTGATTTCATTGAATTCATGGTGATGATTTGTTTTAATATGACTGAAGGTTTTTAAATCTAAATGGATGAGGATTCCATTTTTATCTTATAAAAATATGCATCAGATAGGTGGTTAAGATAACATGAAAAATCAATACCGAGTATTGTTGTACTATAAATATGTTCATATTGACAATTCCGAGCAATTTGCCGCAGATCATCTCAAATTCTGCAAAGAGCTGGGGCTCAAAGGCCGCATCCTGGTGGCAAGTGAAGGGATAAACGGAACTGTATCAGGAACGGTCGAACAGACAGAGCGCTATATGAACGAAATGAAAAATGATCCCCGTTTTGAAGATATGGTGTTCAAAATTGATGAAGCCGAAGGGCACGCGTTCAAAAAAATGCATGTCCGTCACCGCGATGAATTGGTAACGCTCCGTCTCGAAGACGATATCGACCCGAATGAACTGACGGGAAGATATCTTGAGCCGAAGGAATTTTATGAAGCCATGCAGCAGGAAGATACAATCGTCGTCGATGCCCGGAATGATTATGAGTATGATCTGGGGCATTTTCGGGGAGCGATCAGACCTGACATTAAAGCGTTCCGCGAATTGCCGGAATGGATCCAAAACAACAAAGAGAAGCTGGAAGGAAAGAAAATTTTGACCTACTGTACCGGCGGAATTCGCTGTGAGAAGTTTTCAGGCTGGCTGAAAAAAGAAGGGTTTGAAGATGTGTCCCAGCTTCACGGCGGCATCGTCACCTACGGGAAAGATCCTGAGGTCCAGGGCGAGCTGTGGGACGGCCAATGCTATGTCTTTGATGAAAGAATCAGCGTTCCCGTGAACCAAAAAGAGCATGTCATCGTCGGAAAAGATTACTTTACAGGCGAGCCTTGCGAGCGCTATGTCAACTGCGCCAATCCGGAATGCAACAAGCAGATTCTGTGTTCTGAAGAAAATGAGCACCGCTATTTGCGGGGCTGTACGCACGAATGCCGGGTTCATCCTCGGAATCTGTATGTCAAAGAGCATGGCCTGACAGAAGAGGAAGTGCGCGAGAGGCTTGAAAAACTGAATGAAGAAGAACAGGTTGCAAAGGGATAAAAGAAGCGTTCTTTTATCCCTTTTTTTTCTGAATATTTGCCGGCTGTTTTCTTATACTAACAAACAATAAAAGAAAAGGCAGGTTTCAGACATGACGAAAACTCTTTATATTACGGCGCATCCCCATGATGAAAAAACATCATACAGTATGGCGGCGGGGAAAGCGTTTATCGAATCGTACAAAGAAGCTCATCCTGATGATGAAGTGATCCACCTTGACCTTTATCGCGAAAACATTCCGCAGATCGATGCGGATGTATTCAGCGGATGGGGGAAGCTTCAATCGGGAAAGGGCTTTGAAGAGCTTTCAGAAAGCGAAAAAGCCAAAGTCGGCCGCCTGAATGAGCTGAGCGAGCAATTCGTGGAAGCTGATCAATATGTATTTGTCACACCTCTGTGGAATTTCTCTTTTCCTCCTGTGATGAAAGCTTATTTTGATTCGGTCGCTGTTGCGGGCAAGACCTTTAAATACACGGAACAGGGCCCAATCGGCCTGTTGACCGATAAAAAAGCGCTTCATATTCAGGCGCGGGGCGGCTATTATTCGGAAGGGCCCGCTGCCGAGCTGGAAATGGGCCACCGCTATATCAGCATCATGATGCAGTTTTTCGGTGTTCCGTCGTTTGAAGGCCTGTTTATTGAAGGCCATAATGCAGAGCCTGATAAAGCAGAAGAAATCAAAAAGAATGCGATCGCCCGCGCGAAAGAATTGGGCCGGACATTTTAAAAGAGCCGCGGGAAGGCGCCCGCGGCTTTGATTATTTATTGAGCAAAACGGTCTTTTTCAATTCGCTGCTTTCCCTGGCCGCTTCGATAATCCGGATGACGGCAAGGCCTTCCTCGGCTGTGACGGGCAGTTTGCCGCCTTTGAGGATACTTGCAGCGAGCTCTTGGTAATACGTTACATAAGAACCTGGCAGCGTTTTCACGGTTTCTGTTTTGACCTCTTCCCCTTCGACAACGGTCAACTCCCCGTAGTGCTCCGGAAGATCGGCTCCCCACGATTCGCCGCTTGGTTTTTGCCCCGCTCTGAGCGCATCTTCCTGGCTGTCAATGCCGTATTTGATAAAGCTTCCTTTTTGGCCGTGAACCTGGTAGCGCGGTCCGTTTGCCGGGACGATCGAACCCGAATGGAGAATCGCCTGCAGTTTGCCGTAGTGGAGTACGATGTGGAAATAATCATCTGTTTCTGCACCGTCCCTTTGAGCTGCCACTTGAGCGGTAACGGCTTCAGGCATGCCGAATAGATGGAGAACCTGATCAATCAGGTGTGACCCCAAATCATATAGCGCTCCGGACCCCGGTCCTTTTTGCTCTCTCCAGCGCTGTCTGACATTTGGCCGATAGCGGTCATAGGAGGCGTGGAATGTATTGATGTCTCCGAGCCGGCCTTCGCTGATCAGCTGTTTGATCGTCAAAAAGTCGTTATCCCATCGCCTGTTGTGATATACACTGAGAAGTACGCCTTTTTCTGTGGCCAAATGAATCAGCTCTTCCGCTTCTTCAGCCGTCGCTGTCATCGGTTTTTCCAAGACGACGTGCTTTCCGGCGAGAAGGCATTCTTTAGCCGCTTCAAAATGAAGGCCGCTCGGCATCGTGACAATCACCAGATCAATGTTCGGGTCGCCTGTGATGTCTTCAATTGAGCTGACCGCTTCCGCTTCCGGAATTTCACTATTTACCTGCTCTTTTCTCGAAGTCATCACTTTTTTGATGTCGAATTCTTCTAAGACCGATAATAAAGGGGCATGAAAAACTGAACCTGACAGCCCGTAGCCCAATAACCCCGTGCGAATTCTGTCCAACTTCATTCTCCTCCCGTATGTTTTCTATGTATTGCTGTACGTATTTATTGTACCCTGTTTACCTTGATGAACAAACCTTAAGGCTTTCAATTCCTGCTAAATTCCCCCATGAGTTCAGACTTTAGTTAGTGGACTTTTACCGTTTTTTACATGTAGAATTTTTAGAATAAAGGAGTGTGAAATGATGGCGAATATTTTGATGATCAATGTTCCGGCCGAAGGCCATGTCAATCCTACCCTTGGTATCGCGAAGGCTTTCGCTGAAAGAGGGGACAATGTTCACTACGTTACGACCGAGAAGTTTAAAGAAAGGCTTGAAGCGCTCGGCGTCCATGTCCATCTTCAGCCCGATTTCATGAAGCAGCTTAAAGGCGTGGATTCGGTGCTGAAAATCATGATTCAGATTGCTAAAGATACGTTGTCGATCGTCAAAGAATTGGCTGAACAGATCGAATTTGATTTTGTTTATTATGATACGTTCGGCGCTGGAAAGCTTGCGCGGGATTATTTAGGGATTCCGGGAATCTCCTCATCCTCGTCATTTTTGTTTTCTGAAGAGTTTATGAAAAAACACGGTCCGATCAAAGCGGCTCAAGGAAATCCGGAGGTTGAACGTCTGATACGCGAGATTGAGGACCAATTTGGCGTAGTAGTGGACAGCCCGGCGCAATTTATGAGAAATGACGGCGAATTGAATATCGTGTATACAAGCCGTTATTTTCAGCCTGACAGCGGTCAGTACGGTGATGAGTATGTTTTTATCGGTCCGAGCTTTCCGGAGCGGAAAGATTCGCGCCGCGGCTTTCAGGTGGAAACTCTCCGCGGAGAACGGGTCCTTTATATTTCAATGGGGACTGTTCTCGACAACAAAGAAGCCTTTTTCAATACGTGTATTGATGCATTCTCCGATTTTCAAGGGAAGGTTGTCATCGCCGCCGGAGAAAGGGCTGATCAAAGCCGGCTGAAAGAGGCGCCCGGCCATTTTATCATTTCTTCTTATGTACCCCAATTAGAGGTACTGCAGCAAGCCGACGTCTTTATCACTCATGGCGGAATGAACAGTGTGAATGAAGCGATTCATTACGAAGTCCCGCTTGTCGTGATTCCGCATGATAAAGATCAGCCTGTTGTCGCCGCACGTCTAGCCGAGCTTGGGGCAGGCTACACACTATCAGAGGACGATGTGAACGCTGATACATTGAAGGAAGCTGTAAATGAAGCTGTGGAAAATGCAGCCTATTTGCAAGGTATTCGGAAGATTAAGGACAGTTTTCAACACTCAGGCGGAGTGCGGCGTGCTTTAGAAGCCGTTGACCGATTCGTGGAAGAGAAGAAGCAGAGCCTGGGAAATCGGTAATCATTCCGGCCGTCCTTGCGGAACATGGAAGAGAGAGGAGCCTGTACAATGCGGCTCACATGTATATAGCGGGGCTTGCCTTTGGCAAACCATTGGGCTATCACTAACAGGATCTCAAACCGCTTTCCGGGTGGAAAAACAGTTTTATCATTAAATCTCTAAAAGCATATTTTGCGGTCATCATCCCGTGGAATATGCTTTTTTCCTTGCTAATATTATTGTTAACTGGTAAACTATATTTTAGTTAACTGGTTAACAAAAATAGAAAGGGATGAATAAAGTGGAAAACAGCATTTATGAACAGGCATTTCAAGCCGTTCAGGATTTTATCCTCAATCGGGAAAAGCGGACGCAGCATGTACAGCAGGAACTCGCGAAGGAAGCTTTAAAAGGCGAAGAAAACCTGCCTCAGCATTGGACGATCACACAACTGCACATCGTTTCTTTAATCAATGACGGCCAATCCTTGGTCAACAACGCTTATCTTGCCGAAAAGCTGCACGTTTCCAAAGCGGCGATCACAAAAGCGACAACCGTTTTGCTGAAGCACGGTATGATCGAGTCCCGCAAAAAGCCGAACAACAACAAAGAATTGTATTATACGCTGACAGAGGAAGGCGAAAAACTGGCAGCGGTCCATGACCGCATGCATGAGATTGCAAAAAAACGCTATATCGCATTGTTTGAACAATTTTCAGAAGCGGAGCTGGAGACCGTTATCCGGTTTTTAGGCGAATGGTCTAAGCATATGTGATGGTTGGACATCGACCGGACGATGGCGGCGTTTCAGAGCGGGCCATGCGTCACGCCGCCGCGGATTTTTTCAGCCCGCAGATTCAATCAAATAAAGGCAGGCGTTTTTAAATTGAAGCCCTTGAAATCAAGTTCTTCATTCATTTTGTACTTAGTGTGTATCAGTGCATTTTTTGCATCGTTAAATCAAAATGTTTATTCACCGATTATTCCTTTAATCAGAGATTCGTTTCATGTTTCGGTTTCGATGGTGAATCTGTCAGTTTCCATCTTTATTTTTATTACGGCGGTGATGCAGATTATTTTGGGCTCGATTGTTGATGTTAAAGGCGCGAGGTTTGTGATGCTGGCAAGCATCGGCTTAACCGTCATCGCCAGCATCGGCTGCGCCGCCTCTCAGGATTTCACGCTGTTTCTGATGTTCAGAGTGCTTCAAGCGGTGGGAACAGCAGCGCTGCCTCTTATTGCAGCAACGACAATCGGCGGCTTATTTGAAGGAACGAAGCGGGGCAGTGCGATGGGGACTTATCAAATGCTGCTTTCCGTAGCTCCGGCAGCGGCGCCGATACTTGGCGGTTTTATCGGTGAACGCTACAATTACCCGGGCATTTTTTGGCTTCTGACCGGGCTTTCCGTCATATTGCTTTTGGCAAATGCGCTCTACTTTCCCCGCGAAGAAAGAAGGGAGAAAGCAAATTTGAACGCAGGGAAACTAGTAGCCCACTACAAGGCCATCTTTACAAACAGGTCGGGAAACGCAGTGTTAATACTAGGCTTTCTCATTTTTCTCGTTTATTTTTCCGTTGTCGTTTATTTGCCGATTTTATTAACGGACAGCTATCATCTTGATTTGAACATTGTCGGTTTGCTTTATTTGCCGATCGCGGTCAGTACGATTGCCGGGAGCATTGTGTTTAAATGGATACAAAAGAAGGTAGCGCTCAGACACCTGTTTTTGTGGGGCAACCTCACGTCAGCCGGCAGCATTGTCTTTTTTAGCTTCACCCATTCAACATCGCTGTTTTTTATGTCGATCGCTTTGATCCTGTTCGGCATGACGATGGGGCTTATCCCGCCTCTGTTCTCCACGATGATGGCAAACGAATTTGAGGAGAGCAGGGGCAGTGCGTTAGGGATGTTTAACTTTATCAGATATACTGGAATGGCCTGCGGCCCGATGATATCGGCATTTTTCCTGGAAAGGCTGCCTTCGGTTTTCGTTTTTTGCTGTTTTGGAGTGCTGTATGGGGCCGTTGTCCTGGTGATGCAGATGGTGATCGGGAAAAAAAGCGGCTCAAAAGGTATACACAAACAAAGCAAAAAAACTGTCCGTTCGTCATAAGCTGGTGAAATGAGGTGGTATTATGCGGAAATTGTTTCTTTCCGGAGGCGGAGATAGGGAACAGACTCGTACAATAGATCAGCGTTTTGCAGAGGAAATCGATAAAGAGAAGCCTTTACTGTATATTCCCGCTGCGATGGATGCCTCCCGTTTTCCAGATTGTTTTCGGTGGATACAGGGCGTCTTCCAGCCGTTAGGCTTACACGACATCATCATGTGGACGAATCTTAAAGGCAAGAGCATCCGGGATTTGAAGGAGTTTTCGGCTGTATACATCGGCGGCGGAAATACATTTCGTCTGTTGAAACACGTGACTGACACCCGTTTTATCGATATTTTAAAAGACTATGTGGAACAAGGGGGAATCATCTACGGCGGAAGTGCGGGCGCTATCATATTCGGGAAAAATATCATGACCTGTTCGCATATGGATGATAACGATGCGGGAATAAGAGATGTTAACGGTTTGGGCCTTACGGACGAGTATTCGATTTGGTGCCACTACCATCATGAAGATGACCCGCTGATCAAAGCATTTATGAAACAATATGACACGCCGGTGATATCATTGCCTGAAGAAACAGCCATTTTGGTTGAAGACACCGGGATACAGGTCATCGGAACAAAGCCTGCCTATGTTTTTAGAGGAGAGGACAGGACCGTTATCCATGAAAATGATGTGATAAAAAAAAGCTCCACATGATCCGAATGTGGAGCTTTTTGATTTGAACGCTATTCCCAAACTTCTTTCACTTGCCGTTTCTCTGATGCATAAGCGAACATCGTCAGCATCAGTCCGAGGGTGGTCATCAGCGCGCCGCCTGTGGCGAGATAGGTGTACGATTTGGACGCATTGAGAATAATGCCTCCGATCCAAGCGCCAAGCGCGTTGGCCAGGTTGAAAGCGGCAATGCTGACCGAAGTCGCAATCGTTGTTCCGTGCTCAGATCCGGCGACGACTTTGGTTTGTAAGAGCGGGACTGTTCCGAACGCGCCCGCTCCGAATAAAAAGGTCATCATAATGGCGCCTGCCGGATGTCCGGCTGCAAGCGGAAAGACGGCAAGAATGCACATCAACGTGATCATCACCCCGATCATTGAGCGGGTCAGCAGATGGAACGGCACTTTTCCTGCATAAAAATTGCCGACGACACCGCCGAAGCCATATGCGAAAAGAGCAGCTGTAATGCCGAGGCTCCCGAAACCGGCTGAGTGCCTCAGCATCGGTTCAATGAAGGTATAGGCGATAAACACGCCGGAGTAGCCGAATATCGTGATGGCAAAGGAATAGAGAACTTGTTTATTTTTAAACACACTCCATTCATGGATCAGTTTCGGAACGACTTTTGGTTTTTTATGCGGCACGGTCAGGGCGATTCCGGTGAAGCCGATGAGACCGAGAATCGCGATTATTAAAAAGACAGTCCGCCAGCTGAAAAGGTCTCCTAAATAAGAGCCGAACGGAACACTGAGCATCAAAGCGATGGTTAATCCGCCATTCATTGAGGCTGCAGCGGCGGCCCTTTTTTCAGGCGGCACCATTTCACTGACGAATACCATTGTCGTCGCAAAAAATGCTCCATGAACGGATGCGGATAAAATTCTGGATATCAATAAAACCGTAAAGTTTGGCGCGAATATACTGAGCGTATTGGCCAAAACAAAGATCCCCATCAACCCGAGCAATACCGGCTTCCGCGGCAGCTTTACCGAGAGGATCGTCACAATCGGCCCTGTCAGACAGACGCTTCCTGCGTAAGCCGTAACCAGCAGTCCGGTGGATGAAATCGGTACAGAGAGATCCTTTGAAATAGAAGTTAAAATGCCCATGACGACGTATTCCGTAAAGCCGATGGAAAACGTGCAAATCATAAACATTATAATGATCAGCTTGACTGGTACATTGTGTTTTCTGTTCATTGAATCATCCCTCCTTAAAAAAACATGAATTTATATATTAAAAGATGAAGAGGGGAATTTCAACCTTTTTTTGGCTGTGGAATATGTTTCTCAGGCAGATTTAAAAATGATATTTGCAAAAAAGCGCTTACAAAAAACAAGATATGCTACTCTATAAACAAGCATATTCAAAAATAAACAAAAGCAAACGGAGTGGTTCGTATGGTGAAATATTTGTGGTCTGATGAGCAAGCGGCAGCATTGACGCCTGGGTTAGATGAGCTCGTATACCGTTCCAACCTGATCGGTTCCGACCGTTCGGTATGCAACTGGATGTGCAGACATACTATGCCAAAGCGCTCCTCATCAATTATGAGGACGTCAAAAAAGCGCAGGAGCGTCAAGATGTGCTCGCTTGTGAGGCGGCCGTGCGTGAAGCATTTGAAATCGACGTAAGACCGCTTCTATATGCCGTACGCGAAGAGATGAACGTTCCGGCTGAACCCCTGAAAGCTTATCAAGAAAGCGGATATGCCGAAAAAATCCTGTCGCGCGGCAAAGGCGGTGCAAGCTGGTGACGATCCTGGCTTTCGATTTGGGGGCGGGAAGCGGCAGAGCCTTTAGCGGGCATGTTGACGGCGGCCTGATCAAAGCGAAGGAAATCCACCGCTTTCCAAACCAGCCCGTACAGGCGGGACAGCATCTATGTTGGGATATTCTCCGCCTCTTTCATGAAATCAAGCAAGGCATCTTGAAGGCGAAAAACGATTGCGGCCGAATCAGCTGCATCGGGATTGATTCCTGGGCGGTCGATTTCGGCCTCCTCGATCGAAACGGAGAGCTCTTGGGCAATCCTTATCATTACCGGGACCCTCATACCGACGGAATGATGGAAGAAGTATTGAGTGATCTCGGCAAGGAAAAGATATTTTCACATACGGGCATTCAGCTCCTGCCTTTCAATACCATTTATCAGCTTTATGCGCTGAAAAAAGCAAATTCGCCTCTTTTGGAACGGGCTGAGACGCTGTTAATGATTCCCGATTTGCTGCGCTACTTTTTGACAGGCGAGAAAAAAAGCGAATTTACGAATGCCACGACAACCCAGCTGTTCAACCCGAAAACCTCCGGCTGGGATTGGGAGCTTATCAGCAGCCTTGGCCTGCCGGACGCGATTTTCGCAAAAGACATTCTAACACCCGGAAGTGAAGCGGGGCGCCTGTCGCCGTCCGTATGTGAAGAATTGGGTGTTCCGGCGGCGCCTGTCATCGCAGTCGGAGAGCATGATACGGCATCGGCTGTTGTCGGTGTTCCCGCTGAGTCAAAAGAATTCGCTTACTTGATTTGCGGAACTTGGTCTTTGATCGGGACTGAGCTTGAAGCGCCTCTTATGACCAAACAGGCGCTTGCTTGGAATTTTACAAATGAAGGCGGTGTCGGGGGTACCTTCCGTTTTCTGAAAAACATTATGGGACTGTGGATTTTCCAGCGCTGCCAGGCTGATTGGGAGAAAGACGGAAAACGGTATACGAGCGGGGAGCTTGTGAAGCAGGCCGCGCGGGCGGACGCGTTTGCATCATTGATCGACCCGGATGATGGCATGTTTCTCAATCCCGTCAATATGCCAGAGGCGATCCAGGGCTACTGCCGAAAGACCAATCAAAACGTCCCGGAAACGCCTGGAGAGATCATCCGCTGTGTGCTGGAAAGTCTCGCGCTGACATACCGCTTTGCGCTTGAACGGATGGAAGCTATGACAGGAAAGGAATATGAAGGTCTTCATATGGTTGGGGGAGGCATTCATAATGAACTGCTTTGCCAATATACAGCGAATGTGTTGGCGAGAAAGGTATGGGCGGGCCCCTCTGAAGCGAGCGCAATCGGCAATATAGCGGTTCAGGCTCTCGCGCTCGATTTGTTTTGGGATGTTCAGGAAGCGCGGCATGCCATTCGCAGATCCTTTTCTCAACAAACATACGAGCCTGAAGATGCGCCGGCCTGGGATAAAGCGTACAAACATTTTAAGGCGCATATTTTGGGCGCTCTTTCCGGCCGGACACATTAAAAACATTTCCCGGTTTAGCGCTTATGCGCTATGATGGAAGAAACAGTGATTTTTACGTAGAGGAAGGAAGTAAACGGATGCTTGTAGCTGAAAGACACCAAAAAATCGTCGAACTAGTCAATCTGCGCTCGAGCGTACGCGTCACAGAGTTAAGCGAGCTATTTTCTGTCACAGAGGAAACGATCAGGCGCGATTTGGAAAAGCTTGAAAAGGAAAACAAGCTGAAAAGAAGCCACGGAGGAGCAGTCAGCGTGCAAACGGAAGAAGCGGAAGTGCACTTTCGGGAGCGCGAAATTACGAATGTCCTCGAAAAAAAGATGATTGCCTATGAAGCGGTCAAGCTTGTCGAAAGCGGAGAACGCATCATTCTCGATGCCAGCACGACGGCGTGGTATATGGCAAAAACGCTTGAAAACATTCCCCTCACCGTCATTACGAATTCGGTCAGAGTGGCGATGGAGCTTAGCAAAAAGGATAAAATCACGGTCATCTCCACCGGAGGAATGCTGCTTCCGCAATCCATGTCATTTGTCGGCCCGTTGGCGGAGCGTTCCCTTGAGATGTACCATGTGAACAAAACTTTCCTTTCCTGCAAAGGGGTTGATCCTGCAAAGGGGTTGAGCGATTCAAATGAATGGCAGGCCCTTCTGAAAAAGCGGATGATCGATATCGCCGATCAGACGGTTATTATGGCGGACAGCAGCAAATTTGGAAAACGGGCGTTTTCGCAAATCGATCAGCTTCATGACGGGCACGTGGTGATTACCGATTCAGGCATTGATGAAGAATCGCTGGCCGCATTGAAGGAAAAAACGGAGGCGGTGACGATTGTCGGCTAAAAGAGCTCCGAGCGCTTGGTTTTAAAAGAAGGCCTGAATCGGATACAATAAAAGGGTAGACTAAAAAAAGGGAGATGTTTTGGATGGCGAAAAAGGTACTGATTGTAACGGGTGACGCAGTTGAAGCGCTTGAAGTGTATTACCCTTATTACCGTTGTCTGGAAGAAGGCTTTGAGGTGACGATTGCGGCGCCGAAAAAGAAAAAGCTCCATACGGTCGTTCATGACTTCTTAGATTGGGATACATACACCGAAAAACCGGGCTATTTAATCGAGGCGCACGCATCATTTGATGAGGTTGATCCATCAGAATACGACGGCCTTATCATCCCGGGCGGACGCGCTCCCGAATTCATTCGGATGTATGACTCATTATTAAAGATCGTCGCCCATTTCTTTGAGGAAAATAAACCGGTCGGCGCCATTTGTCATGCGAGCCTGATTTTCACCAGTCTGAGAGAACATCTGAAAGGACGCGAGCTGACCGCTTACATTGCGTGCAAGCCTGAAGTTGAAGCGTCAGGCGCTACCTATATTGAAGAAAAGCTGCATGTTGACGGAAACCTTGTCTCAGGGCATGACTGGTCCAACCTTCCGGAATTCATGAGAGAATTTTTCAAAGCGCTGAAATAATACAGAAGATGACCCCATCTGCTCGGGGTTATCTTTTTTAGACATCATTCTGTTTACATTTTATAATGATATTACCGCCATGTAAGAAAGAGAGGTGTTCCAATGACAGCACATCATGAAGAACATATGCTGAACCCCAAAAGCTCAAAGGAAAAGGAGCAAATTACAAACCGGTTAAAAAGAATTGAAGGACAGGTCAGGGGCATTCAGAACATGATTGAAAACGACCGTTACTGCGTCGATATACTCGTTCAAATTTCCGCAGTTCAAGCCGCCATGCAAAAGGTGGCGTTCAGTCTGCTGGAAAATCATACCCATCATTGCGTGGCCGACGCCATTCAAAGCGGCAAAGGCGAAGAAGCGATTGAAGAGCTGCTGGGCGTGTTTAAACGCTTTTCAAAATCATAAAAGAACTAATGAGAAGAATGTTTTCTTGAAATACCCTACAGGGGTATGGTAATATGAAATTGATCAATATCATCAAACCTTGGGAGGCTTTCAATATGGAACAAAAAACGCTTGATGTGAAAGGAATGTCCTGCAACCATTGCGTTCAGGCCGTTGAAGGGAACGTCGGGAAATTGAGCGGCGTTGAATCCGTCAAAGTGGATTTGGGAAGCGGAAAGGTTGACGTTTCATTTGATGCAGACAAAGTATCACTGAAAGAGATCGTCGATGTCATCGAGGATCAAGGGTATGATGTCGCTCACTAGGGAAAAATACGCGCTGTAAGGGCGCGGTTTTTTCTGCGAGAATATATACCTATGGGGGGTATATAAGGAGTGAAGGATATGGGTGAACAAAAAGAAGCCACTCTTCAAATATCAGGCATGACATGCGCCGCATGTGCGGCCCGGATTGAAAAAGGCTTAAAACGTCTTGACGGGGTTGAAGATGCCAATGTGAATCTGGCGCTGGAAAAATCGAAAGTCACCTACGATCCGGTGCGCGTTGATGTCGGGCAGCTGGCTGATAAGGTGGAGTCGCTCGGTTACCGCGTGGCGGCCGAAAAAGCGGAATTTGCGATTTTAGGGATGACATGCGCGGCTTGTGCAAACCGGATCGAAAAGCGGCTCAATAAACTGCCCGGTGTCAAAAGCGCACCTGTCAATTTTGCCCTTGAGACGGTGACAGCCGAGTATTTTCCAGGCGCCGCATCTGTGGACGACATGCAAGAAGCTGTTGAAAAGCTCGGCTACAAGCTGACATTAAAAGAAGATAAGAGCGAAGGCGGCGCGGCAGAGCAGAGGGAAAAAGACATCCAAAACCAGACGGGAAAATTCATATTTTCCGCCATTTTGTCTTTTCCGCTGCTGTGGGCGATGGTCAGCCATTTCAGATTCACGTCATTTATCTGGCTGCCTGATATGCTGATGAATGCGTGGGTGCAATTGGCGTTGGCCACCCCGGTGCAATTTATTGTCGGCAGACAATTCTACGTCGGCGCTTACAAAGCGCTGCGGAACAAAAGCGCCAATATGGATGTGCTC
This sequence comes from Bacillus sp. KICET-3, assembly GCF_033261025.1. Taxonomy (NCBI): domain Bacteria; kingdom Bacillati; phylum Bacillota; class Bacilli; order Caryophanales; family Bacillaceae; genus Bacillus; species Bacillus sp. KICET-3. Next base: position 3,848,571 of record NZ_CP137345.1, on the reverse strand, counting down.
GTCGCACTCGGAACGTCGGCGGCCTATTTTTACAGCCTTTATTTAAGTATTGCCAGCCTCGGAACCAATGGACATCCAGAAGGCCTCTATTATGAAACAAGCGCCATCCTGCTGACGTTGATTATTTTAGGGAAGCTGTTTGAGGCTAAAGCGAAAGGCCGCTCATCTGATGCGATCAAAAAGCTGATGGGACTTCAGGCAAAGACTGCGACCGTCGTCAGAAACGGCGAAGAAATGACCGTGCCGATTGAACAGGTGCTGGCCGGCGATATCATGCACGTCAAACCCGGCGAAAAAATTCCGGCGGACGGAGAGATTGTTGAAGGCCGTTCAGCCTTGGACGAATCGATGATTACCGGTGAAAGCATCCCCGTCGACAAAACGGTCGGAGATCAAGTAATCGGCGCTACGGTCAATAAAAACGGATTTTTGAAAATCAGAGCTGAAAAAGTAGGAAAAGACACGGCATTGGCGCAAATTATTAAAGTGGTGGAAGAGGCGCAAGGGTCAAAGGCGCCGATTCAGCGGCTTGCTGACCGCATTTCAGGTGTTTTTGTCCCGATTGTCGTCGCGATCGCCATCATAACGTTCGTGGCCTGGTATTTGGCCGTGAATCCCGGCGATTTCGGCGCAGCGCTCGAAAAGCTGATCGCCGTTCTTGTCATCGCATGTCCGTGCGCGCTCGGGCTTGCAACGCCGACTTCGATAATGGCGGGTTCGGGACGGGCGGCCGAATACGGCATTTTGTTTAAAGGCGGAGAGCACTTAGAGACCGCTCACCGCTTAGACACGGTGATTCTTGATAAAACGGGGACAGTCACAAACGGAAAGCCGCAGCTCACAGATGTACGCCCCGAATCATGGCTGAATGAAACGGAATTCCTCACATTGGCCGGATCGGCGGAAAAAAATTCCGAGCATCCGCTTGCCGAAGCGATCGTTGAAGGCATCAGGCAGAGAGGAATCGATCCGGACGATCCGAGCCGCTTTGAAGCGATACCCGGATACGGTATTGAAGCCGCTGTTGATGAGAAGCAGGTTTTGATTGGTACGAGACGGCTTTTGGAACAGCACGGGATCGATATTTCCCACGTACTTGGCAATATGGAGAAGCTTGAGAAACAAGGGAAAACGGCGATGCTTGCAGCAATTGACGGCCGGTTTGCGGGATTAATTGCCGTGGCCGATACGATCAAGGATACGTCGAAAGCGGCGGTTGAAAGGCTCAAGGATATGGGGCTTGACGTCGTCATGATTACCGGAGACAACCGGCGGACGGCAGAAGCGATCGCTGCCGAAGCGGGAATCGAGCGGGTGGTAGCCGAAGTGCTGCCTGAAGGAAAAGCGGAAGAAATCAGAAAGCTTCAAGCGCAAGGAAAAAAAGTCGCCATGGTCGGCGACGGCATCAATGATGCTCCGGCTTTAGCAGCGGCAGACACGGGTATGGCCATCGGAACAGGGGCCGACGTTGCTATGGAAGCCGCCGATATTACCCTGATCCGCGGAGATTTAAACAGCATCGCCGATGCGATCTCCATGAGCAAGCTCACGATCAAAAACATTAAACAAAATCTGTTCTGGGCGTTCGCGTACAACAGTGTCGGCATTCCATTCGCCGCCCTCGGCTTTTTAGCCCCGTGGCTCGCCGGCGCCGCCATGGCGTTCAGCTCGGTATCGGTCGTTCTGAATGCGCTCAGGCTGCAAAAGGTGAAACTGGATTGGAGGAATCCGTCTTGAAAAACAGAAAAGTGCTGATTTGGACGGTTTCGGCGGTTGTTTATGTGGGACTCGTAATTGGCGTGTACAGCATTTTTTCCGGCCAGAATTCCACTCCGGATGAACAGCATCCGAGCCATCAGTCAGAATAATGTGAGGAAAGGATCCCCGGTTTGTTTTCCAGGGATCCTTTTCATTTTTTTGAAAGCGGAAAACATCTTGAAACAGAATGGAAGATGCACGCATCATAATCCTTCTGTTTCAAGATGGCTGAATGGCATTGATTTACAGACGGAACAGCGCCGATCTGTGACTGATGAAGCGGGATCGTAATTTTCCGGCTGTGGTTCGATCCGCCCGGCCGGCCCTGCGGCGGAGATGGATTCGTATTCCAGGCGGAAAGCCGGATGCCCTTCAAAAGGAGGCATCCGGCTTTTGCTGTTTAATATCTTCCGTTGCTCATACACATATAAATTTTTTCTTCGACGATTTTTTTCATCGCTTCTTTGGCGGGAGCCATGTATTTTCTCGGATCGCTCGCTTCGGGATGATCGTTTAGATAATGGCGCAGCTTATCGGAAAAAGGAATTTTTAATTCTGTCGCGATGTTCACCTTTGCGCAGCCCAGTTTGATGCACCTTCTGACGTCTTGTTCGGGAATCCCTGATGCGCCGTGCAGGACCAGCGGGATCGAGACGCGTTTTTGTATCTCGGCCAGCCGGTCAAAATCGATTTTCGGCTCTGAAGAATAAAGGCCGTGAGCCGTGCCGATCGCAACGGCCAATGAGTCGATGCCGGTTTTGTCGACAAACTCCTTGGCCGCATCCGGATCAGTGTAATATGCATCAGCCTGATCCACGACAAGATCATCTTCCTGTCCGCCAAGCCGTCCGAGCTCCGCTTCAACAGTGGCGTCTTTCTGCCGGGCATACTGAACGACTTTTTTCGTCATTGCGATATTTTCTGCGAATGGATGATGGGACGCATCGATCATCACGGATTTCGTTCCCAATGTCAATGATTCGCGAATATCATCGATGTGCTCATGATGGTCAAGATGAAGGGCGACCGGTACCGTGCAGCGCGCCGCAGCCGTCTCTGTGATCGCCTGGATGTAGTCGCGGCCGGCATAGCTGAATGTTCCCGGGGTCGCCGCAAGAATCACGGGCGACCTAAGAGCTTCCGCCGTTTCGGTCACGGCCTGCACGGTTTCGAGATTGTGAATGTTGAAGGCTGGCACCGCATAGCCGTTTGCCTGCGCGTCCAGCAGCATTTTTTTTGTATTTGTCAGCATTCCGATTCCTTCTTTCATAAGAATTAAGATATATAGGCTGAGATGGTGTGCTGAATGGCTTCAGGGCTTTCCGCCTCAAGCAGCTGCCGTCTCACATCGTCATGAACGAGCATGCGCGACAGGGATGATAGCAGTTGCAAATGCGTGCTGTTTGCCTCGGCATCAGGTATAAATAAAGCAATGATGAACGTGACCGGTGTCTGATCAAGAGCGTTCCATTCAATACCTGTTTTGTTTTTCATTATCAATACGGCCGCTTCTTTTATGTCCTCAAGCTTTGTATGAGGGATGGCAAATCCGTCGATAAAGCCGGTCGTGCTTTCCGTTTCTCTTTTTGCCAAACCGTTTACGACCGCTTCCTTTGATGCTGCGATTCCAGAGTCATAGGCGATTTCGGCCAGTCTGTCAAAGACCTCAGCTTGCGATGACAATTCTTCGTGAAGGCAGATATGCTCTTTTTTTACAAATATCGTTGTGCTCATAATGATCAGCCTTTCTCAATTTTTTCATATGCCCGTTTTTGGTATAAGCCGTACAAGAAAGCGCCGATGAGCGAACCGATTAAAATCGACACGACCCATTGAAATGCTCCGTTGACGACTGGGAGGACAAGGAAACCGCCGTGCGGGGCCGGCACCTGAACGCCGAACGAATACGTTAAAATGGCTGATACTGATGAACCGATCATCAAAATCGGGATGACAGGGATCGGTTTTTTGGCGGCGAACGGGATGGCGCCTTCTGTGATGTGAGTGGCGCCGAGAATGAAATTGACGAGCCCGGCATTCCGGTCCTGCTGGCTGAAGTATTTTCGGAAAAACAAAGTGGCAAATGCAATGACGAGCGGCGGGGTGATGCATGCGGCAGAGACGCCGGCCATGAAATACTGGTTCCCTTCGGCAAGCAGCGCGGTTCCCGTGACATATGCCGCTTTATTGACTGGTCCGCCCATGTCGAAGGCGCTCATACATCCGATGATGAGGCCGAGAATGACGGGACTCGCTCCTTGAAAGTCGGCCAAAAAGTGCTTCATGCCTTCATTGATCGCTGTCATCGGTTCCACTAATACGAACATGACGGCTCCGATCAGAAAGATGCCGAGGACGGGATAAAGGAAGATCGCTTTTAATCCTTCAAGCGACTGCGGCATTTTTTTCAGTACATAAGATAGGCCGTAAATGATCAGCCCGGCTAAAAATCCGGAGACAATTCCGCCTAAAAAGCCGGCTCCGCCCGTACTGGCGATCATTCCGCCGATAAACCCGACAATCAGGCCCGGGCGTTTGGCCATTGAATCGGCGATATATGCCGAAAGGATCGGAACCATCAGCTGGAAGCCGAACGCGCCGGTTTTGTTTAGCAATTCGGCAAACGCGTTATAGCTTGGATGTTTCGGATCAGCGGAATGAATGCCGAATAAAAACGAGATCGCGATCAACACTCCTCCGCCGACGACGAACGGAAGCATGTGGGAGACGCCGTTCATCAGGTGTTTATAAATTTTCCGGCCGGCCGACCCGGATTCGATGATGTCTGTTTCTTCCGCTGTTTTTTCGGCTGTCTTTTTGCCGTAAATCGGTGCTTTTTTATTGATCAGCGTCTGAATCAGTGCTTCCGCATCCCGAATTCCGCGGGCGACGGGAACGTCAAGAACAGGCTTGCCTATAAAACGGTCGGCGCCCACATCCTTGTCCGCCGCAATAATCACCCCGTCAGCCTGCTTAATGTCCTCAGCCGACAGTTCGTTTTGCACGCCGACCTGGCCGTGGGTTTCCACTTTGATGTCGACGCCCAGCTTTGCTGCGGCTTGTTTTAAAGCTTCTTCAGCCATAAACGTATGGGCGATTCCGGTCGGACAGCCGGTCGCGGCAATGATTTTGATGTTTGCCATGTTAAAACCCCCTTTTTTATAAATGAGTGATCCGAATTTGCGGCAGGATATCATCGAGTCTGGACAAATCGCAGAGCCCTTTTGAAAAGGCCGTCAGCGCTCCTGCGGCCGACGCCTGCTTTAATGCGTCTTCAAGAGGAATGCCGAGCTTCTGTTTGCCGATGAACACCGCGAGCATGGCATCACCCGCACACGCGGTGTTGACGACTCTGCCTTTGGCTGATGTCACCTTTAATGTCTGATTGCGGTCAAAATATACCGCACCGTCCTTTCCGCGGGTGACGAGCACCCGTTCAGCCCCCCGCTCTAAAAGCTCCCGGCCGTAATAGACGATTTCCTCCTCTGACAGCGCTTTCTTCATATTGAAAAATGCGGCCAGTTCCTGTTCATTCGGTTTGATCAGGTAAGGGCGGTATGGAAGGCAGTCGAGAAGTGCGGGCGAGCTGATATCTAAAATCAGCTTTAAGTCCCGTTTGGCGGCAATACTGGCCAAAGCCGGGTAAATGTCTTCCTGAACGCCTTTTGGAAGGCTGCCGGAAACAAATAAAATGCGTCCCCGCGGAATCTCGCGAATTTTATGGATCAATTCCTGTGTCCGCTCTTCTGATATGAGCGGTCCTTTGTTGACAATTTTGAATTCACGGTGTGCGTTGATAAAAATATTAATCCGGGAAATTCCGTCAACCTTTACAAAATCGGTTGCGATGTTTTCTTTTTTCAGCTCATCTTCAATAAAGCGCCCTGTAAACCCCCCTGTAAATCCGAGCGCCGTATTGTCGAGGCCGAGGCGCTTCAGCATAAAGGAAATATTGACGCCTTTTCCGTTAGGCTGGTAATCTTCATCTGTCGTGCGGTTGACAATATCGGGAAGCAAATCACCGGTTTCCACAAACAGGTCGATGGCGGTATTCATCGTGCATGTATAGATCATGTTGTTTCCCCCCTTTATCTATGACTTCACAGACATTATGTCACAGATCAAAGGAGGGATGTTTACAGGTTGTGTAAAGGTTTTCAACCAGATGTTTCATGCGAGGTGCGAATCACGTATGAATCGAGCATAATGCGGGAGAGGACTTGCAGGGGCAGGCGTGAGCGGACTTCGTAATCCGGAAAAAAAGACTGTTCTCCTTTGAAACCGACCAGCACGATCTCAGACAGTTTTGCGAGCCTGGAGTCAATTCTTGTCGTCAACGTAATCGAGGAAATCGCCTGCAATTTGAAATTGGTTGCGGCCTCGACCAGTTCTTCCGTTTCCCCGTTCAGTGAGATAAACAGGCCTAGATCCTGTTTTGTCAGTGTTTTCGATTTGCCTCTGATAATGTTCGGATCGCTGTGCATTTCGCAGTTTTTTCCGAGCAGCTGGAGCTTGATCGTCATTTCCGTACCGATCATTTCAGATAAGCCTCTTGCAAAAATATAAATTTTTGCGGCATTGTTGATTTTCTGTATGGCGTCTTCAATCAGGCCGATATCAAGCATTTTGATCGTATCAAGGACTTCCCGTTCGTTTTTCAATATGGCCTGTTTGATCTGGCTGTCGATATCATCCATGAGGGGAGTATGTCCGAGCTGATGGCTCTCTTTCAATGCATATTTAAAGGAAGTGTAGCCGTCATAGCCGAGCTTTTTCATCAGCCTGACAATCGTAGCTGTTGAAACATTGGCATTTTCGCTTAGTTTCACGATCGACTGGGTTGAGATCAGGTCCAGGTGCTGATAAATATACTCCAGCAAATGGCGTTCGGAGTCGCTGAGTGTCTGATATGTGTCGGAAGTCATTTGGAACAAGCTGTCTTTCATATGGAAAACCCCCTTTTATAGTCATATTGTATCAGTTTGACAGGGGGAGAAGACTAAAAATCGCAGGGGGAGAGAAATAAAAAAACCGGCTTCATGCCCAAATGTTTGGACACGCCGGATGTTCTTTCATTAAGAAGCCATGTTTCTGCAGGCCTCGGCACATCTGAAACAGCTTTCAGCGCATACCTGGCAATGGCTATGCTTATGGAAGCTGCACTCGTTTCCGCATGCTTCACAAACCTTTGCACACAACAAGCAAATATCTTCAGCATACGGGCTGTTCCGTGTCATTGCCTGGACGGCGGCATGGCATATGTCGGCGCATTCTCTGTCCAAGCGGATGCATTCGGCCATCATGGAGGCGTCTTCTTCCATTAGGCATTTGTCAAAGCACTCGTTGCAAAGCTGAAGACACTCCTGACAGGCTTTGATGCACTCATCATATGATACGTTTTCCACAGTAAACACTCCTTTTTCCGCGCTTTCTGTACACAGTACCCTTCGCGAAAATCGGGCAAACCTGACAAACGGCTGCAGATCCATATACAGCCACAGCCGTTTGCCATTTATTCCGCGAGTCCCTGATGGATGCGGTCAAGATTTTCTTTCATCATCTGATAATAGGATTCTCCGGCTTCACCCGGCTTGCCGATCGAATCGGTAAATACTTTTCCTTTGATCGGCACGCCGGTTTCGGCTGACAGGCTTTCCATACTTCGCGGATCAACGCTTGTCTCTACGAATAATGCCGGAACTTTCTTTTTCTTCACCGTGTCGACGATCTTTTTCATCTGCCCGGGGGTGCCTTCATTTTCGGTATTAATCTCCCAAATATATTGGGCGTCTACACCGTATGCCGCCGCAAAATATTTAAAGGCGCCTTCGCTTGTCACGAGGATGCGGCGGTCTTTCGGGATGTCATTAAAGCGGTCCACCGCTTCGACATGAAGCTTTTCCAGCTTTTCAATATAGGCCGCCGCGTTTTTTTCGTAGTCTTTTTTATGATCGGGATCTTTTTTGATCAGCGCGTCCCGTGCATTTTTAGCATATTGAATCCCGTTTTGAATGTCGAGCCATGCATGGGGATCTTCTTCTGTTTCTTTTCCTTTCGATGTGAGGTGCTTCGCTTTCACACCTTCGCTCAGCTTATAAACCGGGGCATCATCTCCGGCTTTTTCGGCCGTTTCAAGCAGCTTGGTAAACCAGCCGTTGCCTGTCTCAAGATTCAGCCCGTTATAAAAGACGATATCGGCATCCGTCGTTTTTTGGACGTCCTTTGGCAGCGGGTCGTATTCATGAGGATCTGTGCCGACAGGGACGATGCTGTACAAATCAATGTGATCGCCCCCGACGTTTTTGACGATGTCATAAAGGATCGAATACGTGGTCACAACTTTCAATTTTCCGTTTTCTTCACTGCTGCTTTTCGCTGAACAGCCGGCGGCGAGAAACAGCATCACAGCCGCCAGAAGCGCGAATTTTTGTTTGACGAACCGTTTCATTTGATTTCCCCCTCTATTTTTATTGAAGTGCTGCTCTTTTCCGTCTTGATCTCAATGATCTCCAGAGCACACCTTGTTTCGGTGAAAACATAAAGGCCAGACCGAACAGGATCGTAGCGGTAAGAACAATCGCCGCCCCAGATGCGAGATTGTACGTGTAGCTCAGCCCCAGGCCGATGACTGCCGACAAAGCGCCGAAGAAAGCGGCCATATAGATCATCACCCACAGCCGGTCCGTCAATAAGTATGCGGTGGCGGCAGGCGTGATCAGCATCGCGACGACGAGGATGATGCCGACGGTTTGAAGCGATGCGACCGTCACCATTGTCAAAAGCGTCATTAAAAAGTAATGGATCAGCCGGTTCGGCAAACCGTAGACGGCGGCCATCGTCGGGTCGAACGAAGTGATCAGCAGCTCTTTATAAAACAGAAAGACGGCTGTCAGGATGAGGATGCCGATGACAAGCGTGATCCACATATCTGATGAACGGACGGCGAGTACATTGCCGAATAAAATGTGGTACAGATCGCTTGAGCTTTTCACAAGCGTGATCAAAATGATGCCGACCGCGAAAAAGGCGGTAAACACGATGCCGATGGCCGAATCGTTTTTTATCCGGCTGTTTTGGCTGACATAGCCGATTCCGAGCGCGGTCAGTACGCCGGTGAAAACGGCTCCGAAGAAAAAGTTGACGCCCAGCATATAAGAAATGGCGACCCCCGGCAGGACGGCATGGGAGATAGCGTCGCCCATGAGCGCCATTCCCCGTAAAATGATGAAGCAGCCGATTACTCCGCAAATGATGCCGACCATAATTGATGTAAACAATGATTTTTGCAAAAAGGAATATTCCATCAGTCCATTGATAAATTCCATCAGATTGCCCCCCGTTTCGTTTGCAGAAATGAAAGCTGAGATTCATAGGCTTTCATCATTACGTCCGGCTCGAGGATTTCGGAGACGGGGCCTTTTTGAATCAGCTTTTTATTCAGCAGGATCAGTTCATTGAAGTAGCTGTCCGCTTTGCTCAGATCGTGATGCACCACGAGTACGGTTTTGCCTTCATCACGCAATTCCTGCAATATCCCGACAATCATCTCTTCACTGGTGACATCGATTCCGACGAATGGTTCATCAAGGCAGAACAGCTCAGCTTTTTGGGCGAGCGCCCTGGCAAGAAATACGCGCTGCTGCTGTCCGCCCGACAGCTCGCCGATCTGGCGCTTGGAGAAAGCGGCCATTCCGACTTTTTCAAGGCAATGGTGCGCCCAGTCTTTATGGCTTTTTTTCGGGCGGCGGATAGGCCCCAGCTCAGGATATGTTCCAAGCAGGACGGTATCGAGAACATTGATCGGAAATGTCCAATCCATGTCATTCCGCTGGGGAACGTACGCGATTTTTCTGCGAATCTCCTTCAAAGGTCTTTCAAGCAGGCGGACCTCGCCTTTATCTTTTGGGATCAATTCAAGGATCGCTTTTAATAGCGTCGATTTGCCGGCGCCGTTTGGCCCGATGATCCCGGCCATTTTCCCTTGGTCAATGGAGAAATTGATATCATGGAGCGCCTCGCTGCCATGATATGAAACATATAAATCTTTAACGGTCAATGCTTGTTTCATAGCTGTCATGAACCCCTTTCTATGTCTATATGAAATTAACCCTTATACAATATTTTTAGCTTGGCAACTTTTTTGTTGCCTTGAGACATTTTTTTTACCTAGTGCAACTTTTGGTTGAATTTTAATACATATCCTTTGACTTGTAAAGTTCAAAAATTTCTTAATAAATGGCCAAAGCCATGCAGAACACGCTGCATGGCTTTGTAAATTTTTCTTTTTCTTCAGATTACCGGCGGAATTGAAACGTATCGAGCGCTATTTTTCCTTTGAACACGAAATAAACGCGATGGGTGCCTGTCGTTTTTGGGAGCGAAGTTTTGATTGTTTTCCAGTTTTGCAGTCCTGAAGTATCCGGCACGTTTAGTGAACCGATTTTTTTTCCTTTTACAGGGTGATCCAAATAAATGCCGATTTCTCCGCCACCGCTGCTTGATACCGCTGCTTCAAACCGTTTTTCGCCTTGAAAGCTGGCCAGATGGAAGGCAATCCAGGCGTCTTCTGTATCCGTTTTTACCGCGTCTCCGCCGTGTTTGGATTCTTCAGTGATCCGAACGCCTTTATAATCATCGTAGTTTTCGGCCTTCGTTTTTTTGCTCATATTTCGTTTGGGAATGGTTTCTCCGTCTGCCGGAATTCGTTTCACCAGGCGGATATCCTCTGAGGAACTGCCGATCTTGATGCTGTAGGGGCCTTTTTCGACGGCGAATCTTTCTCTCGTGACGTCCCAAAAGGCGAGGTCTGTCTGTTTCAGTTTAAATGTGACGGTTTTCGTTTCTTTCGGTGAAAGCGTGATGCGCTGGAACCCCTTCAGATCCTTCTTCGGCTGCTTCACCCTTGTGTTGAATTCCGGCGAGGTATAGAGTTGGACGACCTCATCGCCTGTTCTCGCGCCTGTGTTCGTGACCTTGAAGCGAACCGTGACAGATCCGCCTTTTTTCAGGCTTTTGAAGGGGACTGTCAAACCGTGATAGCGAAACGATGTATAGGACAAACCGTGGCCGAACGGATAAAGCGGCCGATCTTCAAAATATTTGTATGTTCTTTTCCCTTTGATGATGTCGTAATCCATCATATCAGGAAGCTCATGGATGGATGCGTGCCACGTCTGCGTCAATCGTCCGCCCGGCGCTTTATCGCCGAAAAGGATATCAGCCAGCGCACGGCCGGCTTCCTGTCCGCCATGAGCGGAATACAAAATGCTGGGTACATGTCTGTCAGCCCAGTTCAAGGCGAACGGATAGCTGCTTGTAACGACCAGCGCTGTGTTCGGATTGGCTTTTGTGACAGCTTTTATCAGCTCCTCTTGTGCGGGAGGAAGGGTGATATCTTTGCGGTCCTGTGTTTCCCGGCCGTTGATATAAGGGTTGTTTCCGACAAAAACAATTGTTTTGTCCGCCGATTTTGCCAGTGCCGCTGCTTCTTCGACGGCGCTTTTGACAACGGTTTTTGCGAATTTTTCCGCCGCTGTCAGCGGCGTATCAGCCGAGGCTGTTAATGTCCCGTCCTTTTTGGCGGTGATGTATTTGCCGTTTGCCGTATTTTTGATGGCATATGTCCCGTCAGGCTGTTTTTCAAGCTGGAAGGTCTCCTTGACCGTCCAGCCGTTTGGCTGCTTTTGGTCCGGAACGACGCTGCCGTCCTCATGAAGTGATGCATAGCGGCCGTTCGCTTGAGCACGCAGCGTGTATATGCCGTCCCCCCAATCGGCCAAGTCGAATGTTTCGCGTTTTTTCAATTCATCTGCAGTTGCCGAAAGCGGTTGTTTTTCGTCTTGAGCTGTCACATATTTTCCCGTCAGTGCGGATCGAAAACCGCTTTGTTCGATTCCTTCCGCGAAAGAGACGCGGTCTTTGCCGATTTTGTCCGTGATTCCAGCAAGCGGGGTGATTTGATAAGGCATTGTCCCGCTGTACCAATCCTCATAAAGCGCATCTCCAAACGGGCCGATTACAGCGATCTTTTCATCCGCGCGCCGCTCGAGAGGGAGCAGCTGTTTGCTGTTTTTTAATAACACGATTGATTGTTCCGCGGTTTTTTTGGCAAGCTTTTGATGTTTCGGGCTGTTGATGACATTCTCTGTGAGACGGCTGTACGGATTGCGCTTATCCGGATCAAATTCGCCCGTTCGGAAGCGGAGGCTGAATACGTTTGCCAACGCCTGATCCAAGTCTTTTTCAGCGATCAGCCCTTTTTTGAGGGCGCCTGTGACTGCGTTCTTTGTCAATGCGGGATTTTCCCCCTGGTCTGTGAAGCTGTCAATCCCCGCTTTCAGAGCATGTGCATGCGCTTCTTCGTGATTGTCATAATAGCGGTGATCATTTACAATTCCTGATGGATCAAAAGCGTCGCTGACGATAAAGAAGTGCTTTCCCGCCCATTTGTTTTTGACGGCGGTGTGAAGAAGCGGGCTTAAAATGGCCGGTTTATCATTGATCGAATTGTAAGCGGGCATCAGTCCGTATGCGGCTTTTTCAGTAATCGCGGTTTCAAACGGCTTGATGTAATACTCCTGCATGTTCCGCGGGTCGATGCTGGAAGAGCTGAAGCCCCGGTCTGTTTCATTGTTGTAGCCGAGAAAATGCTTTAGTGTTGGAACCGTTTTCAAATAAAAAGGGTGGTCTCCTTTTAAGCCGGATGCATAGGCGGCTGATATTTTTCCTGTTAAAAAGGGATCTTCTGAATAGCCTTCTTCATTTCTTCCCCACCTTGGATCACGCAGCAGATCGACGACGGGAGCCCATACATTGACGCCGTTGGCGGCGGGATTGAGATGGTGAAAGCCGCGGACTTCGTCTCCGACCGCAGAGCCGACCCGCTTAATCAAAGCGGGATTCCAGGTGTGAGCGAGCCCCACAGCCTGTGGGAAAACAGTCGCTTTACCGAGCCAGGCGACGCCGTGAAGCGCTTCAGTGCCCGTTTTAAAAGCGGGAATCCCGAGGCGGGGGATGGCGGGCTGATATTGGTGCATGAGCGATACTTTTTCTTCAAGCGTAAGTCGGGAAATGAGATCGCTGACCCTTTTTTCGACGGAAAGCCCGGGGTTTTGAAAAGGGAATTCATATGCCGGTGCTTCAGCCGCCGCCGGGCGCGGCAGGCTGAAACCCGCGATTGAAAGGATTATGCATAGCGCGGTCGCTATGGTCATGCGGACTGACTTCAGCATAGTTTCACTCCTTTCAGAAAAAAATGACGACATCCCGCTGTTCCTCTTTCGGCCGAATCCCCGTTCCTTCTTGAAGGGCTTCCGCGGCTCCGTTTATCACGGAGCTGACGGGTGGATGGTTGCGGAGGATCAGCTTCCATTTCTTTTGAACGCCTGTTGAGTTGACTGTGATCGTATTTTGGTTTCGGACGGCCCTGATGGTCATTGATTCACCGTTTACATTATAGACCGCCTGTTCCGCCGAGCAGCCGTCTTTTAAGTGGTACAGGCAGAATGTGACGCCGTCGAGGTAGTCATAGTCTGGGCGGTCTGACACATTTCCGAGCGGAAGCAGGGTGTTTTCCCTGACGAAAAGAGGGAGCCCCATATAGCCGTATTGTTCTTCTTTCCACTCTCCGCCTTCTGTTTCTTTTCCTGTTAGAAGGTGTGTCCACGTTCCTTTCGGCAAATAGTACGAGACAGCGCCGTTTTCTTGAAAAACAGGAGCGACAAGCAGGCTGCCGCCGAGCATATACTGCCTGTCAAGCCAGTCACAGGTCCTGTCTTCGGGGAATTCGAGCAGCATCGCACGCATCACGGGAATGCCTTCTTTGTGTGCTTCATAAGCGGCGGCATACAAATACGGCATCAGCCTGTGCTTCAATTTGACAAAATATCTCATCACATCTGACGCTTCTTCGTCAAACAGCCACGGCACCCTGTACGATTCGCTGCCGTGGAGGCGGCTGTGCGTTGACAAAAGCCCGAATGCCGTCCAGCGTTTATACAAATCGGCAGAGGCCGTGCTTTCAAAGCCGCCGATATCATGGCTCCAAAATCCGAATCCGGAAAGAGAAAGGGACAGACCGCCGCGAAGGCTTTCCGCCATCGAATCATAGCTGGCAAAACAATCTCCTCCCCAGTGAACGGGAAATTGCTGGCACCCGGCCGTCGCCGATCTTGCAAAAACAACCGCTTCCTGTTCGCCGCGTTTTTCTTTGAGGAGATCGAAGACGGTTTTGTTATATAAAAATGAATAATAATTGTGCATTTTTTCAGGATCAGATCCGTCAAAATACACGGCGTCGACCGGGATTCTTTCGCCGAAGTCGGTCTTAAAGCAGTCCACGCCCATGTTCAGCAGATGTTCCAGTTTTGAACAGTACCAATCGCGCGCTTTCGGGTTTGTAAAATCGACGATCGCCATTCCCGCCTGCCAGCGGTCCCACTGCCACACATCGCCCTGGTCGTTTTTTAGAAAATAGCCGTTTTCCTTGCCTTCTTGAAAAAGTTTCGATTTTTGAGCGATATAAGGATTGATCCATACACAGATCTTCAGGCCTTTTTCTTTCAGACGGCTGAGCATGGCTTGAGGCTGCTGAAAAAAACGCTCATCCCATTCAAAATTGCACCATTCGAATTCTTTCATCCAGAAACAGTCAAAATGGAAGACGCTGAGCGGAATATCCCGCTCTTTCATCCCGTCGATAAAGCGGGTAACCGTTTCTTCCGAGTAATCGGTTGTAAATGATGTCGACAGCCAAAGACCGAAGGACCAGGCGGGCGGGAGAGCAGGTTTGCCGGTTAGCTGGGCGTATCGACTTAATACATCTTTTGGCTCTCCGCCAGCGATAATGACATAATCGAGAGATTCTCCTTCAACGGAAAATTGCGCTTTTGAGACGACTTCAGAACCGATTTCATAGGACACAAGCTCAGGATGGTTGACAAACACGCCATATCCTCTGTTTGACAAGTAAAACGGGATATTTTTATAAGCCTGCTCAGTGCTTGTTCCGCCGTCTTTGTTCCAAATATCGACGGATTGGCCGTTTTTCACAAATGCGGCAAAGCGCTCCCCGAGTCCGTAAATCGTTTCACCGACGCCGATATCAAGCTGCTCTCTCATAAATGTCCGGCCATCCTCTGTCGTAATATAGGCGAGGCTGTTCGGAGAGCTTTCTGTCAGCTTGCGCCCGGCGCGTGAAAATTGATAGCCCCAGCCGTTTTTGTACACGTTTACGCTCAGACTGCCGCTTTGGAATATCAATGCTTCGGCATCTTCCGTAATCAGCGGCTTCACGTCTGTCATTCGAAGTTCAAAACCGGGCTTGTTGTCGATTCTTCCTTTAAAGTGGAAAACCTGAACGCGGATCACGTCTTCAAGCGGGCTTGAAAACCTGACGGTCAGCATTCGGGTGTCCAGCGTGTCTCCCCTTTTCTGTATCGCTTTGACAGGACCGTATACAGTCAGTGACCGTCCGTCAATCCGGTGATCATAAGCTTCCTTTGGCGTATTGATGTCATAGCCGTCCCGGGTCAGCCAGTAGCCGTCGGAAAATTTCATATACAGCACCCTTTCTTTATTTAATTGAACCGCTCACAAGGCCTTTGACAAGCTGTTTTTGCAGCAGGACAAAGATCAAAATGACAGGCAGAACGGAAATGACGGCAAAGGCCATCAGATCATTCCACTCGATGCCATATTGGCTGATCACATTGTAGATGCCGGCCGTTAAGGGCCACAGCTCCTGATTTCTGTTAAACGTCAGGCTGAAAATCAAATCCCCCCACGCGAAAAAGAAGGAAATCGCGCCGCTGACGGCGATTCCCGGCATGGCAACAGGCAAAATGATGCGGATGAACGCTGTCAAACGGCTGCATCCATCTATTTTTGCGGCGTCCTCAAGATCTTTGGGAATCCCGAGGAAAAACGTTCTGAGCATCAACACCGAAAAAGGGATGCCAAGCGTTGCAGCGGCCAAAATCGGGCCGAGGTATGTGTTTAATAGGTTCAGCTTGTTAAACACGATAAACAGCGGCGTCAAAATGACGGTCGCGGGCAGCATTTGCGTGATAAGAAACAGCAAAATAAACAGTTTTTTTCCGCGGATTTGAAAGCGGGCCAAGCCGTAGGCGGAAGGCACCGAGAGCAGCAGGACGATGCCGGCCGCAGTTCCGGAAATCAGCAGGCTGTTTACAAAATATTTGGCGATCCCTTTTGCAAATACCGCTTGAAAACCGGCAATCTGAAAGGTCTCAGGCCAAAGGGAAGGCGGTGTTTGAAACAATTCCGCCCCGGTTTTGAAAGCCGTAACGACCATCCAGTACACCGGAAACAGAAAAATCGCCGTGATCAAAATTCCCAAACCGTTGAGGAACCATTCTTTGCGTCCCGGCATGATCACATCACCTCATCTTTTTTGATCAGCCGCAAATACACGAGGCTGACCAAAAGGAGAATGAAAAACAGGATATTGGCGCTGGCCGCTCCCATGCTGAACTGAAATTGATCAAAGGAATAGCGGTAGCTGACGGTTGATAGCACTTCAGTCGAATGAACAGGACCGCCTCCAGTCATCACAAAGACAAGGTCGAATACTTTGAACGTGTATATAAATCCGAGCATCATGACGACGATGATCACCGGCCGCAGTAAAGGCAGTGTGATATATATCAATTTCTGAAACCTGCCCGCCCCGTCAAGGCTTGCGCTTTCGTATACATCTTCCGGCAGGGAGCTGAGGCCTGCGGATATGAGCAGCATGTTGAAGGGAATGCCGACCCAAATATTGGCGATGATGACCGACCAAATCGCGGCATCCGGATTTGACAGCCATGGAACAGGGCTGTCAATGATCCCCCATGATAACAGGAGCTGATTGAAAATCCCCTCGTTTGAAGCCATCATAAACTTAAACAAAAGCGCCGTAACCGTCAGCGGTATCAGCCAGCTGACCATCATCAGGCCCCGCAGGAACGGGGCAAGGCGAAATTTCAAATTGAAAAACAAAGCAAGCAAAAAACCGATGACAAATTGGAAGATGACGCTTCCTGCTGTATATGCGAGCGTGTTTTTCAAGGACGCCCAAAATACTTGATCTCGGGCGAGGCGTTTATAATTCTCAAATCCTATAAACCCGGCATCATGAGAGGCCAAATTTGATAGGGACAGGTTCTGGAAGCTGAGCAGCAGATTGTAGATTAACGGGTAGCCGATAAGGGCAAGCATAAAAAGTACCGCCGGAAACATAAAGACATATCCTTCCCATTTTCGGATGAACGCTTTGATCATGATCCAACTCCTTACCCGCTTACAGCTAGTGTAGTGTTTTGATTTTCCGGGCGGCATCCTTCAGCGCGTCTTCCGGCGGTTTGCTTTCGCTGAGTGCTTCCTGAAGGGCCGTCTGCAATGCTTCGGACATTTTCGGCCAATCTTTCGAAGGACCCCGTGCCGAAGCAATATCCATAATCGGGATAAACGCCTTTACATGTTGATCTGTTTTCCAACGGTCCGATTTTTCAAGTATGTCTTTACGCGGCGGGAAAACGCCGGTCTCAGCCGTCAGTGTTTCAAGCCGCTTCGGATCGATGAGCCAGGTGATGAAATCCCAGGCGCCGTCAGCGTTTTTCCCTTTGACGACGGCGATGTTCTCCCCTCCGAGAGCGGAAGCAAAGGTTTTGTCTTTTGGAATAAAGGTGATCCCGTAATCCAGCTGCTCTGCTTCTTTCAGCCGTTCGATATTCCAAGAGCCATTGATCATCATGGCGAGCCGCCCCGCTGCAAACTGTCTGGCAAGGTCATCCTGTGTGGCATTTAAGACTTCTTTGTCCATCGAGCCGTCTTTTATTAAATCGGTTAAAAATTGAAGGGAAGAAACCGCTTTCTCTGATTGCAGATGATTGAACTCGGCGCCGGACGACAGGAGGAACGGATAAAACTGAAAAGCGCTTTCCTCCGATTTGACGGCGGACATCGCGAAGCCTTTCGTTTGGCCTTTGCTTGTTTTTTGGGCGGCCTTTCTCAGTTCGCTCCATGTTTTTGGCGGCTCCGCCAAACCGGCAGCACGCAGCAAATCTTTGTTGTAAAACAGGGCAAGCGCATTGCTTGCGAAAGGAACGCCGTAGTATTTTCCATCATAGCGTGCGGATGACAGCGGTCCATCGTAAAATTGATCGGTCTGTCCCCATGTTTCGATTCTGCCGGTCAAGTCTTCAAGAACCCCCATGGCGGCGAATGAGGCATTGTCAACATTGTCGAGAAAAACGGCGTCAGGAAGCGCAGCCCCAGCAGCACCGACGGAAAGCTGCTTTTTCACTTCGTTGAACGGGATATACTCTGTGACCACTTTATAGCGGTCCTGTGATTGATTGTACTGATCGACAAGTTCATGATAGAGCTCCTGCTGTTTCCCGGTAAAATAATCCCAGACTTTCACCTCTTTTGCCGCTTCGGCATTTTCGCCGGTGCTGCTGCAGCCTGCGGAAAGGAAAAGCAGAACCATAAGGCTGAACAGAAAAACACGTTTTTTTCTCAAGCAGACCACTCCTTAACTGGAAAAAGCTTGTTAGTCTAATAGCTAAACTAAGTATATTGGGAGGCTGCTTCCAATATGCCTTCTGAGTTTCGGTGTGGAACCGGGGAAACGGTGAACACCGTTTCGCTTGGAAGCCGGTGCATGTAGCTGATTGACACATTTTCATGCTGGGGCATATAATAAAGCTATAAACTATATGCGTATATGTTCATATATGATATAAATCGCTCCAGCTTGATATAAAGAAAGGTGAGAGAGATGGAAAAAGTGAAGCAGGAATATATGTTAAACGGCCTCGACTGCGGAAACTGCGCCCGAAAAATTGAAGACGGGGTCGCCGGGATGAAAGGAATTGAAGCATGCTCGGTCAATTTTGCGACAAGCACCCTGACAGTGACGGTCGCGACAAGCAGCGGGTCTGATATATCATCTGAGATTAAGAAAAAAGTGAACGCCATAGAGCCGCATATCAAAGTTGCGTTGAAAGAAGAGGCTTCACAAAGGGAACAGGGAGGCGACAAGCGCATCCAAAAAACGCTTGCGAGGCTTGCAGCGGGGACGGCATGCGGAGCAGCCGGATTTCTTGTTCCCGCCGGAGGGATGGCGGAATGGCTTCTCTTTTTCCTTGCTTACCTGATCATTGGCGGCGATGTTGTATTCAGAGCGGTCAAAAACATCTTTCAAGGTCGGGTCTTTGATGAGCATTTTTTGATGACCATTGCCACAGCCGGTGCTTTCATTATCGGACAATACCCTGAAGGGGTGGCGGTGATGCTGTTCTACCAAATCGGCGAGCTGTTTCAGGGAGCCGCTGTCAGCCGTTCCCGAAAATCGATCAGCGATTTGATGGATATCCGTCCGGAGTATGCCAATTTGAAAACGGAGGGCGGAGCTGTCAAAGTGTCTCCTGAAACCGTCGCTCCGGGCGATGTGATCATCATCAGGCCCGGGGAGAAAATTCCGCTTGACGGCCAGGTAGCAGAGGGAAGGTCAATGGTTGACACTTCCGCTTTAACAGGAGAATCCGTCCCGAGGGAAGTAGGGCCGGGCAAAGAGGTATTAAGCGGATTCGTCAATAAAAGCGGAGTACTCGAAGTGAAAGTCGAAAAAGAATACGGGGAATCGACCGTTTCGAAGATACTCAATTTGGTGCAAAACGCCGGCAGCAGAAAAGCGAAAACCGAAAATTTCATCACGAAATTTGCGAGGTACTACACACCGTTTGTCGTCATCATCGCTCTTCTTTTGGCATTTGTTCCGCCGCTTGTCATTCCCGGCGCTTCATTATCGGATTGGGTGTACAGGGCGCTTGTCTTTTTGGTGATTTCGTGTCCATGTGCGCTCGTTGTTTCGATTCCGCTCGGCTTTTTCGGGGGAATCGGTGCCGCGTCAAAAGCCGGCATTCTTGTAAAAGGCAGCAATTATTTAGAAGCGTTGAACGATGTGAAATATGCGGTGTTTGACAAAACAGGCACATTGACGAAAGGGGAATTTGCGGTCGTCAAACTGTCGCCGGCCGGTGGAGAGATCAAAGAGGAAGAGCTGCTGGAATATGCGGCGCTTGCCGAATACCACTCAGGCCATCCGATTGCGGAGTCGATCCGTGTAGCATACGGAAAGACCGTTTCACCGGAAGACATAAAAGATTACAGTGAAATGCCGGGCTATGGCGTCAAGGCGGTTGTAAACGGGAAAAGCGTTTTGGCCGGAAACGCCAAGCTGATGAAGCGGGAACACATCCGCTATCAAGAAGAGAAGGGCATCGGAACCGTTATTTATGTAGCGATCGATCATGAATTCATCGGTTCGATTCTCATTGCGGATGACGTAAAAGAAGATGCCCGCCGCGCGATTTCCTCCCTGAAAAAAGCGGGTGTCGCAAAAACAGTGATGCTGACGGGAGATGCGAAAGAGGTGGGCGAGGCTGTCGCAGAGGCGCTTGACATTGATGAAGTCCATGCAGAGCTTCTGCCGCAGCACAAAGTTGACCGCATCGAAGAGCTTGATAAGCAAAAGCTTCCTAAAGAAAAACTGCTGTTCGCCGGTGACGGCATCAATGATACACCCGTGTTGGCGAGAGCGGACATCGGGATCGCGATGGGCGGACTCGGATCAGATGCGGCGGTTGAGGCTGCAGATATCGTGATCATGACGGATCAGCCGTCAAAAATCGCAGAAGCGATCCACATTGCCAAACGGACGAGAACGATCGTCTGGCAAAATATTATTTTTGCCCTCGGCATAAAAGGCGTTTTTCTCATGTTGGGCGCTTTCGGAATCGCCACGATGTGGGAAGCCGTATTTTCAGATGTCGGCGTGACGCTTCTTGCTGTTTTAAATGCGATGCGGGTTTTAAATGTTAAAGAATTGTAACATTTTTACCATCTAAAGAACTGGAAAATCATTTTTTAGCGTCTTCACGAACATGGCTTGACTTGTTAAAATGAAAGAGATTATGAAACTGACATATTAAAAAAATATAAAATAATGAGGTGTCTAAGTGAAAAAGAAACAGCAGTCACCGATGAAATTTGCCGTCATAATGACAGTCGTGGTCGTTTTCCTGATCGGTGCATTGATCGTTATCAACAATCAAACCAAAAACGCTTCGCAAACGTTTGATGACAAGCCATCGACAGAAGGACAGCCGATTCTCGGAAATAAAAGCGCGGCGGTCACCATTACAGAATTCGGAGACTACAAGTGTCCGAGCTGCAAACAATGGACTGAAAACGTATTTCCGGATTTGAAAAAAGATTATATTGATAAAGGAAAAGTTAATTTTTCATATATTAATTTTGTCAATGAACAGCATGGCAGAGGTTCTGAACTGAGCGCCCTGGCATCAGAACAGGTGTGGAAAGAAGACCCGGATTCCTACTGGGCGTTCCATGAAGCATTATATAAAGCGCAGCCCGACAATGACACGATGGAATCAGAGTGGGCGACACCGGCGAAGCTGGCCGATATCACCGAATCTCATACGAAAGTCAAGCGTGACAAGCTTATCAAAAGTCTGAGCGACAAAACTTTCTCAAAAGAACTGGGAACGGATGAGTCGCTGATTAACGAATACAAAGTCAATTCGACGCCGACGATTTTCGTCAACGGCGAAAAGATTGCCGAGCCTTTTAATTATGACAAAATTAAAGAAGCGATCGAGAAAGAGCTGAAAGGCAAATCAAATGAAAAATAAGTTGATTTTTCTATATGGCGCCTGGATCGTCTCTTTAACGGCGACACTCGGCAGCCTGTACTTCAGCGAAATCCGTAAATTCATTCCTTGCGAGCTTTGCTGGTACCAGCGGATCATGATGTATCCGCTGGTTCTGATTCTCGGGATTGCGACATTCCAGGGGGATGTCCGCGTCAAAAAATATGTGCTGCCGATGGCGGCCATCGGCGGATTTATTTCCCTGATGCATTATTTGGAGCAAAAGGTTCCCGGATTCAGCGGGATTAAGCCCTGTGTTACAGGAGTGCCGTGTTCGGGGCAATACATCAATTGGCTCGGTTTTATCACCATTCCGTTTCTCGCGCTCATCGCATTTATTTTGATTATCATCTGCATGTGCTTGATGAAAGGGGAAAAAGAATAAGAGCGTTGCATATGCAATGCTCTTTTTTATATTCATTCGGGTGGAGAGATGTTATAATATTTGGAAAACTTAGATGGATTGGAAGAGGTGTCTATATGGAATTTCATATCCGGACGATGCAAAAGAAAGACATCCCGCAAGTTCAGCACATCGCGAAAATAAGCTGGAATCATACATATGAAGGCATCATCCCCCGGGAGATCCAAGAAAAATTTCTGGATTCCGCCTATAACGATGAAAGGATGAAGCAACGCCTGAATCGTTCTTTCTTATTCGTTTCAGAAGCGGATGGGAAAATCGTCGGCTTTGCCAACTATTCCCCGGTCAATGAGAAGGGGGGAAATCTTTCTTGCCGCGATTTATGTATACCCGGAATATCAGGGAAAAGGCATTGGAACGGCCTTGCTGCATGAGGGGATCAAACAGCTGGAAAAGGTCAGAAAGATTTTCGTCGACGTTGAAAAAGAAAATCAAATCGGCAAAACCTTCTATACAGCAAAAGGATTTGAGAAAGTTTCTGAGTATGATGAAGACTTTGAAGGACATATTTTGAAAACGGTGAGAATGGTATTAACAAGATAGGGGTAACTTTGAACAGATGAGCAGCTGCAAGCTGTCCGCGACAAGTCTGCGGCTGGCTCAGCTGTTCTTTTTTATTTCATTGCCTTTTCTGAATAGACACGCCCCAGTTCAGCCAATGTTTGAACGAGAGAATGTTCGATATGATCATGTAATGGCAGCTGTTCGGAAGAAAACGGCGCCAATTGGGGATGATGACCGACCATCACAGCATACAGCGCATATTTAAACATCGGAATATCATTCGCATCATTTCCAAATGCGATATATTCTCCTTGTTTTATTCCAAGCTGCTGAAGTCCGCTCCACTTGTCCACTCCTCTTGGACTTACATCGAGAACGCCTTCATTGGCGTGGACGTGTACAACAACATCCATTTTGCCGAGTTGTTCCTCTACTTTTTTCATATTTTTTGAGGTGAGCAGCAGGATTTTCACAATATGCCGCAATTCACCCAGGGCAACATTTTTAGCGCGCTTTTGCGGATCAAGATGTTTTAAAATGGGATGCCCGGCCGGACCGGTATATGCATAATCCCAATCACTGTCTATTAAATAAGCGAGACGATGCTCCTCCAGCAATTGCATCATGTCGGAAAGGGTGCGGTCATCGAAGCATGCTGTCGACATGATCTTTCCTTCTCTCGCAACCATTGAGCCGTTGCCGCCAACCATTTTGTCATGATGAAACCGTTCATGCAAAACAGGAAGCAGATCCGGATCGGTCTTGCTGAAGCAAAAATGACTTCATGGCCCTGGGCTTTCAGTTCTTCAAACGACATGAGCAGATGTTCAGAAACCGGTTGTCCTTCAAAACAGATGGTGCCATCCAAATCAAATACAAAATTCACGATCTATCCACTCCTATCCGTTGTCCTATCCATATCCTATCAATTCAGCTTATAATGAAAAGGACATTTGTCCAAAAAGGAGCTTTCATCGTGAAAATTATTCAAGATTCGCAGCTGCTTGAAACAATCTTATATAAATATCGTTTTGAAAATATGTTTGACCGAATCGAAAACATCCCATTTCGGCTGCAGCAATACGAACCAGGTGAAATCATTTTGCATGAAGGAAGTGATATGGAGTCGCTTTTATTTTTGGTTGAGGGCAAGTTGAAGGTCACTTCGAGCGTTGAAACCGGAAAATCACTTTTGCTCCGATTCAGCTATCCTTTATCAGTTATAGGGGACATTGAATTGATTAGCGGAGTACCCGTTCAGTCGCAAATTGAGGCAGTCGGCGAATGTTTGCTGGTGGGGCTGTCTTTTCAATATATTCGGCGGCATGAGATCGATAATCCCAAGCTGCTGCATACATTGCTGCGATTATGTAAGAGCCCATCCAAAGGCCCGGAAAGATTATGAAGCGCAGAAAAGAGATTTGGCTCAGCGTTTTCCGCGCGACCGTATATCCTATACAGAAGGAAAAGCGCCATTTATTACAGACGTGATTGAAAAAGCAAAGCGAGAGGAGCAGACGCATGTTCAAAAAAACGAAGCATAAATTAATGACCATGACAATCGCATTGATTATGGCTGTTCTATTATATTACTATGTCCAATACACAAAGTAACCAGGCGGCTGCATCAGAAACAAACCCTACGCTTCCCCCTCAGCCTTTTGCCGCTCTTACAGACAAGTTGATCCGCTTTATAAAGACGGCTAAAGGCGGTCATCCCCTTCGTCAAAAGAAAGGTCGCCCACGCTCTATTCATATCGTATCCCATTGGATAACCCTTTTAGCATGGTCCAGTTTAATATCCGGATAGAATCTTTATTTCTTTCGATGATCTTCCTTTGAGAAAGAGAATGAATGACTCTATTTAAATGTCAATCGTTCTGCTTCGAGGTGTTTGCTTCCAATCATCAGATCCAGCACTGGTTTTGCGGCAAGACTGAAAACGGCGGTGCTCCCGATGTGTTCGATCCCGAACGAAGTTTTTTCAAAGAGTGCCTGCAGCCGCTTTTTTTCTTCTTCATATTGAATGCCATTCATCTTTGGCATCTTCTATGGTGATGATCTGTTCCATCGCTCCACTCCTTTTATGCTGGGAGAGAAGGCCGTCCTCCCCGGTATACTTCCATTATTATAAGATATATTTTATTTTACATGTTGATTTCAAGGCTGGGGTAGTTATAAAATCAAAAAGATTGAAAATTCGTATGGAGGACACCTTGGATGGCTTGGGAAGCGTTGAGCATCATCGGAACCATTGCCTTTGCGATCAGCGGAGCGATTGTTGCAATGGAAGAAGAGTATGATATTTTAGGAGTTTATATATTAGGAATTGTCACAGCGTTTGGCGGAGGGGCGATCAGAAATCTGCTGATCGGTGTTCCGGTGTCTGCTTTGTGGGAGCAGGGATCGCTGTTTCAAATCGCATTGGCCTCGATCACGTTCGTATTTTTGTTTCCAAATCTCCTGCTGAAGCATTGGAAGGTATGGGGGAACTTTTCGGACGCGATCGGTTTGTCCGCATTTGCGATCCAGGGAGCGCTATACGCCGTTCACATGAATCATCCCGTCAGTGCGGTGATCGTAGCTGCAGTATTAACTGGAAGCGGCGGGGGAATGATCAGGGATCTTTTGGCCGGGCGCAAGCCGCTTGTCCTGAAAACGGAAATTTACGCGGTTTGGGCTGCTTTAGGAGGATTGATTATTGGGCTTGGCTGGGCGGAGAAGCCTTTTGCCCTATATTTGCTGTTTGCCGTGCTTGTCGCGTGCAGGGTCTGCTCCTATATGTTTAATTGGAAATTGCCAAACCGTTCGCTCCGTTCAAACAGCTGAATAACGACAAAAAAGCCGATTTTTCTCGAGGAAAGAATCGGCTTTTTTTATTTGGTATATTGATCTGAACGGGACATCTATGATAAGATGAAGTGTATTTTAACATAAAATATCATTATTTATATTTTTATCCATATTTATTTTATCATGGTTTATTTTCTTTGTCAAATCTTTTTAGGGAGTGATTCAGATGACGGAAACCGGCAAGGATTGGCATGAAGAAGAAAAACGAATCGAACAGGTTCTAAATGAATTAGATCAAAAACTTCATTCTCTAAAGAGTAAGACCGGCTGGCTAAAAGAGGACATTATTGATTTGAGAAAAAATTTCTGGGATGATGTCACCTTGAATTTGGCCGATGTAAACGAAGCGATCGAAACGTTTTCAAGCATTAAACAGCAGGCGGAGGTATTGTCAGAACGGGAAAGAAGCCATCAGCAATTTTACAGCCAATTGAAAAGGCTTTTGAAAGTGAAGGATTCTCCTTATTTTGGCCGCGTCGATTTTTTGGAAGAAGGTGAACAAAAGGCTGAAGCGGTGTATATCGGACTCAGTTCATTAATGGATGAAAAGGAAGAACGTTTTTTGATTTACGATTGGAGAGCGCCGATTTCCAGCTTGTTTTACAACCATGGACGGGGTCCGGCTCAGTATGACGTTCCCGGAGAGACGATTGCCGGCGCGATTGAGCTGAAAAGGCAGTTTCTCATCAAAAACGGCAAACTGAAATCCATGTTTAATACCGATATGGCGATCGGGGATAAACTGCTCCTGGAAGTGCTCGGGCAGCAAGCCAATGTGCAAATGAAAAGCATTGTCGCCACCATACAGAAGGAGCAAAATCAAATCATCCGAAATGAGACGAGCCGCTTTCTAGTCGTTCAGGGAGCGGCGGGAAGCGGAAAAACGTCGGCCGCGCTGCAGAGAGCCGCCTATTTGCTGTACCGCGGACGCGGACAGATCGAGTCCAATCAAATGCTGCTCTTTTCCCCGAACCTGCTGTTCAACAGCTATGTCGCCAATGTCCTGCCTGAGCTTGGCGAAGAAAACATTCAGCAGACAACGTTTCAGGAATATTTACAGCTGCATCTCGGAAAAGACGTGTCATGCGAAAATCCGTTTGATCAATTGGAATTTTGTTTGACGGCTCCGGAAAATGGAGATTACAAAAGCCGGATGCATGCAATTGCATATAAGGCGGGCCTGGCATTCAAAAACTTTATTGATGAATATGTCCGCTACTTGGCGGAAGGCCACCTGCTGTTTAAAAATATTGTGTTCCGCGGAAAAAGAATTGTAACAAGCGGTCAAATTCAGGATTATTTTCGTTCGCTCGGCGCTTCGGGATCGCTTTCACACCGGATTGAACTGACGGCGAAATGGCTGCTGCATCTATTGAGAAAACAAGAAAAACGGGAAAGAAAAAAGGAGTGGGCGCTTGAAAAGAGCAACCTGTTAGATCAAGAAGAATATTTGCGCGTCTATAAACAGCTCCAGGAAGAACGCCAATTTACCGAGGATACATTTGATGATTATGAAAGAGAGCAGGCCCTCCTGGCCAAAATCATCGTTGAAAGGGAGTTCAGGCCGCTAAAAATGGCGGTGAAAGCTTTGGGCTTTATTGATTTCAAGGGAACGTATCTGCAGCTTTTTTCAGACTGGAATGCTGGCGAGGTGCGCCCGGATCATTGGGAAGGAATATGTGCATACACGAAAAAAAGCTTTTGCACCAATCGGTTTCCATATGAAGATGCAACACCTTATCTATATTTGAAAAATCAAATCAAAGGCGGGATGAAGAACACGGCGATTCGCCACTTATTCATTGATGAAGCGCAGGATTACTCGCCTTTTCAGCTTGCTTTTCTTAAAACCCTTTTTCCTTCAAGCAAAATGACGATACTGGGGGATTTAAACCAGGCGATTCTCGCCCATAGCGTTCATGGGAAAGATCTTCTGTCTGAAGATGTGTTTGAAACAGAGAAAACGGAGACGATCAGACTGATCCGAAGCTACAGATCGACAAGGGAAATCGTCGAGTTTACAAAACCGCTGATCAAGGGAGGAGATGAAATTGAACCCTTTAACAGAAGCGGCGTCAAGCCGGTATTGACGATTTCGGCCGATCCGGCTGAACATCATGAGCGGATAGCGGCGCGTATTGCCGCATTGCAACATGAAGGGCATGAGTCGATTGCGGTCATCTGCAAAACGGTTCAGGAATGCAAGGAAGCGTTCAGCTGCCTGAAGGCCCATACCGAGCTCAAGCTGATTGATAAAGAAACGCGCTCATTCCAAAAAGATGTGGTGGTCATCCCTGTGTATTTGGCAAAAGGCATCGAATTCGACGCCGTCATCATCTATGATGGATCGAAAACCCAATATTGGCGCGAGCGTGAGCGGACACTGTTTTATACAGCCTGTACAAGAGCGATGCATGAGCTCCATTTATTTGCGCTCGGAGAGAAAAGCCCGTTTTTAGACGATGTTCCAGAAAGGCTGTATACAATGAAGAGGGAGTGAACATCACTCCCTTCTCCAATCATATGTATCGCTGCGGACATCAAGCACCTTGTCATTGATGGAAACGTGGTTTTCGTCTTTCCATTCGACTTTTGGATGATCTGCTTTGTCTCCCCAATAAATATTCCTTCGTTCGCCGCTTGAGGCGGTTGTCAATTCCCCTCTGATGGAAAAGCCTTTGGCGTTTCCTCTTTTAGGGGTTCGATATATGCTGATGGTGTATGTTTGATTTGGCGATGTAAGCGACATGAGCTGCACACCTTTTGGCAAGTGATTCATGGAGTAAAATTGGGTATATACAACATAGCCGATCGGTATGCCGAGAGCGAGAATAAATGCTAAAAGCGTGAAGAGCGTGTTTCGGCGGGCTTTCTCTTTCAACTCTTTTTTCCATTCTTCATCAATAAAACGCTGCAAAGTGTATCATCATCCCCTGATCGAAATGTTTTTTTATAGTGTAAGGAAAAAACGCTCCTCTGTCTATTTTCAACGTCTAATTCGATAGCAGCGCCGAGATTTCATCAATTGCATATTTCATCTCATCTTTTGTGCTGTAAAAATGCGGGGCGATTCTGATGATATCTTTTCTTGCTGATGTGATAATGTTTTTTCTCCTCAGCTTAGCCTCTATCCCGGCCGCGTCTTCAGCATAAACCGAAATCAGGCTTGTTCTGCCCTCGACAGTCTGCGGCCCCGCGATCTGCAGCTCTTTTTCCGCGGCGTATTGCAGAGAAAAACCGGCAAGCTTCCGCAAATAAGAGCCGATGCGGTCCGTTCCGGCTTCAAGCAGGATCTTCAGGGCGGCGTCTGCTGCATAAAGGCCGGCAAATGACGGTGTTCCCGTTTCAAACCGTTTTGCTCCTGCTGCAAATCGGGAATCAAACAATTCAAAGGCTGAATCCCTGTCTTTGACAAACCATCCGGTCATCTGCGGTTTGAACTGTTCTGCAAGTTCCCGTTTGATATACAGAAACGCCGTTCCCGGAATGCCGAGCATATATTTTCTTGTACCTGCTGCAAGAATATCGATATCCATGTCTTTGACATTGATCGGAATATGTCCGGCGGATTGGTAGGCATCAACGAATAAAAGCGATCCCTTCTGATGGATGATTTCCGCAATCTGTTTCAAATCTTGCTGAAATCCGTTGTAGTGGCTGACATGGGGAACGCATGTCAAAAGGGTTTGATCCGATATTTCGTGTTCGTATTGCGTGATGCCGATGATTCCGCCATGGCCGTGGATGACTGTGAAATTGTGTTTAAAACGGTCCTGGGCAAGCCAGACTTGTCCGACTGCAGGAAAATCGATATCGGTAAAAACGATATTGTTTTTTTTGACGATGATGCGGCAGTGAAAGCGCAATAGCCGAAACGGCGTCGGAAACAGAGGCCAGAACGGCGACTTCCTCTCGTTCGGCGCCGATCAGCCGTGCGAATTGATCCTTTGCCGCTTCCATCTTCTCCATGGATGCTCTCCAATCGGCTCCCGAGTATAGGAGTCTGCGGCGGTATTCGTCCATCGCTTCTGAGACAGGCAAAGCCAAAGCGCCGGCAGAACAGGCGCCCAGATGGATATGATCTGTTAAAACAGGGAATAACGAACGAAATGAACGAAATGGATGATTCATGATCAGCAATCTCCTTTTTGCAGAGTATGCAAATGATACTTCGTTCCAAGCGTGAAAAACCCTTCATCTAAGAAGAAAAAGACGTTTCCAAAGGCAAATGTATAGGTTTTCGGCCGCGAAAGAATACTGAACAAAGAAGAGCATGGCCGAAGACAGCCGGCATGAACGGCTGAACAGGCATGCTTTGCGGTATATAGGAGGTATTTGAGTGGCCATTTTCCTCGCTGTTTTGGTTCTTTTAACAATTATCGCGATGTCGAATATCATTCACCGGTTGATTCCATTTGTTCCCGTTCCATTGATCCAGGTGGGATTGGGCATCATCGCGGGGGCTTTTCCGGGCGGTCTTCATATCGCGCTCAGTCCGGAGCTTTTTTTTGTTTTATTTATCGCTCCCTTGCTGTTTAATGACGGAAGGCGGATACCGAGAGACGAGCTGTGGAAATTGAGGACGCCGATCCTTCTTTTGGCGCTCGGCCTTGTATTTGTAACCGTGCTGCTTGGAGGCTATGCGATTCATTGGATGATTCCGCAGATTCCGCTGCCCGCATCTTTTGCCCTTGCAGCCATTTTATCGCCGACAGATGTTGTCGCCGTCAGCGCGCTTTCGAAACGGATCGATATGCCGACGAAGATGATGCGTCTTCTTGAAGGCGAAGGCTTGATGAATGATGCATCAGGTCTTGTCGCCTTTAAATTCGCAATTGCCGCGGCCGTGACGGGCGCTTTTTCGTGGTCAGCGGCGGTGTTCAGCTTTTTGCTGATCGCTTTTGGCGGTCTGATCACCGGTGCGGTTCTTTCTTTTCTGATTCTTCGGTTTCGCTATTTGCTCCGCAGATTCGGGATGGAAGATGTGACAATGCATATGCTGATTCAAATTCTGACCCCTTTTGTGGTTTATTTGACGGCAGAGGAGCTTGGCGTGTCGGGAATCCTTGCCGTCGTGGCCGGGGGAATTACACATGCGGCTGAGCATGACAGGGCCGAATCGGCGATGGTCAAGCTGAAGATCGTGTCGGCCAGCACATGGAGCATCATTCTTTTTATTTTGAACGGTCTTGTCTTTGTTCTGCTTGGATTGCAGATGCCGGGCGCCCTCTCCGTCATATTTGGGAATGCGGCGTTTAACAATGCAAGAGTAGTCAGCTACATCATTCTGATTACGCTGCTATTGCTGATTCTCCGTTTTGTATGGGTGTTTTTGTTTTGGCAGGGCAATTGGGGGCTTCAAACGAAACAGGTTTCGGGCAGGGAAAAGCTGCGCTCCCTGCTTCAGATGTCGATTTCGGGCGTACGAGGAGCGGTGACCTTGGCCGGAGCGTTTTCGATTCCTTTTGTGTTGGAGGACGGCCGTCCGTTTCCGGAACGCGATTTTATCATCTTTCTGGCAGCCGGGGTGATACTGTGCACATTGATGACGGCGAGCGTCTTTTTGCCGCTTCTTTCAGAAAGGAAGGAGCTCCCGTCAAGCGGAAGCCAGTTTCAAAGCGTCAGAAGAAAGCTGATGAAAACAACGATCAAGGCATTAAAAGAGGAGATGAATGACAAAAATAGAGCCGCTGCACTGGCCGTCATATCAGAGTACAACGAAAAGATGAAAAGGCTCAGATTTGAACAATATTCGCTCAAACAGCATTTGCGCCTCAAAAAGCAGGAAAACAAAATCCGTGCGCATGCCTTGAAAGCGGAACAGGTGGAGCTGGAGGCTATGCGAAAAAGCAAACAGATCACAGAGCGCATCGCAGACAACCTGAAAGAAAGGCTTCAAGAGAAAGAAATGCTCTTTGCCAATCCGTTCAAAGCCGGCGTGTCCGTCATAAAATTGAAGCATTTGATAGACAGCGGAAAAAAAGAAGAGACGGGAAGGCAGCGGGACGAAAGCGCGGACATGCTGAAAAAGGCCCGGATTCAAACGGCAAAAGCGGCCATCGAAACGGTAAAACAGCATATGAATGACGACAATAAAGAAGCGGCCCAGTCTGTCATCGCTTTTTATCAGCGCCTGATTCTGCGGCTTCAGCACGGAACCGCAGGACGACGGGAAAATGTCCGCTATGAAAAACAAAAAAAAGAGATTCGCTTAAAATCGGTCCAGATCATTCGCAATGAAATTCAAGAGCTGTTTGAAAACCGTGAAATTTCCAGGGAAACAGCCCACCAGCTGCGCCAGTACATCAATGATTTGGAAGCCGAACTTCTTGATGAGTGAGGGTTTTCAAAGGTATATTGAATTGCTTTCCTCCTTTGTCTGATTTATCATTCAATTAAAGACAAGAAACCAGACAAAAAAGGAGCCGAGATGATGAAATATTACGGAGCAATTGAAGCAGGGGGAACAAAATTTGTATGCGCGGTCGGAACAGAGAACGGGGAAATCATCGACAGGCTGACGATTCCGACAGAGACGCCTGAAGAAACGATTGGAAGGCTGTCCGCTTTCTTTGATATGTATCAGCTCGAATCAATAGGTGTCGGCTCGTTCGGACCGATGTCATTGGCAAAGGAAAGCCCTGATTTCGGCTATATTACCAATACGCCGAAATTGGCATGGAGGAACTATCCGTTGATTCCTGAGCTGAAAAAAAGGTTCGGCATTCCCGTTTCTTTTACGACGGATGTCAATGCGGCTGCACTCGGGGAAATCACGAAAGGAGCCGCACAAGGGCTTGACAGCTGTCTTTATATCACGGTCGGCACCGGCATCGGCGCAGGGGCTGTCATCGGGGGCAAACTGGTTCAAAGCTTCAGCCATCCTGAAATGGGACATATTCTCATCAGGCGCCATGAAAAGGATACGTTTGCAGGAAACTGTCCATATCACAACGATTGTCTTGAAGGAATGGCATCAGGACCGGCGATTGAAAAACGCTGGGGCAAACAAGGAAAGGATTTGGCCGGCCGCAACGAGGTGTGGGAGCTTGAAGCCGATTATTTGGCTCAGGCGCTTATGCACTATATTTTGATTTTATGTCCGGAAAAAATCGTGATGGGCGGAGGAGTCATGAAGCAGCAGCAATTATTCCCGCTTATTCGTGAAAAGCTTTCCGAATATGTAAACGGATATCTCGTCCTCCCGGATCTTGATCAGTATATCGTGCCGCCGGGTCTTGGCGACGATGCGGGAATCACGGGAGCGCTCGCTTTGGCTTTGGCTTTGCCTGAGCGGGCAGCAGAAGGCAAATGAGCAATTTATTATGTCAATTCCCTCCAATATGAGATAATGGACATGATGCTTATTTAAGCATTCTGAATAAATGAAAGGTGGTCATTCAATATGGTAAGCAGTTTACAAGACACTGTTACATTACATAACGGAGTGAAAATGCCGTGGTTTGGTCTTGGGGTCTTTAAAGTAGAAGAGGGCAGCCAAGTCGTCGAATCTGTAAAAGCAGCCATTAAAAACGGATACCGGAGCATTGACACAGCTGCGATCTATCAAAATGAAGAAGGCGTCGGCAAAGGGATTAAAGAATCAGGCGTTGGCCGCGAGGAGCTTTTCGTCACTTCAAAAGTTTGGAACGGTGACCAGGGCTATGAGCAGGCGTTGGCCGCTTTTGATGAAAGCCTTAGAAAGCTTGGCCTTGACTACCTTGATTTATATTTGATTCACTGGCCTGGAAAAGATAAGGCCAAATTTAAAGATACATGGCGCGCATTGGAGAAGCTGTATAAAGACGGCAAAGTCAGAGCGATCGGCGTCAGCAATTTTAATGTGCATCATCTGGAAAGCTTATTGGAAGATGCAGAAATCAAGCCGATGGTCAACCAGGTCGAATTCCACCCGCGCTTAACACAGCTTGAATTAAGAGAATACTGCAAAAAGCAGGGGATTCAGCTTGAAGCATGGTCTCCATTGATGCAAGGTAAACTCCTTGACAATGAAGTGCTTGCTGACATCGCCAAAAAATACAACAAATCTGTCGCTCAAATCATTTTGCGGTGGGATCTGCAAAGTGAAGTCGTTACGATTCCGAAATCAATCAAGGAACACAGAATTATCGAAAACGCCGATATCTTCGACTTTGAACTATCCAAAGAAGATATGGAAAAAATCGACGCCCTCAACAAAGACGAGCGCGTAGGTCCTGATCCTGAAACGATGACAAACGGCTTCGAATAAAATCGCAAACAAAATCCCGGGTTCTTGTCATGAACCCGGGATTTTGTCTATTCTTCGTGCAACACGAGGCGGCTTTTGGCCGGTTTACGTCTGCGGTCATTCAGCGGTCCGCGGCGATTATGTTTAATAAAGAATGCGAGGACCAATCCGACGCCTGATAAACCGGCCGCGGTCATAAAGGCCAGATTGACGCCGTGGATCATCGCTGTTTCCGAGCCTGGGCCCGCCGGATCAGCTAAAGCCCGCTGCGTCATGATTGTGATCAGAATCGCCGTTCCGATTGAACCGGACATTTGCCTCATCGTATTGTTCATGGCTGTGCCATGCGGTATCAGGTGGCGCGGAAGCTGGTTCAGCCCGGCTGTCGTCACCGGCATTAACACCATTCCCATTCCGACCATTCGAAACGCATAGACGGTCGACAGGTATGCGAAAGGAGTCGCCTCTGACAGGTGTGTCAACAGCAGCGTCGTAACGAAAATGGTCGTCAAACCGGTAATGCTTAACACCCGCGCCCCGATTTTATCGAAAATTCTTCCGGTAATCGGCGACATCAAGCCCATGACAACAGCTCCCGGAAAAAGCATCATCCCTGATTCCATTGCGGTGAAATGGCGCATATCCTGCATGTAGATCGGAACGATTGTCGCAGCCCCGATCATCGCCATAAAGACGACCATGCCGATGACCGTGGCAAGCGTGAACATCGGATATTTAAATACCCTGAATTCCAAAATCGGCTCTTTTAAATGGAGCTGCCTCCATATAAACCAAAACAGGGTGACGGCACCAATCGCAAATCCGGCCAGCACATCCGGGCCGGTCCAGCCGTCGACGCCTGCGCTGCTGAACCCGTAAAGAATGCCGCCGAATCCAAAAGAAGACAAAATGATCGAAGGCACATCCATCTTGGGCGATGTTTGTTCTGTCACATTTTTCAAAATAAACGAGGCGATGATCATATCAATAATTGCGAACGGCAGAAGAAGATAAAACAATACTTCCCACGGATAACGGTCGACGATCCAGCCCGATAGCGTCGGTCCGAGCGCCGGGGCAAAGGCGATGACAAGACCGACCATCCCCATCGCTGAGCCGCGTTTTTCCTTTGGAAAGATCAGCAGAAGCACTGTCTGCATTAAAGGCATCATGATCCCCGCGCCGGCCGCCTGTACGATTCGTCCAACAATTAAAGCGGGAAAGCTGAACGATAATGCGCAGATCAGGGTTCCTGCCGTAAATAATGACATGGCGGCCATAAACAGCTTTCTCGTCGTGAATTTTTCAATTAAAAACGCCGTAACCGGAATCATAATCCCGTTTACAAGCATAAAAACGGTCGTCAGCCACTGGGCGAGCCCCGGGGTAATGTTCAAATCCCGCATGATAGGCGGCAGCGCCGTCGTCAGCAGCGTCTGGTTTAAAATGGCGATAAAAGTCCCGGTAATCAATACGGCAACAATCGGCATTTTGTTTATCTTTTGTTGTGTTTCACTCATTTTAAAACCTTCTTATTCAGAAATTTTATAACACTTCATGAAATAATCGGCACCCGAAACAAAATTGTCTATTCATTAGATTATCGAAGGATTAGCAAATCCGCAAGGCCATATCGAACATTCGGTATATAATACCCAACCGTCCGCAAATTTAAACAGCCCCTCCCACCGCAGTAAATGCTTGTGGGAGGGGGCGAAACAGACTTATTTTTTATAAAACCTCAACAAATCTCCATTGATGATTTTATCGGACAGGGAAAGCTCCTCATTCGCTTTCTCTTTCAAAGACCCGCATTTGTCTTTCGCATCCTCAAGGAGCTCTCCGGTTTTTTGATTGTAGCAGGCATTTTTCGTATAGAGATAGTCGTTTGTAATAAAGCTTCCATTCCTTAGTACGGCGAAAGGCATTCGCTCGTTAGAAAATAGATCGTTTCCAAACTGGATCATGCCTTTTGTATCGACTCCCAGCAAATGAAGCAATGTCGGTTTGACATCGATTTGTCCGCCTATTTCTGAAATGGTTTGCGGCTTTTTGTCGGTAATCCCCGGGATGTGGATAATCAATGGGACACGCTGAAGCTGGACAGTATCATACGGTGTGATTTCGCTTTTTCCTAAAAATTGGGCGAGTGCATCGTTATGTGCTTCAGAAATGCCGTAGTGGTCCCCCATAAAGACAATCACCGAGTGTTCATACAGCCCGTTTTCTTTCAGCTTCGCGATAAAATGCTTCAGTGCTTCGTCCTGGTAGCGCACTGTCGTTACATAGCGGTTTAACACCTCGCTGTTTGAATCATATTCATCAATCAGCCGATCCTTGTCATCAATTTGGAATGGAAAGTGGTTGGTCAGCGTAATCAGGCTGCTGTAAAACGGCTGCGGCAATTCCTTCATGATATCTGCGGACTGCGCCAAAAATTCTTTATCCTTCAGTCCCCAGCCTGTTGAATTATCATCTGTCACATTGAAATTATCCACATCATAAAAGCGGTCAATGCCGAGAGAGCCGTACATGACGTCCCTGTTCCAGAACTTTTTGTTGTTGGCATGAAATACGGCGGAGGTATAATCGTTTTTCGACAGTGTTTTATATATCGAATTGTATTGATTTTCGCTTTTGGTAAAAAAGACAGCTCCGCTTAACGACGGATAAAGAGAATTGGCGACGATAAACTCGGAATCAGAGGTTTTTCCCTGTTCGGTCTGCTGATAAAAGTGGTCAAAATAATAGCTCTTTTTAATGAATTGATTCAAAAACGGAGTGATTTCTTTTCCGTTCACTTTTTCATCGATGACAAAGCTTTGCGTCGATTCAAGCGTCACGAAAATGACATTGCGCCCTTTAGCGGTGCCGAACATCTCTTTGTTTGGCTTGCTGTAGTCGGCATTTGTATAATTTTCGATCGTCGCCAGACTGTTCTCATCCGCAACCGCCTTTTGCGTCAAATTAAACGTTTGCGTAATCCCGTCGAACAGATGGAACTGGTACAATCCGATATGCTTGACCAGCACTTCCCTGTCAAAGGAGTTGGCTAATAATTTCGGCTGATCGAGTTCTGATAAGGCGAGATTAAAAAGCGCGATTCCGGCTGCTGCGGTATAGTAGAGTTTGATGGCTTTCCGCGACGGCTTCACTTCTGTTTTCCGGCGTTTTGCCAGCCATGCGAGTAAAGCCAAGTCAAAGAAAAGAACGATAAATAAAGGATTGAACAGCTCCTGAAAACTGCTTCCGAGTCCCCCGAGGTTTTTGGCCTGGAACAACACGGGGATTGTAATAAAATCAATATAAAAACCGTAAAAAATGCAGTTTGCGATCAGAATGCCCGTAAGTATGACGTTTGCAGCGATTAGAAACAGCCGCTTTGTTTTTTCGCGGCAAAAAAGACTGATGCCGAATACGGGGATGAGAAAGCTAAGCGGGTTCAAAAACAGAATCAGCTCCTGCAGCGCATTGTCAATCTGCAGGTGAAACCCCAGTTTGTAGATGAAATACGTCTTCATCCACATGAAAAAAATCGATAAGCATAAAAACCACTGCTTTTTGAAAAAATGTTCTTTCATTTATCAATAGCTCCTCACAAATTCTTAGCCCCGCATATGTTTAAATTACTAAAAAAAACTTTCGGTGGCAAATAAAACTAATTTCGCCGTTCATGCCATTAAGACGGCAATAAAATAACATGAAAGAATGGTGAGGGCAGCCATTACGCCCTGTTCGGCTTTGCCGCCTGTTTTAATGTAAAGCGGCAGGCGGATTCTGATTGATGAAGGAAAGAAAAGCTTGATGCCGTTTGTCGTCCCCGCATCAAGCAGCAGATGGCTGGCCATTCCCGCCATCAGTCCGACCAAAATGCTCTGATTTGCAAAGTATAAATGTGCAGCAAATGCGGTAAGCAGTAAAAAAAGCAGGCTGTGCGTGAATGTCCTGTGGCCGAATATCGAACTGACCAGCGTTGATAAAATCGGAAGCTTTCTGCCTATTTTGCTTTTCGTGTGGCAAATATCGGGTATCAATGCGCCAAGAACGCCTGAAGCGGTCATAAATACGGGATCATATCCATAAAAATAAGCGACAGCCGTACAAGAAGCGACTCCCCCCATAATGTGTGTTTTTCCTGTCATATTCGCTTCTCCTTTAAGACCTAATTCCTAAAGAAAACTATATCAAGAGATCTGAAGGCCTTCAAGACTGATTCTGCCGACTTTCGGGCTTGATTTTTTTTTCGGGAAGAATATGCGAAAACGGAAACATCCCGCAGCTGGATGCAATGGGTAAAGCTTGCAGCATATTTTTTTGATGATAAGACAAATTAAAATTGTACCAAATTTTTAAAGAGGTGATTCATGTGGGTTTTTTCTTCAATAAAGATCGGGGAAAAAATAAAGCCAAAGATCAGAACGCCGTTCAGGGGGCGCTTGAAGATGCAGGGGCGGCATTAAAAGGAGACCCTCTGCAAGAGGCGGTCCGAAAAAACAAAAATAACCGATAATCGCCATAAATGGATGGGGACCTGCGCGCTCCGTCCGCCAAGGCTGCCGAAGCAGGCGGCCTTTTACGTTGATATGCAGGCTTCAACCGTTTTTCCATCAGTTCCCTTTGACAGATCAAAATTTCTCTGGTAACCTTCGGATGTGAATATGTGATAAATCCTCACTCTTAACTCTTAGTGAGGTAGAGGTTGCGCGGATGATAAGTCGCGCATGTGAGGCTGAATTGGAGCCTGTGATCATGCGTAAAAGGCATCAGCGCCGAAGCATAAAGAAGCCATTCATTCTTTATGCTGGGTCTGCATTGAATAAGTGCAGGACTGCCGCGGGGTTCCCTGCGGAGGGCTATCCGGAGATCAAGAGTGTATGTTGTTTTGGCATGGACTTTTGTTCATGCTTTTTTTATTTTGACTGATCTCACGGTCTGGTCCGGCATATTTTTTATAAAATGCTCGGAGGTATTATAAGATGGAACAGACAAAAAAATGGGGCTTCTGGCTTTTAACGGCGTTTGTCGTCGGAAATATGGTCGGCTCCGGAATTTTTATGCTCCCAAGCACGCTCGCCCAGACGGCAAGTCCGCTTGGTGTAACGGTGGCATGGCTTGTGACGGGTGCGGGCGTTTTAATGATCGCTCTCGTATTCGGACATTTATCGATCCGCCGTCCGGATCTGAAAGCGGGCCCGCAAAGCTATGCAAGGGCGCTCTTCTCAGATCCGAAAAAAGGAAACGCGGCTGGCTTTACAATGGTGTGGGGCTACTGGGTGGCAAGCTGGATCAGCAATGTGGCCATCATCACGAGCCTTGCCGGTTATTTGACAACATTCCTGCCGATTTTAACTGATGGACGCAAGATGTTTGAGATTGGCGGGCATGCCGTCACACTCGGACAGCTTTTGACATTTATCGTCTGCACGATTCTGTTGTGGGGCACTCATTTCATTCTCGTCACAAGCTTAAACGGAGCCGGAAAACTCAACTTTTTGGCGACGTTTTCCAAAGTGCTCGGATTTGTTCTGTTTATTGTAGCCGGATTATTCGTTTTTCAGGTGTCTTTATTTGAATCATTTTATTTTCCTGTTGAAGCTGAAGGAAAAAGCGTGGGGCTTGGCGGTCAGGTCTATAATGCGGCGATTTCAACGCTGTGGGCGTTCGTCGGCATCGAGTCAGCCGTTATCTTATCAGGGCGCGCTTCTTCGCAGCGGGATGTCAAACGGGCTACGATTACGGGACTGCTGATCGCGCTTGGCATTTATATGATTATTACACTCATTACGATGGGCATTATCCCGCATGACCAGCTGAAGGCTTCAGATAAGCCGTTTGTTGATGTGCTGCACGCGATTATCGGCGGCTTGGGGAGCGTTGTGATGGCCATTCTGGCGATCGTTTCCCTGTTCGGCTCCATGCTCGGCTGGATTTTGATCGGGTCAGAAGTTCCATACCAAGCCGCTAAGGCTGGCGATTTTCCTGCTTTTTTTGCGAAGACGAACAAAAAAGGAAGTCCTGTCAATTCGTTGATCGTCACGAATGTCATGTCTCAGATTTTTATATTCTCGACGATTTCCGGAACGATCAGCCAGGCCTTTACGTTCTTGACGACATCGGCGACGCTGGCTTATCTTGTCCCATATTTGATTGCAGCACTATTCAGCCTGAAGCTCATCCTAAAAGGGGAAACTTATGATGAGCTGAAAGGATCGAGACTGGGCGACGGCATCATTGCACTGGCAGCTCTTGCTTATTCTTTATGGGTGATCGTCTCCGGAACGTCTGATTTACTTACCTTTATATTGGGAATCGGATTGTTCTTTGTCGGACTTGTCATCTACCCGTTTGCGGCCAAAAGGTTTGGCAAGAATCGGCAGTCATGAGCCATGGGCCCGCGGTCTTCTTTCGAAGATCAGCGGGCTTTTTTTCATTTGATAAATTTTTTCTTAAAAATTCGGCCTGAGACTGATATACTATAAAATGAAAATGATAATCGTTATCGATTGTAGATATAGGAAAGGAATGGCATCGATTGGGGTCATACAGAAATATTCATCAGATCACCAGCGGGGACGAGCCGGAGCATGAAGAACGGCTGGTAAGCCGTCCCCTTGGAGCCGTATTTGTCCTTCTGGGCGGACTTGTCATCCTGTTGTTCGGCGGGGCATTATCGATAGCCCTCGGTGCGGCTGATATCAAGCTTGGCACTGTATGGGACGCGCTTTTTCACTTTGATTCAAAAAATACGGCCCATCAAATTATTTTGGAGCTCAGGCTGCCGAGGACGGTCAGTGCAATGCTTGTCGGCGCTTGTCTGGCCGTTTCCGGCGCGATCATGCAGGGCATGACGAGAAATCCGCTCGCTTCGCCGGACATTATGAGCGTGACAGACGGCTCGGCATTTGCGATAGCCGTCGCTTTTGCCTGTTTTCCCGGCATCTCTGCCCTCGGGCTGATGGCCTGGTCATTTGCCGGGGCGGGTTTGGGAGCAGCGATTGTTTTTGCGGTCGGAATGTTTTCAAAAGGCGGCCTTACTCCTGTAAAGCTGGCCTTGGCGGGAACGGCGGTCGGAACGTTTCTCAGGGCGCTGTCATCAGGCATTGCGATACATTTTGATGTAGCCCGCGATGTGAGCTTTTGGTATGCCGGCGGTATCGCAGGCATGAAATGGTCGAGCGTAGAGCTTTTGGTTCCCGCAGCGGCACTCGGATTGATGCTTGTCTTTTTGATCGCCCGTTCGATAACCGTTTTAAGCTTGGGAGAGGAATTGGCAAAAGGGCTTGGCCAATCGACAAACACGGTCAAAACGATCGGGGTCGTTTCCGTCGTTTTGCTTACGGGTGCCGCAGTGTCTGTGGCAGGCTCGATTGGTTTCATCGGTTTGATCATCCCGCATATTACCCGGTTTTTGGCCGGCATGGATTATCGCTGGATCATTCCGTGTTCAGCGGTGTTGGGGGCTGTGCTTCTCCTTTATGCCGACATAGCGGCAAGGATGATCAACCCTCCTTTTGAAACACCGGTTGGAGCGGTGACGGCGCTTGTCGGCGTCCCATTCTTTCTCTATTTGGCCCGGCGTGAAGGGAGGGGGCTGTAATGGAGACCATCAAAAACAAAAACAGCCGCGCGGCAGTGATCATGCTGGTTATGGCCGCGCTGATCACCGGCGTGTTTTTACTCAGCCTGAATAGGGGAGAGATTCGGATTGCTCCGCTTGACACGCTGAAAACGTTGTTTGGAGCCGGCACGCCGCAAGACGAGCTAGTGTTATTTGAGTTTCGCCTGCCGCGCATGATTCTTGCAATGATCATCGGCGCCGGGATTGCCGCAGCGGGGGCCGTCTGGCAGGGGATTTCCCAAAACGACCTGGCTGATCCGGGGATTTTGGGAATCAATGCCGGAGCGGGTTTTGCCGTGGTTCTGTTCATCTTCTTTTTACAGGGGTCAATCGACCGCCTCGAAGCAAGCATGATGTTTTCCCTGCCGATTTTTGCATTTATAGGAGCTTGCATTTCGGTCATTTTGATTTATTTGCTCGCATGGAAAAAGGGGCTTAATCCTGTCCGCCTAGTTTTGGTCGGCATCGGAGTCAACGCCGCATTTGGCGCGGCCATTCTCATGCTGCAGCTGAAAATGGATCCAAACGATTTTATGCAGGCGACCGTATGGCTTTCGGGAAACATATGGAACGCCAACTGGAGCTTTGTTTGGGCAACCCTTCCATGGATTGCCGTATTGCTTCCTTTTATCCTATATAAAGCGCGCTATTTAAATGTACTTAATCTTGGCGATCAGATTGCTGCCGGCCTTGGAACGGCCGTTGAAAAAGAACGGCGCACACTGCTGTTGGCCGCGGCAGCTCTCAGCGGCGCCTGCGTGGCGGCGGGGGGCAATATCACCTTTCTCGGTCTGGTTGCTCCCCATATCGCAAGAAGGCTTGTCGGGCCGAAACATCAGCTTTTGATACCGGCGTCTGCGTTGACGGGGGCTTTGCTCTTTTTGCTGGCCGATTTGATCGGCAGAAATCTCCTCGCGCCATCGGAGATTCCCGTCGGACTAGTCATTTCCGTTTTAGGCGCGCCGTACTTTATATATTTACTGATGAAAACAAATTAAAGAAGGGAAGATTGCAAAGTGTCTCTTTCTACAAATGAGCTGGGGATTGGCTATGGCGAGCA
The DNA here is from genome assembly GCF_033261025.1 of Bacillus sp. KICET-3. NCBI lineage: Bacteria > Bacillati > Bacillota > Bacilli > Caryophanales > Bacillaceae > Bacillus > Bacillus sp. KICET-3. The sequence continues at coordinate 3,806,382 of NZ_CP137345.1, read as the reverse complement.
GATGATTGTCGAAAATCTAAATCTTACAATTCCAAAGGGAAAAGTCACGACGATGATCGGGCCAAATGGCTGCGGAAAATCAACGATTTTGAAGACCATGGCCCGAATCCACCGGTCCAAAACAGGCGCCGTCTATTTGAACGGAAAGGCAATCCATCAAATGCCGACGAAAGAGATCGCCAAACAAATGGCGATTCTTCCGCAAACGCCTGAAGCTCCCGGCGGCCTTACCGTATATGAACTTGTGGCATACGGCCGCTTTCCCCACCAAAAAGGTATGGGCAGACTGACAAAAGAAGACCGCCGCATCATTGAATGGTCGCTTGAGGTTACAGGAATGCTGCCGTTTCATGAGCGGCCGATTGAAGCCCTTTCCGGGGGCCAGCGCCAGCGCGTCTGGATCGCCATGGCCCTCGCCCAAGAGACGGAGCTGCTCTTGCTTGACGAACCGACGACCTATTTGGATTTGGCCCATCAGCTTGAAATCCTCAAGCTTTTGGAAAAGCTGAACCAGGAACAGGAACGGACGATCTTGATGGTCATCCATGATCTGAATCATGCGGCCCGATTCGCCCATCACATGGTAGCGTTAAACAGCGGCAAGATTATTAAAGAGGGAACGCCGGAGGAAGTCATGACGCCGGAAGTATTAAAGCAAGTGTTTCAAATCGACGCCCAGATCGTTGCAGATCCGCGCACAGGCAAACCTGTATGCCTGACCTATGATCTTTTTGAGAAAGAAGAGGCAAAAAAGCTGGCAACCGGATAAAACAGACACGAAAATGTGTCTGTTTTTTTGTCCCGGTATTTCCGTTTTTGAAAGAAGATTTCTGAAAAAGTTTATTTTTACTTTAAAATCTGAAAAATACGGCCGATATAGATAGGATAGATGGTAAGATGAGGATATAAAAAACATGCAAGAGACAGAAAGGAAAGAAGGAAATTGGAGAATGCAACGATTTTGATTGTGGATGATGAGGATGCCATTGTTCAGATGGTCAAGCGCGTCCTCACGAAAGAAGGCTTTACCGAAGTCTTGACCGCGAACAGCGCCGAAGAGGCCCTTGACCTCGTCAAAAAAGAAACCGTACATTTGATTCTTCTTGATGTCATGATGCCTGGGCAGACCGGATTTGAAGTGTCTCCCGAGCTTCGGCGCCATACCAATGCCCCGATCTTTTTTCTGACCGCGAAAACATCTGATCTTGATAAGCTGTCAGGATTTGCATACGGCGCGGATGACTATATTACAAAACCTTTCAATCCGCTGGAATTAATCGCCAGAATAAAAGCTCATTTAAAAAGAACATACATACAAAAGGAAGTTGCTGCATCTGTCGCATCTTCATACGAATATGAACGATTCACGTTTCACCCCGACTTCGCCGAGCTGATCGTCGATGGCGAGGCTGTCAGCTGCTCCGCCCAGCTGCTTCAGCTTCTTCAATACTTTTGCGATCATCCGAACAGGGTGCTGTCAAAGGATCAGATTTATGAAAAGGTGTGGGGGGTCCCGTCATACGGCGACAGCAACACCGTGATGGTACATATCCGAAAGCTGAGAGAAAAAATTGAAGCAGATCCGAGCAATCCCGAATACATTGTCACGATTCGCGGATTAGGCTATAAATTCATCCCTAACAAAGCAAGAAAAGAGAGTGAAGGATGAAGCTCAGGGGAAAATTAGTTCTGCATTTTACGAGTCAAATTTTTTTAATTTTACTGCTTGTCGGCGCCATCCTGTTTTTATCCTTTATTTTCTTCGGGCTGCAATTGAGTGAAAGTGAAACAGATGCCGGTCTGGCAAAAGCGACATCAGACACATTTGAAACATGGATCACCGTTGATGACGACAACAATTGGGAGATTGATGATCTCTTAAAATATGCCGTTGATAAGCAGGGGGGCTGGCTTCAAATATTAAACGGGAAAGAGGAAACCGTTTATTCGTATCATCTTCCGCCGGAGATCCAAAAAAAGTATCATAGAGAAGATCTCGTATCGGCAATTTCTGCAAAAAAGATTAAAAAATATCAAGTCAACTTTTGGTCTGCCAATTTAAATGACAAAGATTATGTCATTCTCTTCGGCTGGGAGTCCAAAAGCGATACGATCCTGTCGTATCTGGAGAAAGAAGAAAAAGATCCGGCTTCCCTGTCTTCCTACAAGAAAAGCACGCTTGATTTCATTAAGAAAAATAATGGGTCCGTTTACCTGTTTAATGAAAAAGGAACACTTTTGCAATCGGTTTACGAAGATATCGACTACAGCGAGGGCATCAATGAATTAGAGCTTTTGAAGTATACCTCGAAACCGTGGAACTATGAGCACGAATTTTCATACAGGCGCTTAAGCGCTACAGAGTGGCTGATTGCGGCCACACCGAATCCGATATATAATCCGGACCATGAGTTTAACCGGTCGATGGTCAGCCTTGCGATCAAAATCATTGTTCTGATGATCGGCATCCTGCTCTTTTTAATCACCATCATGACCCTTTGGTATTCCTTCCGGTTCGGCATGCCGATCATCCATACGATTAAATGGATCGTCAATCTCTCAAAAGGGCGCTTTGAAGAGCCGAAAAACCGAAAAGGCCTGCCGAGGAGCCGGAATAAAAAAGGAAAAAGGAAGCAGCCTTACCGGCTGTTTACCGAAATTTTCGAATCGATGGAGCAGCTGATGGAAACATTGAAGAAAGACGAACAGAACCGGAAAAAAATCCAAACGACGAGAGAGGAATGGATCGCAGGACTTTCCCATGACTTGAAAACGCCGCTCAGCACGATCTATGGGTACAGCATGATGCTCGAATCTCCGAATTATGAGTGGTCAAAGGAAGAAATCTGCGAAATCGGCCAGGCGATGAAAGAAAAGTCGGATTACATGTCCCAGCTGATTGAGGATTTGAATTTAACGTACAGACTCAAAAACGACGCCCTCCCGATCAAGCGGGAAACGGTCAGACTTGTTCCGTTTTTAAAAAGCTTTGTGGAAGAGTTCAGGCGCTACCCGTTTTCAGAAGGTTATCATGTATCTTTTGAATATCAATCTGAAGACACGGCATTTTCGATTGACAGAGGCTGGTTTAGAAGGATATTGGAAAACCTTCTTGCCAATGCGGTCAAGCATAATAAAAAGGGCACTGACATCAAAATCATTCTTGAAGAAACAAAACAAACCATCATTCTTAAAATTGAAGATAACGGCAAAGGAATGGATGCTGAAACTGTCTCTAATTTATTTAACCGTTATTACAGGGGAACGCACACGAAGGATTCGACAGAAGGAAGCGGGCTCGGCCTCGCCATTTCGCTTGAGCTTGTCCATCTTCATGACGGATGCATTGAAGTGGACAGCCGGACGGGGATCGGCACGGAGATCACAATGGAATTTAAGAAAAAACAATAAAAGGACGAAGCTGTCCGGTTTTAACCGGACGGTTTTTTTAATATTTTGCGAACATAATGGAAAAATAGGTTCCGCTGGTATAAAATAAGATTAAATGTTAACGTTCACATTTTTGCCTGAGCCATTTTGTTAACGTTAACAAAAATATTTAAGGAAGGTGAAAAGCAGTGAAAACGTTTCTGGATGACCAATTTCTTTTATCAAATGATACGGCGGCAAAGCTGTATCATGAGTACGCAAAAGGCATGCCGATCATCGACTACCACTGTCACTTAAGTCCGAGAGAGATCTATGAAAACAAAACCTTCAAAAATATCACCGAAGTCTGGCTGTACGGCGACCATTACAAATGGAGGGCGATGCGGGCGAACGGCATAGCAGAGGAATTCATTACAGGGGACGCGTCAGATGAGGAAAAATTCAGCGCCTGGGCCAAGACGGTGCCGATGACGATTGGAAACCCGCTTTATCATTGGACACATCTGGAGCTGCGGCGGTTTTTCGGCATTTATGAGCTGCTTGATGAAAACAGCGCACCCGAGATTTGGCGCAATGTGAATGAGCAATTAAACGGGAAGGGCTTTGGAGCAAGAGACCTGATCGAAAAATCCAATGTTGAAACCGTCGTGACGACTGATGATCCGACAGACAGTTTGGAATACCATTTGAAGCTGAAGGAAGACGATTACAATGTAAGCGTTTTACCTGGATTCAGGCCTGATAAAGCACTGGAAATCAACCAGGAAGGGTTTTCCGGCTGGGTGAAAAAGCTTGAAGATGCCAGCGGTCTTGCGATCAGCGATTATGACGATTTTTTGGAAGCGCTTAAAAACAGGATCGGCTTTTTTCATGAAGCAGGCGGCCGGATATCGGACCACGCCATTAACGAGATGATGTATGTGGATGCAGATTTAAAAGACGTTCAGCCGATTTTTGCCAAGGCGATGAACGGTGAAAGGGTCACGGTTGAAGAGGAGTGCAAATTCAAATCGTACACCCTCCATTTTCTCGGCGAATGTTATGCGGAAAAAGGCTGGGCGATGCAGCTGCATATCAATGCTTTGCGGAACAACAGCAGCAAAATGTATGCGAAGCTCGGCCCTGATACAGGATATGACGCCATCAACGATCAGGACATCGCAAAGCCTTTGTGCCGTTTTCTTGATTCTCTCGATCGAAAAGGCGCGCTGCCGAAGATGATTCTTTATTCGTTAAATCCGCGCGACTATGTCGTGCTTTCAAGCCTCTCTGGAAGCTTTCAGGATGGAAGGACGCCCGGGAAAATCCAGCATGGGACGGCATGGTGGTTCAATGACACGAAGGACGGCATGCTTGAACAAATGAAAACGCTCGCGAATATAGGGCTTTTAAGCCGTTTTATCGGCATGCTGACGGATTCGCGAAGCTTTCTTTCCTACACAAGACATGAATATTTCAGACGTCTGCTCTGCGATGTAATCGGCAGCTGGGCGGAAAATGGCGAAGCGCCGAATGATATCGAACTGCTTGGACAAATTGTCAAAGGAATCAGCTATGAAAACGCAAAGCACTATTTTCAGTTTGAGGTGAAAGATCGTTTGAAAGCCTGAATCAAGCAAAATGATTGCAGAGGAGCTGCGTTCCCATGGAAATATCGACGGACAGACAGACCGAAACGGTAGTCACCACCGAAGAAAAATTGAGCGTAAAAGAAAAGATTTCTTATGGTTTTGGGGATTTTGGAAATGGATTCATGTTTGACCTCGGGCAGCTTTATCTATTGAAATTTTTTACGGATGTTGCCGGCATTCCGGCGGCCGCGGCCGGAGGGATCTTTCTTGTGAGCAAGCTTTTTGCCGCTGTCGTCGATCCGATTGTCGGGACATCGATCGATTACAGGAAGCGCATCGGACCGAAAGGGAAATTCAGGCCGTATTTATTGTACGGGAGCATCGTGCTCGCCATATTGACGGTTCTGACATTTATCTCGCCAAACCTTTCGCCGACAGGCAAATTAATATATGCGTATGCGTCATACATGATCTGGGGCCTCGGCTATTCATTCGTCAACATTCCTTACGGATCGCTGGGTGCGGCCATGACGCAAAATTCGGTGGAGCGGACATCGCTTGCTTCCTTCCGCCAGGCCGGTTCTCTCGGCGCGCTATTCATCACAAGCATTGTTGTGATTCCAATGATTGTAAGATTTGACAATCCTGTGGTCGCGTATCCGGTTGTCATGGGGCTGATGTCGATGCTGGGCGTGCTGTTTTTCTACATCTGCTACCGGAACTGCAAGGAACGGATTATCGTCAAGGATCAAAAATATAAAGAGGAAAAAGTGACGTTCAAGGCCATTTCAAGAACGTTTTTTACAAATAAACCGCTGCTGACGCTTATATTGATGACGGTTTTCACAATTTCCGCGTACAATCTTAAATCTGCGATGCTGGTTTATTTCGCCGAGTATAACCTCGGAAATGCCGAGCTGATGGCATCAATGAACTTCATTATCATCGGTTCTTCCTTTGTGGGGGTCCTTATGCTGCCGAAGCTTGTCAAAATGTTCGGCAAAAAGAAAACCGCGATTCTCGGTCTTGCGGTTTCCGTAGCAGCCGACATCATCAACTTTACCATGCCGAGCAATGTCTTTTTATTTACGATTCTCGCAAGCATCGCATTTATCGGAATCAGCATCCCGAACGGGGTCACTTGGGCATTTGTATCGGATGCGATCGATTATGGCGAATGGAGCACAGGGGAGCGGAAAGAAGGCACTGTTTATTCATTGTTCAATTTCTCAAGAAAGCTTGCCCAGTCGCTTTCAGGTTTTTTGTCGGGGATCGGGCTCAGCATCGTCGGCTATGTCCCGAATGTTGCCCAAAAAGCCGGTACGCTTCTCGGCATTAAAGCGATTCTGCTTTTGTATCCGGCGGTGGCCTTGTCTCTCGCCATGCTTGTTCTCGGCTATTTATACCGCCTGACAGACGAGAAGCATGCCGAAATGGTAGCCGACTTAAACTCGAGATCATAAGGGTAATTCTCTCTGATAAGCGCTCATAATATGATAAACTGATGGTATCAACAGCAGGGAAAAAGGCAGGTTAAAATAAATGTCAGTAACGATTAAAGATATTGCCAGGCTGGCGAATGTATCGCACACCACAGTATCCAGAGCGCTTAATAACAGTCCGCTGATTAAAGAAAAAACGAAAAAGAAAATACTCGACATCGCAGCCGAAATGAATTATAAACCGAATTTTAACGCGAAAAGCCTTGTGACGCAAAAAACGTTTACGATCGGCCTGTTTTTAACAAGTCTGACGGACGGAACATCTTCTAGCTTTTTTGCCGATGTTCTGCGCGGCGTCAACAATGTGATAGATGAGCACTATAATATGTTCGTCAGGGGGATTGATGCTTATCATGATTTGTCATCCATCCACCGCAACCGCTATGACGGGATCATCTTAATCAGCCAAAGCGAACGGGATCAGGCGTTTATTGATCATGTGACAGATCAGAATATCCCGATTGTTGTTCTGAACAGAAAAATTGAGGGGCAGCCCGTGATCAATATTTTGGCCAATGAGAATGAGGGGGCATATCTCGCAGCTTGCCATTTTATCGAAAACGGCCATAAGCGCATTGCGATGGTTCAGGGAAAAGAGGGTTTTAAATCCTCGCAGGAAAGACTTGAAGGCTTTCTCCATGCGCTTCGTACGCACGATCTGCCGATTCAAAACGAATATCTCGTCCGTGGGGACTATACGATGAAAAGCGGCTATAGCGCGGTTGAAACGCTCCTGACACTGGAGAATCCTCCGACAGCCTTGTTTTGTGCAAACGATGATATGGCGATCGGAGCCATGAACGCGCTTTATGCAAACGGAAAGCGGTGTCCCGACGATATGTCGATCATCGGCTTTGATGATATCGGTTTTTCCGCATTTACGACGCCATCTTTGACAACCGTCAAAAAACCGACCGAAAAAATCAGCATGCTGGGCGCGGAAAGCCTGTTGTCGCTCATCGAACATCCGGAGACGAAAGGCAGACAGTCGCTGATCAGCACGGAATTGATCATCCGGAATTCCGTCCGGAGATTATAGCATCATATTGATGCGCATAAAAATGTGAACGTGTGCAATTAAAAGAGGAGGGATGAAAGTGGAACGGCTATCCAAAAAAATAAAGCCCAAGCCGTCATACCCCGAACGGATTTTGCAGATCGGGGAAGGGAATTTTTTGAGAGGGTTCATAGACTGGCAGATTCATAAATTAAATGAAGAGACTGATTTTAAAGGCAGCGCCGTCGTCGTTTCCCCGCGCCGCGGTTCGGTGGTGCAGGCCATTAATGAACAGGACGGTCTTTATACGCTTTACCTTGAAGGCTTCCAAGAGGGAAGGGAGATCCGCGACTCGGTTGTCATCAGGTCGATCAGCAGAGGCATCAGCAGCTATGATCAATATGATGAATTTATGGCTGTCGCCGATCAGCCGGAACTGAGATTCATCTTTTCGAATACGACAGAAGCCGGGATCGTGTTCATGGAGGAAGACCGGCTCAGCGACAGGCCGCAGGAAAGCTTTCCGGGAAAGCTGACAGCCCTGTTATACAGGAGGTATCAAACCTTTCACGGAAGCGAAGAGAAGGGCTTTGTGATTCTGCCCTGCGAGCTGATTGAGGACAACGGCGAAAAGCTCAAGGACATCGTTTTGCAGTATGCGGATTTGTGGAAGCTTGAGAAAGGGTTCATCGATTGGCTCGAACATGCAAATGTGTTTTGCAATACACTGGTTGACAGAATTGTGCCGGGCTTTCCGAAAGATAAAGCCCTCGAGCTGGAGAAGGCTGCCGGATACCGCGATTCCTTGATCGTGACCGCAGAGCCGTACCACTTGTTTGTCATCGACGGCCCGGATTGGCTTCAAGAAGAGCTGCCATTTCAAAAGGCGGGGTTGAATGTACTGTTTGTCAATGATGTGACACCGTACAGGGAGAGGAAGGTAAGGATTTTAAACGGCGCACATACGGCGATGACGCCTGTCGCTTATTTGGCGGGGCATGATACGGTACAAGAAGCTGCCGCAGATGAGCTTGTCGGACAATTTGTCAAAGATCTGCTCAAGCATGAGGTGATCCCGACGATTGAACTGCCTGAGAACCAATTGCAGACCTATATGGAAGAGATTCTTGACCGGTTCAGAAACCCGTTTATCCGTCATCAATTGCTCGATATATCCTTGAATTCGTTTTCGAAATTCAAAATTAGAAACTTGCCGGTCATGAGGGAACACATCAACAAAAACGGCAAGCTTCCTGAAAGAACTGTCTTTGCGTTAAGCGCGCTCATCTATTTTTATAAAGGCAAGCGCGGACATTCGCCTATTCCTTTAGCCGATGATGCCGACACGCTGTCATTTCTGAAAAGGCTGTGGGAAGATGAAACAGACCCCGCTGAAATCGCGCGCCGTGTACTTGAATCTGAAACATTGTGGGGCGAGAACCTGAATGAATGGCCGGACTTAGCGGCAAAACTGGCGGGGCATTTGGACGGCATCATGCAAAACGGCATGAAGGAAGCGCTGAAAAAACTGATCAACAGCCAAATGGCTGAGCTGGGGGATAGATAATGAAAGATTGCCTGATCATCAATCCTGCAGATAACGTCGGAATCGCTTTAAGAGATTTGCAGCCGGGCGAAACGATCGCCGCGGGAGAACAGACGATTCAAATGAAAGGCCCGATTATGAAAGGACACAAATTTGCTTTGACAGACATTGCTGAAAATGAAAACGTCATCAAATACGGTTTTCCGATCGGGCATGCCATAGAACCGATTCAAAAGGGAGAATGGGTGCATACAAACAATACGAAAACAAATCTGGGCGGAGTCCAGGAATACAGCTATCATCCTAGATTTACAGAAAATCCGCATCAGAAAGAACCGCTCACCTTTAAAGGATTTAAACGAAAAGACGGGAAGACGGGCATTAGAAACGAGCTTTGGATTGTACCGACGGTCGGCTGCGTAAATGGAGTCGCCGAGCTTATAATCAAACAATTTAAGGCTGACATCGGCGATATCTCGCCGTTTGATAGCGTGCACGTTTTAAAACATCAGTACGGATGTTCGCAGCTTGGTGACGACCATATCAATACGAGAACGATACTTGCCAATGCCGTGAAACATCCAAATGCGGGCGGCGTTCTCGTGCTCGGCCTCGGCTGTGAAAACAACAGCATTCACGAATTTCGCGAGGCGCTCGGGGACTATGATGAAGAGCGGGTGAAATTTCTCCTTTCCCAGGAGGTTACAGACGAAGTCGCTGAAGGGGTCAAATTACTGAAAGACATTTATAAACATGCAAAATATGACAAGCGTGTCGATGTACCGATTTCAGAGTTGAAGATCGGGCTGAAATGCGGCGGTTCTGACGGTTTTTCCGGGATCACCGCAAATCCGCTGCTCGGGCGGCTGTCCGATTTTCTGATCGCCCAAGGCGGTACGGCGGTCCTGACGGAGGTCCCGGAAATGTTCGGGGCGGAGACGCTCTTGATGGAGCGGGCGGAAAACGAAGAAGTTTTCCATAAAATCGTCCGCCTGATCAATGAATTCAAACAATATTTCATTGACCACCGGCAGCCGGTCTATGAAAACCCTTCCCCGGGAAACAAAGCGGGCGGGATCACAACGTTGGAGGATAAATCTCTCGGCTGTACGCAAAAAGCCGGAACATCCAAGGTAACCGATGTGCTTGATTATGGAGAAGTTTTGAGAAAAAGAGGGCTGAACCTGCTGAGCGCCCCGGGAAACGATCTTGTCGCTTCATCGGCGCTTGCAGCTTCCGGCTGCCAAATCGTTCTGTTTACGACAGGCCGGGGGACGCCTTTTGGCACCTTTGTACCGACGATGAAAATCTCGACAAATACGTCTATTTATGACACAAAGCGCCATTGGATCGATTTTAACGCGGGCCGGGTGCTGGAAGATCTTTCTGAAGAGGAGATGCTGAAGGAATTGATTGCCTTTTTGCTTGAAGTGGCAAGCGGAAGACAGCTCAACAATGAAAAGAACGATTTCAGAGAGCTGGCGATCTTTAAAACAGGCGTTACACTGTAAGGGGGATGGTCATATGATTCTGAAAGGAAAGAAAGAGGAGATTATGCGGCAGATTAAGGTTCCCGTTTTTCCCGACCGCCGATTTGATGTCACCCGATTTGGGGCTGATAGCGGCGGGAAGACGGATTCAACGGCTGCTTTTCAGCAGGCGATTGATGAAGCGCACCAAAAGGGCGGGGGAAGAGTTACAGTGCCGAAAGGCGTCTTTCTTACCGGGGCCCTCAGGCTGAAAAGCAATGTGGAATTGCATGTCACAAAGGATGCGGTCATAAGATTCAGTCAGAATCCCGCTGATTATCTGCCCGCTGTTCTAACGAGATTTGAAGGTGTCGAGCTCTACAATTATTCCCCGCTGATCTATGCTTACGAAGCCGAAAATATTGCCATTACCGGAGGCGGAATGCTTGACGGCCAGGCTGATGACCGGCACTGGTGGCCGTGGAAGCGGGGAACAAACGGGCAGCCGTCGCAGGAAAAAGACCGCGATGCGCTGTTTGAAATGGCGGAGCGGAATGTGCCTGTTGAAGAGCGCCGCTTTGGAACAGGCCATTATTTGCGGCCGAATTTTATTCAGCCGTACCGCTGCAAAAACGTGTTCATACAAGGCGTTACCGTGATGAATTCGCCGATGTGGCAGATTCATCCGGTGCTTTGCGAAAATGTGACGGTTGACGGAGTCAAGGTGATCGGACACGGCCCGAATACGGACGGAGTCGACCCCGAATCATGCAAAAGCATGATCATTAAGAATTGCCTGTTTGATAACGGTGATGACTGCATCGCAATCAAGTCGGGAAGAAATGCCGATGGCCGGAGGATCAATGTCCCTTCGGAAAACATTGTCATCGAAAACAACGAAATGAAGGACGGGCACGGCGGCGTCACGATCGGCAGCGAAATCTCCGGAGGCGTAAAAAACGTATTTGCCGAAGGCAATCTCATGGACAGTCCGAACCTTGACAGAGCCCTTCGCATCAAAACAAATTCCGTACGGGGCGGTGTGCTGAAAAACATTTATTTTTACCATAATGTCGTCAAAAGCCTGAAACAGGAAGTCATCGCCATTGATATGGAATATGAAGAAGGGGATGCGGGAGAATTCAAACCCGTCGTCCGCGGAATTGAAGTCGATGAGCTGAAAAGCGCAGGCGGCCGGTACGGCATTCGGGTTTTGGCGTACGATCATTCGCCTGTCACAGGACTGAAGGTGACCAATTCGGAAATCAATGACGTTAACATCCCGATGGAACTGAAAAACGTGAAAGACCCCGTTTTTTCAAATCTGTATATTAACGGCAAGCGGTATGACTCGCCGGAACAGTAAAAAAGAAATCCTCTGCCGTTGAGCAGAGGATTTCCGTTTGAAATTTGTCAATCGGGCTTACTTGATGCCCCGTTTTTTACCGTTGAAATGAACTGCTCTATAAAAACCCGGCTTGCGGCGCACAAATATTTGTTTTTGCGGTAGACGATGCCGATCTCTGTCGTAAGAACGGGACTTTGGATAGGGATCGTCTGAATGGATGGATCAGCGATATCATCAAGATAGCCCTTTGGCAGTATGGTGGCGCCGACTCCTTTGCTGACCATGTTCGTAATCGATTCCATCGTCGTCATTTCCATGACTGGCCGGGGCTCGATCCAAGCGCGCGGCACTGCTCGTTGATCAGCTGCCGCAGAAAATACGTGTCAGGCAATAAAATGGAATCAATTTCTTTTAACATATCGAGCGTGACAAACGGCTCTTTTGCGATGGGATGATGTTTCGGCGCTGCAAGAGCGAGAGGCTGTTTGAAAAAAGGAATCGCTTCTATATCATCATGTTCTACGGGCAGACAGACAATGCCCAAATCGAGTTCGTTTTGCAGCAGCCCGTGATAAATATCTCCGGTTCGCATGCCTAAAACAGATAGTTTGATATTGGGATGGCTGCGGTGAAATTCGATGACAGTCTGCGGAAGCAAATAGCTCACAACCGTCAAAAGCGCCCCGATTTTTAAATTTCCCCTTTTTAATCCCTGCAGCTCGCTAATGGCGGCGCGAGCCTGTGACAGCTCATGAAAGATATGATAACTGTGATGGAGCAATATTTTCCCCGCTTCTGTCATTGCCGTCCGTTTGCCGGTGCGGTCAAACAAAGGCATCCCGATTTCATGCTCAAGCAGACGGATCTGCTGGCTCAGCGAGGGCTGGGCGATGCCGAGCTTCTCGGCTGCACGCGTAAAGTGAAGCTCCCGGCAGAGGGTCATAAAGTACTCTAATTGTTTTAGCTCCAATGAATGTTCCTCCCGAATGATTTTCTCGTCATAGGCTACAGCTATTGTTTTGATAAAAATGATTGAATTGTTTAATGATAGATGCAAGATTATACTTAAATTCGAAGCTGAAGCGACAATCCCTTTGGTGTAAAAGGACGTCTTTTCCTTTCTTATAAAATATGAAAACTGAGGTGATGTCAATGGAACATGCCGAAATCCTTTCGATCAATGTCGGGAAACCCAAGCAGGTTCAGTTTAAACATAAAGCGGTTTCGACCGGAATATACAAGAGGCCTGTACAAGAATGTCTCTTTCTGTCATCGACGAACCTTGAAGGAGACGGGCAGGCGGATCTTGTTCATCATGGAGGAAGGGAGAAGGCTGTTTGCGTCTATCCCTATGAACATTATTCATTTTGGGAGCATGAATTGCAGAGAAAGCTGGAATACGGTGCACTTGGAGAAAATCTGACCATCAAAGGACTGTTGGAAACGGATGTTTGCATCGGCGATATCTTTCAGCTGGGAGAAGCGGTCGTTCAGGTGAGCCAGCCGCGGCAGCCCTGCTACAAATTATCTGTAAGGTACGGTGTGCCCAATATGGTGTTAAAGGTTCAGGAAACCGGCTATACGGGCTTTTATTTCCGCGTGCTTCAAGAAGGACGTGTTTTTAAATCCGGCGGTTTAAAGTTGATCTCCCGCCATCCGAAAGCGATAACGATTTCTTGCGCAAATCGCATCAAGCATCATGACAAAGATGATATCGACGGCATCAAAAGGCTTCTTGAGGTGGAGGAATTGTCGACAAGCTGGCGCGAGTCTTTTTTAAAACGCCTTGATGGCGTTGAGCCGGATCATCGCGAAAGGTTGACCGGCAATTTGTGATGGCTTGCCTCTCAAAGTGAAGCATCCTCTGCCGGCAGGCAGAGGATGCTGTTAGATGGAGCGGATGATCCCGCCTTCCACCCTTTGAGCCGAACCATTGATGGCCGCCGCTTTCTCTGATGCGAGATAGACGATCGTACTGGCGACTTCCTCAGGTTTGGCATAGCGCTGGATTAAAGAAGTTGGCTCATTCACTTTGAAGTAATCTTTGACAAATGCGTCTAAATCGGTATTCTCCGCTGCGGCAGCCCCCTTCATATAATTGGCGACGCCTTCGGTCCAGGTGGGTTCGGGAAGAACCGAATTGACAGTCACATTCTTCGTTCCTTTCGTCATTTCCGCCAGCCCTCGTGATAAACTGATCAAAGACGTTTTGGTCATGGAATAAGGAATCATCTGCGGGAGCGGCTTAATGCCGGCTTCACTCGCCAGATTGAGGATTCTTCCCGCGTTCCGTTTCAGCATGTTCGGCAGGAAAGCGCGGCAAAGGCGGACGGCGCTTAACACGTTTACTTCAAAATACTCAAGCCATTCCTCATCTGAGACGTCCGCGAATTCTTTTACCTCAAAAAACCCCATGTTATTGACAAGGATATCAAGCTCGCCGATCTGTTTCGTTTTTTCAATCAGTGTCCGGCTTTGTTCGCGATTTGAAAGGTCTGCGGCGATTCCGTGGACGGTTCCGTGTTTGGAAAGCTCGTCTACGACTGACTGGACCTTTTCTTCCGTACGTCCGTTCACAATGACCCTGGCGCCTTCCGCCAAAAAGGCTTCTGCCGCCGCTTTTCCAATCCCCGCTGTTGATCCTGTGACTAAAACGAGTTTGTTTTGCAGCTGTAAATCCATATAAAATCAATCCTTGTATTCGAAGTCTAAGATGAAAAAACATCCATTTAAAAGTATAGCGCAGTCATGCATCATGGTCGAAAATCCTGCTTAGCATGTCTATTTTTCTCTTCTTTCAGCAATTTATGAATGTCTTTTATCGGCCGCGCCGCTTTTTTCAGCTTTGGAATCTGCAGCCGGGCGAGCGTCAGCTTTATAGAGCCCCAGACCTCCAAGAAGCTGGGGCCGCCTCGATGTTGCAGGGCCAATCGTCTCGTCATTGATTATTTTTTAGAAAGCTTGTGTTGCGAAATCGCATTGATCACCTTTTTTTCTATATGCCAAACATCGCTGAAAACACCCTTTTTAGAATCTCATATACAACCCTGATCCGGTTATAGTATAATAATTCCGAAAATAGGATACGAATGAGTCAGAAAGGTGCTGCCAATACTGCCGGCGCGGTCCCGCCGCTGTAATGGTGAGCGAAACGAAAGCGGATATTAAACTCCGTCAGCGATGATCAAGAGCCAGAACACCTGCCTGGATGACGACACGCGTAATCTGCGAGGACAGATGCGGTGTAGCGGTGTGCACTTGTTTTGTACGTTCATTGTTTACTGCATCTTTACCCAAGTAGAGATGTTTTTTATTTTTATCCCAAGGAGGAAGCAGCATGAAGAAGTTAGCGGGTTTATTGCTTTCACTGCTTTTGGCCGTCGGTGTGCTCGCCGGCTGCGGAACAGCGAAAGCTCCGGAAGAACCGAAGAACACACAGGAAAAGACGGCTGAAGCGTTTCCGGTCACAGTAAAGGATGCTTCAGGAAAAGAAATCAAAATTGCAAAAGAACCGAAGAGAATCGTCTCGTTGATGCCGAGCAATACGGAAATTGCATACGCCCTCGGCCTGGGCAAAAAAGTCGTCGGTGTGACGGATTTTGATACATATCCGAAAGAAGTGAAGGATGTTGAAAAAATCGGCGGCATGGAATTCAACACGGAAAAAATCATCTCTTTAAATCCTGATTTGGTGCTGGCCCATGCCTCAGCCATGCAGAGCGCGGAAGAAGGGCTGAAGCAGCTGCGCGATGCCGGCATCACGGTAGTGACGGTCAATGATGCGGCATCATTTCATGACACCTATCAATCGATTGACATGATCGGAAAGGCGACAGGTGCGAACCGGGAGGCTAAAGAACTTGTAAGCAGCATGAAGTCTGATCTCGCGGCAATTAAAGAAAAAGCGCAAAACATCCCGGAAAAAGAACAGAAAAAAGTGTTTGTCGAGGTTTCTCCCGCTCCTGACATTTATACAACCGGAAAAGGAACCTTCATGAATGAAATGCTGGAAGCCATCCATGCGAAAAACGCCGCTACCGGGCAGGAAGGGTGGGCAAAGATGACCGAGGAGTCGATCATCAAGCTGAATCCCGATGCGATCGTAACGACGAACGGCGCTTCATCTGTCAAAGAGATCAAAAAGCGGAGCGGCTGGAGCAGTGTACAAGCCGTTAAAAATAATGAAGTATACGACGTGGACCCCGACCTTGTGACCCGTCCGGGACCGCGGCTGATCAAAGGGGTTGAAGAGCTTGCGGACATCATTTACCCTGACGTTTATAAGAAATAGCCGTCCAGCGGCATATATCGTAAGCCTGGCATTTGTAGCCGCCTCTATTCTTATGGGAATCTCTATCGGTTCATTGGAGATTCCCATTCCTTCTATTATCAAGGTTTTTCTCCATGAATGGTTTGGTATTCAAGGGATAGAGACAGATCCGATGCAGGCGAACATCATCATGAAAATCAGGCTGCCGAGAGTGCTGCTGGCTGCGCTTGTCGGTGCGGCACTGGCCGCGGCAGGTGCGGCGTTCCAGGGACTGTTGAAAAATCCGCTTGCAGACCCTTATACGCTCGGCGTATCTTCCGGAGCGGCGGTCGGAGCGGTTGTCACCTTGTTTTTCGGCATCCAGCTGCCCGTCATCGGCGGTTTTACGCTGCCGCTTTTAAGCGTCGCGGCAGCGGTCGCCGTGATGTTTATCGTTCTGTTTTTTGCCCGGCTTGTCCATCCGGCACTGACGCTGTCCGCCCTGATTTTAACAGGTATTATTTTCAGCTCATTTTTAGGCGCGCTTATTTCTCTCATGATTGCCCTGACAGGGGATGATCTAAAGCCGATCGTTCACTGGCTGCTCGGAAGCGTCTCGATGCGGGGCTGGAGCTATATTTTTCTGTTTCTTCCCTTTTTTATATGCGGAACCGCGGGGCTTTTGCTGAATGGAAGAGAATTAAATGTGATGACCTACGGTGAGGAAAAAGCAAGGCTGCTTGGCGTTAATGTGGAGAAAAGGAAAATCGCCGTACTGATCTCAGGCTCTATTTTAACGGGAGCGGCTGTCGCCGTTTCCGGCACGATCGGTTTTGTCGGCCTCGTCGTGCCGCATGTTGTCCGTCTCCTATGGGGAACAGATCATAGGCATTTGCTGCCGCTCTCCATTTTAAACGGCGCCGGTTTTCTCGTGCTGGCCGATTTGGCGGCGCGGACGATCATCGAGCCGTCTGAACTGCCGATCGGCATCATCACAGCTTTAATAGGAGCGCCGGTGTTCGGGATCATTCTGATTCGCCGACAGCGTGGAGGAATGCATGATGCTGGACGTTCGTGACCTGTCAGGAGGATACGGCGGCAGGGATATTGTGAAGCATATCAGCTTTTCTGTTGCAAAAGGAGAATTTTTGGGGATATTGGGGCCCAATGGCAGCGGAAAAACGACGCTATTACATTTGATAAACGGAACGCTGAAGCCATCCGGAGGCGCTGTCCATTTAGCGGGAAAACGGCTTGAGTCCTATCCGCCGAAGGCATTGGCCAGGATGATGGCCTCGCTCCCTCAAAAAACGGAACAGGCATTTTCCTTTACCGTCAAAGAAACCGTTTTATTCGGACGATATCCTTATCAAACAGGCATATTCAAACAATCAGGCGAAGAAGATGAACGGATCGTTGCGAGGATGATGGAAGAGACAGGCGTTCTCCCGTTTGCCGATCAATCGATTCACGAACTGAGCGGGGGAGAGCAGCAGCGCGTCTACCTGGCCCAGGCTTTAGCCCAGGAGCCTGAGGTTCTTTTGCTTGATGAACCGACCAATTTTTTGGATTTGGGTTATCAAAAGCAGCTGCTCGATCTGATGAAGTCGATGGCTATCGAGAAGGGGCTTGCGGTCATTGGCATATTTCATGATCTCAATTTGGCCAGTCTCTACTGCGACCGGCTGCTGATGATGAAAAACGGGGAAATGGAAGCGCTCGATGTCCCGGAGCAGGTGATGAGGGAACGAAAGATCAATGATGTTTATGAAACGGACGTCCGTCATTTGGTTCATCCGCACCGTCCGAATCCGCAGATCTCTATTGAGCCTGGGCAAGCTGAACAGATGAAGCAAGCGATTCCGTTTGCCGAGCTTTTTCAATGGCGATCAGACGGTTTTTTGATGCAGACGGATCAGCCGCTTCGCGTTGTCTCAACAGCTCTTGTCGGAGGGGGGCTCGGCTGGAAACGGGCGTTTGTCAGCCGCTATGTGCCGATAGAGGAGCAGTCCGGCAAGCTGTCTGCCGATCTGGAGCGTTTTCTTGCCGAAAAGGGGATCAGCCCGCATGGCTGCTGTGCAGCTGTGACCGCTGCCAACCCCAAAAATGCAGTGTTTCGGACGTTTTCAGAAGGGGGCGCCTCACTTTTTATCGTGGCCGCGGCATCCTCAGGCCGGCCGGAGGATGTCACTGTCTGGGTGATGATCAATGGAAAGCTGACAGAAAAAGCCTTCGTTCAGGCTTTCATGACGGTGTCAGAAGCAAAGGCTGAAGCGGCTTTCGCTGAGCGGACAGACGGCGGCGGAGCGCCTATTCCGGCTCCATACGCTGAAACGGTGCTGATTGCGGCTGACGGGAGCGGTGATCAGTTTGACGATGCTTTAAAAACGTCTTCTCTCGGGGCTTTGATCAGTAGGAGCGTCTTCGAGTGCTGCAGAGAAGCGATCAGAAAGGGGAATGAATAATGAAGCTGTACACGAAAACGGGCGATAAAGGGAAGACCCATGTGATCGGCGGCCGCGTTGACAAAGATGATATCCGTGTCCAATGCTACGGGACCATTGATGAATTGAACAGCTTTATCGGACTCGCGCTTGCCGAGCTTGAAGATGAGCGCTTCAGAGATATTGGAAGCGAGCTGTTAAAGATCCAGCATGAGCTCTTTGACTGCGGGAGCGATTTGGCTTATCTTTCGCCGAATGGGGAAAATAAGCTGAAGGAAGATGCCATCGGGTTTTTGGAAGAACGGATTGATGCGTACAGTGCGGAAGCCCCCGAGCTTAAGAAGTTCATTCTGCCGGGAGGCTCCAAAGCATCGGCATACATGCATGTAGCCAGAACCGTCGCGCGCCGGGCCGAGCGGCTGGCTGTGGCGCTGATGAAAGCGGCGGATCTTCGCGAGACGCCGCTCCGGTATTTAAACAGACTGTCAGATTATTTGTTTGCGGCCGCAAGAGTCATCAATTTCAGAATGAACATCAAAGATGTAGAATATGAAAGAAGCGCCATCGTTTTCAAAGGAAAACAGAGAGGCGGAAACTAAAAAACAGCGGGCGGAAATCCTTACCTGTACCGCGCCGAACGAAGCAATGCCGTTTTCCGGAAGGGGAAAGCGGCTTTTTGTCGTATCTGTTAGTAAACGTTTTCATTGGAGGGGGAGTACGTAGATGAACAATCGGGAAACAGCCGCCGTCCGCTTGACGGTTGCAAAAGACGGCAGCGGGGCGTGTAAAACCGTGCAGGAGGCGGTTGATGCGCTGCCGGAGTACAGCCGTGAAAGAAAAGAGATCTTGATTAAAAAAGGAATCTATAAAGAAGTGGTCCGCATTCCGGCAACAAAGCCGTTTGTCACCCTGATTGGAGAAAGCGCCACCGACACCGTGATCACATATGACAATTACGCTGGAAAGGAGAAGGAAGGGGGAGGGGAATACGGAACGAGCGGGAGCGCCACAGTGTTTATCTATGCCGATCATTTTCGAGCTGAAAACCTGACATTTGAGAACTCGTTTGACCGAACGAAAACAGATACGGCCGGTACGCAGGCAGTGGCAGTTTATAGCAAGGGCAGCCGGATCAGTTTTAAACATGCGAGATTCTTAGGAAGGCAGGATACGTTATTCGTAAATGACGGAGAACAGTATTTTGACAACTGCTACATTGAAGGGGACGTCGATTTTATTTTTGGAGGAGCAAGAGCGGTGTTTGACCAGTGTCGTATTCACAGCGTCGATCGCGGCTCCGCCACAAATAACGGCTATATCACCGCCGCCAGCACGCACATCACAAAACGGTTCGGCTTTTTCATTGTCAATTGCACGCTGACAAGCGATGCAGCGGACGGAACGGTTTATCTTGGCCGCCCGTGGCATCCGGGGGGAGACCCTGACGCCATTGCAAGCGTTTTATACAAAAACTGCTCTATGGGCGCCCATATTAAATCGGAGGGCTGGACGGACATGTCGGGATTTTCGGCCGCTGATGCAAGGCTTTATGAATATCGGAATACAGGACCGGGAGCGGTTTCTCATCAGGAGAGAAGGCAGCTGTCGGATCAGGAGGCTGCAAGCTGGACGATTGAGAATGTATTGGATGGCTGGAATCCGAAAATAGAATCATAGATCTGGCAAGAGGAAGCTATTCAAAAAAACCGCTCAAATGAGCGGTTTTTTATGTGAACGGGCGGCGCGGTCTTACCGGCCATACGACTCTGGTCTTACGACAAAATCAATCTGTGACTCGTTTTGTCGAATGCTGAAATTGACTATAGTAAAGACATGAACGAGAAAGGAGGAACAGACATGACTATAACCGGAAAATCAGTCATCGGCTTTTTTCTGATCCTGTTCGGCATCTCGCTGTTTTTTGGGGGAGGCCAAATCGGAGGATTAATTGCCGGGGCAATCGGAGCTGTTCTTTTATGCTACGGGATCAAAAAATGGAAGGAAGGCCGCCAGATTGCCAGCGTGCTGCTGGTCATCATCGGCATCATGTTTCTGGGTGGAGCGCTTCCGTTTCTGATCGGGATCGCACTTGCCGCTGTCATGATTTATTTTGGCTGGACCATGATCAAGCAGGGTGGAAAAAAAGAAGAAAACGTCTATTCCCCAGAAAGCAGCGAGCCTTCGACTGCAAGATATGACACGGGCTTTGATGCAGAATGGGAAGACTTTTTAAAAAAGAATAAATAAACGAATCAGGGAGGAATAAATGATGGCATTAAAAAGACTCAGAGATATGTTTGTCGCATCAATCAATGAAGGACTGGATAAAATCGAAAATCCGCGGGTGATGCTCAATCAATACGTACGCGACATGGAAAGCGATATTGCAAAAGCAAAACATACGATTGTCAAGCAGCAAACGATTGTGCAAAGCTTTAAAGGAAAATATGAAGAAGCTGAAAAACTGGCTGTCAAACGGAAAAATCAGGCGCAGCTGGCATTTGATGCGGGGGAAGAGGAACTTGCCAAAAAGGCCCTTTCAGAAATGAAGTATTTTGAAGAAAAAAACGGAGAATATCAAGAAGCCTACCAGCACGCAAGCAAGCAGCTTGGCGAATTGAAAGAACAGCTGGAAAAGCTGGAGGTTAAGCTGCGCGATGTCAAAGACCGCAAACATGCATTAATCGCGCGTGCAAACGCCGTAAAAGCAAAAGAACATATGAATGCTTCCTTTAACAAGATCGACAACGAAAGCGCCTACCGCGAGTTTATGAGAATGGAGAGCCGCATCGAAGAAATGGAAGCAAGGGCAAACAGCTATGCCGAGCTGTCCGCATCCTCTGGCAGCCCTTACAGCCGGGTTGAATATGCAAAAGAGGTTGAAGAAGAGCTTGAAAAAATGCGCGCTAAAAAAATCGGCCTGGAAAAACAACAATCAGCCGGAAACGAATAAAACTGGGGCTTTAAAGGCCCCTTTTCACAATTTTTGATTTCTTTCAAAGAAAACTTTCCTTATAATAAGGAACATACACTTACTGCCGAAAGGATTGGACGAATGAAAAAAACGGTTGGAAAACTGCTGATCATCGCCGGCATTCTGATTCTAGCAGGCCTAATGTTTAACGGCGGCCGCCATATTTTCTTCGGCAAAAATCAGGAAACGGTCCGGTCAGCCAGCGCTTCGCCAAAGAAAATCAATCATATCGACATCGATTCAAAAAGCATAACGGTGAAGATCAAAGCTGAAAACCGTGATGATATAGATGCTGAACTGTCAGGAGGAAACGCGCGGCTGGAATCTTCCGAACAGGGGGACACCCTGCGGCTTTCGGTTGAGCAGCAGGGCTTTAGGTTGTTTTTCTTCAAAAAAAATGAACTGACCGTTCACATTCCGTATGAATATCAAGACAATCTGTCGATCACATCAGGGAGCGGGAACGTCAAAATACTCGGCGAGCATTTATCATTGCAAAAGGTATCCCTCAGTTCGGGAAGCGGCAGCCAGAAAGTCGATCATCTTCAGGCTGATGAGCTCTCAGTCAGAGGGACTTCGGGAAATATTCGGCTGGAACACGTGGAAACGGCAGAAGCCGATATACGCTCCACATCCGGGAATACCGAGCTTGAAGATGTCACCGGCAAGCTGACAATCAAGCACACGTCAGGCAATTTAGAAGCTTCTTTTTCAACGGTCAATGCGCCGTTGCGCATCAGTCAGACCTCCGGAAATGTCAGGCTTGAACTTCCGGATAACGCAGACATCAGTCTTCAAGCAACACTGACGAGCGGAAACATCAGCCATTCCTATCCGTTTGATCAGACAGAAGGCGATAAACGGACACTGATTGGAAAAAACGGAGATGGAAAGAATAAAATTGATATTTCGTCTACGAGCGGAAATGTATCGATTGATTAACCGCAGAAAAGAGAGGGGGGCCTTTAGTCGGCATGCGTCTTACCAAAAAACAACTGATCGGATTGTTCATCGTTCTGTTCGGGTTCAGCGTATTTTTGCAAAACAGCGGGCTCGGTGGCGCTTTGTTCTGGCCGCTCGCTTTTCTTTTTGCCGGATACATTCTCCATAAAAGTTCACGCCGCTGGCTCGGCTCTGTCATGTATATTTTTGCGGCATTCCTGCTTTTGAAAGACATTTTCAGCATTACATTCAGTCTGTTCGGCTTCTTTTTTGCCGCCTTTTTAATTTATGCGGGCTACAGGCTTGTCACAAACCAGCCTGTTTTTGACCGTGACAAGAACAAAGCGCAAGTGAAAGAAAAAACGGATGCCGAACCGCTGCAGCAAAAAAAGAATACCGGACAGCGCAGCTTTTTCTTCGGCGATGTCAAATTGATGAAAAAACCTTTTGATTTAAATGATTTGAACATTTCCGGATTTATCGGCGATGTCAAAATCGATTTGTCAAAAGCGATCATATCAGAGGGAGACAATACGATTGTCATTACCGGGCTGATCGGAGATGTCGACATCTATATTCCGTCAGATCTCGATGTCTCCATCAGCTCTTCGGCGTTTTTAGGCGACATCGATATCATCGGTGAACGAAAAAGCGGCATCGGCAACCAAATCTATACCGAGTCAGAGAATTATGAACAATCTTCAAGACGGGTAAAAGTCTCGATTTCCCTGTTTATCGGCGATGTGGATGTGCGGTTCATATGAAAACGAACAGGCTAGCAAACATTCAGTGGCGCTCCGTCCGTTTGTCTATGGGGGTCAGTTTTACCATCTTCATGACCGTCCTGGGGTTCATGCTGTTTTATTATCAGCTCGACCCGCGGGTGCTCATTGCTTCCAGATGGTTCGGCATCCCGTTTGTCGTTCTGCTTTTCTTTATCAGCGCCGCTGTCGGGTTCGGTTCGGGATATGTGTTCGGAAACCAGCTGAAGAAGCGGCTCGAAAAGCTGATCGAATCGATTTTAAAATATGAAAACGGCAATTTCGCATACCGGATTCCGTCGCTTGGCGATGACGAAATCGGACTCGCCGCTGATCAGCTGAATGAAATGGCCGAACGAATCGAAAGGCAGGTCGCTTCACTCCAAAAGCTGTCAAATGAAAGAGCCGAATGGCAGGATCAAATGAAAAAATCCGTCGTGTCCGAAGAGCGGCAGCGGCTTGCCCGGGAGCTGCATGATGCCGTAAGCCAGCAGCTTTTTGCGATTTCAATGATGACTTCCGCCGTATTGGAAGGAATTCCTGCTTCGGCTGATGAAAAGCTTGTGTCAAGGCTGAAGATGGTCGAAAAAATGGCGGGCGATGCCCAAAATGAGATGAGGGCTCTGCTTTTGCACCTGCGTCCTGTCACGCTTGAAGGCAAAGGATTGAAAGAAGGGCTGGCAGACCTGCTGAACGAATTCAAAGCAAAGCAGTCGATGGATATCGATTGGGAAATCGAAGATATCGGCAAGCTGCCAAAAGGTGTTGAAGATCATTTGTTCAGAATCGTACAAGAAGCGCTGTCAAATGTGTTCAGGCATTCAAAGGCAACAAAAGTTTCCGTCAGGCTGCTGCTCAGAAACCGGCAGCTACAGCTGAAGGTCATTGACAATGGCGAAGGATTTAAAATGGACTCCGTCAAAACGTCATCGTACGGATTAAACTCCATTAAGGAAAGGGCAAGCGAGGTCGGCGGTGTGGCGGAAATCATTTCATTTGCGGGCAAAGGGACGCAGGTTGATGTAAAAGTTCCGATTTTTGATCAAGGAAAAGGAGAGAATCAAGGTGATCCGAGTACTGTTAATTGATGATCATGAGATGGTAAGAATGGGGCTTGCCGCTTTTTTGGAATCCCAGCCGGATATTGAGGTGATCGGAGAAGCCTCGGACGGCAGACGCGGCGTTGAGCTTGCGGTTGAAATGAACCCGGACGTCATTTTGATGGATCTTGTGATGGAGGGAATGGACGGGATTGAGGCGACAAAAGAAATCTGCCGCAAGCTTGACGGCCCGAAAATCATCGTGCTGACAAGCTTTATTGACGATGATAAAGTGTATCCGGTCATCGAAGCGGGAGCCTTCAGCTATTTGCTGAAGACGTCGAAAGCCGGTGAAATCGCCGATGCGATCAGGGCGGCCAGCAATGGAGAACCTAAGCTAGAGGCAAAGGTGGCCGGAAAAGTATTATCCAAGCTAAGGCATTCGTCAGGGGAGGTCCCGCTTCATGAATCATTGACGGCCAGGGAAATGGAGATCCTTAAACTTGTCGCAGAAGGGAAAACAAATAAGGATATTGCGGAGGAATTATATATCACCATTAAAACGGTGAAGACACATGTAACCAATATCCTGTCAAAGCTTGACGTCGATGACCGCACACAGGCCGCGGTATATGCCCATCGCAACAAGCTTGTTCAGTAGCGGGCATAAAAAAACAGCTTTCTGTAGAAAGCCGTTTTCACCCGTTCCAATATTTCCGGTCATCAGCTGCTGGAAGCGCAAATGAATCTCTGTCAATGTCTTGATCCCGTCCTTCTGCAGGATGGCCCGCCTCTTTTTGGGCGGCAATGCCGCCTTGTTTGAAAATGGAATCGAGTTTTTCAGCCAGTATCGCATTGTTTTTTTCCTGCAAATCGATCAGTTTGCTGATGCCGAGCAAAATACATCCGCCGATCATGCAAAAAACCGGAGTGGAAAGGTACGTACTGACCGTGAAGAACAGGATCGACATGGAATCTTCCATAAATGGATCATACGTGACATCATTGATTATGAACCCGGACAGAATGATTGCGGCTGCAATCAGGAAAATGCCTGTCATCTGCAATATCCGCTTCAAGCTCATCACCCTTTCACAAACATTTTATCAGAAAAACCGCCTCCTATCTTTTTTTCGTCGCCCCTTTCGTGCCAAAGTCCTGAATCGTCGCTTTTACATGGTAGTCGATATCTGCTTCCGAAAAATGTTTGTCCCAGTTGTATTTGTCCTTCTGCCATTCCTTCGGATAGTGGATTCGGGCATAATCCGCAAGGTCTGTGACATCCGTTTTTAAATCGTTTTGCAAAAGGCGGATGAAGCGCCTGACACGCTGGCGGATGTCTCTTTCAACCGATTGTTCGATAGCATCGATATATTTTTGATTAAATGAATCCTCGCCTCTATACCAGTCTTCGGACAGCCTTCCTTTAATCTCGGAGTGAATGTCAAATTTATATTTTCCGTTTCTTCTCATCGTGTCAATTTGGTGATTCATCGAAAACACTTCAAATGAAAACAGGTGTCCCTGGTGCTTGGAATCGATTACTCCGCCGATGACTCTGCCGGACAGCAAATTCAGCGCCTCGATATCAAGAGGCGATAGATTTGCATATTGTCTGAGGTTTTTTATGACAGAGGCGCCTTCGATCTGGAGCTGCCCCTTTTCCTCTACAACCCGAGGCATGACAAAAGATAAGCCCGTCTGCATTTTAATTGAGATATCCCCCAAGGTTACCGGCTCCAGCAGTCTGATGGTCGACGCCCTGTTTTCAGCGATGTTATGGATCACGTCAGAGGCGGGGTCCCCTTCATCAGCGATCGTCAGCAGCTTGCCGGCCGATCCGGGCGTCATGTAGACTTCGCTGCTCCTCCTGATGCTGTTGTCCCGGATAAATTGATTGATTAAGGCATCAAGGGCAATGTCTGACGCGATTTTTTCCGAAAAAATTATGACTTGAAGATGCTGGGAAAAAATCGGGTAATCTTTTAACGATGTTGACCGGATCGTTTGATGAACCGTATTTCCGGAGGTTGACACGAATTTGGTCGGATCGCTGCTGCTGCCGTTTGGGCCGATTTTTTTCGGAACGAGGATCTGGTATGTCAGCTTTACATTTTTTTCGCCTTCTCCTTTATCCATGCCGAGGCCGATGGCAATGCTCAGCTTTTCAATCTGCCTGCTGTCCCAGCAGCCTGTCAGCAAGAGAAGAAGGGACAGCACCGCCAATATCCCTTTTTTTTTCACGATGCCTTCAACCTCCTTTTCACCGAAACGAGCAAAAAGATCAGAACGGGAAGAACACAAAACACGATGATAAAGATATACCCCAAGTAATCGCTGTACATCGTAACCTCATTGACGTCTTTCGGCCAAAGCGCTGCGAGGAACGTAATGGCACCGATGAATAAGACGTTTTTCTTAAGGGACCACCCAAACACTTTTTCAAGGCCTGAAGCCGCGAAATAAGTGTAGGCGACATATGTTGTAAAAAACTGAATCGTCCAGATGACAAGCAAAAATGATTCAAACCGTTCGATGAAAATTCCTCTGATTTCAAACGACTGGAACAGCGAGATCGTCGGCCAGATCATCGTCATCACCTCTGATGCGGTCAGCGCGCCTACGACGACGACGAACGTCAGTACATACAAAATGGCCGGGATGCCGAATCCAATGACCGCCGCTTTGAACAATTTTTCTTTATTTTTCAGATATTTTGGCAGAAACAGCATCAATTCGGCACCTAAAAAGGATATCGAGACAACCGTCAAAGCGTTTTTGACCGGACCGAGTCCGAGTCCGAGGACCGGTCTCAAATGGTTGAATTGGAACATTTTCAGACTCAAGCCATAGACAGTGAGAAGAATGACGATGGTGATCGAAAGAAAAAACGGAAAAACCCTTGACATGTCATTGATCCCTCCGATGACCAGATAGATCGCGCAAATGATAAACGCGAAAATCGTGACGCCCATCGGGGTGAACTGAAGAAGAAAAAATTTCACCATCTCAGCCATCGCCCGGGCTTCAAAGCTTGCCACCCCCATGAAATATAGAGTGATCAAGACATTTACTATATTTCCGATCAGCACGCCGCACCCCTCTTTTGTGTAATCAAAAAAAGAATCGACGTTGTGTTTTTTGACGATTTTGGCGTTCATATAGATGATGAGAATAAAAACAAGGCCTTCAAAAACGAGAGCGATCCATCCGTCGGGGGAGAGCGTTTTCCTCGTCAGCGCTCTCGGGAGCGTCAGCAGTCCGGCGCCGAGCATCGTGCTTGTAATAATGGAAGCGGCTGCATATGAGCTAATCTGTTCTTGCTGATGTTTTTGCCTCATTTTTATGTTTCACCTCACGGTTCTTTGTTGGTAAGCGAATGATGGCTTCATCCGAACGTTTTAAGCTGAAAAAATTATTCGGGTTGAAATATGGGATGCCGAAGCTTCTCTGTCTCACCAGATGGGTGAAGATCACAAGCATGAATAAAATGATCCCGTAAAGACCCAATACCGCGGCAATCAGCATCGACAAAAAGCGTAAAACCCGAAATGACAGCCCCATCCCGTATTGCGGAACTGTAAACGATGCCAGAGCGATAATGCTGACGATAATCACCATGACAGAGCTGACGATGTGGGCTTCGACCGCAGCCTGCCCGATGACCACTCCGCCGACTAAGCCGATTGTCTGTCCGAGCGGATTGGGGAGCCTTAATCCCGCTTCCCGCAAAAGTTCAATCGTCACTTCCATAATCAGAGCTTCAATAAGCGGCGGGAACGGAACATTTTCCCGGGTGCTTGAGATGGTTACAGCCAAAGCCGTCGGCAGCATGCCTTGATGAAACGAGACAAGGGAAATATAGAAAGCCGACAAAAACAGCGTAATGAAAATCGAGCTGAAACGCAGGAGCCTGATCAGGGATGTGGCGATCCATCTTTCATAAAAATCATCCGGGGACTGCATGACCATGCCGAAGGATGCCGGAACGATCAAGGCAAAAGGCGAATGATCGACAAAGATGGCAATTCTGCCGTTAAACAGGGCTGATGACACTTTATCAGGCCTTTCGGTATTTTGAATCTGAGGAAAAGGAGAAAATTGGTTGTCTTCGATCAATTCTTCAAGGACTCCGGAGTCTTGAATGTCATCCAGCTTCACTTTTTTCAGACGTTTTTTTAGATCCGCTAAAATCGACTCATCCGCTTTGCCGTTAATGTATAAAATGGTTGCGTTTTTAAATTTGCTTTTTCCGATGGGGAGTTTTTCAACGATCAGATCATGATCAGGAACACGCTGTCTGATCAGCGCCACATTTGTATCCGTATCCTCAATAAAGCCGACTTTCGGACCTCTTACGACATTTTCGGTATTTACTTCTCCGAGGCTTCTTTTCTTTTTTGCATTGGTCGGCAGTATAAATACCGTATTCATCCCGTTGACCAGGAGAATGCATTTGCCGTTGAAAAGCTCGTTGATGGCGGACTCCACTTTATACATGGGTTCGGCATTCAATTTATTCAGCTCAAGGCTGACGTTTTCCAATGAGAGGGGATGTTCGTCACTGCACAGCGTTTTGGCGGCTTTTTGTATTTTCTTATCATCATTCAGTTCCCTGAAATAGAGAAAATAAAAAATGATGCCGTTTTTCAGCATTTTTTTATTTTGAACGAGGTCGTCGTTACGCTCGATATGGGGGAGAAGCAATGCAAGATTTTCATGGATATGATCCTTGAATTCTGAGGGATTCACGGCTGACCACCTGTCCTGTCGTTTTTGAATTTGGATATAGGTTATCTTTACCTGTAAAAAAAACAATATACTGTGTTACAGTAGTGTTTGGCGAAATTTCCAATACAGCAGAGACGGAGTGAGAAAGTTGGCGCAAATCAGGCTTACGGGGAAACCTGACGAAATTGAAAGCATCATTCATTCTTTTTCAAAACATTACGAGGTTACATATGTATCGAAAGAATATGGAAAGACAAATCCGAAATATAAATACAAAAAAGAATCGCGTGTTTATATTGAGCTAAAATTAAAATAAAGCTAAAATTTAAATAAGAGGGTTTTTTCAATTTATATCGAAATTAAGTAATGTAGACTGGAGAAGGAAGGGATACATAGTGGATTACAGAATTGAAAAAGATACGATGGGTGAAGTCAAGGTTCCGGCGGATAAATTTTGGGGTGCCCAGACCCAGAGAAGCAAGGAGAACTTCAAAATCGGTTCTGAAAAAATGCCGAAGGAAATTGTGTATGCGTTTGCAATTTTGAAAAGGAGCGCTGCCATTGCAAATGAAAGGCTCGGAAATCTGGAAGCGGAAAAATCTGAAGCGATCGTATCGGTATGCGATGATATTTTAAAAGGAAAATACGACGGCCATTTTCCGCTGGTTGTCTGGCAGACGGGAAGCGGAACGCAAAGCAATATGAACATGAATGAAGTGGTGGCAAACAGGGGAACGGCATACTTGCAGGAAAAAGGCTCAAGCTTGACCATTCATCCGAATGACGATGTCAACCGCAGCCAAAGCTCAAACGACACCTTCCCGACGGCGATGCACGTTGCTGCCGTTCTGGCAATTTACGACAAGCTCGTTCCGGCGATCGACCGCTTGAGAAACACGCTGAATGAAAAGGCTGAAAGCTATCAAGATGTCGTGAAAATCGGCCGCACACATCTTCAGGATGCGACGCCGCTCACACTTGGACAGGAGATCAGCGGCTGGGTATATATGCTTGACCGCTCCAAAGAAATGATTCTCGAAGCAACTGAGAAAATCCGTGAGCTCGCCATCGGAGGAACCGCGGTCGGAACAGGGATCAACGCCCATCCTGAATTCGGCAGCACAGTTGCCGAGGAAATCAGCAGCCTGACCGGGCAGACGTTCAGAAGCTCGCCTAATAAATTCCACGCGCTGACAAGCCATGATGAACTGACCCATGTTCATGGCGCGCTTAAAGCCCTTGCCGCAGATCTGATGAAAATCGCCAATGACGTCAGATGGCTGGCAAGCGGACCGCGCTGCGGAATCGGCGAGCTGACCATCCCTGAAAATGAGCCGGGCAGCTCCATCATGCCGGGCAAGGTGAATCCTACGCAGAGCGAAGCGCTGACAATGATCGCTTCCCAGATCATGGGGAATGACGCTACGATCGGATTTGCCGCAAGTCAGGGCAACTTTGAATTAAACGTGTTTAAACCGGTGATTATTTATAATTTCCTTCAATCGGTACAGCTGCTTGCTGACGGCATGAACTCTTTCCATGATAAATGCGCAGTGGGTATTGAGCCTCATCGTGAGACGATTGAAAAGAACCTGACAAACTCACTGATGCTTGTAACGGCTTTAAACCCGCATATCGGCTATGAAAATGCCGCAAAAATCGCGAAGCTGGCCCATAAAGAGGGACTGACGCTGAAAGAAGCGGCTCTCCGCCTGAATCTTCTAACAGAAGAACAGTTTGACGAAGTGGTCAAACCTGAAGACATGGTGAAGCCGAAAGCATAAACAAAAAAACGGCCGCATATACGGCCGTTTTTTCTTTATCCGCATTAGACCGGACGGTCACCCTCAGCCTGAATTCCGGTTGTCTTTTTTTACCATCCGGGCGAGTCTGTCCGCTTCTTTTTGCAGCGTTTCATATTCCTTTAGATTAAACAGCATTCCTTTGATGACCGCATTTCTTGGTTTTCGTTTCTTCAGCTCATCCTCCAAAATATCAAGGCTTTCGGTCAGGTCTGTTGGGGGAGCGCCGCCAAACTGTTTATCCGCTTTGATCCGCATCTCATTAATCAGCGCTTCTTTCAAAGGATCGAATGTATAAAAAGGGCCAAACCATTTGTCCGCTTTTTCGAGAGAGATCAGTAATTTTTCCTTTCGCTTCATCATTCCCCTGGCCAGATCATCGAGACTGTTCAGCATATGATCGGCGAGCAGATGAAGATCGAACGAATGGTGCAGCAAAATCATGAGTTCAAGATAAACTTCACTCATTCCGTTGATCATAAAGCACAGCTCTGCGCTGTACGGTTCGATCTCTTTTCCGTAAATGTTCTGGATATTTTCAATATGAAGCCGGAGTGTGGTCGACCGCATTTTTTTGGCGAACGCTTCAATTTCTTCATTAACGGGAAGCGGCCGCTCCATGAATTGCATTTTAAGAAACTCTTTGTGTTCGAGAATATTTTCAAAAAAAACGATCAGTTGTTTGTGATAGGCATCCCGCGGGTCGTCATTTTCCGTCCGGATTTTTTGGATTCGGGTAAACACCTTGTCATAGTAATAGTGAAGCACTGAAAGGAGAAGCGCTTCTTTCGATTTAAAATAGATATAAAAAGCGCCTTTTGAGATTTGGCATTCTTTCGCAATTTCTTGAACTGAAGTTGAATTGTAGCCTTTTTTGGCAAAAAGTTTAATCGCTGTTTCAATGATGACTTTTTCTTTTTGTTTCATGGCCTTCACCTTCCTGAAAGGTTGACATCGCAGTTTTCCGGGCGCAGCTGCTGACTGGGGGGTCACTTCTTTTGGCCCGTCATAATTTTAACTAGATTGTAACTTGTTTTTTTGTTTGATATTATTTATATTATAAAGTAAGGTGACCGAGTGGTCAAAACTATGCTGAGAAAGGGTGAAGTTTGTTGAAAGAAATCGATGAAATGATCAGCCGACTGCGCAGCCGAGGCATTAAAGTGGACAAGGTCAAATATCCAAAACATGTCCTGACGCAAAAGAAATGGATGAAAAAGCCGAAGAAAACAGTGAAACCGAGCTATCGCGATTTTAACGGCTATTCGTTTATATGAAAAAAGACTGCAGCGTCTACAGTCTAATTTCTTGGAACGGTTATTGAGTAACAAACACCTGTTTGATCATTCCGAATGGTCATATCTGCTTGATGGAGCGTCAAAATTCGCTTCACGATGCTGAGTCCAATTCCGAATTCGCCTTTCTTCCCTTTATTAAAAGGCTCGTAGAGGCTCGTAAGCATCTCTTCTTCAATGTGAGGCCCGTCATTTCTTATGGTGATGACAATTTGATGTTTCGTCGATTTCATGGTGATCTCGATGAATGTTTCCGCATAGCGGATCTGGTTTTCAAGGACGTTTTCCAAAAGCTTGCTCCACTGTTCCTGATCGCCAGTCATCATGGCATCCTCTTCAAGATCAATCTTCCAGTCCAGATCTTTCTTAGACCATCTTAACCGTTCAACCACTTCTTGAATGACCTCTTGAATATCAAAACTTCCGTATTGTCTTTCCTGCTTTAATAAATAATCAAGTTTTGTAAGATAAAGCAAGTCTTTAATTTTCTTTTCCAGCTTTTCAGCTTCACCTTCAATGACTTGAATCGTGTTTTCCAAGTCCCCTTTAGGATAAATGCCGTCTTTAATGGATTGTGTATAGCCGCGGATCACCATAACAGGCGTTTTCAGGTCATGCGAGATGTTTTGCAGGAGCGTTCGCTCTGTCTCATCCTTTTGAATCAGTTTCTGCCGCATATCCTCAATGGTATGTCCGAGCTTTCCGATTTCATCCTCCCTGTCGACGATGACCGGGTCATCCCAATCCTGCTTGGAAATTCGCTTGACATGCTTTTCAAGCGTTACAAGCGGCCTTGACAAATATTTTGCCAGCCATATTGACGGAATCCAGCTGAGCACAATCACGACGATCAGTATGAACAGCAGCTGTTTGAACAGCGTTTGCGACAAGTCGTCCCGATAAGAGTCAAGCGCATAGGACAATAAAAGAAACGTCTGATCCTGGGCGCGGATTTTCTTTAAAACAAAAAAGATATGTTCGCCGTTAAGGTTCTCCGAATATCTTTTTGACGTTGCCACCTGTTTTTTCGCCAGCTTTTGCACTTTATCGATAAAGGAGTCCGGCAGAATCTGCGGACTTTGATAGACGGTTCCTTTCTCCGGGAGCAGGATATGCTGTACATAGCGGTTGCGGCTCCGTGAGCTGTTTCCTTCAAAGCCTCTTTCTGGCGAATCGGAAAATCCGTATTCTGTCAGGACATGCTGCTCATTCTCGATGTTTGTATAAATTTCATCCGTAAAAAAGTTTCTTAATGTAGTAGAAAATAAAAACATCAGCAAAATAGAGACGGTTAATAAAATGCCGCAAATGACCGTCCAGATTTGAAAGGCGAGCGATTTATTTTTCATGATTTCAACATCCTGTAGCCAAAGCCGTAAATGGTTTCCACTTTAAGCTCCGGCATTTTTTTGCGCAGCCTTCTGACAAGGTCGTCGACGACGCGGTCGGTTCCGAAATAATCGTCTCCCCAGACTTGATTGAGAATATCTTCCCTTGAGAACGCCCGTCCCTGATTGTTCATGAACAGGAGAAGCAGGTCGAATTCTTTTGACGTCAGATTAATTTTGCTGCCGTTTTCATAGACTTCCCGCAGTTCTTCAAATACTTCATATGAAGAAACGGACGTTCCTTTATTCTTTTCTGATGGTTCGTCTTTATAAATCAGCTTGAGCAGCTTTTGAACGCGGATGATCAGTTCCCGCGGAAGAAAAGGCTTTGATATATAATCGCTGCTGCCGAGCTCGAGTCCGAGCACCCTGTCGATATCCGCATCGCGCGCCGAAATGAAGATGACAGGGACATCGGGATCTTCATTTTTTATTTCTTTTATTAGCGCATAGCCGTCGATATCTGGTAACATTATATCGAGAATCCATAAATGGGGTGACTGGCCGATGTGCTGTCTGGCGCTTTCACCATTGAGAAAAGAAGTGACGTGCCAGCCTTCACTTTCTAAATATTTGGTCAGCAGTTCATTTAAATTCTCTTCATCTTCAACTAGATAAATGGTGTATGACAAGGGAGCCACATCCTTTCTACGTCATTATACTAGTTTTAACATAAGTCTGGTCAATTTTCATAATTTCACATAATCTTTTCATTTTTATCCCACAATGTTGGCGTAGGATGCGGATAAGGGAAGAAAGGAACATTATGAAAATATACGGCCGGGTGTCTCTTTTTTGCGCGTGTTAAAGCTTTCTGCCATTTTCGATAGTTGAAGACAAGAAAAACAAAGGAAGTGTACGCACATGGATTTTAGACGCGATGACGCACACAAAAATGAAAATGAACAGCCATTGCAAGAAGAGGCGAAACTACCGGAAATGGCAGGTTCTGAGAATGAGGAACCGGAACAGCAGGTAAAGAAGCCCGAGCTGATTATGAAACAAGATACTGAAGAACAGTCAGATTTTTCTCATAAAGAAACAGCGGCAGCACTGGAAAACGGAAGAGAAACCAGAGCTGCAAAAGAAAAGCGGCGCAAGGCTTCCTGGCTGAGCCCGATTTTGGGAGGCATCATCGGAGGCGGCCTCGTTCTGGGAATCTCTCCGTATCTGCCTGTCGATAAACATGACGAAGCCGTCACAGGCAGTCAGGCAGAAACGAAGCAGTCGCAGAATTTTACAACAAAACCTGTGACAGACGCCGATAATGTCGCGGATATGGTTGAAGATTTGGAGCCGACGATTGTCGGGGTTTCCAATATTCAAACCAGCTTCGGCTTCTCTGAGGATGATGTCGAAGAAAGCGGAACAGGGTCGGGCGTCATCTTTAAAAAAGACGGTGACAAAGCCTATATTATTACAAACAACCATGTCGTTGAAGGGGCGACAAAGGTGACCATTTCCTTGTACAATGGGAAAACGGCGGATGCTAAGATCGTCGGCAGCGACGCTTTAACCGACCTGGCCGTTTTGCAGATCAAAAGCAAAGGTGTAGAAAAGGTTGCGGGTTTTGGAGATTCTTCAAAACTGCGCGCCGGTGAAAAAGTAATCGCGATCGGAAACCCTCTCGGCCTGCAATTTTCAAGAACGGTTACAGAAGGAATCATCAGCGGCGTCAACCGGACGATTGAAGTATCGACATCTGAAGGAAAATGGGATATGAACGTTCTCCAGACAGATGCCGCGATTAATCCGGGAAACAGCGGGGGACCTCTGATCAACAGCAGCGGACAGGTGATCGGGATCAACAGTTTAAAGATCAGCCAAAGCGGTGTTGAATCGCTTGGGTTTGCCATCCCGAGCAATGACGTTCAGCCGATTGTCGATGAGCTTTTGCAAAAAGGAAAAGTAGAACGGCCGTTCTTGGGCGTTCAAATGATCGATATGCAGCAGGTTCCTGAGCAGTATCAGCAAAATGCGCTGGGGCTCTTTGGTGAACAGCTGAACAAAGGCGTGTATATCGATAAAGTCTCACCGGGATCACCTGCAAAAGACGCGGGAATGAAAGCCGGAGATGTCATCGTCAAAATGAACGGCAAAAACGTTGAAACAACTTCTGAGCTCAGGAAGATTCTTTACACTGAAGCAAAAGCGGGAGATACCGTCTCGTTTGAAGTGCTGAGAAAAGGCAAGACAACAACATTGAAAACAAAGCTTGCGAAAAGCAAATCATAAAAAAACGCCATGGCAGCGACCTGCCATGGCGTTTTTTTATGTGTTGATTACTTGTCCAAAAATGAAGAAAGCATCCAAATTTGCTTATCAATTTCCTCTGTCAAGCCGATATAAAGGTCAGCAGTGGCATTGTCTGACTTTTCTTCGGCAAGCTCGATTGCATGTTCAATCTCCTGTCTGATTTGGCGGTAATCGCTGACAAGCGTGGAAACCATGTCAGACGCCGTTTTTTCAGATCCGGATTCTGAGATGGTGCCGTGGTCAAGATAGTCTTTCATAGATGCGAGAGGCTGTCCGCCGATGGCTAATAAACGTTCGGCGATGACGTCGGCTGTTTCGGCGGCATGGTTGTAAAGCTCTTCAAATTTTTCATGCAGCGTAAAGAACTGAGGTCCTTTGACATACCAGTGAAAGCGATGAAGCTTCGTATAGAGGATGAACCAGTTTGACAAATTCGTATTCATTGAGGTTTCAAGTACAGGGTTTTGCTGTTTTAATTGTTGAGAGATCATGTAGATTTCCTCCTCGTGTTTTTCATTTGATACTTATATTATAACAAATATAAAATTAAAATCAATACTAAATTATAATTATTTTAAATAAGGTGATTTCAAAAGTTTTCTGAGGACGGCTCTCTCCCACAATCGCCAAGGAAGCCACGAATGGCAGAAGATCAAGAGGCGAACTCCTTTCCCGACCGGATAGCGGAGCTTGTTGAGCCGTTTTTTCGCCGCCATCCTGCCGATTAATTCGGCGACATCTTCCGGGTTTCCATATTGGCTCCGGCTGTTATTGATGTAGGCTGATATCCGTTCAAAATATCGGGCATATTTCGAATCCGGTTTTGGTAATGTGACACGTTCTGCAAAAGATGTGTCCCAGATTTTTGTCCGGTATGACCCGGGTTCGACCACTGCAACGTCAATGCCGAAAGGTCTCAGTTCAAGGCGGAGGCTTTCTGAAAAGCCTTCGACCGCATATTTGGAAGAAGCGTAGGGGGGAAAAAGCGGGAAAAGCGATCTGTCCGCTTATGCTGCTGATATTGATGATTTTGGCGCCGCCGTCTTTCTTCATATAGGGAAGGACGGCTTTGGTCACGGCAATAAGGCCGAACACATTTGTTTCAAATTGTTTTCTGTAATCGTCCAATGACAGCTCTTCTGCAAATCCTCCGTAAGCAGCTCCCGCATTATTGACGAGAAGGTCGACCGTTCCGTAATGCTTCAGTTTTTCGGAGAATAATCTGATGGATTGCTCATTGGTGACATCCAGATCTGTCACCTCGATTGCTGACCCGGCATTGTGTTCGGCGATCTGTTTTTGCAGTGCTTCCGCTTTTGCCGGTTGTCTCACTGCCGCAATCACAAAATAGGTGTTTGCGAGTTTTAAAGCGGTCAGCAGACCAAATCCGCTGCTGGCCCCTGTTACGATGGCGATTTTATTTTTCAAAGCGGTTCCTCCGTTCGAATGCTTATTGACGAATAACCCTTGTCAGAGGGAAGAAATCATTGCTAAAATTTAAAAAGTGCTAAAAGACATAATGTTGAAAGCCGTTAATTTGCGCTGAAAGCAAGGTGAGACGATGGATAGCAAAGTATCCTTCTTGATGTTTATTGTACTATGTATGACGCTGTTTTTTCATGGTTCGGCCAAAGCCGGGGAAAAACACAAGCCTGACATTAAAAGCGCTTCCGCCATTTTGATCGATGCGAATTCCGGTCAGGCCATTTATGAAAAACACAGCCGCAAAAAAATGTATCCTGCAAGCATAACGAAAATCGCGACGGCGATATATGCGATTGAAAAAGGACATTTGAAAGATGATGTAAAAGTCAGCAAAAAAGCAGCTGAAACGGAAGGGACAAGCGTTTATTTGGAGAAAGGCGAAACCGTTCCGCTAAAACGGCTCCTCCAGGGGCTGCTGATGAACTCCGGGAATGACGCCGGAACAGCGATCGCTGAGCATTTGAGCGGGAGCGTTGAACAATTTGCAGACGACTTGAATGCGTTTGTCGCCAAGCGGGCCGGTGCGACAGACACCCATTTCACGAATCCCCACGGGTTATTTGACAAAAACCATTATACGACAGCCGCCGACATGGCGAAAATCACGGCATATGCCGTGAAGAATAAGACGTTTCGGTCGCTTTTTTCAGAAAAAAAAGCCGCCTGGCACGGGCAGACATGGGATACGACGCTGAAAAACCATCACCGGATGCTGACGGGGGAGATTCCTTATAAAGGGATTACAGGCGGTAAAACAGGCTTTGTCAATGAATCGAAGCATACGCTTGTGACAACGGCAACACGCGGTCAGCTTGATTTGATCGCCGTGGTGATGAAGGCCGATGATCAAAACATGATGTATAGGGATACAAAAAAGCTTCTGGATGAAGGGTTCAATGGTTTTGAAACGGTTGCATACGAAAAAGGCAGACCATTTACAGATCATGATGGTGTCCAGCATAAGCTGAAGGAGACTTTATTTGTCACGAAAAAGAAAGGTGAAATTCTGACAGAGGATCTTGGAAGCGACGGGGCGTTGACGATTGAAGGAGAGGACGGACGGCTGATTCGTTCCCTGCAAATCGCTGACAAGCCCGGAACTGATGAACAGTCTGCCGGGTTTGGGGCCGCACAGGGGGAGCAGCACCATAAAAGCGGGCTTTATTTCTTTTTACTGGGCTTGATTGGATTATTGACGGCCAGCTATGCGGTGAAACGGCTGAGGCAGCTGTAGAAATGATGCCAAAGAAAAGGCGGTTGAACATGAAGCCGTCTTTTTTTAACCTCAAAAGGCAAAATTATCTTATAATGGAATCATGACGAAAAAGGGGGACTGTCCATGAGTTTACAGCATCTGAAGGATACATGGGATCTCGACGTGTTTTTTAAAGGAGGAAGCGATTCCTCAGATTTTCGGGATTATGCAGAGGAAATTAAAACCTTGCTTTCTTCTTTTCAGGAGAAGGCAGATGCCCTTGATGGAGGAAAACCGGACATCGGCAAATTAAAAGACGCGATCGGGCTTTTTGAGAAAATCGATGTGAAAATCAGGCAGTCTCAGGCTTATGTCGGCTGTTTGCAAGCACAGGACATGGCAGACTTAAAAGCGAACGTCCTCAATTTTGAAGTGACCCGGCTGACGGCTGAATTTCAAAAGGTGCTGGTCATGTTTGACAACAAGCTTGCTGATATGGATGACGCCGACTGGAAAACGGTTCTCAAGGAATGTTCAGACATTGCCTATATTTTAAACGAGAGAAGAACAAGGGTAAAAGAAAAGCTCGGAATCAATCAGGAAACTCTGATTGAAGAACTTGCCGTGGATGGGTATCATGCATGGGGAGATTTATATGACAGCATCATCGGCCAAATCCAAATTCCTTATGAAGAAGACGGCAAAACGGAAATCCTCTCGGTCGGCCAGGCGAACAATCTGACATCCAAACCTGATCGAAACATCCGCCGAGCCGTCTCAAAAAATCTGGACCATGCATGGGAGCAGCATGCAGATCTGTTCAGCAGCACGCTCAATCATCTGGCGGGCTTCAGATTAAGCGTGTATCAAGCAAGGGGCTGGGATGATGTGCTGAAAGAGCCGCTAGCCGTCAACCGGATGAAGCTGGAAACCCTTGATGCGATGTGGCAGGTCATTATTGACCATAAAAAACCGTTTGCAGACTATCTTTCGCGAAAGGCATCCCTTCTCGGCTTGGAGCGTTTGGATTGGTATGATGTCGATGCGCCGATCGGTTCGTCTGCAAAGGAATACTCATATGACGAGGCGGCATCTTTTATCACCAGTCAGTTCGAAACGTTTGGCAAAAAGCTTTCTTCCTTTTCTGAAAAAGCGTTCAAAGACAGGTGGATTGAGGCCGAGAACAGGAGCGGCAAAAGGCCCGGCGGATTTTGCGCCAACTTTCCGGACAGCGGCCAGTCGAGAATATTCATGACCTATTCCGGAAGCGCCTCAAACGTTTCAACCCTCGCTCACGAGCTTGGCCATGCTTTTCATCAGGACGTCATCATGGGCGTCAGGCCGCTGAACAGGGGGTATGCGATGAATGTCGCCGAAACCGCCTCGACATTTGCGGAAATGATCGCTGCAGATGCCGCGTTAAAACAGGCTGGTTCTGAGGAAGAAAAGCTTGTTCTTCTTGAAGATAAAGTTCAGCGGAGCGTCGCCTTTTTCATGAATATACACGCAAGATTTTTATTTGAAACCCGCTTTTATGAGGAGCGCAAAAACGGCGTTGTTTCCGTAACCAGGCTGAACGAGCTCATGGAAGAGGCTCAAAGAGAGGCGTTTTGCGGGGCGCTCGGCGAGTATCATCCGTATTTCTGGGCTTCAAAACTGCATTTTTATATTACGTCGATCCCGTTTTATAATTTTCCGTATACGTTCGGCTATCTGTTTTCACTCGGCATTTACGCCAGAGCTCTGAAGGAGGGGCGGGACTTTGAAGAAAAGTATATCGCCCTGTTAAAAGATACGGCTTGCATGTCTGTTGAAGATCTGGCGATGAAGCATCTCGGCGCCGATTTGACGAAACGGGATTTCTGGGAGGAAGCCATACAGCCCGCCCTCCGGGATGTGGAAGCGTTTTTGAAGATGACTTGAATCCCCAGCCGTTCTCTTTATTTGAATGAGCTGCAGCAAACGTGGACATAGCTAAGAATAATGTGCATATAGGAGATGAAACTGTATGAACTTATTTCGGATGGCCTGCATTGCTGTGCTCGTCATATGGATGAACGGCTGTCAGGCGGCGCCTGGGGAGCATGTCAAAGGCCAAAAGACCGCTGCGGAGGACGCGCCCGTCTCAGATGTAAAAAGCGTCCCGTATGATTTGTTTGCCCTGAAAGTAAATTACGGGGACGGAAAGCATAATACGTTTGAAGCGGAGTATCATAAACAGGAGCGCGAAGAAGCTGAAATCAAAGACAAATTAAATGATGCGGATCGTGAAGGGGAGGAAGCTTTAAATGAAATGAAAATGGTGCTGAGCGAACTCTCCGTCACCAAATCTGACAAAGAATCGGCGGTCATTCGCAACGTGCTGGAGGCTTTTAACCTTGATGACGGATATGACCGGTTTCAGCTGAAGGTCAAATGGGCTGATGGAACATCAAAAATATATACCGGAACATCATAAAGGAGCATTTCCGTTTCGGAAATGCTCCTTTCACTTTACAAAGCTTGGTGTATACACTCACGCATTTAAAACAACATCGGGTTTGCCTGATGAATTACTACGATTTCAGAAAATATTTTTCAATGTCATCAAGGAACAGGTATGCCGCTTTAACACCGCCGGCCGTTGTCCAGATGGCATCATCGACTTCATGCGCATTTCCGGATTTTACGGCATTCAGCTTTTTCCAAAGCGGATCGCTTGTCCAGTCATTTTTCCATGTCAACGCATCCTTTTTGCTTTCGGCAGGTTGATATGTGAAATAAAACAGAACATCCCCGTCCATTTCCGGAATCGATTCTTTGCTTTCCGTCATAAATACAAATTTGTCTTTTTGTTTTTCAAACAGCTTTTTCTGCTTTTCAGGGAAATCGAATCCGAGCTGTTTCAAAATAATGCCCGGGAATGAATCTTCATAATAGATCCTTGACTGGCCGGCCATGAATCGGATGACTGAAACCCGTTTCTTTTTCTGATCGCCAAGCTTTTTGCTTAATTCGCTGACCCGGTTATCAAAATTCTTTAACACTTCTTTTCCTTTAGCCTCTTTGTTGACCGCTTTTGCATAAAGCGAGAAGTTGTCTTTCCATTCGCCGCGGAGCGTTTCGGAGAAGACCGTTGGAGCGATTTGTTCAAGCTTGTCATAAATTTTTTCATGCCTCATTTTGTTCCCGATGATCAGATCGGGCTTCAGTTCGGCAATTGCTTCAATATTCGGCTCGCCTTCAAGTCCGACTTCTTTTACGCCTTTCATCTCATCTTTGATGTGGCTGTACCACGGATCGCCCGTCCATGATTTGACTGCGCCCACCGGTTTAATCCCCAGCTCCAAAAGCGCTTCTGTCCCTTCATTTGTCAGCACGACCACCCTTTTGGGATCAGCTGGTACTTTATTCTCAGTGCCCATTGCATGCTTAACGGTTATCGTATTCTTGCTTTCTCCGCCGCTTGCGGAATCATCTTTACCGCCGCTGCAGGCCGCAAGTGCGGAAACCGCTAACAATGCGATGAGTCCGATTAATGACCATCTTTTCATGTGTGTCCTCCTCAGAATGAAAGTCTTTCATCATGATCTTAATTTTGACAAAGAATTTTGTCAATTGTTAATTGAAAATGATTTTCAAGATCAGTGTTATCTGATACAATAGCCAGTAGATGTGCAGTTAAAGTAGGAGAAAATATGTATGCTCTTCACAACGAATAAATATAGAACAATCGCACTACTGGCTTTCATTTTGATTTTAATAGCCGCCATTTGCGCCAGCGTCGTCTATGGCTACACAAATACGTCCTGGTCAATGGCCTACAAAGCGTTCACTGATTTTAACGGTTCAAACGAGCACCTCGTGCTGAGAAACGTGCGTTTGCCGCGCGCTTTGATCGCCGCCGTTGTTGGCGCTTCACTCGGAGTCGCCGGCGCTTTAATGCAGGCGATGACGAAAAATCCTCTCGCCTCACCCGGCATTTTCGGGGTGAATGCTGGGGCCGGTTTTTTCGTCGTCTGCGCTCTGTTTTTCTTTCATATCGGATCACTTCAGGCGGTTGCGTGGATTTCGTTTGCCGGAGCGGCGTTTGCTGCTTCAGCCGTTTATTTTATCGGCTCACTTGGAAGGGAAGGCTTGACCCCTGTAAAGCTGACGCTTGCCGGAGCTGCGATGTCGGCGTTGTTTTCATCTTTGACACAAGGGATGCTCTCAGTTAATGAAGCGGCTCTTGAGCAGGCGCTCTTTTGGCTGGCAGGCTCTGTACAGGGGCGCGACCTCAGTCTGCTGCTATCTGTCCTGCCTTATATTGTGCCGGCATTCATCATCAGCTTTCTGCTGGGCTCCAAAATCAATGTGCTGACAATGGGGGAGGAAGTGGCCAAAAGCCTTGGCCAGAAGACATGGCTTGTCAAAGCGCTGATGGCTCTCTCAATTATTTTGCTTGCCGGCGGTTCGGTAGCGGTTGCCGGGCCGATCGGCTTCATCGGCATCGTCATCCCGCATTTTGCGAAATTCATCGTCGGTCATGATCATCGCTGGGTTCTGCCATACTGCGCCGTACTCGGTGCGATCCTGCTCGTGGCCGCCGATATCGGCGCAAGGTACCTGATTATGCCTGAAGAGGTTCCGGTCGGCGTCATGACAGCCATCATTGGAATACCCATTTTTGTATACATTGCGAGAAGGGGGTTCCAACATTGAAGAATTATCGCACACTGCGGATCGGGAAAAGCGGCGTCTCATTTTTAATCGGCAAAAAAGCGCTGCTTTCCTTTATCATCTTATTGCTTGCCACGGCATTGGCCGTCGTGCTCAGCGCGGGGATCGGCGAACGGTTTATTTCCCCGGGGACCGTGTTGAGGACCTTTTTTGGAGCCGGAGATCCGGCGGATGAACTGATCATCATGTCATTTAGAATGCCGAGAATTTTGGTTGCGTTGTTTGCGGGAATCTGTCTGGCGGCGGCCGGATCCATTCTTCAAGGGCTGATTCGCAACCCGCTGGCGTCTCCGGACGTAATCGGTGTTACAGGCGGGGCATCGGTTGCCGTCGTCTTGTTTTTAATGCTGTTCTCAAACAGCAGCAACGCGCTTACGGTCAGCCTCGGCTGGCTTCCTGTCGCCGCATTTATCGGTGCGGCATTGGCCGGGATGCTCGTATATGTTCTGTCTTATAAAAACGGCGCCTCTACATTTCGGCTCATTTTAATCGGCATCGGCTTTTCAATGCTGGCCCAGTCTTTAACGACTCTGTTTATGATTAAAGGGCCGATATACAGAATGTCACAGGCGAATGTATGGATTACCGGATCAGTATATGGATCGAACTGGCAGGATGTGCATATTTTATTGCCGTCTGCGCTCATCCTTTTAGTGATATGCGCTGCAGCTGCCAGAAGCATCAACATTCAGACGCTCGGGGAAGAATTGGCGACAGGCGCAGGCAGCGCCGTTCAGCAGAATCGCTTTTTGCTTCTTTTGCTGAGCACCGGCTTTGCCGGAATCGCTGTCGCTTTTTCCGGAACCGTCGGCTTTGTCGGCCTGATGGCTCCACATATCGCAAGAAGGCTTGTCGGCTCTTCATTCGGAGCCCTCTTGCCGGTCGCTTCGCTGATTGGCGGACTGCTGGTTCTTACGGCCGATCTGATCGGGAGAACGCTGTTTTCTCCTGTTGAAGTGCCTGCGGGCGTGTTCACGGCCGCAATCGGAGCCCCTTATTTCATCTACTTGCTGTATAAAAGCAGAAACCAATAAAAGGAGAGATTTCATTTATGAGTGCCATTTCAACAGAAACGTTAAGCTTAGGCTATGGAGAAACAATCATTATTGATGAATTAAACTTAACGATACCAAAAGGTGAAATCACTGTATTTATCGGCAGCAACGGCTGCGGTAAATCGACTCTCCTTCGGTCTCTTGCGCGTTTGATGAAGCCAAAAGGCGGGTCTGTGCTGCTTGAGGGCAAATCGATCGCCAAGCTTCCGACAAAAGAGGTGGCAAAAGAGCTCGCCATTCTTCCTCAAGGACCTGCGGCACCGGAAGGCTTGACGGTTCTCCAGCTTGTCAAGCAGGGAAGATATCCTTATCAAAATTGGCTCAAACAATGGTCTGCGGAAGATGAAGAAGCCGTCAATAAAGCATTAAAAGCGACCAGAATGGAAGAGCTTGCCGAGCGTACGGTCGATTCATTATCAGGCGGCCAGCGTCAGCGCGCCTGGATCGCCATGACGCTCGCCCAGGAAACGGATATCATTTTATTGGATGAACCGACGACATATTTAGAT
The DNA here is from genome assembly GCF_033261025.1 of Bacillus sp. KICET-3. Classification (NCBI taxonomy): domain Bacteria; kingdom Bacillati; phylum Bacillota; class Bacilli; order Caryophanales; family Bacillaceae; genus Bacillus; species Bacillus sp. KICET-3. The sequence continues at coordinate 3,761,732 of NZ_CP137345.1, read as the reverse complement.
ATGACCCATCAAATCGAAATTCTCGATCTTCTGTTTGAATTAAATGAACATGAAAAGCGCACAATTGTGATGGTGCTTCATGATTTGAATCTCGCCTGCCGCTATGCGCATCATTTAGTGGCGATCAAGGATAAGCAGATTTATGCGGAAGGCAGACCTGAATCGATTATTAACTGTCAGCTTGTCCAGGATGTGTTTGAAATGGATTGTGAAGTAACGAGAGATCCGCTTTTCGGCACACCGCACTGTATTCCGTACGGCAGGGGAAGATGCATTGTACAGCAGGTAGCTGAATCCCATGCTTAATTTAAAAGAAAAGGAGCTTGAGTCTCTGCTTCGTTTCCGCCTTGGGACGAAACGGACCGGCTCCTTGCTGTCTGTAAAGGGCGGACAGCTTTTGAATGAAGATTTTTTGAAACGCTATCTGCACGAGATGAAAGGGCGGCTCAATGCTCCGAACGAGAAGGTTGCCGCCTCTTTGATGCTGAAAAGCTGCGGAATGCTCGTCGCGCTTCATTTTTATCTGTTTACTGTTTTCGGAAAACGTTTGCCCGGCGACCCTTCTTTGATGTCTTGGGAAATCGATGATGAAAGTCAGGGCTGGCTGCCTTCCTTTTATTTTGACCGGGGGGCGGAAATCGCAGAGGGGAGCCGGGAAGAGCAGCTAAAAAAGCTGACGGAAGACGTGTTCAAGCATCATGTGAGTCAGCTGATTACATCATGTTGTCAGACATGCTCGATTTCAAAGCGGATTCTTTGGGAAAATATTGCGGTTTACCTTTTTTGGATGTATGGCACGGTGCAGACGGAGATGACGGATCCGGAAATGAAAAAACGGGCCAAGCGGGATTTCTATTTTCTGTTATATGAAGCGGAGCCTGAGCTTTTTGGCTTGTCCGAGCATCCGTTTGCCGGATTTTATCCGGGGCAGGCAAAGGAACAGACGCGCTCTACCTGCTGTCTGTATTATGCAACGGACAAAAACGGTGTAACCTGCAGCACATGTCCGAGAAAAAAGCAAAAAGAAAGGGTGTCATGATGGAGCGGAAACTTCAGGAGCAGCTGGACGGACTCCTTGAAAAATATACGGAGCTGCTTTTGGGCCGGACAGATAAAGAGCTTCAGGAACAGGTGAAAATGTGGATCGTTTATTCGCATATCGCCAAAAGCATGCCGCCGCTCGTCAAGCATTGGAATCATACATATCCAGATGCAAAAGAAGGAATTAAAGAAGTCATCCAAAGCATCAAAAAAATGAATGAAGCGCATCGCGCCGACCAGCAGAAATAAGCAGAGATATCTTCAATCTCTCTGCTTATGTTCGTTTTATTGGCTGTTTTGATAGGGCGACTGCATGTGAAGAGTCGATTGAAACTGCTGGTATGTCTGCTGGATTTTTTGCGCATCTTCCGCTTCAACTTTGTACCAGCCGTTTTGAAACATGACATCGTATAATCTCCGCTGTGCGTTTTGCGCTTCCTGAAAAAGAGGCTGAATGGCCTGATAAAGAGACGAGTGGCTCAGTTCATTCAGCGCTGTGGAGTATGCGGATGTGATATATTTTTCGGTAGTGAGCAGTTCATTGACAAAATCCCTGTCATTCATGGCGCTCGTCTTTGGAACGGGGGTTTCCTGATTGCCGATTTTTTGCTGATTTTGCTGGTTCATCTTTCGTCCTCCTATTGCATATAGCCTGACGGATTCTGGTTTTGTGCCTGACGAAGCTGCTCCAGAATCGTGTTGTAGTGGTTATGGTGCATTTGCCCGACGCGGTCAAGCTCTGCTTTTAGCGACTGATCCTGACACTGTTCCGCCATAAAATGAGCTTTTTTCATCGCGAGCAAATTCCAATTCAGCATATCCTGCAAATATAAATGATCCTTTGTAGAAATGACTGGCGGCGGTGCTGTCATTCCCTGCTGATTCTGCATGCTGGACGCCTCCTTTTGTTTTTTAATACGTAAAGATTGCAATGCTTTTAAAAAGGGCTAATGTTCTTCAGGAACACCTATGTTATGCTTTTTATACTGCTGGTTTTGACTTGTGCGTTTGCCGCCCGCATTTTCTTTTTTGTAGTCGGGCCCCGCGTTTCCTTTCATGCTTGCCGCGCTGACTGCCGCAGAAGAAGGGTTCTTTCTTTCGCGTACCATGCCTTCACCTCCTCTGTATAAGCCTGTCCCAAAAGCCGTGAAACATGTAACAAGCGAAAGCCCGGCTGCCGGCAACCATTCAAAAAATTTCTGACATTTTGCACGAAGGCTATTGAACTCATTTCCAAAATCTTTTAAGATGGAAGAAGACAGGGAAGTTTTATTTTTTTGAAGCAAAAATGAATGAGTATTCATTCAAAGTGTGGGGGAGGATCATTCATGGTCAAGCATATTCGAAAAGCCGCCGTTTTAGGATCAGGAGTCATGGGATCTGGAATCGCGGCTCATTTAGCCAATATCGGCATTCCTGTGTTAATGCTCGATATGGTTCCAAATGAATTAACGGAAGAAGAAGAAAAAAAGGGCCGCACTCTTCAAGACCCCGACGTCCGCAACCGGCTGGCCAGAACGGCTGTCAAAAGGCTGCTCAAGCAAAAGCCGGCACCGCTGACTTCCAAGAAGAACATCGGCTATATCACGACAGGGAATATGGAAGATGATTTTGAAAAAATCAAAGAAGCCGATTGGATTATTGAAGTGGTCGTTGAAAATCTGGACATCAAAAAGCAAGTGTTTTCTAAAGTCGACCAATACAGAAAACAAGGGAGCATCGTCAGCAGCAACACCTCTGGAATTTCCGTCAAGCAAATGGCGGAGGGAAGATCACAGGATTTCAAAAAACACTTTTTGGGAACTCATTTTTTCAATCCAGCCCGCTATTTAAAGCTTCTGGAAATCATTCCGATCGAAGAGACCGATCCGGACATACTGTCCTTTATGAAAGCATTTGGTGAGGACGTTCTTGGCAAAGGGGTGGTTGTCGCTAAAGACACGCCAAACTTCATCGCCAACCGCATTGGAACATACGGACTTCTTGTGACGGTCCAGGAAATGCTTAAGGGCGGCTATTCGGTTGGTGAAGTGGATTCGATTACAGGCCCTCTCATCGGACGGCCGAAAAGCGCAACGTTCAGAACGCTTGATGTCGTCGGACTTGATACATTTTCACACGTCGCCAAAAATGTGCACGATCAGGTTGAAGGAGAAGAGAAAAAGATTTTCCGTCTGCCCGAGTTTATTGACAGCATGCTTCAAAACGGCTGGATCGGCAGCAAAGCGAAACAAGGCTTTTATAAAAAAGAAGGAAAAGACATTTTTGAGCTCGATCCGATGACAATGACATACGGCGAGCGCAAAAAAATAAATACGCCCGGGCTTGAAGCAGCTAAGCAAATGAAAGGATGCGGGGCAAGAATGAAAGCGCTTGTTTATTCGGATGACCGGGCCGGAACCCTGCTTTGGAATATCACGGCGCCTACCCTGGCATACTCGGCAGCCCTGACAGGAAAAATCGCCGACAGCATAACAGCTGTCGACCAAGCGATGAAATGGGGATTTGGCTGGTCTGAAGGGCCTTTCGAAATGTGGGACAGCATCGGTGTAAAAAAATCGGTGGCAAAACTTGAAGCCGGCGGCTGGAAGATTGCGGATTGGGTCAAGGAGATGCTTGGCAAAGGGCATGAATCATTTTACCTCCATGAAAATGGAAAAACGTTTTTCTACGATATCAAAAGCGGTGATTATCGGGCGCTTCAGGAAAACAAGAAAAACATCCATCTGTCTTCCATCAAGGAGACAAAAGGTGTCATCAAGAAAAACAGCGGCGCGAGTTTAATAGATTTGGGCGATGATGTCGCACTGCTGGAGTTTCATTCGAAAAGCAATGCGATCGGCTTTGATATTATCCAAATGCTGAATGCCGCGCTTGATGAAGTGGATGCCAACTATAAAGGGCTTGTCATCGGCAATCAGGGCAAAAACTTCTGCGTCGGCGCAAATCTGGCGATGATGCTCATGGAGGCCCAAGACGAAAATTACTTCGAAATTGATATGATCATCCGCCAGTTCCAGCAGACGATGATGAGAGTGAAATACAGCTCAAAGCCGGTGGTCGCCGCACCGTTCGGCATGACGCTGGGCGGTGGAACAGAGCTGTGCCTGCCTGCAGCGCGTGTCCAGGCCTCAAGTGAATCCTATATGGGTCTCGTGGAAACGGGAGTCGGCCTGATTCCAGGGGGAGGAGGCAACAAAGAGCTTTATTTAAATCATATCAAAGGGCTGCCTGAAGGGGGCCAGGCTGATATTCAGCAGGCGGCAAACCGCACATTTGAAACGATTGCCTTGGCGAAAACATCGACATCCGCACACGAAGCCAGAGAATTAAATATTTTAACCGCACACGATCAGATCAGCATGAATCAGGATCATCTGCTGTACGACGCGAAATCGCTTGTCCTGGCGCTTTATGAAGCAGGCTACCGTCCTCCGGTCAAGGAAAAAGTCCGGGTCGTTGGCGAAACCGGTTATGCCGCGCTCCTGCTCGGAGCAGAAGCTTTGATGCTGTCCGGGGCAATCTCTGATCATGATATGAAGATCGCGAAAAAGCTGGCGTTTGTCATTGCCGGCGGAAGAGTCCCATACGGCGCGGAAGTTTCAGAGGAATATTTGCTTGACTTGGAAAGAGAAGCTTTTCTGAGCCTTGTGGGTGAACCAAAATCCCAGGCGAGAATGCAGCATATGCTTGTGAAAGGAAAACCTTTGCGTAATTAGGAGGGAAACATATGAAAGAGGCAGTCATTGTGTCGGGAGCAAGAACCCCGGTCGGAAAAGCAAAAAAAGGTTCATTGAAAACAGTCCGCCCTGATGACCTGGGAGCTCACGCTGTAAAAGAAACACTGAAAAGAGCCGGCGGATATGAAGGAAACATCGACGATTTGATTATCGGCTGCGCCACACCCGAAGCTGAACAAGGATTGAACATGGCCCGGAACATCGGAGCGCTTGCCGGTCTTCCTCATACTGTGCCGGCTGTCACGGTCAACAGGTATTGCTCTTCAGGGCTTCAATCGATTGCATACGGAGCAGAAAAGATTATGCTCGGCGCAGCGGACACGATCATTGCCGGCGGCGCAGAGTCAATGAGCATCGTGCCAATGATGGGGCATATCGTCAGACCGAACGCGGCTCTGGCGGAAACGGCTCCCGAATATTATATGGGAATGGGGCACACGGCAGAGCAGGTTGCCATGAAATACGGCGTGTCCCGGGAAGATCAGGACGCATTCGCCGTCAGCAGCCATCAAAAAGCGGCCAAAGCGATAGCTGAAGGGAAATTCACAGACGAAATCGCACCGCTGGAGGTCACTGTCAGAGAAGTAGACGAAAACCATCGATTAAAGGAAGAAACGTTTACGTTTTCTGTCGATGAAGGCGTCCGTCCGCAGACGACGGCGGAAGTGCTTTCCACCTTAAAGCCCGCATTCTCCGCAAAAGGAACGGTTACTGCGGGAAATTCTTCGCAGACGAGCGATGGAGCTGCAGCCGTCATGCTGATGGACAGAGAGAAGGCGGATGCGCTTGGTTTGGCGCCGCTGGCAAAATTCAGGTCGTTTGCAGTCGGCGGCGTTCCGCCTGAAGTGATGGGAATCGGTCCGGTTGAAGCAGTGCCGCGCGCGTTGAAAATGGCGGGGCTTGAGCTGAAGGACATCGGCTTATTTGAATTAAATGAAGCCTTTGCATCACAGGCGATTCAAGTCATCAGAGCGCTTGGGATTGATGAAGAGAAAGTCAATGTAAACGGCGGAGCGATCGCGCTGGGCCATCCGCTCGGCTGTACGGGAACGAAGCTGGCTCTGACGCTCATCCACGAAATGCGGAGGAGAAACGAACAATTCGGTGTCGTGACGATGTGCATCGGCGGCGGCATGGGAGCAGCGGGCGTCTTTGAATTAGTTTAAAAAAGGGGATGGGAATATGGAACAAACAAAGGATCATATGAAAAAAGGCGGCGCCTTTTTGATAGAAGACGTAACAGCGGATCAAATGTTCACACCGGAAGATTTCACAGACGAACATAAAATGATCGCCAAAACGACGGAAGATTATATTCTCGGCGATGTTTTGCCTTATATCGACGACATTGAAAACCACAATTTCGACCATTCTGTCAAGCTGCTGAGAAAAGCAGGCGAGCTTGGACTGCTCGGCGCCGATGTCCCGGAAGAGTTCGGCGGCCTCGGCTTAGATAAAATCAGCTCGGCATTGATCACGGAAAAGTTTTCAAGAGCGGGCAGCTTCTCTCTGTCGTATGGCGCCCATGTCGGGATCGGAACACTGCCGATCGTATTCTTCGGTACAGAGGAGCAAAAGGAAAAGTATTTGCCTTCGCTTGCATCAGGCGAAAAAATTGCCGCCTATGCATTAACAGAACCGGGTTCGGGGTCTGACGCACTGGGGGCGAAGACGACGGCCGTTTTGAATGAGGCCGGTACACACTATATCCTGAACGGGGAAAAACAGTGGATTACCAACTCCGCTTTCGCTGATATATTTGTCGTCTATGCGAAAATAGACGGAGAACATTTTTCGGCATTCATTGTTGAAAAAGACTATCCTGGCGTCTCAACCGGTCCGGAAGAGAAAAAAATGGGCATTAAAGGCTCATCAACCCGGACGCTCATTTTAGACCAGGTGCACGTTCCGAAAGAAAACCTGCTGGGAGAGGCGGGAAAAGGACACGTCATCGCCTTCAATATTTTGAATATCGGCCGCTACAAGCTGGCTGTCGGGACGATCGGCGCTTCCAAACGGGTGATCGAGCTTTCCGCCGCTTACGCCAATCAGCGCCGCCAGTTTCAGACGCCGATTTCCAGCTTTAGTTTAATCGGCGAAAAGATCGCGAATATGTCTGCAAAATTGTATGCGATGGAAAGCTCTGTTTATCGGACAGTCGGGCTTTTTGAAGACAAAATGGGCACCCTTTCTGCCGAAGATCAACAGGACGGCCGCCAGGTGGCAAAATCGATCGCCGAATATGCAATCGAATGCTCATTAAATAAAGTGTTCGGCTCGGAAACGCTTGATTATATAGTCGACGAAGGCGTCCAAATCCACGGCGGATATGGTTTCATGCAGGAATACGAAGTTGAGCGTGCTTACCGCGACTCAAGAATCAACCGGATTTTTGAAGGAACAAATGAAATCAACCGCCTGATCGTTCCGGGCACATACTTGAAAAAAGCCTTGAAAGGAGAACTGCCGCTTTTTGAAAAAGCAAAGGCGCTTCAGGAAGAGCTGATGATGCTTATGCCTGAAGAACCGGGAGACGGCGTATTGGATCAGGAAAAGTACCTGCTGAAAAACGCCAAAAAGATCGCGCTCCTCATCGCAGGCCTGGCCGCGCAAAAATACGGAAAGGCTATTGATAATGAACAGGAAATTCTGGTCAACATCGCAGATATTGTCAGCCAGGTGTATGCAATGGAATCGGCCGTCTTAAGAACAGAAAAAGCCGTCATTGACGCAGGCGAAGAAAAAAATGCGCAAAAAATTCTGTACACGCAGATTTTCACACAGGAAGCCTTTCAAGAGATTGAAAGTCATGCAAAAGAATCCTTGATTGCGATGGAATCCGGCGATTCGCTGCGGATGATGCTTTCCGCTCTACGCAAATTGACCCGCTTTACACCTGTCAATGTCATTGAGAAAAAACGCCGGGCCGCCAAGGAAGTCTTTCAAGCGGAGAAATTCATCGTGTAAAGCCATAAGCCCCGCCCATCGAGCGGGGCTTTGCAGTGCTTTTAGAATAAAGCAACGTTTTAGGTTTTTAAAACGATCTGTGTTAAAATAGCCTCGATTAACCGAGAGGGGTGAATATATGGCTTTAGACTTTTATTGGTACCCGAAATGCGGGACGTGCCGAAAAGCGAAAAAATGGCTTGAAGACCACGGCAAAGAGGTAAACGGGATACATATCGCCGAACAGCCGCCCAGCAAGGAAAAGCTGAAGGAGCTCTATGAAAAAAGCGGACTTGAATTAAAAAAATTCTTTAACACAAGCGGGCAGAAGTACCGCGAGCTTGGCTTAAAGGATAAGCTTCAGGGGATGTCAGAGGAGGAACAGCTCGAACTGCTGGCTTCGGACGGAATGCTGATCAAGCGCCCGATTACGACTGACGGCAAGAAGGTAACGGTCGGTTTTAAAGAAGATGAATTTAAGACATACTGGTTATAATGCATGAAAATGTGATATCTTCAATGTAAGAGAATGAAAACAATATATGGAGGGGTTAGCATGAGCACACCAAAAGAACTGCGTTATTCCGAAGAGCATGAATGGGTCAAAACAGAAGGGGACAAAGTGAGAATCGGGATTACCGATTTCGCTCAATCCGAGCTTGGAGACATCGTCTTTGTCGAGCTTCCTGAAGTAGGAGACGAAATTAAAGCGGACGAGCCTTTTGGAAGCGTCGAGTCTGTAAAAACCGTATCCGAATTATATGCTCCGATCAACGGGAAAGTTGTTGAAGTGAACGAAGATTTAGATGATAACCCGGAATTTGTAAATGAATCTCCATATGAAAAGGCATGGATGATTGTCGTTGAACCTGCTGACGCTTCAGAAATTGACAGCCTGATGACAGCAGAACAGTATGACGAAATGATTAAAGAAGACTGATTTTAGGATAATCACCCGTCATTTGGATACTCTAGGAGATAAGGGGGGTGTCCAATTGACGCTGGGAAAAGAGAAAATCGATATAACAGAACATGTTCAAGGCCGTTTTGAAAATGGCGGCATGCAGCTGTATCATGAGAATGAACCGATCGGCCGCATGACCGGCATGGATCAATACGATTTAAAGTCCGGATACTCATTCCAGAATCAAAAATTTTACAAAATGGCTGATACTGTAAAGAAACCGGACGCAAAATATGTGGATTGTGATGATCATCAAGGCTGGTGTTAATCGGCTCAGGCGGTGAAAGTGTTCACTGCCTTTTTTTTGAAATGAATCTATTTTTCTCTCAAAAGGTGATCTAAGTGCCAATAAATGGAAAAGTAATAATCGTTGAAGGGAAATCCGATAAGCTGAAAGTAAAGCATGTCATCGAAGAGCCCCTTGACATCATCTGCACAAATGGAACGATCAGTCTATCCAAACTCGATGAGTTTGCCGAAACTCTGTATGATCAAGACGTCTATATTTTGGTTGATGCCGATGATTCCGGCGAAAAGCTGCGCAGGCAGCTGAAAAGGGAATTGCCAGAAGCGTCCCATTTATACATTGACAAGGTTTACAAGGAAGTCGCTGCTGCACCTTATCATCACGTAGCAGAGATCCTTTTCCGGGCCGATATCCGGGTAAACGCAAAATTTTTATGATAAGAAAGTATTGAGGTGCGGTTCAACTTATGCAGGAATTTGAGGAACGAGATCTAAAACAGCTTGGCCGGCAAACATGTCTTTTGTATTTATATACTCCATTCTGCGGAACCTGCCAGCTAGCAGGCAGAATGCTGGAAGTCGTTGATGAAATGCTTCCGGATGTCCCTTTCTATAAAAATAATCTCAATTATTCCCCGACATTCGCCAAAGAGAATCAAATTGAAAGCGTGCCATGCTTTATTGTTTACAAAAATGGCCGCATCGTCAAAAAAGAATACGCTTTTCATTCTGTTTCTTACTTATATGATACGATTAAACAAAATGCTGTTGATTAAGGGCGTTTTTGACATATTTCTCGGGAAATAACCTTCAAACTTGTCGAGCAAATCATAAAGGACTCCCGCTGTATACAGAGAATCTGTATGTATGACCAATTGACGGGAGGTTATACAGTTGGAGAAAATAGGATTGGTAGAAAGAGAGGATCGGGCTCCTTTTTTAAAACCTCTATTATCCACAACAGCTTTGCTGATCACCTTTCAAGGAGAAAAAGAAGCTTTCACATTAATGATTAATGAGCAGGGGGAAATGGAAAAATCTTCGCCTGTTGAAAAAGCTCATTTGACTTTTTTTGGAGAGCAAAGCGAGATTATTGACCTTCTTCACGGGGACATTTCATTACAGCAGCTCGTTCAGCGCGGCAGTGTCAAAGTCAAAGGCTCTTTCAGGGCTTTATTGAAGCTTGAAGCGATTTTATGGCTGACAGACGGGTTCTTCAAAAACAGCGACCTTCATTCATAAACATTCAGATGTTGAAAAATTGACATATTTCACTCCGTATGATCTGGACGGCGGGCTGGCGGAGCCCGCCTCTTTTTGGTTTTTTAGATACAGAAGCTGGTAGGACATTTGTCTCACGAAAAATAGTTGACAACTATTTTTCCACATGATATCCTACTTGAAGAATTCCGATCATCATTATCAAAAATAAAATATATGATTCTCTTATCAAGAGAGGTGGAGGGAAGTGCCCTATGAAACCCGGCAACCATCAACAGTCGTTGAAATGGTGCCAATTCACGCGAAGCGTATGCTTTGAAAGATGAGAGAAAGGCCGAGCTTTTCAAAAGCCTTTCTGCTCATGTGTGCAGAAAGGCTTTTTTTCATCAATATGATTGGACCTCGAAGAATAGAGCAAGAAAGCAGGTGATGACTTTGATAAATCTTCAGCATGTTTCAAAGGTTTATCGGTCAAAGCATGGAGATGTCAATGCTGTCCAAGATGTCACCCTTGCAATCAAAAAAGGTGAAATCTTCGGAATTATTGGATATAGCGGAGCCGGAAAAAGCTCCTTGATCCGCCTCTTGAACGGACTGGAAAAGCCGACATCCGGAACCGTTGAGGTAGCGGGCAGAACGATCAGCCAAATTAAAGGGAAGAAGCTGAGGGAAGCGCGGCAGGAAATCAGCATGATCTTTCAGCATTTCAACCTTTTATGGTCGAGAACGGTCCGCGACAATATCGCGTTTCCGCTGGAAATTGCCGGCGTGAAAAAAGAAAAACGCTTAAAACGGGTTGATGAACTGATTAAGCTCGTCGGTCTTGAAGGAAAGGAAAATGCTTATCCTTCCCAGCTGAGCGGAGGCCAGAAGCAGCGTGTGGGCATTGCAAGAGCGCTCGCCAACAATCCGAAAGTACTCCTTTGTGATGAAGCGACATCTGCGCTTGATCCGCAGACGACTGACTCGATCCTGGGTCTTCTGTCTGATATCAACGAAAGATTGGGGCTGACGATCGTCATGATCACCCATGAAATGCACGTCATCAGGAAAATCTGCCACAGAGTGGCGGTCATGGAGAACGGAAGGGTTGTTGAAGAAGGCGATGTACTGAACGTGTTCAGGAAGCCGAAGGAAGACATGACAAAACGCTTTGTCCAGCAGGTGACAGAACCGGAAGAGACAAAGGAAACCTTGAAACACTTCCTTGAGGAAACGAAAACCGGTCAGACGATTCAGCTTACATTTGTCGGCGAAGCCGCCGAATCGCCGCTTATCACCCAGATCATCCGGAAATTTGATGTTGAAGTCAATATTCTTCAAGGGAAAATTTCGCAGACTCAAGACGGCGCATACGGCTCCCTATTCATTCATGTGGACGGGGATGCGGGCGAAGTCAGCAGAGTGGTCGAGTTCATCAAGAGCCGTCAGGTAGAAGCAGAGGTGATCACAAATGTTTGAAAAATGGTTTCCTAATGTGAATATGGAGAACCTGTGGAATGCGACATACGAAACGGTTTATATGACAGGGATATCGCTTTTGTTTGCGTTTATCATCGGGATTATTCTCGGTTTGCTGCTGTACTTAACATCCAAGGGAAATATATGGCAAAACAAGGCGGTAAACGCCGTGATTGCAGCGGTCGTCAATGTATTCCGGTCCATCCCGTTTATTATATTAATTATCATTTTGCTCAGCTTTACAAAAATAATAATGGGAACCATTTTGGGGCCGAACGCAGCTTTGCCGGCATTGATTGTCGCCTCAGCTCCGTTTTATGCCCGGCTAGTGGAAATCGCTTTGCGGGAAGTCGATAAAGGCGTGATCGAAGCGGCGAAATCAATGGGGGCGAAAACGTCGACAATCATTTTCAAAGTTCTTCTGCCGGAATCAATGCCCGCTCTTATTTCAGGCATCACGGTCACGGCGATCGCGCTTATCGGTTCAACAGCTATGGCAGGCGCGATCGGTTCCGGAGGACTAGGCAACCTTGCATATGTCGACGGGTTTCAAATGAATAACACCGATATTATTGTAATTGCAACCATCTTTATTTTAGCCATCGTATTTATCATCCAATTTATTGGAGATTTCATAACAAACAAATTAGACAAACGTTAGGGAGGCTATCCAAATGAAAAAAGGTTTATTAACTGCTTTGTTCATTATTTTTGCCGGCATTTTGGCCGCCTGCGGATCTTCAAGCAGCCAAGGCGATCAGGACAGCAAAGTCATCACTGTCGGAGCGACGCCGACACCTCATGCGGAAATTCTTGAACAGGCAAAACCGCTTTTGAAGGAAAAAGGCTATGACCTGCAAATCAAGAAATTTACCGACTACAAGCTGATCAACAAGGCGCTCGCGTCCAAAGATCTTGACGCAAACTACTTCCAGCACGTTCCGTATCTTGAACAGGAAATGAAAGAAAACAAAGATTACAAACTTGCGAATGTCGGTGCGGTTCACCTTGAGCCATTCGGCATCTACTCCAAAAAGTATAAATCGTTGAAAGAGCTTCCTGAGGGAGCGAAGATTATCATGAGCAACAACGCCGCTGAGCAGGGCCGCATGCTGACAATGCTTGAAAATGCCGGTCTGATCAAATTAAAATCCGGTATAGAAAAAGTCAACGCGACGGTGAAAGACATCACGGAAAACAAGAAAAACCTGAAAATCGAAAACAATATCACGCCGGAAATGACAGCAAAAGCTTATGAAGCCAATGAAGCTGACGCCGTGTTCATCAATGTGAACTATGCGATCCAAAACAAGCTGAACCCGAAAACGGACTCCATCGAGCTTGAGTCTCCTAAAGACAATCCTTACGCGAACATTATCGCTGTTCGCAAAGGTGATGAAGACTCTGCCAAAATCAAAGCGCTGATGGAAGTATTGCACTCAGATAAAATCAAAGAATTCATTGACAAAAAATATGAAGGATCAGTTCTTCCTGTAACAGAATAAAAATGAAACCCCGGTTTGTTTAAAACCGGGGTTTTTTTGGCGCGTATTTTGCAAAAAGTTGTCCATAATAAAGAAAAAATCTAACACAAATGGAGGAAGCGCACGTGAACCAGCAGGAATCAGAAGGCATCATCGAATCGGCATTGCATGAGTATAAAGCGGGAATCGGCATCTTTTCAGAAAAAATGCCCGGGATTGCCGCCAAATACAATGAGTTTACACAAGAATGTTTTAAAAAAGGAGCACTCAGTGAAAAAGAAAAGCAGCTGATCGCTCTCGGCATCAGCATCAGCTCACAGGATGAATATTGCATCATCTACCATGTCAAGGGGTGCCTTGACGGAGGAGCGACAGAGGAAGAAATTCTGGAAGCTGTCGGCGTCACCGCCGCATTTGGCGGAGGAGCGGCGATGAGTCAGTCGGTGACACTCGTTTTGCAGGCGATGGAAGAATTCAAGCAAATGAAGCACTGATGCCCAGACACCCCGGGGCTTCGCTGGTGAATCTCCGCCTTTTCAGAGATATCCGGGTATATAGACAGCACATTCAACTTTGCCATATTGTGCATATGATGAGTATCATGTAGGAAAGTCTGAAAGGATGATTCATTATTTGTTCAAGCAGAGACCAGCTTGACCTTGAATTCACGGCGGAAATGGAAAAAGCGATGCACAGGTCGCACGGCATCGGCTACGGCGAATACACGAGAAGCCATGCTGTTCGTCTTGAAGTGGAGAAAAAGCGTGAAGAGCAATACAAAAAAAGCAAGGAAATCGTCTTGGATCTGATGATGACAGGTTAAAGGGGGGGACGGATATCATTCCGTCCTTTCTCATTCCTTCCCAAAACATGCTTCCTGAAGCAAAATGATTGAAGAAAACGGTTGACCGTCTAAATAGAAAGAGATAAAATCAATATATGAACATATGATCATATATAATTAAAATGAAGCTTCCCGGGTTGAAAAGGAGGAGTTTATGATGAGTCATTCACACAATCATCACAGTCATGGAAAGCACAGCCATCATCATGGCCACAACGCCAACAGAAAAGCATTGTTCATCAGCTTCGGCCTGATTTTCGCCTTTATGGTGATCGAATTCATCGGCGGAATGATGACCAACAGCCTCGCTCTTTTGTCCGATGCCGGACATATGCTCAGTGATGCGGCTGCCCTTGGATTAAGCCTCGCTGCCCTTGCGTTTGGAGGAAAGGAGGCAAACACCAGCAAAACATATGGGTACAAGCGTTTTGAGATATTGGCTGCTTTTATCAACGGCATCACATTGCTCGCGATCTCGATTTATATTTTTTGGGAAGCGTATCATCGCTTTTTCAGCCCTCCTGAAGTTGCAAGCGCCGGCATGCTGGGAATCGCCGTTGTCGGACTGGCCGTCAATATTGCGGCTGCCTGGATTTTGATGAAAGGGGACATGAGCGGGAATTTAAACTTGAGAAGCGCATTCCTGCATGTGCTTGGAGATCTGCTCGGATCCGTTGGTGCGATCATCGCCGGCCTTTTGATGATGATCTTCAATTGGAACATCGCCGACCCGATTGCCAGCATCATCGCGGCTCTTCTCGTACTTGTAAGCGGCTTTCGAGTCACAAAAGAATCGGTTCATATATTAATGGAAGGAAAGCCGGAGCATATCGACACCGATACACTCAAAAAAGGGATTCTTTCAATTCCGTCTGTGAAAGATATTCATGATCTTCATATTTGGTCGATCACATCCGATTTTCCGTCTTTAAGCTGCCATGTGGTTGTCAGCGAGGATGGTGACAGGGATAGAATTCTGCAACAAGTATCAGAATATCTAAGGAAAGAATTCAGACTGGAACATGTGACAGTTCAGATTGAAGGGGAAGGTCATTCCCATTATCATCCTTGCAATTGAGAACGAACCGGGGACATGCTTGATGGAAACATATCGATCTCCGTTCACATATTGGCCTTGGCTTTTCTTTTGTAATAGATGTCAATAAACTTATGTTTTGGATGGATCTGTATGAGAGAAAGTTTCTTTCCTTAATCTCTTTAAGAAAAAAGCAATTTTTGTTACACTTGAAAACATGTACATGAAAAGATCAAAAAGACTTTTGTTGTATTCAATTTTCATTTGTTATAAAATTAGAATGAGAATAAATTGAGAATAATGATTATCTATATTGGAGGTATATTTCATGGCTGCTTCGACATTAACAATCAAGGATCTTCACGTTGAGATTGAAGGGAAAGAGATTTTAAAAGGTGTAAACCTTGAAATAAAAGGCGGGGAATTCCACGCTGTCATGGGACCGAACGGTACAGGTAAATCGACTTTATCTGCAGCGATCATGGGACATCCGAAATATGAAGTGACAAAGGGCAGCATCCTGCTGGACGGGGAAGACGTGCTTGAGATGGAAGTGGACGAGCGCGCTCGTGCAGGCCTGTTTTTGGCAATGCAATATCCGAGCGAAATCAGCGGTGTTACGAACGCTGACTTTCTCCGTTCTGCCATCAATTCACGCAGAGAAGAAGGCGATGAAATTTCATTGATGAAATTTATCCGCAAGATGGATGAAAACATGGAATTTCTTGAAATGGACCCTGACATGGCGCAGCGCTATCTGAACGAAGGATTTTCAGGCGGGGAGAAAAAACGCAACGAAATTCTTCAGCTGATGATGATTGAACCTAAGATCGCCATTCTTGACGAGATTGATTCCGGTTTGGACATTGACGCTCTTAAAGTCGTTTCAAAAGGCATCAACAAAATGCGCGGCGAGAACTTCGGCTGCCTGATCATCACACACTATCAGCGCCTATTGAACTACATCACGCCAGACAAGGTGCACGTCATGATGCAGGGCCGCGTCGTAAAATCAGGAGGGCCTGAGCTTGCACAGCGCCTGGAAGCTGAAGGATATGACTGGATTAAGCATGAGCTGGGAATCGAAGACGAAACTGTCGGTCAAGAAGCGTAAGCGTTAGGGGGATAATCATGACACTGGAAACAAAACTATCTGTAGACCGGGAATATGTCAAAAGCTTCTCTGAGAAGCATCAGGAACCGGCTTGGCTGCAGGACCTGCGCTTAGAAGCGCTTGAAAAAGCAGCAGACCTGCCGCTGCCAAAACCTGATAAAACAAAAATTACAAATTGGAATTTTACGCAATTTGATAAGCATACTGTAGAAAATAAACCGCTTGATTCCTTGGATGATCTTTCAGATGAAGTGAAATCGCTGATCGATCTGGAAAACGAAAACAAGACGCTTTACATCCAAAGAGACCAGACGCCTGCATATCTGTCACTTTCCAAAGAACTCAAGGATAAAGGCGTCATCTTTACAGATATTCATACCGCTGCCCGCGAACACAGCGACCTTGTCAAAAAGTATTTCATGAAAGACGGCGTTAAGCCCGACGAGCATAAATTAACAGCATTGCATGCGGCGCTTTTGAACGGGGGAGCATTCCTTTATGTTCCGAAAAACGTTGAGCTTGAAGCTCCCGTTCAGGCGGTTTATGTTCATGAAAGCAATGATACCGCGCTTTTCAACCATGTGCTCATTGTCGCTGAAGACAACAGCTCAGTGACATATGTGGAAAACTACATCAGCACGGTGAACCCTAAAAAAGCGGTGTTTAACATCGTGTCAGAAGTGATCACCGGTGCGAACGCACGCGTTCAATACGGGGCGGTAGACAATCTGTCCGCAGGGGTTACGGCATATGTAAGCCGCCGCGGAGCAGCCCTTGGACGCGACAGCAAAATCGAGTGGGCGCTTGGTCTGATGAATGACGGAGACACCATTTCTGAAAATACGACAAATCTGCACGGGGACGGCACGTTCGGCGATACGAAAACGGTTGTCGTCGGCAGAGGGGAACAGACTGAAAACTTTACAACGCAAATCATTCACCACGGAAAGCATTCAGAAGGCTATATCTTAAAGCACGGCGTCATGAAAGATTCCGCATCTTCGATCTTTAACGGAATCGGAAAAATCGAGCATGGCGCATCAAAATCAAATGCGGAGCAGGAATCCCGCGTATTGATGCTGAGCGAAAAAGCGCGCGGCGATGCGAACCCGATCCTTTTGATCGATGAGGATGACGTAACAGCGGGCCATGCTGCATCTGTCGGCCGCGTCGATCCGGTTCAGCTCTACTATTTAATGAGCCGCGGAATTCCGAAAGAAGAAGCAGAGCGCCTCGTCATTTACGGCTTCCTTGCACCGGTTGTCAACGAACTGCCGATCGAAGGCGTAAAGAAACAGCTGGTCTCTGTGATTGAAAGGAAAGTAAAATAATGAATGTCAAAGATATTCGCGAACAGTTTCCGATTCTCCACCAGCAAGTCAATGGACACGACCTCGTCTATTTGGACAGCGCGGCTACATCGCAAAAGCCGCGCGTCGTCATAGACACGCTTGATGAGTATTACAAATCTTATAATTCCAATGTCCATCGCGGCGTTCATACGCTTGGTACGAAAGCAACCGATGGATATGAAGGGGCACGTGAGAAGGTCAGGAAGTTTATCAGCGCGAAATCGATGCAGGAAATTATTTTTACGCGGGGTACGACAACGAGCCTCAACACTATTGCGCTCAGCTATGCCCGCGCCAATCTGAAGCCGGGGGATGAAATCGCCATTACGCCGATGGAGCACCACGCCAATATTATTCCTTGGCAGCAGGCGGCGAAAGCGACCGGCGCAGAACTGAAGTATATTCCGCTGCAGGAAGACGGCACCATTTCACTGGATGATGTCAGACAGACTGTGACCGCCAAAACGAAAATCGTATCAACCGCACATGTGTCAAACGTTCTTGGGTCGATTAACCCGATTAAAGAAATCGCCAAAATCGCCCATGAAAACGGCGCGGTGATGGTCGTCGACGGCGCGCAAAGCACACCGCACATGAAAATTGATGTTCAAGATTTGGATTGTGATTTCTTCACCTTCTCCGCCCACAAAATGTGTGGTCCGACCGGAATTGGGGTACTGTATGGTAAGAAAGCTTTGCTTGAAAATATGGAACCTGCAGAGTTCGGCGGAGAAATGATTGATTTTGTCGGTCTTTATGAATCGACCTGGAAGGAGCTTCCGTGGAAATTCGAAGCGGGCACACCGATTATTGCGGGTGCGATCGGATTGGGAGCGGCGATTGACTTCCTGGAAGAAATCGGACTTGACGCCATTTCAGAGCACGAACATCGCTTAGCTTCATATGCGCTTGAACGGTTTAAGGAGCTTGAAGGCGCGACGGTCTATGGTCCGAAGCACCGTGCAGGTCTTGTGACATTCAACCTTGAAGACGTCCATCCGCACGATGTCGCAACGGTACTGGATGCTGAAGGAGTCGCTGTCAGAGCCGGACACCACTGTGCACAGCCTTTGATGAAATGGCTGAATGTTTCCGCTACTGCAAGAGCAAGCTTTTATCTGTATAATACAGAAGAAGATATCGACAAATTGATTGCAGCTCTGCAGAAGACAAAGGAGTATTTCACAAATGTCTTTTAATGTGAACTTGGATACACTGTATCGGCAGGTCATTATGGATCACTACAAAAACCCGAGAAATAAAGGGGTTTTAAATGACAGCATCGTCGTTGACATGAACAATCCGACATGCGGTGACCGGATCAGACTGACGATGAAGATTACCGACAATAAAGTAGAAGATGCAAAATTTGAAGGTGAAGGCTGCTCCATTTCCATGGCATCCGCCTCGATGATGACGCAGGCGATCAAAGGAAAAGACGTGGAGACCGCACTTCACATGTCACAGATTTTTTCAGATATGATGCAGGGCAAAGACTATGACGATTCGATCGATTTAGGCGACATCGAAGCCCTTCAAGGCGTTTCAAAGTTTCCAGCCCGAATCAAATGTGCAACCCTTTCATGGAAAGCCCTTGAAAAAGGCGTTGCCAAAGATGAAAGCGATAATGAATAAAGATTGGAGTGAAAATGGATGGCCAAGAAAATGCCGGATATCGGCGAATATAAATACGGTTTTGCCGACAAAGACGTTTCCATTTTCCGTTCTGAGCGGGGACTGACAAAAGAAATCGTTGAAGAAATTTCACGCATGAAAGAAGAGCCTCAATGGATGCTTGATTTCCGTCTGAAATCTCTCGAGCATTTCTATAACATGCCAATGCCTCAGTGGGGCGGAGATTTAAACTCATTAAACTTTGATGAAATTACGTATTACGTAAAACCTTCTGAGCGTTCAGAAAGATCATGGGACGAAGTGCCGGAAGAAATCAAACAGACATTTGACAAACTCGGCATCCCTGAAGCCGAACAAAAGTATTTGGCCGGGGTTTCCGCCCAATACGAATCAGAAGTTGTTTACCACAACATGAAAGAAGACCTTGAATCTCAAGGAATCATCTTTAAAGATACAGACAGCGCCCTCAAGGAAAACGAAGACATTTTCCGCGAGCACTGGGCAAAAGTCATCCCGCCGACAGACAACAAATTTGCGGCCTTGAACTCAGCGGTATGGTCAGGCGGATCATTCATCTACGTGCCGAAAGGTGTGAAAGTCGATACTCCGCTGCAAGCATATTTCCGCATCAACTCTGAAAACATGGGTCAGTTTGAACGGACGCTGATCATCGTAGATGAAGGTGCGCACGTTCACTATGTCGAGGGATGTACCGCTCCTGTCTACACGACAAACTCCCTTCACAGCGCGGTCGTTGAAATTATCGTCAAAGAAGGCGGATACTGCCGCTATACAACGATCCAAAACTGGGCGAACAACGTCTTTAACCTTGTTACAAAACGCGCCGTTTGTGAAGCGAACGCGACAATGGAATGGATCGACGGAAACATCGGCTCCAAGCTGACAATGAAATATCCTGCTGTCATCCTGAAAGGCGAAGGCGCCCGCGGCATGACGCTCAGCATCGCACTGGCAGGAAAAGGGCAGCATCAGGATGCAGGTGCGAAAATGATTCACCTTGCGCCGAATACGTCATCAACAATCGTGTCAAAATCGATTTCAAAACAAGGCGGAAAAGTCACATACCGCGGAATCGTCCACTTCGGACGCAAAGCGGAAGGAGCCCGCTCAAACATCGAATGCGACACGCTGATTATGGACAACAAATCAACATCAGATACGATTCCTTACAATGAAATCTTGAATGACAATATTTCATTGGAGCACGAAGCGAAAGTATCAAAAGTATCTGAAGAACAGCTCTTCTACTTGATGAGCCGCGGCATTTCCGAAGAAGAAGCAACGGAAATGATCGTCATGGGCTTCATCGAGCCATTCACAAAAGAACTGCCGATGGAATACGCGGTTGAGATGAACCGCCTTATCAAGTTCGAGATGGAAGGGTCTATTGGCTAATGATTGATCCCAAAGGGTGTGATCGGATTTATATTTGATTGCATCTCATGATTCCGCAGATACATATGTATCTGCGGTTTTTTATTGATCTAGTATAGCAGCCTGCGAAGCCCTCATCCAGTTGCTTCAAAATAACAATAAGCGCCCTTTGTAATAAAAGGCGCCCATTGTGTTTATTCATGCACTTATACCATCCTTACATATTGCCGCTTATCATCATCTTGAATGACCACTCCAAGCTTTGACAGGTCTTTGCGGAGGATTTTTGCCTCTTCCTGTTGATTTTCCTGCAATGCCCGTTCTCTTGCTGAAAGAAGAGCATTGATATGGGAGGGGAAATGAGGATGATCCGCAACCCAGCGCTGGTACTTATTCTTGAACGGATCTTCTTCCGCCCATTGGTAACCGTGATGTTTAAAAGCTTTTTCAACAAGCGGCTTCTTAGCTTCAATCTGTTCACGGTACAATTCATTCCCATTAACACCAAGAATAACAAGATCTTTATTCTCAAGATAAACCGTAGAAATCTCTTTTTTCTCGATCATTTCTTCTTTTTCTTTCATTAACAGCCTTACGTTTTGATCAGAAATCAATACTTTTAGGATTTCATTAAAAATATATTGAGAAAAGAACAGGCCGGCTATGATGCCGATGATGGCAGCGATAATCGATACCCAGTAGCTGTTGAATGATGCGACAAATTCCAAAGGCCCTTTAAACGGAACGATCGGAATCATCAGCATCCAATCTGCAATAACAGGCAAAAACCATCCCAGAACAGCTCCTAAAACCGGCGGAATCATCAAATATAATGCTTTCTCCAGCTTTGTTATTCCAATCATCGTTTCATTCAATATGTTTCACTGCCTTTCATTGCGTTGCTGACTGCTGTTTCCCAAATTTTTTTATAATCTATTTCAATTCCCAAGATCATAAAGTTGCCCAAATTATCAATGATAAGCGCAAGCGTATGTGCATTCACACTGGTATTTTCAGAAGAGACCACACCAAGTTCAACACCGTAAGAAAGCAACGAGTCAAAACCTTCTAAGAAATGTTCCACCATCGCTTTAAGCTTTTTCTCATATCTTGGGCTGTGTGCTGCGCTTAAAACAAATTCGTGAACCACTTTCAAAGCAGGAGAGTTATGTTTATACTCTTCAAAATAGCGGATGCCGTCTGCAATTAACCGTTTTTTAAAATTTTTCTTCGTGTACTCTTCGATTGAAAAATAAGCAGAGAAATGATGGCCATCAAATACTAAATGAAAAAGGTAATCGACCAGCTCTTCTTTAGATGAGAAATAATAGTATATAGCAGGCTTTGAAATGCCTACTTCCGAGGCAATCATTGATAAGCTCGTATTTTTTAAACCATGTCTGCCGATAAGTGCAAATGCAGCTTCTACAATTGCCTCTTGTGTTTTGCTTTCCTTTTTCATCAACATCATTCCTTGTATAATTTATATCTTTATTTTACTTACCGGTAGGTAAAAAATCAAGAAGATTGAGGTGAACCTGGCACACGGAAAAGGGCAGGCACGCTAAGTTTTGGTTCTTTTAAAGTTTGTGGAGCCGCTGAAAAAAGATTGTTGTTGGGAAAAATATCGGCGGGACTGCTGGAAGATGTTATGATACAATGTGGTTGATAAAGCATAAGGATTGATGTATAAATGAGCACCTATTTTCTTCAGACAGAACGCCTTGGTTTTTCTTTATGGCAAAAGCGGATTTACATTTGGCAAAAGCGTTATGGGGAGATGCAGATGTGACAAGATACATATCTGCGGATGGAAAATGGACTGAAAAAGAGGTGAAAGACCGTTTATTGAAAGAAATCGCACAATATCAAAATCATGGCGTTCAATACTGCCCCATATTTGAAGCAAAACAGAATGTGTTCATCGGATGTTGCGGCCTCCGTCCTTATGATTTGGAAAACGGAGTGTACGAATTCGGATGTCATCTCGTGCGTTCAATGTGGGGAAAAGGCTATGCAAGTGAAGCAGCCATGGCGATGATTGACTATGCATGTAAAGATATCAAAGCAAATAAGCTGTTCGCAGGACATCATCCTCAAAATTCTGCCTCGCGAAAGCTCTTGGAAAGACTGGGCTTTCAATACACCCACGACGAATATTATCCGCCCACAGGACTTCACCATCCTTCCTATGAATTAAAACAGCCTCCCGCACAATAAGCGCAGGATGGCTGCTTGCTTCTTGAAGTCTTGTTATACAAGCTGGTATTGAAAAATATCCACATGATTATTTTTTTGGTCTGAGACAGACTCGATGAATGTCCATCCTCTTTGTTTGTAATAATCAGAAGCATTTTCAGTTTTTAAATATATGCTGGTATGGCCCAGAGCTTTTACATGAGACAGCAGAGCTTCCATTAAACGGAGTCCGATTTTTCGATTGCGGTACTGTGGTTCAACATAAAGAGATGCCAGCCAAGGCTTGTATTGCGGCCGTTCCTTCAAATCATTTTCAAACGCCGAAACAGTTCCTGCACATTCGCCGTCAATGATAGCGATAAGCGTGATCGGAAACGTGGTTAAATGGGTATTTGAAAAAAACGCAACGGCATCATCGTAAGTCATTTTACGATCGTGTGCTGCAAACTCCTGATAGACCATATATGCAACAGCTTCAATATATGTTTCATTCTCATGCAACAGGTGAATCTGCATTTTGATAAGGCCTCCCCTCTGAACGTATTTTGACCACAATAATAACTGATTAGCTGGATTTTGGAAAACTGTATTCAGTGCACATTTGTCATTTAGGCGTATTCATAGTAACATGGAGAAATCATTTATTTTGATTAGTCTAAATATTACATGTTTTATGAATTTGGATAGGGGGAGAAATAAACAGCATGAGTCTTGAGAAAGCGTTGGATATGGTACATAACAGAAAAGATGACTATTTACAGCAGCTTTTTATTCTCCTGCGTCAAAAAAGCATCAGCACTCAAAATATAGGAATCACAGAGTGTGCAAAACTGCTGAAAAACATGATGGAGGAAGCGGGCATTTCGTCCCGCCTGATTGAAACGAAGGGACATCCTGTTGTGTACGGCGAATATATAAAACATGAGCAGGCATATACAATGCTCATTTACGGACATTATGACGTTCAGCCGCCGGAACCCGTCGAGGAGTGGGTCACGCCTTCATTTGAGCCTTCCATTCGGGACGGCAGGATATACGGCAGAGGAGCGGGAGACAATAAAGGACAGCTGATGGCCCAGCTTCTTGCTTTTCAAACATATAGGGATGCTTTCGGAGAATTGCCGATCAATGTCAAGTTTGTATTGGAAGGCGAAGAGGAAAAAGGAAGCGTCAATCTCCCGGCTTTTGTCGAAGAACATAAGGAACTGCTAAAAGCCGATCTCGTTTATACATCTGACGGCTCTTCCCACAACAGCGGAGCGCCCCTGATTCTGCTGGGGGTCAGGGGGGTCTTGGCCCTTGAGCTGAAAGCTAAGGGAGCCGATTGGGACAACCATTCGGGAAATACGGGGAACATCCTGCCAAATCCCGTCTGGCAGCTGATCGACTTATTGCAGACAATGCGCGGCCGAGATGGAAGAGTATTGATCAAAGGGTTTTACGATCATATCCGTCCGGCCACTGCAAGGGAAGAGGAACTGCTTGCTTCCCTGCCTTTTGATGGCGGGCAAATCGGCGAGAAAATCGGCTACAGCCGTTTGGATATGGATGGAAACACGTATTACCGCAAACTGACAATGGAGCCGACCTTCAATATATGCGGTATTGAAGGCGGCTATACGGGCGAAGGGGTTAAGACGATTATTCCATCGGCAGCCTCTGTCAAAATGGATATCCGGCTGATCGCGGACCAGGACCCGATCGATATTTACGAAAAGGTTTGCCGGCATGTCGAACGGCATGCACCAGACATTGACGTCAAGTACTTAGGGTCTATGAAACCATCCAGAACATCTGCAGACCTTGAGGTGGTGAACATTGTTGCCGGCGCCGTCCAGCGCGCTTTCCAGAGAGAGCCCCTGATACAGCCGAGCCTCGGCGGATCTTTGCCCGACTATGTCTGGACAAAAATACTGGACGCCCCGTCAATGATCGTTCCTTATGCAAATTTTGATCAGCGCAATCATTCTCCAAATGAAAATATAGAAATCGATTATTTTTTAAATGGAATCACATGTACATGCCATGTCATTCATGCGCTTGGAGCGTACGCCAAACATCAGACCACGGAACGCGAGGCCGGCAGATGAATCAGCATCAACCCGGTACATCATCTATGCGCCCTAAATATGTTTCCATATTGGAAAGGATCTTCCGCACCCAGTATTGATTTTGTCTATTTATCTGTTTTTGTCATCATCGCTTCCTGGATATGCAGCCTCCTAACAGCTGGGATCGGATAAAGAGCTAGCGGTCAAAAGTCTGCTTTCAGCAAAAGGCAATATATGCTGACCTCGATGCCCGATAATGTTATCAGGTTCAAACCGCTGGGCATTGTGCTCGCTCTGACTCTTGGCATCGGTTTGGCCGAGAAGGCGGGCCTGTTTGAAGCAGCCATTCAAAAAAACTGTTAAAGACGCCCAAATTCTTATGAACTATGCGATTTTTTTGATCGCCATTATGGGAAATATCGCATCAGATTCGGCATATATTATCGTTTCGCCGCTGGCTGCCATGATATTTCATCTGTCAGATTGTCGGCGTATTCGTTACAGAGCGAATTATTGAGCAGAGACTTGGCAGCTATCAAGATGATGCAATGCTTGCGAACATATCCGTCTCCCATCATAATCCTTTCGTCAATACGCCGCACTTCTTAAGAGGAAATAGTAGAAAAATATGTAATATTATGGCGTTTATCGGCATTTTTCCGTCTTCTCATACAACGTTCTTTCTATTCGACGGACAAAAAATTCGCTTAAAATAAAAGATTAGAGATTAATTATTTTCGCATTATCAGTATTTAATTACCATCTTTTCTATTTTGTGTTGAAAATATTTTCTGGATTATTTATACTCACAGTATAGTTAGTCAATTATACAATAGAGGGGAGGGTAATCGAAATGAAAGAAAAATTGGTTTTTGAAGAACCTAAACTCATCAAAGAGGGAAATCTGGAAGAATTAACAGGCGGCATGGCTGGTAGAGTTCCGGATGGAATGCATGGAGGACGGGGATTTTAACTTTATATAAATAAATAGACCCGCAGGATTGGGTCTATTTATTTGTGTAATCAAAAGAAAGGGAAGAAGCTATGAAATACTATCAATTCCTTATAACTGGTGACGATAAAATCCATTATCCTGTTCCGCGAATCGGTATCGTAACAAAAGCACGCATGATTTTTCTTGTCATAAAGTTTATGTCTATATTTAAAAACAAAGGGGGAAATGAGTGTTTAAAGCGTTTAAAAAAGATCCAGCCAACAAAAAATTATAATTTTTCCGACAAAACTGAGAAGTATCTTTTTGCGAGAAAAGTAAATTCATTCGTACAAAAATGGGTGAACGTTAAGCATAAACAGGCGATATGTTTAGAAAGGGCTGCTGTAATTTGTGCAGCGCTCCGGTTTGTTGGCTTACCGGCTCAGGTGGTAATCGGACGGCGTAGAACGATTATGTCTGTCATTGATTATGAATTCCATGCATGGGTTGAATTAGATAATGTCCCGGTAAATGATAAAATAGCTTACCAACAATTGTGTATGGAAATCCATCGTGCTCCTTAAGAAAAGGGTGATGAAATGAGATATGATACAAAAATGCGAGGAGAATTCACACCGGATTTTCCAGTCATGAAAAAAAATTTAATGCTGAACGGCTTTATTTGGGAAAATGATGGCAAAGTAAATAACGAGTGGTTTCAAGGGCTTTTAAAAGAACGGGAAAGCGAAGCAGCTCAAGATTTTATTGATCTATTTTCCAAAAGGGGAATGGATTCCTTGTGCGATGTCGATGGTGCGTTTTTATTAGCGCTTTATGATCAATATCGTGGCCGAGGTTATTTGTACCGCAGTTTGCTTTGCAAAACGTCATTATACTATCGATTTGATAATGGAAAATTAAAATGGTCTATGAATCCTGTTGATTTGCTGAATAACAATATCCTGGATCATATTCAAACAGAGTTATTATTGGTGGCCTGCTTTAATAACAATCCTCCGAATAATGAGAGCTTCTTTCAAGATGTATATCGACTTCCCCCGGGTTATAGCTTAACTTATATGAATGGGGATATTAAAATCGAACAAATCGAAAAATTAGAAGTGAAAAAAGGCAATCAATATCGTAGTATTTGGGGTTATGTCGAGGAAGCAAATGAATTAGTGGATAAAACTTTTAAGCGGCGATTTACTTCTAACGATACTGTTGCTGTCCAGTTAAGCGGGGGGATAGATTCAGCGTCTGTACTGAGCCGGCTGAAACATATCGGTGTACCGGTTATTGCCTTTCATTGGTCATTTAAAGGTATAGATGCGGGAGATGAAACAAGTGATGCACGTTTAATTACAGAATATCTTGACGTTCCTTTAAAGGAAATAGAAGTTTCAACCGTATTAAAACATAAAAATTATATCGACCAAAATTGGAAGTTTTTTACCCCGTATGGGCATAGCTTTTATAAATTGTTTGAACTTACAGCTCAAAAGATTAAAGAATATAATATAGATACTGTTACTAATGGTCATTTTGGTGATCATATATTTGGACCATTACCTGACATTTCAATGAATAATCATTTAAGAACAATACCAATTCGAGAAAGATTTAAATATTGGTTTGAGAGTATAGGAACAGATAGGTCGAGTCCCGCATTAGAAAAGGAATGGGAAGAAATATCCCCCAAAATGTTTTTGTATAAGGATATTTTGACGAATAAATCCATAGAGTTAGCAAGATCAAAATCAGAATTATTGAGATTCCCCAAAAATATGAAAGAGGCTTTTTTAGAGATTCTCAATCATGAAACAGAATCTTCTTTGCAAAGCAACCTTTTTGAAAAAAATATCCACATGATGTACCCTTTGGCCAGCAGAGAATTGATTGAGTTCGCACTGCGAATTCCATATGCATATAGAAACATACCAACTGGTGGAATTTGGGTGGATAAACCTATACTTCGTCTAATGAATATGGGGCGATTGCCGTCTAAGATAGTTTCTAAGAATTATAACTATAATATGGGAGCCTTGGATGAGCAATACGTAATACAGAATATTGGCCAAGTAAAGTTGCTATTGGAAGATTCCTTTTTAACGCAATATAAAATTATTGACCCGGATAAGCTGAGGAAAGCTTTAGAAAACAAAAAAATGGCTGCTAAATTGGCAACGAGTCTTATTTCATGTTGTATGGTTGAAATATGGCTTCGAAGTTTACATAGAATAGATGTTAAAAAATTAACGAAGGAGGAGCAGCATGTATAAGCCAAGCAGACAAGTCAAGGTATCTACACTATATGGCGACATTATACTATTGAATACCGGTACTGGAGAGTACTTGTCATTTAATGAAACTGGCCAATTATTTTGGCAGGCCATAATTAGCACAAAAAATGAAGAAGACGCCCTGCAATTTTTAGTGGAACGGATAGATGCTTCAATTGATACACTGAAAGCCTCTTTTTATAATTTCAGGGAAAATTTGATTAAAGCAGATTTAATTGAAAAAATATAATGAATCCAGTATAACGATTAGTTTTTTCTAAACTGATTAGCTCAACATTCTCATATCAGGGTTGGCGAGCACGGTGCTAAAACTCTCGCGGTATAGGAACATCAGCGTTTGACGATCGCTCTTAACCCCTTTTTCATGATGATGATTTATTTCCGCTTGATGAAGATACAATTTCAAAAATCTCAATAATTATAATATGAAAACCGTAAAACACTTTAGTGACACATTGATGATTAAAAATGGTATACCTCGAATTCTTCATTTGCACCCATAATCATCCAGTCTATCTTTCAACCGTTTTTTAATGATGATTTAATGATTATACTTCTGGCTTTTCTATAGATGTAAGTCATGTTCTTTTAAGGAACTGTCTTCACATACGATTCTTCTAAAAAACTAAATTCTATTCTTTAAAGCCGCGACGTTTTTATAGAAATATTGTTAAAATGTATCTACAATCAAATACCGATTCTGCAACAAATAATGATCACGCTTCATCATCTGTTTGCCGCGGTGCTGCCGGGATTTTGACGAATATGATAAAGAACGCATATCGCTTTAATCTTCAAGTATTCTGCCGCCGGTCATACGCTCTGTTTAACATTTCGGCGGATTCGAGAGGCCGGTGCATCGTTCGAAAAAGCCAGATCTATGACAGGTCCGGCTTTTTTGCCCTGCCGAATATACCGGAAAAATGATACAATAAATGAAAAAGTTTGCGCCGGTGTCCAATAGGTTATTTGGGGGGAGTGTTTGATGAACACTGCGGCGTTTTGTGTTTTGCTATTATCGGCATTCATCCATGCTTCATGGAACTATCTTTCTAAAAAAGCCGGTGGCGGCATTGCATTTATTTGGCTTTTTACTGCGATCGCAGCCGTTTTTTACTGTCCTTTGGCCATAGGGGTTATATTATATGAAAAACCGGATATAGGACTCTGGGAAATCATTCTGATCATTGCGAGCATCCTCGTTCATTTGGGTTGTTTTCTCGTCCTTCAAAAGGGGTATAAAATCGGCGACCTTTCTCTTGTCTATCCGATTGCAAGGGGCACGGGCCCGCTGCTGACGTGCATACTGGCGGTCATCATCTTTCATGAGAAACTGACGCTGTTCACATTTATAGGCATCCTGCTGATTATGGCGAGCATTCTCTTTTTTACGGGAGGAATGAAAAAGTTAAAGGAGGAGGGGGCGCTCATTCCGATCCTTTACGGATTGGCCGTCGGGGCAATCATCGCAGCCTATACGATCCTTGACAAAGCGGCGGTCAGCCATTTTCTCATTCCGCCGCTGCTGTTGGATTATTGCAATACGATCGGCCGGCTGATCATCTTGACGCCTTTTGCGGTGAAGAATTGGAATGACGTCAGGGCCGAATGGAACAATCATCGGCTGGAGGCGGCCGGGGTGGGAATTTTTAATTCCCTGGCATATATTTTAGCCCTGGGCGTTATGGTTTTCGCTCCTGTCAGTCATGTCGCCCCGATTCGCGAGATCAGTATTTTAATCGGAACGATTATGGGTTCTGTTCTTCTTTCTGAAGGTTTTGGAAGAGTGCGTGTCATCGCCGCGTTTTTAATGGTGCTGGGGGTGATTTCGGTGGCCGCCGGTTAATGCCTGGGTTGTATTCAGCAGCACTTATCCGGTATATTTGTAAAATAATCAGAAATGAAAAAGGTGTTTGAAAGATGAAGAAATTGATCGTTGTCGGCGCTGGCATACTCGGGTCGTCAGCCGCCTATCACCTCGCAAAGGAAGGCGCCGATGTGACATTGATTGACCGCCGGGATCAGGGCCGGGCTACTGATGCCGCGGCGGGAATCGTCTGTCCATGGCTGTCGCAGCGCCGGAATCAGGCGTGGTACAAGCTGGCAAAGGGCGGGGCGAGTTACTATACTGACTTAATCAAGCAATTGGAAGCCGATGGCGAAACGGATACGGGATACAAACGAACGGGCGCCATCAGCCTTCATACAGACGAGCGGAAATTGGGGCAGATGGAAGAACGGGCGTATAAGAGACGCAACGATGCTCCGGAAATCGGCGACATAGCCCGCTTAACGCCGGAAGAAGCAAAGCGGTTATTTCCGCCTTTGGCAGAAGGGTATGGCGCGGTTCATATCAGCGGGGGAGCGCGGGTAAATGGAAAGGCGCTGCGCCGTTCGCTTGTGAGCGCCGCCAAAAAACACGGAGCTGCCGTGATCGAAGGGAATGCCGAATTGCTGTTTGAAAACGGTCGTGTGGGCGGAATCAAAGCGGGAGAAAGAGAAATTCCCGCTGATCAGGTGCTCGTCACCGCCGGCGCTTGGGCAAATGAACTGCTCGCGCCATTGGGAATCAATTTCTTAGTAACCTATCAAAAGGCGCAAATCGTCCATCTCCGGCTGCACGGCTTTGATACCGGCGGCTGGCCGGTCGTGATGCCGCCGAATGACCAGTATATCCTCTCATTTGAAGACGGAAGGGTCGTCGCCGGAGCGACCCATGAAAATGAGGCCTGTCTTGATGACTGCCGGGTAACCGCCGGCGGGCTTCATGAAATTTTTGCAAAAGCGCTGTCCATCGCCCCCGGTCTTGAAAATGGAACGATGCTTGAAGCGCGGGTAGGCTTCAGACCGTTTACACCGGGATTTCTTCCCGTGATCGGTCCGCTGCCAGGTATAAAAGGCTTGCTGGTCGCTAATGGGCTCGGTGCTTCAGGGCTGACATCGGGGCCCTATCTCGGATCAGAGCTGGCAAAGCTCGCTCTCGGCAAACAGGGCGACATTGACGTCAGCCTGTATGATCCGGCCGGCGCGCTGGCCATTTGATAAAAAAACGTTTGCTCATCCCAAGATGAGTGAACGTTTTTTCTTTTGTTGGAAAAGAAAAGCGGTAAATACTCGGCGATCACCATCGTGCAAATGAAAAAGGCATTTATTTTTTAAAAGTTCAGAAAATTATATTGACAGCTCTCTGTGTTCCCTATTACCATAACAATATATAATGTTATATAACGTTATATAATATGAGAATAGGAGTGAAGGAATTGAGCAGTCAGGCTACAGCAAAAGTAAACCCGGGAGTTCAGGCTTTTTTGCAGGATTTGAAAGGAAAAGAGATTGATCACGTATTTTTTGTGGCATGCGGAGGATCTTCCGCGATTATGTATCCGAGCAAATACGTGTTTGACAGAGAATCGAAAGCAATCAGTTCAGACCTTTACAGCTCAAACGAGTTTATTCAGCGCAATCCTGTACAGCTTGGCGGGAAATCGCTCGTTATTTTGTGCTCCCACTCAGGAAACACGCCGGAAACCGTGAAAGCCGCAAGTTTTGCAAGAAGCAAAGGGGCGCTGACGATCGCCATGACGTTTAAGCCGGAATCTCCTTTGGCAAAGGCGGCGCAATACGCCGTTCAATATGATTGGGGAGATGAAGCGCCCGCGATCAATACAAATTACGGCGTCTTATACCAAATCGTCTTCGGCACGCTGCAAGTATTGGAAAATCACCCGAAATTTGAGCAGGCGATCGATGGCTTGGATAAACTCCAGGCTGTTTATGACCATGCTTTGCAAAAAGAAGCTGAAAACGCGCATCAATTTGCAAAAAACCACCAAAAAGAAGAGGTCATTTATACGATGGCAAGCGGTGCGAATTATGGCGCCGCCTATTCCTACAGCATCTGTATCCTCATGGAAATGCAATGGATTCACTCCCAGGCCATTCATGCCGGCGAATATTTCCACGGCCCGTTTGAAATCATTGATGAGTCGGTGCCTTTTATCATCCTGCTAGGTCTGGATGAAACAAGACCTCTTGAAGAACGCGCCCTCGCTTTCTCAAAACGATACGGCAAAAAGCTGACGGTGCTTGATGCCAAGAATTACGATTTTGCCGGAATCAGCGAAGCTGTCAAAGGATACCTCGCCCCTCTGGTGCTGAACCGTGTATTGCGCATGTATGCCGATCGCCTGGCGGAAGCGCGCAATCATCCGCTGACGACAAGACGGTATATGTGGAAAGTCGAATATTGATATAACATTATATAACATCATGTACCACTTCCACGACCTCTAACATCCTAAGTCTTCTCCGCTTATCAGAAAAAGAAACGGCGTGACGGCCCGGATGATGATGACGCATTTGTGCCGTCACCCTTTATTACAGGTTGCTATGGCAATAATCATATCGATGCTTTTTTAAAGGAGGATTTTGATTTGAAAAAGAGATATGTGTTCCTAATTGCCGCGATCATCGGCATGCTGCTTGCAAGCGGCTGTTCAGGATTTCAAAGTTCGGGGGCCGATTCAGGAAAAATCACCTTGAAGCTGTTTCACCGCTGGCCGAAAGAGCCTGAAAAAAGCTTCTTTGAAGAAGCTGTCAAAGAATTTGAAGACAGCCATCCCGACATTTCCATCCAAACGGAAGCGGTTTTGAATGATTCTTATAAAGATAAGATCAAAGTCATGCTTGGTACAAGCCAGCCTCCGGATATTTATTTTTCATGGAGCGATGAATTTGCCAAGAAAATCATCAGAGGGGGCAGGGCGCTTGATTTGACCTCTTATTATCAGGATGATCAGACATGGTCTTCACAGCTTTTGACATCCCAGATCGAGCCGTTCTCCGACGGCGGCAAAACATACGGCGTTCCTTGGCAGATGGCCTCCAAAGAATTTTTTTATAACAGAGACATTTTCAAAAAACTGAAGCTTTCTCCTCCGAAAACGTGGGACGAGCTTATAGACGCGTCAAAGGTTTTAAAAGAAAACGGCTATACCCCGGTCGCGTTCGGCGCTAAAGCGACATGGGCGATATCGCACTATATCGGGACGCTGAACCAGCGGCTTGTCGATGAAAAAACAAGAGAGAAAGACTATCATACGAAAAACGCGAGCTTTACAGATAAAGGATATATAGAGGCATTGGCCAAATTCCAGGAGCTCTCTCCTTACTTTACGAAACATGTAAACTCTGTCGATCACGAATATGTCAGGCAGCAGTTTAAGAGCGGGAAAGCCGGAATGATCTATGCGGAGACTTCGGAGATCAAGCTTGTCAATGGCGCCGTCAATCTCGGCTTGTTTCCTTTCCCTGATATCGCCGGGCAAAAAGGGAGTTCCGACATGCTGACGGGAGCTCCGGAAGGCTTTATGATTTCATCGAAAACGAAGCATCCGAAAGAAGCGATGGCGTTTTTGAAGTTTTTGACGTCGAAACAAATGGGGGAAAAACTCGTGAAGGACGTCGGAAAGTTCAGTCCTGTCAAAGGAACGGCCAATAAAGGCAACGCCGATGATAACCAGCTGGAAGCCGTCGAAAGCCTGAATAAGGCAAAAGGAATGGTCGCCTGGTTTGACATGGATGCCGACCCGGAAATCGTCGATGCGTATTTAACAAACGTTCAAAAGATGCTTGAGGGGGATATGACGCCTGAACAGGTTATGAAAGACGTGCAAAAAGCGGCCAAATCCAAGTGAAAAGGAGATGAAGCGCTGTGGTGAATCGGAGTCGGTGGCTTCCCTATGTCTTTCAAAAGATGCTTGAGGGGGATATGACGCCTGAACAGGTTATGAAAGACGTGCAAAAAGCGGCCAAATCCAAGTGAAAAGGAGATGAAGCGCTGTGGTGAATCGGAGTCGGTGGCTTCCCTATGTCTTTTTGTTTCCGGCTTTGCTTTTTCTGTTATTTGTCTATATTCCGATCCTGCAAAACATCGTGTTGAGTTTTTTTCAATGGAGCACATTTGAGCCGCAAAAAGCGTTTATCGGTTTCAACAACTACATTGAGCTGTTTCATGATCCGGTATTTTATCAATCGCTTAAAAACAATGCGCTTTATGCCGCCGTTTCGATCGTCTTTCAAGTAGGAGGAGGATTGATCACCGCCGCCATTCTGGAGGACCGGCTTTTAAGAAAAAGCTCTCCTTTTTTCCGAACGGTTTTTTTCCTTCCTGTCGTCATTTCGATGACGGTTATCGCTTTATTATTCGATTTTATCTATAATCCGGAAACGGGTCTGCTGAATCAGTTTTTGCGGGCCGCAGGACTTGAGCAATGGACGAGAGCCTGGCTCGGAGAAAGGGAAACGGCGATGCTTTCGGTCATTTTTGTCTCTCAATGGCAGTCTGTCGGCTATATTGCGATGCTTTATATCATCGCTATCCAAAAAATCCCGTCAGAGCTTTATGAAGCGGCCCGCATGGACGGCGCGGGAAAGATCAGGACTTTTTTTGCCATCACCGTGCCGGGAACGAAGGAGATGTCATTTGTCGCCGTCGTGATGACGCTGACGGGCGCTTTTACCGTGTTTAACGAACCGTATATTTTGACGGGCGGAGGCCCTGGAAACGCCTCTGAGGTGCTCAGCACGTTTTTGTATAAGTCGGCGTTTTCGAAAGATATGATGGGCTATGCTTCAGCGATTGCGACCGTCATTTTATTGATCACGCTCAGCCTTTCTGTTATACAAATGAAGCTGTTCAAAACAGGGAAGGGGGACTGAAAACATGCAGCCGGAAAAAACGGAGCCGTTTGTTCCCGGGGCTGTTCCGGACAGGAGCGTGAAGGCGGGAAGAAGGCGGACAAAGCGGCATATCGGAGTGCCCGCAGTTTACTTGTATTTGCTTTTGTATACAGCCGCAGTCAGTTATCCGTTATTTTGGATGGTGATGAGCTCGCTGAAAAGCTCTGACGAGATTTTTGAGCACAGCTGGTCCCTCCCGAAAGAATGGCATTTTGAAAATTACGCGGCGGCCTGGAATCAGGGGATATCCGCTTATTTTATGAACAGTGTCATCGTGACATTTTTGACATGTGTGATCACTGTGTTTGTCAGCGCATGGGCGGCCTATGGATTGGCGAGGTTTGAATATAAGGGCAAAACAGCGGTTTTCATTCTTTGTCTCGGCGGGCTGATGCTGACGCCGCAGATCAGCATTGTTCCGCTTTATTCGATCATTCAGTCGCTTGGGCTTTACAATACGTACTGGGCGCTGATTTTGCCTTATGCCGCTTACCGGATCCCCTTTACGATCATTTTGATTCGTTCGTATTTTTTATCAATCCCGAAAGAGCTTGAAGAAGCGGCATATATCGACGGGTGCACAAGCTTCGGTGTATTTTTCAGAATTTTCTTGCCGATAAGCGTGCCGATCCTGCTTACATCGGGAATTTTGACGGCTTACCATACTTGGAACGAATTTATGTTTGCGATTATTTTTATTGATGATGAAAGCTTGAAGACGATTCCGGCCGGCCTGATGCAATTCAGGGACGCACTTGCAACTGATTGGGGCGTGCTGCTGGCGGGGCTGACGATTTCGGCGGCGCCGATCGTCATTCTGTTTTTATTGATGCAAAAATATTTCGTCCGCGGCATTGCCGGCGGGAGTGTAAAAGGCTAGGGGAGGAATGGATGTGAAGTTGCTTGCAATTGGTGACAATGTCGTCGATTATTACGAGGATCAGGATATGTTTTATCCCGGAGGAAATGCGCTAAATGTCGCCGTTCTTTCGAAACGGGCGGGAGCTGAAGCTTCGTATATCGGCATTGTTGGCGGTGATGAAGCGGGAGATCATGTGTTGAAAGTTCTGAAGCAGGAAGGAATCGATATCAGCAGAATCCGGCGCGCCTACGGGCAAAACGGCATGGCTGTCGTCAAGCTGAACGAACAGGGCGAGAGGGTGTTTGTCCGTTCAAACAAAGGCGGTATCCAGTCTGAGCTCGGCCTGATCTTGACAGAAGAGGATGCCGACTTTATCGCCTGTCATGACATCGTGCATACGAGTGTATACAGCCGAATGGAACACGCGCTGATAGAACTCGGCAAGCATGCTGCTGTTTCATTCGACTTTTCCACAAACTATGAGCGGGAATATGTAAAACGGGTTTGCCCTTATTTGACGTATGCCTTCTTTTCGGGAAGCGGGCTGACAAAAGAGGAGTGCCTGCAGCTGATCGGGGACGCCAGCCGCTTTGGCGCTGAGATGGTATGTGTGACGAGAGGGGAGGAGAGCGCTCTTTTTTGTCGGGAGGGCAGCATCATCGAACAGCCCGTTTTTCCAGTACGGGCGATTGACACGCTCGGAGCCGGCGATTCTTTTATTGCAGGATTTTTGACGGCTTATATGAAAGAACGCGATCTGAAAAAGGCTCTCATGTCAGCAGCCGAAACGGCGGCAGATACATGCCTGATATATGGAGCCTTCGGCTGCGGACACCCTTTTTCGCTAAAGGATCGTGCCAATTAGTGAGAACTGTTGATCGTAAATGTGACACGGTTCGTATGCATCAAAAACAATGAGCAGTAAATAGGTTCGTCCTTGGCGCAGTAGGCGACTTTATCAATTTCAAACAGCGCATCCCCGATATCGCATGCCAAATGTTTGCTGTCTTCCGCTTTTGCAAAAACGACATTTAACAGCTTTGTATTGTAGGCGGGGCTTACTTGATATTCAGTCTTTAAAATCTGGTGCATAGACACGGAATCGCTGATGAAACGGTCGATATCGGGAAACCGTCTGAGCGGATAGTGCGTAATCTCAAATGTGAACGGCTGTTCGTCATTGAACAATATCCGCTTCAGTTCAAGCACAGGGCTTTCAGGCGGCAGCTGAAGCCGCTTGGCAATGTACTGGGGGGCCGCTGTTTTTTCGGCGGAAATGACTTTGTGCTTCGGTTTTTTTCCTGTCGACATCATGTATTCGGAATAGCCGTTTACGGCGACCAGCTCCCGTTTCATTTTCGGGCTTTTTACAAACGTCCCTTTTCCTTGCTGCCGTGTCAGATAGCCTTCTTCCACAAGATCGGAAATCGCCTTTCTGACGGTAATTCGGCTGACTTGATATTTCTCGCAAAGTTCATTTTCAGCGGGCAGTTTTTCTGAAGGTGAATAAATTCCCCGCTTGATATCGTCTGATATGATTTGTTTAAGCTGGAGATACAAAGGCTTGGAACTATCGTTATTTAACAAAATAGACGTCCTCCTTCACGTGTTCAAGACCATTATAATGTATTATTACGTTATAATACAATTCAGGGACAGGCAGAAGATCTAAAAAATTACGGCAAACATGAAAATAGGGAGAGGTGTACATGGCTTCATTAACGTTTCATCACGTCCATAAGAAATACGGGACAGATCATCATGCTTTAAAAGATTTTCATTTAGAGGTCCGGGATCAAGAATTTCTTGTCATCGTCGGTCCTTCGGGGTGCGGAAAATCGACGGCGCTGAGGATGACGGCCGGTTTGGAAAAGGTGACGGAAGGAGAGCTTTATCTCGGGAATGAGCTGATCAATCACGTGCCCCCGAAGGACCGCGATATCGCCATGGTGTTTCAAAATTATGCGCTTTACCCGCACATGACGGTCTTTGACAATATGGCGTTCGGATTGAAGCTGAGAAAGCTTTCAAAAAGAGAAATTGAGAAACGGGTGCACGAGGCGGCTGAGATTTTGGAAATCGGCCATTTGCTGAAACGAAAGCCGAAAGCCTTGTCAGGGGGCCAAAGACAGAGGGTGGCGATCGGCAGGTCTATCGTCCGCGAGCCTCAAGTATTTTTGATGGATGAGCCGCTGTCAAATCTGGATGCCAAATTAAGAACGGCAATGAGAACGGAAATCAGCAAGCTTCACCAGCGGCTGAAGACGACAGTCATCTATGTCACCCATGATCAGACTGAAGCCATGACGATGGCAGATCGCATTGTCGTAATGTACAACGGGGAAATCCAGCAGGTGGCAAGTCCGCACGATATTTATCACCATCCGGCTAATCAGTTTGTTGCCGGCTTTATCGGCTCACCTGGCATCAATTTTTTTAAGGGCATCATCGAGGAGCAGAACGGTGAGCTGTTTTTCGCCAATTCTTCGATTCGCCTTCATATTCCGAAAGAAAAAAGCGGTGTCTTACAAAGGAAAGGCTACCTCCGAAAGGAAGCGGTGCTCGGCATCCGGCCGGAACATGTGAACGAACAGGGGCAGAGAGAAGAAACAAGCTTTCAGGCGCAGGTTGAATTAAGCGAAAATATGGGGTCTGAACAATTTCTGCACGCCGCAATAGGAGAAGCCCCTCTTATTGCTAGACTCGACGGTGCTAAAAACCTTTCGCCCGGAGAGGAAATCAGCCTGTCCGTCAATATGGAGCATGCCGTCTTTTTTGATCCTCACACAGAAGCGGCAATCTAAAAAGAATCAGACTAATGATAATCGGGTCGGTTACGTATAACTTTAAATTAAAGGTTAAAGAACCTATTTTGATGCAGGGATCGATCAAAATCTGTTTGAAGTGATCAGCCTTTTTTTATAAATCTACAAATTCAGCGCCATCCACTTCCAGGACTGCCGGCCGCGACCCGCGTCTGAATCGTTCATAAAAAAGATGTACACCCCCTTTTCCTCTGATCAATCTCGTTTTAAAAGGAAATAAGGGGGGTGAATATGAAAGGGCTGATAGATTCCGGTACTGCCTTTTCTAGTAGAGAAAAACACAGAACCGGAACGATTTTACGGCTCTGAATTTGATGCTGAAGTCATTACTTACGACAATACTGAAAATGGAGTCGTCCCGACTACAGAAGAAGAATATAAAGAAAGATGTCAAGCCTTTGCTTAAAATCTTCGAAGAAAGCGCCTTCGTTTGCACTTTCAAAACATTTAGCTTACTCCCAGATTTCCCCGGCCCATTCGGGATGATCAATGAATGGATTGCGGTTATGCTGGTAACGTTCATAAATGATGTCATTTCTTTTTCTTTCCAGGTCATCAACCGGGTCTTCCTGATGCCATTTCAGCAGGACGGCCATTTTGCCGTGGTATGGCAGAGAACCGTTTCCTGTCCTGTCGTTCATTTCAAGGTTGGGGTGCCCATCATCGCCTTCATAGCGGACGGCCATATAAAAAATCATTCTCGCAACATCCCCTTTTACACGGCTGTTCGGCTCCCATGAATCCCCGTCATAATAGTTTCCGGGAGCTCCCGAATACTCGGCGCCGCCTTCATCGAAATCAAGGTTTCCCCGTGCCGCATTCACCTGTACATCACTGGGCCTGATATGATGGAGATCTGTTCCGGGGCCTTTAGCTGTTCCAAAATCGCCGTGTGATTTAGCCCAGACATGCTCCCGGTTCCAATCGCCCGCGTCTCCTCCGCTTTCATTTTTAGAGCGGGATTCTCCGGAATACAGTAAAAGGACATTGCTGCGGTTTGCCGGATCTTCATCAGTCGTTTTAAGCGCGTTCCACACATCGCTGTACGAAAGCTCTGTGTGGTTATCGATAATATCGTGAAGCGACTGTTTTAATGCTTTCCCGGTTTTCCCTTGTGCAGTTTGATAATAGTCTGCAGGAGCGGCTGTAGCGCCGGACAAGGATTTCAGCGGAAACAGCGAAAAAGCATCCGCTTTCCCGGCGGGCATCCAAACGATTGACAGGATCAGCATAAACGACAGGACCAACATTCTGATCATGGGGTGAAAACCTCCTTTTCATTTGTTTTCATTATCCAATCATTTCATGAAAAGGAAATGTCATTTTCATTACGGTTTTCTTACTGTCTTGTAAATGACATTCTCCACTTGTTGAGGGTGGCTAACCCCGCTTTCTCTTTAAGCTGGCGTTCAGCGATCCGGACGCCCTCTTCGATCGTCGGGCAGTGCCTGAACAAATAGTAGCGCAATGCCGTGTTCATGATGACCTGCTTTCTTTCATATTCCACATCAGCCGACTGCTCTCCCGACAGGACCGCCTCGATTTTTTGGGCCTGCCGCTCTGCGGATAGGGGTTTGTTGAGCATACGCTCATCCGCATGCAGGCCGTATGCTTCCGGATTTAAAATAAAGGAAGAGATGTCACCGTTTTTTATCGTAAATACAAAGCTTCCCCTGTGCACCGGAACATCCTCTGAGCCTTCGATTCCCTGAACGATAAACACTTCTTTGTAAGAAAGGCGGGTAAACACGGGATGCATCTTTTGAATCGCCGTTCTGTGAAAAGCGCCCATCATGAGCCGGTCGGAACCGGCGAAGTTCACCAATTTTTCGGCCGTATTCAATACAGTGCGGACACCGATGTCCTCACGAATCTGGCGAAGGCGGGAAAACGGAGAGCACAGCTGTTCAGCCGCGGCGAAACCGATGGAAAGCTGCTCCAGTGTTTTCGCAGCCTGGGCGGCCCCCCCAATAAAGATGCCGAGCTTTTGCAGCACCTCTTTACTGCTTGTCCCGTATTTCGGCGGCAGGGAGTCGCTGCTGTGCAGAAATGCGGGAATGCCTCGTTCGGCGAGAAGAATCGATGCGGGAATCGTCGCCAAAAAAGAATGTCTCCCGGTGTACGGTCCGGCAAAATCGATGACCCTTTCCCTGATTCCTTTAGAAAGGTTCAGTTTCTCCGCATAATGTCTTAATGCCTCTGTAAATGCAAGCAATTCTTCAGGAGATTCTGTTTTGATCCGCTCCGCTATCAGAAAGGCCGCGATTTGAGCCGCGCTCGCCTGTCCGGCGACAATCGCTTCGGCAGCCTGCCGCGCCTCTTCATATATTAAATCCCTGGCGCCTCTTTTTCCTCTGGCCACCTCTTTAATCCATTGCTGCAATGTGTATCCACTCCTTTACAACATGACTTTTTCTTATGACTTTACATGAAAATGGCGAATTGCAGTAGGGGTATTTTTGATGATTGTGTTTGTCAGAAAATCTGTCTTTTTAGATATTTTAACCGAAAACTCAGTTGGATTCGGAGGATTTTTCAATGCTATTGCGTTTTTAATCGATTAATATGTTAAGAAAGTTGACATTAGGTGAAAAGGAGATGAACAGACATGGGAGTGCCCGCTTATCAAACAGAAGAATTGACAAAGAATCAAAAGCGCAAAAAGGAATTTCCGCATATTTATGTCATTCTTGCCGTCATGATTGTGGTAATGGCTCTTGCGACATACATCATCCCTTCAGGTGAATACGAAAGGGTTGAGAGCCCTGACGGCAGGGAGATGATCGATCCGGATTCATATCAGCGGATCGAACAGTCACCGGTCGGTTTGCTGACTGTGCTGTCTGCTGTTCCGCAAGGGATGACCGAGGCCGCTCCGATTATCTTTTTTACGTTCGTTGCCGGAGGCGTTTTTGCTGTTTTGCGGAAAGCCATGGTAATCGAACTCGGCGTGCGCCTATTGGGACACATGTTCCGGAACAGGCCGGCTTTGATCATTCCCGTTTTGATGTTTGTTTTTTCAGGGATCGCTTGTTTTATCGGGACGCCCGAGTTGTCGATCGTTTATGTTCCTGTCATCCTTCCTTTAATGCTGTCTTTCGGCTATGACCGGATGACGGCCGCCGCCATCGCATTATGCGGGCCGATTGCCGGTTTTACGAGCGCTTTGACCAATCCTTTCACTGTGGGCATCTCGCAAATGATATCAGGCGTTCCGCTTTATTCGGGCATGGGATACCGGACGGTCATCTTCTTTGTTATCACGGCGGTCGCCGCCGTTTATGTCCTTAAATATGCGGAACATGTACGAGCGCATCCGGAAACAAGCCTCACAGGCAAGGAAGAGGCCGGACCGGCTCCCGCTTTTTCAGCGGGAAAACGGGTAAAGTGGGCCGGGGCTGCGGCGCTTGCCTGTTTTATGGGGCTGATTGGGTGCGTGATTTATTTCAGGTGGGACATGGTGGCGATGGCCGGCTATTTTCTGGCGCTCGGCATCATTCCGGCTGTGATTGCCGGCATGAATTCAAAAGAGATTGCCGAATCTTTTAATGAAGGGTTTAAAGAAGTTCTGGTCGGCGCGATGGTCTGCGGAATCGCGCGGGCTGTGGCTGTCGTGATGACGGAAGGGCAGATCATGGATACGATTGTTTATGGCTTGTCACATGTTGTCTCACAGTTTCCTTCTTATTTGACGGTGGCGGCGATGCTCTTTACACAGATGCTGTTTAACTTTTTTGTGCCGAGCGGAAGCGGTCAGGCGCTGATTATGATGCCGATCATGGCTCCTTTGGCCGATATCGTCGGTATTACGAGGCAGACGGCGATCCTTGCCTTTCATATCGGAGACGGGTTTTCAAACATCGTGTTTCCGACATCAGGCTACTTTATGGCGACGCTTGCGATCAGCAGGATCCCCTGGAACAAGTGGCTGACATTCATCCTGCCGCTCTTTTGCCTTTGGATGGCGGCTGCTGTCGTGTTTTTAATGATTGCCCATGCCGCCGGCTGGTCATAGGTTTTGAGATCAATAGACTGGTGCCGTGCGCCAGTCTATTTTGTTAATCGCTTATTTCTCCCGTGATTCCTTTTATTTTCCTTATAGATCCTTTTGCCGATCCCCTCCACATCCCCGAGCAGTCTTCTGTTTAAGCCTCTGCAAACTGCGCGTTATCGGCATATCCCACCGTTTCACAACAGCTTGAGAATCAGTGAAGAACATCGTTCAATTGAGACTTTTGGATAAGTAAAAATTTGAAAAATAAATAAAATATGAAAAAACTAGACTTTAATCCCACTGCTGGATATACTGATTGAGTAGCAGTTTGGCTTTGAGAAGAGGGGTTCTGATCTCGCACAGAAGGAAGGGATTTGCACATGAAAAAAATGGCCAGATTATATATTCTCATGCTGAACGTATTTATCGTCATGCTCGGCATCGGGCTGATTATTCCGCTCATGCCTACATTTATAGAAAAATTCGGCGCCTCAGGAGGCACCCTCGGTCTGTTGATTGCGGCTTCAGGTGTCACGCAATTGCTGTTTTCGCCTGTTGCGGGTGAAATGACAGACAAATATGGCAGACGAAAAATGATTATTTTGGGTATCGGCGCCTTTGCGGTATCACAGCTGATTTTTGCCTGGGCCGGCCACCTGTGGCTCTTGTTTGTGTCGCGCCTTTTGGGGGGAGCCGGTGCGGCCTTTTTGGTTCCGGCGATGTTTGCCTACATCGCTGACATCACCTCGGAAAAGGATCGGAGCAAAGGGATGGGGCTGATTAGTGCAGCGATGTCCCTCGGATTTGTCATCGGCCCCGGAGCCGGCGGTTATTTAGTGGCGTTCGGACTGTCTTTTCCGTTTTACGTGTCAGCC
The DNA here is from genome assembly GCF_033261025.1 of Bacillus sp. KICET-3. NCBI lineage: Bacteria > Bacillati > Bacillota > Bacilli > Caryophanales > Bacillaceae > Bacillus > Bacillus sp. KICET-3. The sequence goes on along the minus strand of NZ_CP137345.1, from coordinate 3,718,469 downwards.
GGGCTGGCCTGCCTGGCAACCGTATTGTCGCTTTTCGTGCTCCCTGAAACGCTCAGTAAAGAAAAAATGCTCGAAAAGCGGCAGTCGGCTGAACGGCGCGAACCGCTGCTGAAGCAAATGGCGCGGGCGCTGAAATCTCCATACGCTTTTCTGCTGATTTTGGTGTTCGTGCTGAACTTTGGCATTATGAATTTTGAAGCTGTCTTCAGCCTGTATGTCGATCATAAACACGGGTTTACACCTGGAGACATCGCGTTTGTCATCACGGCGGCGAGCTTGATCGGCGTGTTTGTGCAAGCCGTTGCGCTTGGAATGCTGACGAACCGCTTCGGGGAAAAGCGCCTGATGAACATCACATTGATCGGTTCGGCGGCAGCTCTTCTCGTCTGCTCATTAGCCGGCTCCTATTGGCTAGTGTTCGGCGCGACGATTGTCTTTTTTATGCTGACTTCCATCCTCCGCCCGGCGATCAATACGCTGATTTCGAAAATGGCGGGAGATGAACAAGGCTTTGCCGCAGGGATGAATAATGCGTTCATGAGCCTTGCCAATATTGTCGGACCGGCAATAGCGGGGCTGCTCTTCGATGTAAACGTCGAAATTCCATATATGTTTGGCGCCGCCGTCCTTGTACTCAGTTTTTTTGCTGCTGTCAGCTGGGGACGAAAAAAACAGACCAGCGCCATCCCGGAAAAAGTGTAAAGCGTCCGGCAGAAATGCCGGGCGTTTTTTGTATGCACTCTCCAATCTTCAATTTTCGATTTAGATGTTGATACAAAATCATCCCTCTTTATGACCATAAGCGCAAGGCTCCTCACAAACCAAGCAGCATTTGAATTCTGAGAGCCAGCCTTAAGCGCAGCGTTGTATCAGCGTCCTTCAGGCTCTTTCCGAGCATCTCCTCGCATTTTTCAAGTCTGTAGATGACCGTATTCCTGTGCACATACAGGCGTTTGGCTGTCTCGGAAATCTGACAGTGCGTTTCTAAATAGACGGATAATGTATGCAGCAGCACTTGGTCATCACCAGGCAGGTTTGCCAGGTTTTGCAGTGTATAGGCATGAAATTTTTTTAAATCATCGATCGGGATCATCCGCAGGAGCTCTGACACATCTTTCATATGGTACGTCTGAATGAATGCGGTGCTGCCGGAAAGATGGCCGGAGTGCAGAGCATCAACAGCTTCTTTGCAAATATCAGGAGCATCGAACAGCTGGTGGCTGAGATTGCTGATGCCGAAGGAGATCGTTCGTTGAAAATACTCTGCAGCATTTTGCTGAAACCGCCTTAAAAACGCGCAAATGGGAGCATTCATTTCCGCCCAGCTGTCCGTCCCTTCGGCCAGGAGGATGCACATATTTCCTTTGATGAACAAATGCGGAGGAAACGGAAAAGCATCAAGCTCTTCTTCCAAAAACTCGAACACGCTGTCTGAATCAAGCTGGTTTTCCGTGAAGCTGACGCCTTTTTCATTGCGGTCCAATTTGCCGGCGATGCATATATATTTTTGGTTCCACTTAAGCTGAAACTCTTTGGCCCGATTTTTGATTTCTTCAGGCGAAGAAAAAGCGCCGTCCAAAAAATTGCTGAAAAACTCGTTGCGGGCTCTTCTCGCATACTGTTTAAGCGCGTTTTCTTTCATGAGTTCAAAGCCGATCACATTGGCTGCCTGTTCAATTGTTAAAAGCAGGCCTTTGTCAGATGAGGGAATCATCCCGCAAACGACGAGGAACCCGCACTTTTTTTCATGGGTGTAGATCGGGAAAACGGAATAGGTTTTCTGTTTGGAAAGGGTGGAAAAGCATGTGAATGCCGTTTTGCTCCCTCTGTGAAAAACGCCTTCATAAAGCGGCGGTGCTTCTGTTCTATCCGTTCCTGAAGAGAATCTCGGCTTGAGATGCTGATTTAATAGGAGGACAGGGAGATCCAAGATACGAGAGACGTTCTTCAACAGCGACTGTATGCTTTTTCCGCTCATCACATGGTCTGTGAATTGCTTTTGCGCATTGATCGCTTGTTCAAGCTCAGCGGTGCGCTTATCAAGAATATGGCTCAGCGTATGGTTGACGATGTCGCCGAGGCGGATGCCCTCATTTAGTTCGATAATCGGAAAAGACTTCTTGTCGGCATATTCAATCACCTCTTTGGGGATTTCCCGCAAAAACCTTTTCGTTTTGATGCCGAGTCCGGCGCATCCGCGCCTGATCATCTTTTCGATCAATTCTTTTAACAATTGCGGACGGTCTTTGACATGATAGGCGGTCGTGACAAGCAGCTCGCCCGGATGCAGAAAATCCGCGATATCCGGGGCGTCCATCATATTGATATGCTGAATATTGCGAAAGCCCCCCGATTCCCCGGCGGCCAGCCTTGCGCCTTTAAAAACAGGGAGCTGCATGATGTCGAAAACGTTCATCTTTTTCAGGCCTCCTTTTGTTATGTCATCTGACAAGAATGTTTTCGATGTTTTGGTTAAGATGTACAAAAAAACAATGAAATTGTGACGATTATGCCGATGCTTATTTTTTATATTATCAGTAAACTGATATTTATATATAAAGTTGTAAAGAAATATAACAAGAAAATAGAAAGGAAGTTTCTTTACATGACCTTTGACACAAGCATAACCGGCAGCACGGCAAGCGAAATTGAACATTTAATCACCTGGCTCGCTTCATTTGGAGGCAGCGGGGAAGGCGGAGTGACAAGGTTTCTTTATTCAAAGCCATGGCTTGAAGCCCAGCATGCGTTAAAAGAAAAGATGACAGACTGGGGAATGGAGGCGTATTTTGATGACTCCGGGAATCTGTTTGGAAGAATCGCAGGAACGAAGAATATGAGCGGTGCGATATTGACCGGATCTCATATTGATACGGTCACCAACGGCGGGCGGTTTGATGGGGCATACGGGATTCTCGCAAGCCTCATCGCAGTGAAACAGCTTCGCGATGCTTACGGAGCGCCGAAAACGTCAATCGAGGTCGTCTCCATGTGTGAGGAAGAAGGAAGCCGTTTCCCCCTCACATTTTGGGGATCGGGCAATTTGACGGGTCTGTTTGACTGCGGAAAGGCCCCCGCTGTTTATGACCGCGACGGGGTCTCGATCGAAGGGGCGATGAAGCGTTGCGGCTTTGGAAAAGGACGGTATCGGAAGCCTTTCAGACATGATGCCAAATGCTTTATCGAGCTCCACATTGAACAAGGCGGCATCCTCGAAGCGAGCGGGCGGCAGATCGGTATCGTCACCGACATCGTCGGACAAAGGCGCTACACCATCATCCTCAAAGGCGAAAGCAACCATGCCGGAACGACGCCGATGAATATGCGAAAGGATGCGGTCGCGATGATGTCATTATGTATTTCCTGCTTGATGAAAAAAGCAAAAGCCGCAGATCCGTTCCTAACGGCGACTGTCGGACAGCTTGAAGCAAAGCCGAACGTCCCGAATGTCATACCCGGTGAAGCCGTTTTTTCTCTTGATCTTCGCCATCACAATGAAACGGTTTTGGATCAATTCAGCGAGGATCTTTTTGCCGATTTCGCAAAGCTGTCCGAAGAATCGGGCGTTCAGATCAGCGTGCAGCAGACGACGGATGTGAAGCCGGTAAAAATGGATCCGGAATTGACGCGGCTTTCTAAACAGTCGGCAGAGAACATAAATGTTTCCTATCGGGAAATGATCAGCGGTGCGGGGCACGACGCCCAGATCTTTGGGAGGCATTGCCCGACATCGCTTCTGTTCGTTCCAAGCCGGAACGGTGTCAGCCATTCGCCTGAAGAATGGACAAAACCCGAAGATCTCATTTCGGGAATCAAAGTTTTGAGCAATCTGCTATATACACTGGCTTATGAATGAGAGGAGAAAAGACAATGACAATCAGAGAAATCAATATTCCTAAGCGGACGATTATGACGCCGGGGCCTGTAGAGGTCCATCCAAGGGTGCTGAGGGCCCTCTCATATCCTGTGCTTGGACAGTTTGACCCGGCGTTTACGGAAATGATGAACGAGGTCATGGCGATGCTGAGACAGCTCTTTCGGACGAAAAACAATTGGGCTTTCCCTGTTGACGGAACGTCGAGAGCGGGGCTGGAAGCCGTCCTTGCAAGCATCATCAGACCGGGCGACAAAGTGCTCGTTCCGATATTCGGAAGGTTCGGCTATCTGCTTGCAGAAATATGCGAGCGGTACCGTGCCGATGTTTATACAATGGAATGTCCGTGGGGAGAAGTTTTTGCTCCTGAAGACGTCATCAGGGAAATCAAACGGGTCGCACCGGAGATTGTTGCGATTGTCCATGGGGAGACATCGACCGGATGCATGCAGCCATTGGAAGAAATCGGCCGTGCCTGCCGCGAGCTCGACGTGCTGTGTGTTGTCGATGCGGTCGCGACGATCGGCGGCACTGATGTGAACACGGACGAATGGTGTCTTGATGCGGTCATCGGCGGTACGCAAAAGTGTTTATCCGTTCCGTCGGGCATGGCGCCGATCACGTTTAACAGCCGGATTGAAAAGCGGATCAACGAAAGGAAAAAAGTCGAGCGCGGTATTGCGACAGAAGAAGACCTGAAGCGGGAAAGGGAGCGGGCGCCGATATTCAGCAATTATTTTGACATCAGCCAGCTGATGGATTATTGGAGTCCGCGGCGGCTGAACCATCATACAGAAGCAACCTCCATGCTGTATGCCCTTCGCGAGGGCGTGCGCGTCGTTCTTGAAGAAGGGCTTGGCGAACGCTTTGAGAGGCATCGGCTGCATGAAGCGGCATTGGTGGAAGGAATCAGGGCGATGGGGCTGGAATTGTTTGCGGAAGGCAGGAGAAAATTGCCGACTGTCACCTGTGTGAAGGTGCCTGAGCAGATTGATGCTGATCTTGTCCGCAACATGATGCTCGACGAATTCGGCGTCGAAATTGCCAGCTCTTTCGGTCCCCTTCACGGGAAGATTTGGAGGATCGGGACGATGGGATACAGCTGCCGCAAGGAAAATGTCCTATTTACGCTGGCGGCGCTTGAAGCGGTTCTCATTCATGTCGGAGCGCCGGTGCAGCCGGGCCGTGCCCTGCAGGCAGTGCTTTCTTTTTATCATGAAAAAACGGCTGTAAAAGGGGGAGTGTCATGACGAAGTACGATTTGCTGCTGAAAGATGCACACGCCGTAATGCCGGATGGGGTGGAAACAACCGATATTGGCGTTAAAGACGGCATCATTGCCGCAATCGGCGAGCTGAACGAAAAAGCTGCCGAAAAGGTATGGCATCCCAACAGGACAGTACGTGTTTCCGGGCGCCGTCGACTGCCATGTTCATTTCAGTGAACCGGGCCGGGCGGACTGGGAGGGCATTTCACACGGCTCGCAAATGATGGCTGCCGCCGGATGCACCGCCTATTTTGACATGCCTTTAAACGGCATTCCGTCAACCGTCACCGTTGAGGCGCTCAAGGAAAAGGCGCGGATTGCAAAAGAAAAATCGCTCGTCGATTTTGCGCTTTGGGGCGGTCTTGTCCACGGAAACCGCCGGCACATTAAGAAAATGACAGATGCAGGGGCTATCGGTTTTAAGGCGTTCCTTTCTCAAACAGGCACCGCAGAATTTCAAGCCGCAGATGATATGAGCCTTTTAGAGGGCATGAGGGAAATTGCCGCCTGCAAGAAAATACTGGCGCTTCATGCTGAAAGCGATGCAATGATTCAGTTTCTGCAAAAGGAAGCGGAGCAATCGGGGCGGACAGACGGTAATGCCTATGCGGCATCAAGACCGCCTGAGGCGGAAGCCGAAGCCGTTATGTCTGGCAAACATGGTGTCCTTTGTCACAGTATAGGAGTCATTCAAATTGACGATGGCAAAATCGGCATCAAAACCGACTTTGATCCGGCCTTTTTTCTCCCCAAGGCCGAATCGTCGTGCGGGCGTCCGCGCCGTCCAGTCCGCCACCTTGTATGTTAAAGCGGTTTCGATCATGGCCAAAAGCGTAAACTGGCCGCCGCTGATTCCGCCCCAAGCGCGAAACATATTCTCATCGTCGCACAGCCTTTACGAAGGGCGCGTTTTTCCCTGCCGCATAACGGCGACGTTCAACAGGGGAAGGCTTGTCTATGACGGCAGCGGGCCGCTACGCCAGAACGGCGGCAAATGGCTGAAAACGGTAGAATATGCAAAGGCCCGGAGAACGCAAGAACCAGCCTGATCCGCCATCAGACTGGTTCTGGTTCATCCGCCCAAAGATTTTAAATGGCTGGTCAGCACGGAATCGATCACTTCAAGAGAAATTTGTTCAGGCTCTATCAGGGAGTGGAGCGCAAGCCCGTCAATCAGGGCGTAAAGCCGCTCCGTTTCCAGCCGTACATCGATATCCGGCTTCTCCGCGGTTTGGGCCAGTGTGTCAACGGCCTTTTTGCAGGCCGAATAGATTCCTTCATTCATCTCCTTTCGTAACGGCCTAAGCTCCGGATCACTGAGCGATTTAGCCGTAAATGCCAGCCATGCCTCCATTTCCAGTTTTCTTTCCTCATCGACGGGCAAAAACTGAAGAAGAAGCTGTTTGACAGCTTCAAACGGCGTCCCCGGCCATTCCATATGTTCGATCCGCGTTTTGACCCGATTGGTAACCAGCTGCATCGAATAAATCAAAAGCTGTGACTGATTCGGGAAGTAGTGGCGCATGGAACCTGGGGAAAGTCCTGCCTCCTTCGCTATTTTCCTGACTGTGCAATGGTCGAGGCCTTCATGATGAATCACCTTCCAGACGGCCTCGGCAATTTTTTCTTTTTGTTTTTCATGGTCAACGATTTTAGGCATACATTTATTATAACACAGTTGTGTTTTTTAATACATTTGTGCTATTATTTTTTTGACACAAATGTATTAAAAAAGGAGAGTAGAAACATAGATGATCGGATTGTTGATTATTGCATGTGAAATCGGATTTTGGGCATTTATTTTGTTAGGGTTGTTTTTTCGCTATATCGCTAATAAGAAAAAAATCAGTTTGTTTTTTCTTGCCGCAACGCCTGTTCTTGACTTGGTGCTGTTGATTGCGACAGCCATAGATCTGCACAATGGTGCGACAGCGGACACTTTCCACGGATTGGCCGCCATCTATATCGGCGTCAGCATCGCGTTTGGCAGCCGGATGATCAAATGGGCGGATGTCCGCTTCGCTCATCGGTTTGCGGGGGGACCGAAGCCTGATAAGGGCCCGCGGTACGGAAAAGAACACGCCAAAAAAGAGCGTGAAGGCTGGATCCGCCATTTTGCCGCCTGGGTGATCGGGGCGGGGCTGTTGGCCGGATTGCACCTGTTCATCGGAGACTTCGAAAGAACACAATCTTTGTTGCGCATCGCATCCGCATGGTCGATCATACTTGCCATCGATTTTATCTATAGTTTCAGCTTCACCATTTTTCCAAAGAAAACGCCTTAAGTGGCCGGTTGATCCGGCTTCTTTTTTTTACGCGGAGTATTCGGGATTCCAAAAAGGAAAAGCTAACAAGCAGGCCGAAATAAAGGATTCTGAAAAAAACCTGTGATAAACTAAAAAGAGAGGTGAACGAGATTGATTTATATCGGATTGACAGGTTGGGGGGACCACGACAGCCTATATCCGCCCAAAACGAGCAGCCAAAAAAAGCTGATCCACTATTCGTCCCATTTTCCGATCGTCGAGCTTGATGCAAGCTTTTATGCGATCCAGCCGGAAAAAAACAATGAGAAATGGGTAAAAGAAACACCGGAATCCTTTCAATTTATCATAAAAGCTTATCAGGGGATGACCGGACATCAGCGCGGCGACATTCCTTTTGAATCAAAGGATGAGATGTTTGACGCTTTTAAGCTGTCCCTTACGCCTTATATAAAAGCTCGAAAGCTGGCGATGGTTCTGTTCCAGTTTCCGCCATGGTTTGACTGCAAAAAAGAAAACGTCAATTACTTAAGATGGTGCAGGGAAAAAATGCAAGGGATTCCTTGCGCCCTTGAATTCAGGCACCGGTCATGGTTCATGCCGCAATTTTACGATAAGACGCTTGCTTTTATGGAAGAGCAAGGCTGGATACATAGTGTGTGCGATGAACCGCAAATCGGAGAAGGGAGCATTCCGACCGTTCTTCATGCGACAGACAGCGAAAAAACGCTGGTCCGCTTCCACGGCCGCAATAAAGAAGGATGGGTCCGTCCGTCTTCAGGACAAAACTGGCGGGAAGTCAGATATTTGTATTTATATAATGAGCAGGAATTAAAAGACTGGACAAAACATCTGGAGCGTTTACAGCAGCAGTCCAAGCAGCTGTATGTGCTGTTCAACAACAATTCGGGCGGGGACGCAGCCGCGAACGGAAAACAAATGATGGAACTGCTCGGCCTTGATTATAAAGGGCTTGCGCCGAGGCAGCTCGATTTATTCAACTGAGAAAAGAGGACTTATTGATGGAATATTTTATACTGATCATACTCGGCTTGATCGCGGGAACCATCGGCAGTCTCGTCGGCCTTGGAGGCGGGATCGTCATCGTTCCTTCTTTGCTTTTTTTATCAGGCATCCCCGGGGTGTTTGACCATGTGACACCGCAGATGGCGGTGGGGACTTCGCTCCTTGTCATCATTTTTACGGGCTTGTCTTCAACAATCGCCTATATGAAATATAAAACCGTTGATTACAAGAGCGGGCTTATTTTTTTTATCGGATCTGGTCCGGGAAGCATCATCGGCGCCCATGTATCAAAATACTTCAGCGCTGATTCGTTTTCCCTGTGGTTTGGCATTTTTATGATTTTGATTTCCCTTTCATTAATGATCAAGAAAAAAGCGAAACCGCTCGATAAAATACACACAGGCGTCATCAGAACGTTTAAAGACGACGAGGGAAATGATTATACGTATTCCTACCAGGCGTGGGCCGGAATCGCAATCGCGTTTTTCGTCGGCTTCCTCGGCGGATTGTTCGGAATCGGCGGAGGTTCTTTAATGGTGCCGGCGATGATGCTTTTGTTTTTATTTCCCACACGGGTCGCCGTCGCCACATCGATGTTCATCATTTTTCTTTCATCTGTGGCAGGCTCTGCAGGCCACGTCGTTTCCGGCCATGTCAACTGGCTTTATGCTGTGGCGCTTATCCCCGGCGCCTGGTTCGGCGGGCAGCTCGGCGCTTTTATCAATAAAAAAATGCAGACGAAAACGATCGTTTTCGTCATGAGGCTTGTGTTGATTCTGATCGGACTCAGACTCATCTATCAAGGCGCATTTTAGTTTACACGTTAGGGAGAGATTTGCATGCGGGAAAAGCTCCATATCTATCACACAAACGATTTGCACAGCCATTTTGAAAACTGGCCGGCCATCGTTGATTACATCCAAACCCAAAGACAAAAACACGCGGCTGAGCATGAGGAAGTGCTGCTATTCGATATCGGCGACCATGTGGACAGATTTCACCCGGTATCAGAGGCATCCTTCGGAAAAGCGAATGTGGAGCTCTTGAACCGCCTTCACTATGATGCGGTGACGATCGGGAACAACGAAGGAATCACGCTTCCGCATCAAGAGCTGGACACGCTCTATGATCATGCGGAATTTCCGGTCATCGTTTCCAACTTGTATGACATGGACGGAAACAGACCGCCATGGGCGCAGCCGTATTGGATCAAAACGCTGAAAAGCGGCATCGCCATCGCCGTTCTTGGCGTGACGGTGCCGTATTATCCGATTTATGCGCAGCTTGATTGGAAGGTAACCGACGCCTTTGAAAGCATTGCCGCGGTATTGAAAGAGGTAAAAGGGAAAGCAGACATCACGATTCTTCTCTCTCACTTGGGCATCTTGGATGATCAGCAGGCGGCTGAGGCGTTTCCGGAAATCGACCTGATCCTTGGCTCCCACACCCATCATCTGCTTGAGGATGGCATGATGAAAGACGGCGTACTGCTCGCCTGCGCTGAAAAGTATGGAAACTATGCCGGCCATGTGGAAATAACGGTTAACCTCTCCGAGAGGACCGTTGAAGCGAAAAAGGCAACTGTTTTGAAGACGGCCGACTGGAGGGAAGAATCGGAAGAAACCGCCGCTTTTCTGAGAGAAAAAGAGGCGGAAGCCCGGACCGTGCTTCGGGAGGAAGTGACCGTATTGGATCATCCGCTCAAAACAGAATGGTTTGAGCCGTCCGCTCTGCCCCACATGCTGGCCGAAGCGCTAAAAGAATGGTGCGGCGCCGAGATTGGCATGGTGAATGCAGGGATTTTGCTCGACTCCCTTCCGGAGGGACCGGTGACGAAAGGTGATGTCCACCGCATTTGTCCGCATCCGATTAACCCGGTCAATGTGAAACTGACCGGCGAGGAATTAAAGGAGGTCATTCTCACCGCTTCATCGGCTGATATCGAACAGCTTCGGATCAAAGGCCTCGGCTTTCGCGGAAAGGTCATGGGAAAAATGATGTATGCAGGCCTTGATGCGGAAAAGCTGACAGTAAACGGGGCGGAAATTGAATCCGGCCGCACGTATTCGCTGGCAACCATCGATATGTATACGCTAGGCACCCTTTTCCCGGCCATTCGCGATGCCGGAGAGATCGAGTATTTCATGCCCGAATTTTTGCGTGACCTATTGGCGTGGAAGCTCAAAAAGCAAAGACCCGCAAGATAGAGGCCTGGGAAGAAAGCTTTTCCGGGCAAACGGGAACAAGTCCCCCGCTTTTACATACATTAATGGTAAAGGGGGGATAGCCATGGTGAATGTAACTCCGATTATGATTGAAGGTCAGCCATTCACTGCTGTAACGGTCAAACTGCCAAAAACGAATTTTATGGCGGTTACAAATGACCATGGATATATTATGTGCGGAGCGCTTGATGTTGCCCTGCTGAATGATAAATTAAAGGAACGAAGAATCATCGCCGCAAGAGCGGTCGGCGTCCGGACGATCGAACAGCTTCTTGAAGCCCCGCTGGAATCTGTTACAGACGCGGCCGGAGAGCTCGGCATCCACACCGGCATGAGCGGAAAAGAAGCTCTTTTAAAAATGGTGAAATAAAGTTGTCTGTTTGAATCGTATATCCCCTCTTACAAGCATACACATTGTTATGTAAGGGGGGATTTTGCTTGCGGAGATTTCGCAGGCCTCTTTCTAAAAGAGGGCCTTTGCCTTTTCGATATGTCATGCTCCTTTCCTTTGTGCTATTTATATTTTCGACAACGATCAGCTTATTGATGATCAACTCATCAATCAAGCCGACCCTTTTAAACATCGCCGAAATGGAAACGAACAGGATTGCAACACACGTCATTCAGGAAGCCGTTGATAATTATATGAGCGAAGATGAAAACGTGCAGAACATGATCGAGATGAAAACAAACGAAAACGGAAAAGTGACAACGATTGATTTTAACTCCCACGTCGTCCGTGATATGAAAAACAAAATTACAAAACAGCTTCATGATAATTTGAAAGAAACCGAAACAGAAGAATTTAATTCTTCTGCAAAAACGCCCGAAGGCCGGCATGACGGCGTCATTTATAATATTCCCCTCGGACAGACCACCGGCAATTCACTGCTCGGAAACCTGGGACCTAAGATACCCGTGCGCCTTAATATCGTCGGCGACGTTTTCACAGATGTGAAAGAAAGCGTCAAGCCCTATGGGATCAATAACGCATTAATCAACATCGGCGTGCTTGTCGAAGTAAAGGTGCGGGTCGTCATTCCGTTTGCGACCAAGACGGCGGTTGTAAAAAATACGATTCCCGCGACGATTCAGGCGGTACACGGAGATGTGCCCGATTTCTACAGCGGCAGCGGAAGTCAGACATCACCTTCGATCCAAATTCCGTCCAAAGAGGAGAAATCCGATAAAAAAGAGTAATCATTGTAAGCATTCTGCTGAACGAAACAGGCAGAATGCTTTTTTTGCCTGTGAAAAGGACATGCGTCTTTTTTCTCAAAAAAATACTTTGACTTAGGAATAAAGACTGTATATACTCTTCAATAATAATTATTTGAAAATTCATTTTTTTCAGATCTATAAAAAAGTAAAGGAGGAAGCAGATGGATAATCGTCCGCAATGGGGGACAAGAGCGGGTTTTATTATGGCGGCTGTCGGTTCTGCAATCGGCTTGGGCAATATTTGGAGATTCCCGGCTGTAGCTTATGAAAACGGAGGCGGCGCATTCTTTCTGCCATATTTATTTGCACTTTTAACCGCAGGAATTCCCCTACTCATTATGGAATTTACAATTGGTCATAAGTACAGAGGATCAGCCCCGCTTTCCTATGCAAGAATGGGCAAAGGAAAGGAATGGCTTGGATGGTGGCAGGTCGCGATATCATTTGTGATCTCGACATACTACGCTGTCATTGTTGCTTGGGCGATATCATATGCCGTCTTTTCGTTAAATTTAGGCTGGGGTAAAAATACAGAAAATTTCCTGATGAAAGAATATTTAGACAGAATTGACATGAGCGGGGGAGCCATCGGTCAATTCGGGGGTTTTGTTCCGAGCGTGCTGATTCCTCTCGCGATTGTGTGGATTGTGTCATTAGGGATATTATTTGCCGGCGTCAAAAAAGGAATTGAAGTAGCAAACAAAATTTTCATTCCGTTATTAGGCATCTTATTTCTTATTATCGTGATCTATTCGATTACGCTTGACGGAGCTGCACAAGGGCTGAATAAGTTTTTTAGGCCTGACTGGAGCCAGATTACAAACGGGCAAGTATGGGTTGCGGCCTATGGACAGATTTTCTTCAGTCTGTCGATTGCGTTTGCGATCATGATCACATATTCCAGCTATTTGCCGAAGAAATCAGATATCACGAACAATGCGTTTATCACCGGATTCGGGAACTCATCATTTGAGCTTTTGGCCGGGATCGGCGTTTTCAGCGCCTTGGGCTTTATGGCGGCGCAGCAGGGCGTTCCCGTGAAAGAGGTCGTTTCTTCCGGAGTAGGTCTGGCGTTTGTCGTATTTCCGCAAATCATTAATGAGTTCCCGGCATTTAATGCGTTCTTCGGCTTTTTATTCTTTGGTTCGCTCGTACTGGCCGGGTTGACATCGCTCATTTCGATTTCTGAAACATATGTGGCCGCGCTGCAGGATAAGTTTAATGTGCCCCGGCGGAAGGCCGTCCTTTTCGGCGGCGGAGTAGCTGCTCTATGTTCACTCGTTTTTGCAACAAAAGGCGGACTGTTCTTCCTCGATGCGGCCGATTACTTTATTAACAATTTCGGCGTTGCACTGGCCGGTCTGATTGAAGTCATCGTCATCGCCTGGTTTTCGAGGGAGCTGAAAGCTCTGCAGCAGCACGCGAATTCTGTTTCTGACATTCAGCTCGGCGCATGGTGGAGAATCTGCCTCAGTGTCGTGACACCAGCTGTATTAGGCTATATGATGTTTGACAATATCAAAACCAATGTGACGTCGGCCTATGGCGGACTGCCAGTGGAATTCCTGCTGAAGTGGGGATGGTGTGTGGCCTTCGGCGCTATTGCAGCAGGCTTCGTGCTTTCGCTCTCAAAATGGAAAAACGGGCTTGCCTATTCTTCGCTTCATCAAGATAAGGAGGTTTCTTCATGAGCGGCGCATCTATTGCCATGATGGCGATTGGAATCATCATCATTTGGGGAGGATTGGCCGCAAGCATCGCAAATGCGGTCATCAAAAGCAAAAAAAGCAGCTGAAAAAACATCCCGAGAGAATCGGGATGTTTTTTATTTTTTCTTTCTCAGCTCTTTTCGTTCCCATGCTTTCAGATGAGGATACGGATCGAACGACCACTCGGTTCTTCCGTTGTCCTTGTACATCCCGTAGTGGAGATGGGGAGGGAATTTTCCGGATGTGCCCGGGGGCCCGTAGCCGGTGTTTCCGACAGAGCCGATCACCTGTCCGGGCTCGACGATCTGGCCGACCTTTAATCCCTTGCTGAACCCGTTCAGATGGGCGAAATAGTGATACGTATTATGGATATCCCTGATGCCGATTCTCCATCCGCCAAAGCGGTTCCAGCCTTTCATTTCAATGATTCCGTAGCATGTCGAACGAACCGGAAGGCCGTGGTGGGCGAACAGGTCGGTTCCTTCATGGATGCGCCTTCCCCCGAATCCGCGTGCATCTCCCCATGTGCTTCTATAGCTGTAATCCGATCTGACAGGGAGGGGAAAAGCGTGCTGGCCTAAATCGATGTGTCCGTATTTTTGAAAAAGCTTGATAAATCCTGAAATAATGCCGACTGACTGATCCCTTTCATAAAATTCCCACAGGCCGATGCGGATGTTGGCAAGATCTTTTCCATATGTCATCAAATATTGGCCGAACGTATACAGGACATCTTCATCATTATCGGATTCCGCCCGTCCGTCTCCGTTGCCATCCATTCCAATCCCGTCAAATACCTTGATGCTGAGAGGGGATGTATCATTCGGGTTTGGGTTCTCAGGCCCGCTCCATATGTCTTGGGGAATAAAGATCCCTGTATACCCCTTTTTTTTCGGCAGATCTTTGCGGTTTTTACGGATATTGATTTCATATTGGTCAACAGCCGCGAAAACGTACCACGGAATTTGGGTGGCAGCTTCCGTCTTATGATAAAGCGCCATTCTTTCTTTAAGTTCTGATGCTTTCTTTTCCTTCCCGAAGGCGCACGGCTGAAACATGGCTAAAAGGAGGATGAGAACGGATAATACAACCTTCACAGTGTCCTAGGCTCCTTTCCATTTGAATACGTATAGTGTGTGACAAACGGAAGAAACGATAATTAGAAAATGTTGTTAATTCGAGCTTGGTAAATCAATCTCTTGTTCACAAATCTGTACTATGTTAAAGTGACTAAAGACAAGTATTTAAGTTTTTTAAGCGGTTCCAGAAGGCAGGGACGCATCCATCGTTATGTCAGAATTTTCGTAGCAAAACTTGATTACTATCCACGAGTGGAGTTGATGGAATTGGCAAAGAAAGACGAGCACCTTAGAAAGCCCGAATGGCTGAAAATAAAGCTGAATACGAATGAAAACTATACGGGCCTGAAAAAACTCATGAGAGAGAATAACCTGCATACGGTTTGTGAAGAGGCAAAATGCCCGAACATTCACGAGTGCTGGGCCGTCAGACGGACTGCAACTTTTATGATTCTCGGATCTGTCTGCACGAGAGCCTGCCGCTTTTGTGCGGTCAAAACCGGACTGCCGACCGAGCTTGATTTAAACGAACCGGAACGCGTGGCGGATTCCGTCAGCATCATGAATTTGAAGCATGCGGTCATCACAGCCGTCGCCAGGGATGATTTGAAAGACGGAGGAGCCGGCGTTTTCGCCGAAACTGTGCGTGCCGTCAGAAGAAAGAGCCCGTTTACGACCATTGAAGTGCTTCCTTCCGATATGGGCGGGGACTACGACAATTTAAAAACGCTGATGGATACACGGCCGGACATTTTGAACCACAACATTGAGACGGTCCGGAGGCTGACGCCGAGAGTCCGTGCAAGAGCTACATATGACCGTTCTTTAGAATTTTTGCGCCGCGCCAAAGAAATGCAGCCTGATATTCCGACGAAATCGAGCATCATGGTCGGCCTTGGCGAAACAAAAGAAGAAATCATTGAAACAATGGATGACCTTCTGGCCAACAACGTCGACATTATGGCCATCGGCCAATACCTGCAGCCGTCTAAAAAGCATCTGAAAGTACAGAAGTACTACCATCCTGATGAGTTTGCCGAGCTGAAACAAATCGCTATGGAAAAAGGCTTCAGCCACTGTGAAGCAGGACCTCTCGTCCGGTCTTCATACCATGCCGATGAACAGGTGAACGAAGCATCCAAAAAGCGGCAGGCCCAAGCATAAGCGGGTCTCTGTGCCTTCTATCCGCGGGCAAAATGAAAACGCCAGACATTCTGGCGTTTTTTTATTTTAGGATTCGGTGGTTTTACCTTTTCCATCAAGATCCCCGCGCTCATCTTTATCCTTAGTAGCGCTCCCCTGCGGCGATTTTTTCATTTCCTCAATCGTATCTGCCATCAGCTGATCGATGTTTCTTGAATTTGAGCCGAGCGAGCTGAAGTTTGCGACAGACTGCATCAAATTCGGATTATCCGAGACATAGATGTGATAGTATCTCGGAACGACGGAGGCGGCCGTTTTTTTCACCTGATCAGCGGTTTCCTCCCGCTGTTTGGAACCGGTTCTATACACGACCAGCGCTTCTTCGTCTGTCACCAGCGCCGAGGCATCTTGAATATTGGGAAGCTGAACCGTTAAACTAGATATAATATGGGCCATTTCTTCCCGATTGATTTTTGGGGCTTGCATTTGATCTTTGTTTTTTACAGGGGTTGCCTGATGGCGCGCATATCCGAATCTGCCTTTTCGATCATCGTTTCTGAAGTTTTGGTTGTATTGGCGGTTCCGGTCCGCGATGTGAACGGTATTTCCGTCTTCATCATAAATGTCGTTTTTTTCAGTATCGTTTAGAGCCGTCTGGCATCCGGCAAGCGGAACCAGCAGCAAACCGGTTAAAAGTAATTTTTTATTCATCCTGCATTTCCTCCTTATCTATAGCTTTTCCAAAGACGGAGATTTATTCTTAGCAATTGATGGCGGCTGGTGTTTGAATTATCATATAAAAGAGGTGAAAAGTATGATTGTCGTTCAGAACGCTGCATTTGAAGTCGTCAAAGATGTGAAAAACGGTTTTAATGAAGAAGCGTTTAAAGCAAGATACTCCGATATTTTAAATAAATATGACTATATTGTCGGGGACTGGGGGTACAGCCAGCTGAGACTGAAAGGTTTTTTTGATGATCAAAATCAAAAGGCGACCTTTGATACAAAAATCAGCACCCTTGATGAATATATCTACGAATACTGCAATTTCGGCTGTGCGTATTTTGTGTTAAAACGTTTGCGAAAATAATCGATCATAAAAGGGGATGCCGCTATGTATTTTGTCGATCGAAACAAAATTGAACACACGCTGGACTTTCTTGAAGAAGCGTTCCGGCTGTTTCAAACGCAGTCTGAGTGGACGTCTGACATCGAAAAAAAAGCGCTTGAACGAATCGGCCATACGCTGATCGAATGTGTATTGGATATAGGGAACGATATGATTGACGGCTTCATAATGAGAGATCCGGGAAGCTATGACGACATCATGGATATACTGACTGATGAGAAAGTCGTCAGCCAAACAGAAGGGGAAAATCTGAAACAGCTGATCGCCTACCGGAAGCCGCTGGTTCAGGACTACCTGAATATCAGCCATGAAGAATTGGAACATTTGCTGAATACCCATGCGGAAACGATAGAAGCATTTCCAGCCCGTATCCGCGATTATTTAAACCATGAGCTTGGTCCCGTATCTGCTTTTAAACCGCAACAATAAACTGGAGTGTAAAACATGAAAACATACAAAGGATATTTAATCGACTTAGACGGAACAATGTACAAAGGAACGGAAAAAATCGAAGAAGCCTGTGAATTCGTAAGAAAACTGAAAGACCGGGGGATTCCATATTTATTTGTGACGAACAACTCTTCGCGTACTCCGAAACAAGTGGCTGACAAGCTTGTATCTTTTGACATCCCGGCAACGGAAGAGCAAGTATTTACAACAAGCATGGCGACGGCGAACTTCATCGCCGAGAAAAAACCGGACGCTTCCGTGTACGTGATCGGAGAAGAAGGAATCCGCCAGGCCATTGAAGAAAAAGGCTTAACATTCGGCGGTGAAAACGCCGATTTTGTCGTCGTCGGCATCGACCGCGGCATTACATATGAAAAGCTTGCCGTCGGCTGCCTTGCGATTCGGAATGGAGCGACATTTATTTCTACAAACGGCGATATTGCGATTCCTACTGAAAGAGGGCTTTTGCCGGGGAACGGTTCATTGACTTCGGTATTAACCGTGTCCACAAAAACAGAGCCGATTTTTATCGGAAAGCCCGAACCGATTATTATGGAGCAGGCGATGAAGGTAATCGGAACCGATATCAGCGAGACGCTGATGGTGGGAGACAACTATGACACCGATATTATGGCCGGCATGAATGCCGGAATGGATACGCTCCTTGTCCACACTGGAGTAACCAAAAAAGAACACCTTGAGGCTTATGCGGAAAAGCCGACACATGTGATTGATTCACTGACGGAATGGATGGACCGCATATAAACAAAAAAACACTTGCCTTTGAAACGGCAAGTGTTTTTTCGGCTTTATTCGGCATCTCTTGCCCGGTGCGCCAGCCTGCTTGAAGCGGCTGCCGCGATGGCGCCGACGATATCATCCAAAAACGTGTGGCATTCACCGGTTGATTTATCGTTTAAACGGCCAAGCACACCGGGCTTGATTTTATCAATATATCCATAATTAGTATAACCGATCGACCCATAAAGGTTGATGATCGAAAAAGATAAAATCTCATCTACGCCATAAAGGCTTTCATCTGTCTCAATTAAGGACTGCAGAGGCTGCAACAGCTTTTTCTGCTCTCCTAGCATATCCAATTGGATGCCTGTCAGCACGGCATTTTGGACTTCGCGTTTTTTCAAGACGCGGTTGACGTTTTCTTCACATTCTTCTTTTGTAATGTTTGGATGATAGTTCTTCTGCAGAAGGTAGACAAGGTCCGCAATTTCAGAAATTTTGACCCCGCGTTTTTCCAGCCACTCTTTTGCTGCTGTTTCAATTTGATGCATGCTGTTGTTTTCCGGCATTTTTTCACCCAATCTTTTTTTACTTAGTGTATACAAACGCCCCTAAAAACGTAACATTTTGAGGGCGCTTTTTCTCTGCTCCATTCATAAATGGATTCCTGCTCGACTACGATGTGTAGAAGGCCATTTTCAGAAATGAAGGTGATGTACGGTGAAGGATTTGATAAAAGAAAAATTCGGGATCCATATTCGCGAGCTATCGCCATATCTCTCATACCAAACCTTTCAAACCCCAAACTCCATGTTTTTAATCATTCCGGTTTCCCATTTCAGCGAATCTGAACTGGAGGAGCTTTATTACATGAGTCAGTATTTGCAAGAACAGCGCGACCCATACGTTCCCGCCTTTTTATTCACCAAGGACGGGGACTTGACCTTTGAAGAAAACGGCGCCGCCTATGTGCTGCTTCAGGCGGCGCCCCGCTTTACAAACAGGTCTGTTCCCTTCGGCGCGGAGCTTGCGGAATTTCATCAAAAAGGGAGGGGGTACCCGTATGAAGTAAAAGAAACGACAAGAATCGGCCAATGGAAAGAACTATGGGGAAAACGTCTTGATCAGCTGGAGCAGTTTTGGATTCAAAAATCCCAGTCCCCGCAATTGCAGCCTTTTGAAAAACGGTTTATCGAATCGTTTCCTTATTATCTCGGATTAACGGAAAACGCCATTCAGTATCTGGCTGATACGGAATTGGATGACCAGCCGCAATCGGTGGATTCCGGAACGATATGCCAGCAGCGCCTGACTTGTGAGACATGGAAGCAGGAGCCCCTGATCAAGGTACCAGTCGAATGGGTTTTAGATCATGCGGCGCGCGATCTTGCGGAATACGCCAGAAGCGCGTTTCAGCAAAAACAAGATGTTGATGAGGTTGCGCTATTTCTTCAGCAATATGAACAAGTCAGCCCCCTGTCTTCATTTTCCAAGCGCTTGATGTACAGCAGGCTGCTATTTCCGCTTCACTATTTTGAAACGGTTGAAGGCTACTACATCTCTCCGGAATCAGAGCAGCATGTTTATGAAAACAAGCTTGACCATATCCTTTCCCAGGCTTCGGCGTATGAACGGTTTCTCAGCGGATTTCAGGAGATGGCAGCCATGAGATCCGGAGGAAATGTCAGCATGCCGCCCGTCAATTGGCTGAAAAGGACGCCTTGACGGGCGGGTGTTCTTTTTCATTTCAGTGCGGTCTTAACTTTTGCCGTTTTTTTCGATATGCTTAAGATGAATCAGCCGTGAGAAAGGACGAGGCATCATGGATAAACCGTTTGTGTATGTGACGAGAAGATTACCGGAAGAACAGCTTTCTTCATTAAAAGAACTGGCCGATATTGAGATGTGGGAGAAAGAGGATGAACCATGTCCGCGGGACGTCCTGCTTGAAAAAGCAAAAACAGCTGACGGGCTTTTGACAATGCTGTCAGACCGGATTGATGCCGAGCTTTTGCAAAGAGCGCCGCGTTTACAAGCGGTCGCGAATTTGGCGGTCGGCTTTGACAATATCGATGTGGAGGCCGCAAAAAAACAGGGTGTGATTTGCTGCAATACGCCTGATGTGTTGACGGAATCCACCGCGGATTTAACCTTTGCATTGCTGCTTGCGGCGGCGAGAAGAATCATCGAAGCCAGCGATTGGATTAAGCAAGGGAACTGGACCGGCTGGGGGCCGCTTTTATTGGCGGGAGCAGACGTCCATCATAAAACGATCGGCATCGTCGGGATGGGCAGCATCGGACGAGCCGTGGCCAGGCGGGCAAAAGGGTTCGGCATGAACATTTTGTACCATAACCGGAGCCGAAATCCAGAAGCGGAAATAGAACTTGGAGCTGCTTACACATCGTTTGATGAACTGCTTGGACAAGCTGACTTCGTTGTATGCCTGACACCGCTGACAGAAGAGACCAAGCACCTGTTTAACCGCTCCGCTTTTCAAAAGATGAAGCAGAGTGCGGTTTTCATCAATGTCTCTAGAGGACAGGTTGTTGATGAACAGGATCTCTATCACGCGCTTGTTGAAAACGAAATCGCCGGTGCAGGGCTTGATGTTTTTGCCGAAGAGCCGATTTCAAAGGAGCACCCGCTCGCCAAACTTCCTCAGGTGACGGCGCTTCCTCATATCGGAAGCGCCAGCAGGGAAACGAGAGAAGCGATGATGAGGCTATGCGCAGAAAATATCGCACTCGTCCTCAGCGGCAAACCGGCAAAAACGGAGATTTAACGCTTCGCTTCCGGCTTTTATAAGTCCGGAAGATTTTCTCACAAAAATATTTCTGAATATATAGAATCTTAATTTATCAATATCTTAAGCGTTTACAAACATTGATTTTCAGCAATTGTCACCTTGTCAAAAAAAGAATACCCCATTATAATGTTTGTAACTTAAATGTCTGCGTTGAGTTTACAAATGTCCTCTTAGAAAGGACGATCAGAAAGAAAGGTGGAATTGTAGTGAAGGCGATACGAGTGGGGCTTCTAGGTTTAGGAACAGTCGGAAGCGGGGTGGTGAAAATCATCCAGGATCATCAAGATAAACTGAAACACCAGGTCGGGTGCCCCGTCACCATACAAAAAGTACTTGTTAAAGATAAAGATAAAAAAAGAGATGTCGAGCTTCCTAGAGAAGCGCTGACAACGGAAGCCTATGACGTGATAGAAGACCCCGAAGTGGATGTCATCATCGAGGTCATCGGAGGAATAGAGCAGACAAGGAGATATTTGCTGGACGCACTCCGGGCAAAAAAACATGTCGTAACGGCGAATAAAGACCTGATTGCGCTTTACGGGTCAGAGCTTTTAGCCGCTGCCAAAGAGAACGGCTGCGACCTTTATTTTGAAGCGAGCGTTGCCGGCGGAATCCCGATTTTGCGGTCCTTGGAAGAGGGCCTCGCTTCAGACAGAATCACGAAAATGATGGGAATCGTCAATGGAACGACCAATTTCATCCTGACGAAGATGAACAAAGAAAAGGCGCCTTATGAAGAGGTGCTGAAAGAAGCGCAAAGGCTCGGCTTTGCAGAAGCTGATCCGACCGCAGACGTGGAAGGCCTTGATGCCGCAAGGAAAATGGCAATTTTGGCTCGGCTCGGCTTTTCAATGAATGTCGACCTGGAAGATGTCAAAGTGAAGGGGATTTCCAAAGTGTCTGATGAAGACATCAATTTCAGCAAGCGGCTTGGCTATACGATGAAGCTGATCGGGATCGCTCAGCGCGATGGGCAAAAAGTCGAAGTCAGCGTTCAGCCGACATTGCTCCCGGACCATCACCCGCTGTCATCCGTTCATAACGAATTCAATGCGGTTTACGTATACGGAGAAGCCGTCGGGGAAACGATGTTTTACGGACCGGGTGCCGGCAGCATGCCGACGGCCACCGCCGTTGTATCGGATCTGGTATCTGTCATGAAAAACATGCGTCTCGGCGTGAACGGCAGCAGTTTTGTCGATCCGCAGTTTGAGAAAAAAATGAAGTCGCCTGCTGAAATCTTCGCCCAGCAGTTTTTAAGAATCCATGTCAAAGATCAGGTCGGTTCGTTTTCAAAAATCACCGCGGTTTTTTCAGAAAGAGGCGTCAGCTTTGAAAAAATTCTTCAGCTTCCGATCAAAGCCAATGACGGCTTGGCTGAGATCGTCATCGTCACGCATCACACATCTGAAGAAGATTTCACAAATATTTTGAAAGAACTGAACGATCTCGAGGTCGTCCAGCAAGTCAAAAGCACTTATCGAGTAGAAGGGAACGGTTATAGCTAATGTGGAAAGGACTCATTCATCAATATAAAGACTATCTGCCTGTAACGGACAAGACGCCTGAGCTGACATTGCATGAAGGAAACACACCGCTCATTCACCTGAAAAACTTATCAGAAAAGCTTGGCATCGAGCTGTACGTCAAAACGGAAGGCGCAAATCCGACCGGTTCCTTTAAAGACCGCGGCATGGTGATGGCGGTCGCAAAAGCGAAAGAAGAGGGCAATGATACGATCATGTGCGCCTCGACTGGAAATACATCCGCTGCCGCCGCGGCGTACGCGGCACGCGCCAACATGAAATGCATTGTCATCATTCCGGACGGCAAGATCGCCTTCGGAAAACTGGCCCAAGCCGTCATGTACGGGGCCGAAATCATCGCGATCAACGGAAACTTTGATGATGCGCTGAAAATGGTCCGCGGCATTTGTGAGAAAGAGCCCATCGCTTTAGTAAACTCAGTGAATCCGTACCGGATCGAAGGGCAGAAAACCGCGTCATTCGAAATTTGCGAGCAGCTTGGCGGAGCCCCTGATATCCTTGCGATTCCCGTCGGAAATGCCGGGAATATTACAGCATACTGGAAAGGCTTCAAAGAATACCATGAAAAACACGGCACAGGACTCCCTGTGATGCGGGGATTCCAGGCTGAAGGCGCCGCGCCGATTGTCAAAGGCAAGGTGATTGAAAATCCCGAAACCGTTGCGACGGCGATTCGAATCGGAAATCCTGCAAGCTGGGATAAAGCGGTCAATGCCGCAAACGAATCAAACGGAAAAATCGATGAAGTCTCAGATGAAGAAATTCTGCACGCTTACCAGCTGTTGGCAAGGGAAGAAGGGGTTTTCGCCGAGCCGGGCTCCTGCGCGTCAATCGCCGGAGTGCTGAAGCAGCTGAAAACAAACGAGATTCAGCCTGGAGCGAAAGTGGTCGCCGTTCTAACCGGAAACGGCCTGAAAGATCCAAATACAGCCGTCGACGTATCAAAGATCAAGCCCGTCACACTGCCGACGGATGAAGAAAAAATTCTTGAGCATCTCAAAGGAGCCGCACGTGTATGACAGAAGCTGACATGCTGTTTTCAATCACGGTTCCCGGAAGCACGGCCAATTTGGGCCCCGGCTTTGATTCAGTCGGCATGGCGCTGTCGCGCTATTTGAAACTGTCTGTGTTTCCTTGTGAAGAATGGCGCTTTGAAGCTGAAACCGATGTGGTAGCAGGCATTCCCGCTGGAACCGAAAACTTGATTTATCAAGTAGCCAAGCGGACTGCCGGCCATTTTGGGAAAGAGCTTCCGCCTTGTCTTGTAAAAGTGTGGAGCGATATACCGCTTGCCCGCGGACTCGGCAGCAGCGCGGCCGCGATTGCCGCCGCCGTCGAACTTGCAAACGAATTGGCTGATTTAAAGCTGTCGGAAAACGATAAACTGCATTTCGCAAGTCTTGAAGAAGGCCATCCCGACAATGCCGGAGCCTCGCTTTACGGCGGCCTCGTCATCGGTCTTCATGAAAAGGGTGAAACACAGCTGGTCTCCGTCAAGGACATTGATTTGGATGTCGTTGTCGTCATTCCTTTTTATGAAGTGCTGACAAAAGATGCGCGCAACGTTCTTCCGGAGAGCCTATCCTATTCAAAAGCGGTTGAAGCGAGTGCGGTCAGCAATATGCTGGTGGCCGGGCTGATGTCAAAGAATTGGCCGCTTGTCGGCCGGATGATGAAAAAGGATCTTTTTCACCAGCCATACCGGAGGGCGCTCGTTCCTGAACTCGCCAAAGTGGAGCATCAAGCGCAATTAAACGGCGCGTACGGTACGGCTTTAAGCGGCGCAGGGCCGACCATTCTCTCCTTTATTGAAAAAGGAAAAGGCGAACAGTTGAAAGCCCAGCTGACATTAGCATTTCCGCATTGTGAAGTCGATTGCCTGCATGTCCCGAATACAGGCAGCATCGTCGAAAGAAATCCGGTGAAAAGCGTATAACAACCGTCTAAAAAAGAGCTGTCACAGCTCTTTTTTAGTTTGCAGGCAACAAGGATTTTTATTTAGAAAGTCGAAATAGAATATAGAAACGAACAAGAGGAGGAGAATCGCCATTGAAGCAGGCCATAACAGAAGCAGATCTTACCCGGCTGGTATCCATTACAGATCCCCAGTATTCGCCTGACGGCAAGAAGCTGGCTTATGTGCAGACAAAAGTCAACAAAAAACAAGATTCCTATGACGCTCACATTTACGTCTTTGATACCGATGCGCAGGAATCGGCGCAATGGACGTTTGGAAATGGAAGGAATCAGCACCCTCGATGGTCCCCTGACGGCAGGATGCTCGCATTTACGTCCAACCGGGAGGAGACATCACAAGTTTACGTTATCCATACAGCCGGTGGCGAAGCGAGAAAGGCGACTGATATCCCTTATGATGTCAACCAGCCTGTCTGGTCGCCTGACGGAAACTATTTGCTTTGCTCTGTCAAATTAACGAAAGACGAAAGCGTCACAGATGAAAAAAAGCCTGAAATTGAAGATTACGAACCGTTGGAGGTCGATTCTTTAACATATAAAGCCGACGGACAAGGTTTCAAAAGAGGAAAATATACACAGCTTGTGCTCGTTCAGCTGGATACGGGGGAAATCAGGCAAATCACAAAGCACGAAAGAGACCATGCCGGCCACACGTTTTCACCATGCGGAAAAACCATTGCTTTTTGCGCGAATTTGACCGAAAAAGAAGACAGCCGGGTAAACGATGTTTATATCATGACGCTGTCAACCGGTGAGATCAAACGTCTGACAGGACAAAACGGGATGTTTTCTTCGCCGTCATTTTCGCCTGACGGAAAATACCTTGCTTTTTTAGGACATGAACAAGAGTTTGAAAATGCGACGCTTGATAAAGCTTGGCTGTATGATGTGGAGAAAGGGGAGCTTGTTTGTTTAACCGACATGCTTGACGTCCATTTAAATGATGCGGTGGTGGGTGACAGCCTTGTCGGCGGCGTGCTGCCAAAGCCGGCCTGGACAAAGGATGGCAAAGGCTTTTATGTGATCGGGACCGAGCAGGGATCGACCGGCATTTATTACATATCGACAGAAGGACTCGCTTATCCGGTCCGCCTGGAAAAAGAACATGTAAACGGATTTAGCCTCCACCCGGATGAGACGGGATTCGCCGCTTCCATCACCCTTCCTGTTTGGCCGAGCGAGCTGTACGATATCGCGCTGGGCGAAGATCAGGCAGTACGGCTGACGAATGTTAACAAAGCGTTTATCGAAGAACGCATCATCTCAGAACCGGAAGAGCTTCAATTTGCAACGACTGACGGTTTAACGGTGCACGGATGGCTGATCAAGCCCGCCCGATTTGAAAAAGGAAAGACATATCCGCTTATTTTGGAGGTTCACGGCGGGCCGCACGCCATGTATGCCAATGCCTACTTTCATGAATTCCAGGTGCTGGCCGCTAAAGGCAGCGCGGTCGTCTATGTGAATCCGAGAGGGAGCCACGGCTATGGACAGGATTTCGTCAACAGGGTCAGAGGCGACTACGGGGGCGGAGACTTTGAGGACGTCATGGCGGCCGTCGACCATGTTTTAGACCGTTACCAGTTTATTGATCACGACAGGATCGGGATCACCGGGGGAAGCTACGGCGGTTTTATGACAAACTGGGCCGTCGGCCATACGAATCGTTTTAAAGCCGCTGTGACGCAGCGGTCGATTTCCAACTGGGTCAGCTTTTACGGTGTCAGTGATATCGGCTACTTTTTCACTGAATGGCAGATCGGGGCGGACCTCTTTGAAAATCCGGACAAACTGTGGGATCGCTCCCCCCTGAAATATGCCGACCGGGTTGAAACCCCATTATTAATCCTGCATGGCGAACGGGATGACAGATGTCCGATTGAACAGGCGGAACAGCTGTTTACAGCATTGAAAAAAATGGGCAAGAAAGTAAAGCTCGTCAGGTTTCCGAATGCATCACACGATTTATCAAGAAGCGGCCATCCGAAGCAGAGAATCAAACGGCTGCAATATATTTCAGGATGGTTTGATAGCCATTTATAAATAAAAAAGGCTGCCATGATGCCGGGCAGCCTTTTTGTTGATTAAAATACTTGCTCTACCTCGATAACGCCCGGAACCTCTTCCAAAAGGGCGCGCTCGATTCCCGCTTTCAGCGTGATCGTGGAACTTGGGCAGCTTCCGCATGCGCCGAGAAGACGAAGCTTTACGATACCGTCTTCGACGTCAACAAGCTCACAATCTCCGCCGTCACGGAGTAAAAACGGACGAAGTTTGTCCAGCACTTCCTGCACCTGTTCTTTCATTTCGACTTCTGTCGCCATTCATATCGCTCCTTTCAAATCATACAACCATTATATTCAGTCGAACAATAAAAAGCTATTGTTTAGTTTCAGCGTTTTCCCACCTATTATATCATATTTGCCGCTAAAGACAAAAAACGATTTTCATATCAAATATGGAGCACACGATGAAAATAGACTAAAATAAAAGAAAAGGGAAAGGAGCGTTTTGACATGACAAAACCAGCCGAGCTTTTTGTTTACGGAGCCGACGTTCTTTGTCCGAGCTGTGTGAATCTGCCTTCATCAAAAGAAACATACGAATGGCTTGAAGCCGCACTCAAAAGAAAGTATCCGGACCAGCCGTTTTCGATTACCTACATTGATATTCATCATCCGCCTGCACATGATCAAAAAAAGCAAGAGATCTCACAAAAAATATTAAATGACGAATACTTCTATCCATTGGTCCTGATCGGCGATCAAGTGGTCGGCGAAGGCAATCCGAAGCTGAAGGACGTATATAAAGAAATGGAAACGCAGGGATATCAGCCGGCAATATAAAAAACAGCAAGGGATGTTAAAGCCTTGCTGTTTTTTTATGCATGGTTGATCTGTTGAAAAAAGGGACAAACTAAAGAAAAAAGTGCAGGAGTGGTAGACATGTCTTTTATTGAAGGACAAATCGTAACAGGCGATTTTGATCGCGAGATGAACGTGTTTTCTTTAAAAACAATCAAACAGTTTCACACGCAAACAAGTTTGAATGAAAGCCAACTGCGGGCTTTGCAGCAATACTTGGAGCAGCATGAGCATGAAGAAGACGGACAGATCGTCACCCTTTATGACCAAATGCTTGTTCCTTTATCACAAAAAGACATCAAAGCGCTGCTGGCCGATTTAACAAAAGTTCAGTCCTTATATCAATAAAAAGAGAAAGTTTCCTCCCTAGCTTCTTTGCACTTATGTTACACCCGTTTTCCGGCGCGGATGTCATCCGTCATTCCGGGATAAGGCGCTTTGGAAATCAATTCTTCATTATCGGCCCCCGCATTTTCCATAAACGTGATGTCCGCGAACTCTGGTACGACATATTTTGGATATGTCTCATATTTTTCGCGTGATTCTTCCATTAAATCAATATGGTCATTTTGATAGCAGACCGTAATGTCCGGACGTTCATGAACCCATTTAGGAAAGAAAATAATGCCGTGCATACGTTTTTCTTTTGGCATAAAGTTCAGCGAAACGTCAGTGCCTGTCGGTTCTGTCCATGACACCTTATAAACGCCTTCAGTCAGCTTGACAAGGTCGACCTCCTGATCGCGAACCCAGCGGCCCGCGACCATGCCGCTGTGAATGCGGTAATCGATTGTATGGTCATTCTTAATGTAGATTTCATATTCCCAGCCGTTTTCATAGGTATAGATCATATGGCTTCCAACAAAATCTTTGACATCTTGATTCATATGAACCGCTCCTTTTCGTTGTAAATTAAAACATGTTGATGTTTACATATATAATTATAATTTTCTTGTTATAAGCTGTCAATTCAAAACATTTGTCAAAAATTAAGCGTAAAAAAAGAAATGTAAGTCATATTAGGAAATTTTGCTAATATTTAGAAAAATGGATTGTCAAAAAATGCTCCATTCTGTAAAATGAAAAACAACCCATAAAAAGGAAAAGAGAGAGGGATGAAAGGAAGGATGATCGATTGAAAACGAAAATTGCCTACGAAGAAGTCGCTAAAATGCTGAATCAATGGTATGTTATGATCAAACGCCACGAAATATCCCAAGCGGTCTCCATAAAATACGATATTGAACATCAGCTTCCGAATATGGAAGAAAATCAAGATTTGCTGCTCTATTTTAATCTTTTAGACTATCGGCATAAACTGCTGACAGAAAAATTTGCCGAATCGACCCGATTGTTTAAAGACATTCAGCACCAGAAAGCGGATATACAGAGCACTGATGACATGATTGAATACTATTTTTTCTTTTTCGCAGGCATGTATGAATTTCACAAAAAGGATTACACAAATGCAATCAATTACTACAAATTGGCTGAGGACAAGCTCAGAAAGATCCCCGATCAAATCGAAAATGCCGAATTCCATTACAAACTGGCGATCGCCTACTATCAAATCAAACAAAATTTCTTCTCCTTAAACCATGCGAAAACAGCCTTAAAAACATTCAAAACCCATGATGACTACATTCAAAAAGCGATAAGCAGCGAAATGCTTATCGCAGCGAATAAACTCGATTTATTTCATTTTGATGAAGCGGAAAAACATTATAAACAAGCCTTGAAAGACGCTGAACAGATTCAGCACAACATCCTCATCGGCATGGCGCATCACAACTTAGGCCTGAGCTATGTCAGCCGGGATCTCCTCGCACTGGCCGAAAAGCACTTTAAAGAAGCGCTAGTGTTAAAAGAGCATGAAGAATCGGTATACGGCATCCACTCGATGTTTGAATTGACGCATGTTCTCTATAAATTAGGGCTTTTTAAGGAAGCGCGCGACTGGTATGAAAAAGGATTTTCCCGTGCGAAAAAAGCAGGAGAAAGGGAATATTTGTCGAAATTTAAACTTATTCATGCTCTGTATGATGAACACGATTCGCTTATGATTGAACATGCTTTAGAATATCTTAAAACGATCAATCTTTGGACAGATATAGCGGAATTAACATTAGATATTGCTCATTATTACAAAAAAAATGGTGATGTACACAATGCGGCTGGATACTTTGAAGAGTCTCATCATGCAAGAGACCAAATTCTTAAAAGAACGGAGGAGTTAAAGTGAAAAAGATTCTTGCCGTTGTTTCAGCGGCCGTTTTCGCCAGCCTTGCCGCTCTAAGCTTCGCTTCCCAGCCGAAGGGGAATGCCGAGTTTGCCGGGCGAGCCATTTTTCTTGAGCATTCATCCGCAAAACAGCTTGCCGGACGAGCGATCTTTCTTGATCGCTATACCGGAACATCGCTTGTATCTGATGCCGCTAACACAAAAGCGGATGTAACAGCATGAAGCTGGCGGACGCGATTGGACAAGCCGCGGGCGGTTTTGTCCGCTCACGGCCATCGATTTGAAAGAGGCGCCAAGATCGGCGCCTCTTTCAAATCGATAAACTGGCAGCCTTTGGCCGCGTTTGTTTCTTTTCTATTGAGGAAGCAGGCACGAACTGTCGCGGATGCCATGGATGTTATCACATCGGGGCAGTCCACCTCCGCTACAGCATATTGCTGAGGGGCCGTACATAATGAATTTGAGCAGGATAAGGAGCCGGATCAATGATAGATATTCAGAAAAATTCCTCTGCAGCCGTCATCGTACTTCATGAAATATACGGTATTAACAAGCATATCCAAGATGTTTGTCAATCGCTTTCTGCGGCCGGTTTTGCTGTCGTCTGTCCGAATTTATTGCATAGGGAAGAACCCTTCGATTATTCGGACGAGAAAGCCGCCTATCATCATTTTATAGAGAAGGTCGGTTTTATCGATGCTTCTCACAAAATAAAAACGCTGGCAATGAATTTGAAAGATCAATACCAAAAGGTCATAATAGCTGGATTCAGTGTGGGAGCGACTATTGCCTGGCTGTGCAGTGAAGATGACCATGTTGATGGAATTGTCGGATACTACGGTTCCCGTATTAGAGATTACTTGGAGACATCGCCTGCATGTCCAGTCATGCTTTTCTTTGCGGAAGAAGAACGATCCTTTCACATTAATGAATTGATATCAGCTTTAAACAGAAAGAACATCAAAGCGGACAAACTGCCGGGTGCGCACGGGTTTAACGATCCCTACTCTGCGGCATACAACAGCAGGTCATCGCGAATAGCATTTGAGAAAATGATGGGCTTTTTAAAGAGGTTGTAATTTTAATGAAGCGGATAAAGGGAATTGAAAACTGCAAAACTCAGGAAAGCTCATCAAGACAGATGAGCTTTCCTGAGTTTATGAAAGGAATAATATAATGATGGCGAAACCCTATCCATTATGATGCTTATACATCCACAGCAGCCCTGATTTTAATAAGCGCGGAACCCTGCCGATCAGCGGGCGTTCTGCGACGAGTCCGAATCCTGCTTTCTTGCCGAGTGAACCGAGGACGCCTTTCAGCTTGAATTTTGGCATTGTTTCCGGAAGAGGCTCGCCTTTCCAGCGGGACTCGAGAACCTGAACGATTTGTTCCGCCTGTGCTTCGGCAAGCTGTGCGCTTGGTGCGTGAGGAAGGCTTGCGCAATCTCCGACGACATAAACGTGTTCATCTCCCGGCAAATTGTGGTGCGGCGTCAGGACGACGCGGCCTTGCGGATCTTTTTCCACGTCAAGATCACGGACGACATGATTCGGCTGAATTCCGGCGGTCCAGACAATCGCATCGGCACGAACCGGATCATCATGGTTGTAGACGGCGCCTTCCTCCACTTTTGTAATGTTGGCGCAGTTAATAATGTTTACGCCATGCTCTTCAAACCAGCTTTGAACATATTTGCTGAGCCGCTTAGGGAAGCTGGACAAAATCAGTTCGCCGCGGTCAAAGAGAATGATGTTTAAATCCTTTCTGCTTTCCCTTAATTCGCTAGCAAGCTCGACGCCGCTGAGTCCTGCCCCGACGATCGCGACGGTCGCTTCGGCATTCAAATTGTTGAGCGCCTGGTAAGTACGGCGTGACTCGTCGATCGTCTGAATGCTGTAGGTATAGTTAGGCGCTCCGGGAACATTGTGATATTTATCCTCGCAGCCAAGCCCGATCACTGCATCATCATAGGAAATCGGCTCTCTGTCGTGAAACAGCACCTTTTTCTGTTTCAAATCAACAGCCGATATGTTGCCGTATTCAATCGTTAACTTAGGGTGATCCGGGAAGGACACTCTGATATGATGATCAGAAATCGTTCCGGCAGCAAGAGCATAATACTCCGTTTTCAAACAATGGTAAGGGTTTCTGTCAATTAAAGTGATCATCACATCATCAGGCAGCTGATTCGGCAATAGACGGTGAATGACACGCATATTTCCGTAACCGCCGCCAAGCAAGACTAAATTTCTCATTGCTAATTCCCCTTTTCCCCTCAGATTCAAAAAAGTTATCTTTTTACACTGCAAAAATAAAAAACTATGTAAATACCCTCTAGAATTATATCTAATTTGATGCAAAATCACAATATTTCTTAAAAAATAACCTACACTTACGCCGTAAAAACAGAATTAGTAAAACTTTTTTGGATAATTAATATGTTACAAAAGGTGGATTGCTCAGATCGTATATTTTGACTAATGAAAGGACATTAGGGTACGATAAAAAAACGATGTGAGGTGAATAAACAGTGTTTCCAATCGTTGAATTTTGTGTCAGCAATCTTGCCCAAGGTTCTCAAGCGGCAAAAGAAATTTTGGAAAAAGATCCGAATTTAGACGTTGTCGAGTACGGCTGTTTAAGCTACTGCGGTCAATGCATGCAGACGCTGTTCGCCCTTGTCAACGGAGAGATGGTTTCAGGGAATAATCCGGCTGAATTGGTCGAAAATATATATACATTCATTGAAGAAAATGACATCATGTAGGCGGGATCATAAGATGATTCCGTTTTTTATAAGCATTTTTTGAAAGAGTTTACATATATGCGGATGATCCGTAAAAATTTTTGTGGACAGGCAAATGATTAATTGTTATCTTAATAAAAGTTTAAAAATTCTTTCAGAGGTGTGGTCATTGAACATATTATGGGGACTTCTTGGTATTATCGTCGTTTTCGCGATAGCGTTCTTACTGTCAGAACATAAAACCAAAATAAATATCAGGACGATTTTAATCGGTCTGGCGATCCAGCTTTTGTTCGGATTTATCGTGCTCAAATGGGAAATGGGTCGAGAGGCCTTCCTGTCGTTTACGAAATCGGTTCAGCATCTTGTGAATTTCGCAAATGAAGGGATCAGCTTTATCTTCGGACCTCTTTTAAAGGTGGGGGACAGCCCGGCCTTTGCTTTAAGCGTTTTACCCGTTATCATCTTCTTTTCATCACTGATTGCCGTCCTTTACCACTTAAGAATCATGCAGGTGATTATTCGTGTGATCGGCGGCGGATTATCGAAACTTCTTGGAACAAGCAAAACTGAATCTCTTTCTGCGGCCGCGAATATTTTTGTCGGCCAAACAGAGGCTCCGCTTGTCA
The DNA here is from genome assembly GCF_033261025.1 of Bacillus sp. KICET-3. Classification (NCBI taxonomy): domain Bacteria; kingdom Bacillati; phylum Bacillota; class Bacilli; order Caryophanales; family Bacillaceae; genus Bacillus; species Bacillus sp. KICET-3. Next base: position 3,685,525 of record NZ_CP137345.1, on the reverse strand, counting down.
TTAAGCCGTTTATCGCGGGATTGACAAAGTCTGAGCTGTTTGCCGTCATGACGGGCGGATTGGCATCAGTTGCCGGTTCTGTTCTCTTTGGCTACGCCCTTCTGGGGGTTCCGCTTGAATACTTGCTGGCGGCAAGCTTTATGGCTGCACCTGCCGGATTGATTATGGCAAAAATGCTGATTCCGGAAACTGAAACAGCAAAAACAACGTCAAAAGATATTCAAATGGCTGATGACGAGGATGCCGCAAATGTCATCGACGCCGCGGCAAAAGGAGCGTCAACAGGTTTGAAGCTTGCTTTAAACGTCGGTGCGATGCTGCTTGCATTTGTTGCTTTGATTGCCGTGCTGAACGGGATTCTCGGAGGAATCGGCAGCTGGTTTGGATTTAAAGGGCTGTCTCTCGAATTCATTCTCGGATATGTTTTTGCTCCGCTCGCCTTTGTCATTGGGGTTCCTTGGCATGAGGCCGTTCAGGCCGGAAGCTTTATCGGACAAAAGCTCGTTTTAAACGAATTTGTCGCTTATTCCAACTTTGCGCCGATGATGGATCATTTGTCCGCTAAAACCGTTTCAGTTATCAGCTTCGCACTTTGCGGTTTTGCAAATTTGTCTTCTGTTGCGATTTTGCTTGGAGGACTGGGCGGAATGGCGCCGAGCCGCCGTCAGGACATCGCGCGCCTCGGACTAAAAGCCGTTGCCGCCGGAACATTGGCCAACCTGTTAAGCGCGGCGATCGCCGGCATGTTTATCGCATGATAAAAGCTCCCTGCACGATTTGCAGGGAGCTTTTATGTATGAAAAACGGGGGATAATCATATTGTGTCCCATCCTTTCAGCTTTTATACTAAAAGAAATAAAAAAATTGTTGGAGGCCGCTATGAATGTTTTTCGATTTACTAAAATGCACGGTTTAGGAAACAGTTATATATATGTCAATCAATTTGAAGAAAATCTGCCTGAGGAAATGCTATCAGATCTTGCCGTCAAGGTTTCCTCGGTTTATACGGGAATCGGCTCCGACGGGATGATTTTGATTTGTCCTTCTGATCAGGCGCCCGTAAAAATGCGGATTTTCAACAGCGACGGCTCCGAAGGGAAGAATTGTGGAAACGGTTTGCGCTGTGTCGCAAAATATGCTTACGAACATAAACTTGTAAAAGAAAAAACATTTTTAATTGAAACGCTGTCAGGCCTTGTGACGGCTGAAGTCGAAGTCAAGGACGGAAAAGTGGTTTCGGCTACGGTCGATATGGGGGAGCCGCGCCTGCTCAAATCCGATCTGCCGATGCTTGGCGATCAGGATTCTGAAACGATCAATGAACCGATGGATTTCAGCGGCCGGGAAATGAAAGGAACCGCCGTTTCGATGGGAAATCCGCACATTGTCTTTTATGTAGATCGTATTGAAGAAGCCCCGCTTGAAACGCTGGGACCCCTTATCGAAAAAGACAAAAGATTTCCGGAAGGCGTCAATGTGGAGTTTGTTGAAGTGGAGAACGAGAAGGAACTTCATTTCCGTGTATGGGAGAGGGGCTCAGGCATCACCCAGGCTTGCGGAACAGGCGCTTGTGCGGCAGCGGTCGCTTCGGTATTAAACGGATCTGCCAAAAAGGAAACGGACATCACCGTTCATCTTGCCGGAGGCGATCTCATCATCAACTGGAAAGACGACGGCCGTGTCATGATGACAGGACCGGCCGAAACAGTATGTGAAGGCGTATTTTACGTTTGAAAACAGGCTGTTTGAGAAATAAAGGATTGGCATTTATAATAGAGATGCACATGACAGCCAGAGGAGGTGCTTTTTCATGAGCGATAAAACCGTTACGCTTACTGAAGCGGCTGCCCTTCATATTAAAGATATGATGAAGGAGCATGAAGAGGAAAATGCTTTTTTGAGAATCGGTGTTAAAGGCGGCGGCTGCAGCGGTCTTTCATATGGAATGGGATTTGAACACGAAAAAAACGAGAATGACAATGAATTCGTCCAGCATGGCATCACGTTCCTGATTGATCAGGAAAGCCTGGATATCATGAACGGAACGGTCATTGATTTCAAACAGTCGATGATGGGCGGAGGCTTTACGATCGACAACCCGAACGCCATCGCATCGTGCGGCTGCGGCTCATCATTCCGGACGGCGGCGAACGCCGGCAAGCCTGAAGAGTGTTAACGCCTTTTCCCGAGAGATAAATAACAAAAACACGCCTTTCGATGATGGAGATCATTCATCATGAAGAAGGGCGTGTTTTTCTGAATGCGGGCCGGGAACAAGCGGAAATAACCGTCCCGCTCAGGAGGCTTGAGCAGGACATCTGCGAATGGAGAACGGCCGGGGTGTTTATTTTTGGTTAAAGATGCGGTGAAGGTTGCTTGTATTGTTGGTAATTGAAGTTAAAAAGCGGCTGCCGCTCACCATTTCCTGATTGCAAAGCGGACATAAAGGGCGGTCACTGCTTGTAAAGTTTTTTCTCATCCATCCGTTGCATTCTTCTGCCGTACATTCCCACGTGCTGACATCTTCTTTTGGAAGAGGTTCCTGGTTTCGATTGTTGTAGTAAGACATAGCGTCACTTCCTAACGAGGATTTTTTTGGTGCATATAAGAATATTTTGTGAATCTTAAGACATTCTATTCGCTCTTTTGTTATTCTATACTGGACAAGTTCCATTTTGGAACAAAAGCCCCCTATGAAAAGAGGTGCAATATTGGAAGAAAAAATAAACTGCAGACACTGCGGCCAGCTGATCCCATACCGTTCAACAGTATGTGAAGCGTGCGGCTGCAAGGAGCCTCTGCCGAAAGCTGATAAAATCAAAGACCGCATCATTCTGACTACTGCGGGCATTGTTGGTGTATTGACGATTGTCCTGATTTTAGGAACGATCTTTTCGTATATAAAACTGATCTAATAAAAAGGAGCCGGTTGTAAGGCTCCTTTTTTTATTTATTCTCAAACATGCTTGTTGAATGAAGCGGCTGAACGCGCGCTTTAGGGTCCATATAGGCTTTTGCGTTGTTGACGGCGGTTGGAGCTTCTCCAAATCCGCTGGCAATCAGCTTGACTTTTCCTTCATATGTGCAGATGTCGCCTGCGGCATAGAAGCCCGGGATGTTTGTTTCCATCGTGGATTTGACCTTGATGGAGTTTTTCTCGATGTCGAGCCCCCAGTTTTTGATCGGGCCGAGAGATGAAACGAATCCAAAGTTGACAATAACATCATCCACATCCAGGATTTCTTTTCTTTCCCCTTTGACTTCCTCAATAACGAGCTGCTCAATCTTTGTTTCGCCGATCAGCTCAGTCGGAACAAACGGGGTCAACACGTTGACTTTAGAGTTATGAAGGTTTTCAACGCTGTGTTCATGAGCACGGAATTTGTCGCGGCGGTGAATGATCGACACCTCTTTTGCAATCGGCTCAAGCATAAGCGCCCAGTCAACGGCAGAGTCTCCGCCTCCCAATACCGCGACGCGTTTGCCCGCGAATTTGTTCAAATCATCGATAAAGTAGTGCAGGTTCGCGTTTTCAAATTGAGCTGCTGATTCAAGCTCAAGCTTTCTCGGCTGGAAAGCGCCGTTTCCGGCCGTAATGATGACCGTTTTTGAATAATGCACTTCTTTGTTTGTGACGAGTTTAAATATGCCGTCCGCCTGTTTTTCGACGCTTTCGACGGCTTGTTCAAGGCAAACAGTCTGATCGAATTTATCCATTTGCTCCTTTAGATTGTCAACGAGTTCCTGGGCGCGGATTTTAGGGAAGCCGGCCACGTCATATATGTATTTCTCCGGATATAGAGCGGACAGCTGGCCGCCAAGCTGCGGCAGACTTTCAATGATTTTAACGCTGGCTTGCCGCATCCCGCCGTAAAACGCGGTAAACAAGCCGACAGGGCCGCCTCCGATGATGGTAATGTCATATACTTTTGAGTCTTCACGCATGAAAATAATGCCCCCTAAGTGAAAATTGTTCTTAATTATATCATATCACATAAAATAAATACGAGCGTGCCGGTTTTTTTTGGTGAGAAAATCTTACCACCATGGCCGTGTTCAAAATGCACATGAAGCATATTGAATCTTGAAAAAACAAATATGAATCGCTATGATGTAGTTGTGAACAAAACGGTAACTCTTTATGAATCTTTTGTGTCGATCGAATGCGGAAAAAAGCGGCTTTTTGGTGTTTTAAAGTGAAGGATTTCACAAACTTTTTTTCATAAAAAGCCGGCCTCAGGTTGAAAATAACCCAAAGGCTATTTTTAATCCGGCTTGGCAGTAAAATATAGAAAAGGTGGATGTGATTCCGTTGAATAAGCCAAAAGTAGTAGTGTTAGGTGCAGGTTATGGAGGATTAATGACTGTTACAAGACTCGGCAAAAAAATCGGTGTCAATGAAGCAGATATCACGCTTGTCAATAAACACAACTATCATTATGAAACGACCTGGATGCATGAGGCGAGCGCAGGAACGCTTCATCATGACAGATGCCGCTATCAGATCAAAGACGTCATCAATCAGTCGCGTGTCCGCTTTGTACAGGATACGGTTAAGAAAATCAATAAAGAAGAAAACAAAGTCGTCCTGGAGACCGGCGAGCTTTCATACGATTACCTTGTTGTTGCTCTGGGAGCCGTTCCCGAGACTTTTGGGATTTCCGGTTTGAAGGAGCATGCCTTTCCGATTTCCAATATCAATACGTCACGCCAGCTTCGCGAACATATTGAATACCAGTTTGCAACATACAACACGGAAGCCGAAAAGCGTCCTGAGCGCCTGACGATCGTAGTCGGAGGGGCGGGTTTTACCGGTATTGAATTTTTGGGCGAATTGGGCAACCGCATTCCCGAATTGTGCAGAGAATATGATATTGACCGTGAGAAGGTCAACTTGATCTGCGTTGAAGCGGCGCCGTCCGTCCTTCCGGGATTTGATCCGGAGCTTGTCGATTATGCGGTCAATTATCTGGAAGGCAAAGGGGTTCAATTTAAGATCGGCACCGCTGTAAAAGAATGTACGCCTGACGGCATCATTGTCGGGAAAGACGATCAAACTGAAGAAATCAAGGCCGGAACAGTGGTGTGGGCAGCGGGTGTCCGCGGAAATCCGGTCATTGAAGAATCCGGATTTGAAAACATGCGCGGCCGTGTCAAGGTAAAACCGGATCTCAGGGTCGAGGGCCATGACAACATTTTCGTGATCGGAGACTGCTCGCTCGTCATTAATGAAGAGACAGACCGCCCTTATCCGCCGACCGCCCAAATTTCAATGCAGCAGGGCGAGACATGCGCCAAAAACATCGCCGCTTTGATACACGGCAAAGAAACGGAAACGTTTACTTTCGATAATAAAGGCTCTGTCGCATCGCTTGGCGAACATGACGCGATCGGTGTGGCATTCGGCAAAAAAATGACAGGAACAACGGCCTCCATGATGAAAAAAATCATCGACAACCGCTCGCTCTTCTTGATCGGCGGACCGGGGCTCGTACTGAAAAAAGGAAAATTCAAGTTTTTCTAACGCTCAGAAGCCTGCAAATTTATTGCAGGCTTTTTTATGTACCGTTTAAAACTTCAAAAACAAAAGAAAAAGAAAGAATACCGATATTTTAAGCGCTTACATGAAATAATCCGTTATATTTTCTGACTTTAACATTGACAATCTTCATGATATTATTATCAGAAAATTGAGAAAAAGGTGTGTTTATGATGAAAACTTCTTCTTCGCCTCATCATTCTGATTCATCATGTACATTTTGTTCCGGAAAGGGCTACTTTCAGCTTCTGCTCGGCGGCTCTGAAACGTGCAGCAATTGCCGTGGAACAGGAAAAGACCGCTGATTCGGCTTTCCAATGATTGACTCGTCTTCCTGCTCCAATGTAAACTAAAAGAGGTTACATGGGGGTGGAAGGCTTTGATTAGTTTACCAGTCGTCATTATTTCAGTTGTCTTGTTTTTTGTGCTGTTTTTCGGAATTGGTTTCTTGCTGAACATGCTGCTCAGGATGTCATGGATTATGGCCGTCATATACCCGATTGTATGCCTTTTCATTGTGAATAAAGAAAAGCTGATACGCTATGTAGAAGCTCCTGGAGAGGCGTTTTCCGGACTCTTTGCCCGTGTGGCTTCTTTGGCGGCGGCGGACATCATGATTTTAGCAAGCGGGATGGCCGGGGCCCTGCTATCCGGAATCGCGATCAAAGCATTGCGAAAAAGAGGATATCAAATGTTTTAAGCCTTCTTCTTTTCCTGAAGAGGGCTTTTTACACGGTTAATTTTCTTACTTTTCTTAAAACTTTCTCGCCATCTGAATATTTCTTTTCCTTGTTGGAAACAACTAGATGGTGAGAGGAGTGGAAAGAATTGAAAAAAGCGATGGCAATATTCAGGCGTTTCTTGATGTCGGCTTTATTTGTCCTGGCTCTTATGACGACTTTCTTTGCGGTTTCCGGAGTGGAGGCTGAGGATATATCAAGCTGGGCAAAGGAACGGGAGTTGTCGTTCAAACAATTGCATCTGACCTTTAAATCACTTCCGAAAGAAAAAGCGGAAAAGACATCACTGTCGGCCGCCAAAGAAATTAAAAACAAACCGAAAAAGCTTGAAGACGCTTTTGACTGGAGCAAATATCCGAAACAAAAAGTGACTGCGACCGGGTACACGGCCGGAGTCGAATCTACGGGAAAACATCCGCACCATCCCGAATACGGGCTTACATATTCCGGTGTCAAAGTAAAAAGGGATTTGTATTCGACCGTTGCAGCCGATCCGTCCGTTTTTCCCATCGGTACGATTTTGTTCATTCCGGACTACGGCTATGGCGTAGTGGCGGATACAGGATCAGCCATTAAAGGAAACCGTCTTGACCTCTATTATGAAACGGTTGAAGACGTCTATAATGAATGGGGAAAGAAAACCCTTGATGTATACGTCATTAAAAAAGGAGACGGTTCCGTAACGGAAGAGGATCTCTTAAAGCTGAATGAAAACAAATCGATGCAGGTATTCAGGCAAAAATACAAAATGGCAAAAGAATAACCAAAAAAACGTTTAAGACCGGACAGGCTTAAACGTTTTTTTAATGCTACATAAAGATATAGTGCAAAAGCAGCGTCAGGACGATTCCCGTCAGCCCTCCGAAAAAGACTTCGATCGGCTGGTGTCCCAACAGTTCTTTTAATTTCTTTTGCTTTTCTTCCTGATGGCTCTTTGGGAAATCCTTCGCTTCATTGACGAAGCGGTTAAAGTCTCTGACAAGCCGGTTGAGAACGGTGGCCTGTTCGCCGGCATGCCTCCTGACTCCTGTCGCATCAAACATCGTGATGACTGCAAAGATTGAAGAGACGGCAAACAAAGATGAATCTATCCCCTGATCAAGCGCTACTCCTGTCGAAAGCGCCGTGACGGCCGCCGAATGCGAACTTGGCATTCCTCCCGTGCTTGTCACCAGCCGCCAGTCCCACTTTCTTGAGACAATGAAAAAAATGGGCACTTTGATAAACTGGGCGAAAAAGATTGCGGCGAAGCCAGCCAGTAAAGGAAAGTTGTTGAGGATTTCCATTTCCCAGAACATCCTTTCTATAAGGAAAATAAAAGATGAATTCAGAAAAACATACGTTTATTTGCTAAAATAAAGGTATGGATTTTAAAGAGGAAAAATGTTTTTCCTATTATAACATTGTTGTTTCATTTTTACTCACTTTGCCGAGAAGGAGCTGTGAACAAATGTTTTACGCCTTTCATGATTTTGAAAAAAACGAAACGCTGATGATCGGATTGTTTAAAAAAAGCCAATTGAATGGAAAAGCGGAAGAAATCGACCGCCAGTTGAACGGCCAGCTGACACAGCTGTTAAAAGACGGGGACGTCTCCTCCACAAAAGCGAAAGTGTCTAAAATATTTACCCCGTCGCTCCCAGGAGTCAAACGGCTGTATGTAGTCGGATTGGGGCGGGAGGCAGAATTTACATTCGAGGATGCAAAGCATTGCTTTGCCGAAGCCATTCAGATGATTCATAAAGACAGGAAACAGGAGTTGACAGTCTGTCTCGACACCTTTGTTTCAGATCGCGTCAACGCGAACGATGCGGCGCATGCTTTGGCGGAATCCGCCATGCTCTCCAGCTATGAAGTGCAGGATTACAAACATAAATCAAATGAACCGGAACGTCCTCTGGAAAACGTTTATGTCCTGACAGACCATGATCTGAAGGAAGTCCAGGCGAGCCTCCATGTCGGCCAAGTGTACGGACATGCGACAAATTCGGCGAGAACGCTTGTGAACATGCCGGGCAACATGCTGACCGCCACAGATCTCGCTTCTTATGCCGCCGAGCTTGCCGCCAAATACGAATTCGAATGCGAAATTCTTGAAAAAGAGGAAATGGAAGAGCTCGGCATGGGCGGACTGCTGGCGGTCAACCAAGGATCAAGCGAGCCGCCGAAAATGATCGTGTTGAAATATCAGGGGAAAGAAACATGGGACGATGTCATCGGTTTGGTCGGCAAAGGAATCACGTTTGATACCGGAGGCTATTCCTTAAAAACGAAAGACGGCATTGTCGGCATGAAATCAGATATGGGCGGAGCCGCCAGCGTGTTAGGTGCGATGGAAGCGATTGGCGAGCTGCGTCCGGAACAAAATGTTCTTGCCGTGATCCCGTCCACAGACAACATGATTTCAGCGACCGCCATGAAGCCGGACGATGTCATTGTGTCGCTCAGCGGCAAAACGATTGAAATTTTAAATACGGATGCAGAAGGAAGACTTGCTCTTGCCGACGGCTTGACCTACGCAAAACATCATGGAGCCTCCATGCTGATCGATGTAGCGACGCTAACGGGAGGAATCATCGTGGCCCTTGGCACGGAAACGACAGGCGCCATGACAAATCATGAGCCGCTTTATGAGGAGCTCAGACAGGCGGCTGAAGAAGCGGGGGAAGCGATCTGGCAGCTTCCGATTACGGAAAAAGACAAAAAGAGAGTGAAAAACAGCCAGATGGCCGATTTGAATAACTCACCTGGAAGAGAAGGGCACGCCATCATGGCCGGCACGTTTCTCGGAGAATTCGCAGAGCAGACGCCTTGGGTGCATCTTGATATAGCCGGTACTGCAACGACAAATAAAAGCACTTGCTTTGGACCAAAAGGCGGAACAGGCGTCATGGTGAGAACCCTTGTCACGTTTGTGGAGCGGTTTGCGGGCAATATGTAAAATGATGATCCTCTTCATTTAATGAAGAGGATTTTTTACGGGCAAATTTTTCATATTGTTAAAGCTTCATTGACGCAATCACAAAAAATGTGATAATATACGTTCATTACTTTAATTATCTACTACATTAGCAAACTAAAGTGTTTGTTCGGAGGTTTCATTATGAATGCAGTTGTGATTGCGGTTATCATTATGCTTATATTAAGCCTGCTGCGGGTCAATGTCGTCATTGCCCTGATGGTGGGCGCCCTCGCCGGCGGTCTGACGGGCGGACTAGGACTTGGCCAGACAGTCAGCGTTTTTACCGAAGGACTCGGAGGCAATGCGACAGTAGCGGTCAGCTACGCGCTTCTCGGGGCATTTGCGGTTGCCTTGACAAAAACGGGTCTCCCGGATGCGATGGTTGAGGCCGCTGTAAGGCTGATCGGCAAAGAAGGGGATGCGCGGCGAAAAACACTTTCAAAAGTATTGATCGTCTTCGTGATTTTAATCGTTTCATGTATGTCGCAAAACGTCGTTCCCGTCCATATCGCATTTATACCGGTTTTGATTCCGCCTTTATTGAAAATTTTAAACGAGCTGCAAGTTGACCGCAGGTTGATCGCATGTGTGATGACCTTCGGTTTAACAGCTCCCTATATTTTGCTCCCGGTTGGATTTGGACAGATTTTTCAGGGGATTTTAAAAGACAACATGAAAGATGCGGGGCTTTCTGTTACGCTTGCGGATATTCCGGTTGCGATGGTGATTCCGGTTGCGGGTATGATTGTCGGTCTGCTGCTTGCCGTTTTTGTATACCGTAAACCCCGCACATATGACATGAAGGAAATCGCCGGTCAAAAGCCTGTGTCTTATACGAAAAAAAGCCTCACCATCGCGGTGCTGGCCATTGCCGTTTCATTGTCTGTGCAGCTTTATTTATCACAGAGCCTAGACGTTGACGGCATGATATTCGGCGCTCTCAGCGGTTTAGTGGTGCTATTCGTAAGCGGTGCGATGAAAAAAGGCGAAGCGGACGAACTGATCACAAACGGGATGAACATGATGGCGTTTATCGGGTTTGTGATGCTGGCGGCTGCGGGGTTTGCCAGCGTGCTTGAAAAAACCGGAGATGTGAAGGCGCTCGTGGAAGCATCAACCGGAATGATCAGCCATAACCAGGTGATTGGGGCATTGCTGATGCTGGTTGTCGGTCTGCTGATTACGATGGGGATCGGGTCATCGTTTGCGACGATTCCGATTATCACGACTATTTTTGTTCCGCTTTGCCTGCAGCTCGGCTTCAGCCCGATGGCGACGATCGCCATTATCGGAACGGCTGCCGCATTGGGTGATGCGGGTTCTCCGGCCAGTGACAGTACGCTTGGCCCGACATCAGGTTTGAACGCGGACGGACAGCACCACCACATTTGGGACACTTGCGTTCCGACATTCATCTATTATAATATTCCGCTCATCCTGTTCGGCTGGATCGCAGCGATGGTTCTTTAAAAAATTCCCCTCTGAAGGGGAATTTTTTTGTTAAAATGAAAAACAGAACCTGAAAGCGGTTCTGTTTTTTTAGAATGAAGGATTTCTATTAAAGCCTGCCGCCTTTTGAACAGCGCGGTACACTTTTGAAGCAAGCGCGGCCAGCAGAATGGAAAATGCAAAGTCTTTGATAAAAAGCCAGACCATCGATTTCCATGCCGCCGTATACGTTACCGGCGTGTTGAGCCAATATTTAAAAGCGAGATACATATAGTTGACACCGATGAAATAGATGACGGCCGTACCGATGACAGAAGCCGCAAAAAAATGCTTTGTTTGCGGATCAGCTTTTCTGTCGGTCACCCAGCCCGCGGCATATGCCGCAGGGATATAGGACAAAATAAACCCGCCGCTGCCTTTGAAAAGAGCGGAAATTCCGCCGGAAAAGTGTGCGAAAACAGGGGCTCCCATAAAGCCGACGAGCGCATAAACAATCATTGCAAGCGCTCCTAGTCTGCGCCCGAGCAGCAGACCTGAGAGCAGGCAGAAAAAGGGCTGCATGGTAAGCGGGATGCCGCCGATTTGCAGAAAAGGGGCAAACGAAGTCATATTGGCGCCGATCCCCATCAGGGCGGCGAACATTCCTACAAGCGCCATGTCACTGGCGCGAAGCTTTTGTTTTTTCATGTTTGTTCCTCCTATGAATGTCACATCATTATCGTAAAAGACGATTGAATAGTTTGTCAACCTTGTTTTTATATAAGTTAACAAAAGGGAGGGAGCCATATGTATTTTGGAAAAATAAAACGGCACAGCCTGACTGACAGAGTGCCACCCAACCAAAATGTCACGACATCATTTCCGGTGCTGCATGCCGGGAGTGTGCCGGATTATCAAGATTTATCAAAATGGAATCTGCAAATTTACGGTCTGGTCGAATCTCCGCTTCTGTTGACCTTTGACGAGCTGAAAAAGCTGCCGCAAAGCGAAGTGTCCCATGATATACATTGTGTGACAGGCTGGTCAAAGCTTGATACCGTCTGGAAAGGCGTCAAAACAAAAGAGATAGCCAAAAGGGTCAAGCCGCTTGAGGAAGCAAGATTTGTCATCCTTCATGCAGAGGAGGGCTGGACGACAAATGTTCCCCTTGATGACTTTTTGAGGGAATCCTCTTTGCTGGCCCATTCGTATAACGGCGTTCCGCTCACTCCTGAGCACGGCTTCCCGCTCAGAGCCGTCATGCCGCATCTCTATTTCTGGAAAAGCGCTAAATGGCTGAGAGGTATCCAATTTACAAAGGAAAACCATCCAGGATTTTGGGAGAAAAACGGCTACCATATGAGGGGAGATCCGTGGAAGGAAGAAAGGTACAGCTTTGATTAGTCTATTAGCGGAGCCGCTACATAGGTGAAATGAATACCGATATGCGTATGAGTCAAATATTGATTCAACCAAAAAAGCAGGAGCCCGCTGCGAGCCCCTGCTTTCATCTATTAAGCTTCAGTGGCGGATGACGAGTTTTCAATCGCCAGTTCCACCGGCACGTAATCATACTGTAAATCTTTTGCCACCGCTTCATATGTGATGTGTCCGTTTGCGACATTGACTCCGGCTTTTAAGGCGGCGTTTTCGAGGATCGCTTTCACTGCGCCTTTGTTAGCGATTTCAAGAGCGTATGGCACAGTAACATTCGTCAACGCCACGGTAGATGTTCTCGGCACGGCCCCCGGCATGTTGGCGACGGCGTAATGGACGATTCCGTGTTTTTCGTAGGTCGGGTTGTCATGGGTCGTAATATGATCGACCGTTTCCACAATGCCGCCCTGGTCGATGGCGACATCGACGATCACGGAGCCCGGCTTCATCTGCTTCACCATCTCCTCCGTCACCAAAGTCGGAGCTTTGGCGCCCGGGATCAGCACTGCACATATGAGAAGATCTGCTTCAGCCACAGCGTCGGCGATATTGACCGGATTGGACATGAGCGTTTGAATTTGATGGCCGAACTGATCGTCAAGCTGGCGCAGCCGGTCTGCATTCAGGTCAATCATGGTCACGTCCGCCCCAAGACCGACTGCAACCTTGGCGGCGTTTGTGCCGACAACGCCGCCGCCGATAATGATCACTTTTCCCCGCGCCACACCGGGAACCCCGGCTAATAAGATTCCTTTTCCTCCTTTTGGCTTTTCAAGGAACTGCGCGCCGATTTGCGCAGCCATCCGTCCGGCTACTTCCGACATCGGCGTCAGCAAAGGAAGAGAGCGCCCGTCGCTCACCGTTTCATAAGCGATGGCAGTCACGCCTTTTTGTTTCAGCGCTTCAGCCAGGGAAGGCTCTGCTGCCAGATGCAGATAAGTGAACAAGATCAAGCCTTCTCTGAAATACGGATATTCTTCCGGAAGGGGCTCTTTTACTTTCATCACCATCTCGGCTGCATTCCAGACGGCTTTCGCCTGTTCGGCGATTTCGGCTCCCACAGATACATAATCTTCGTTGTCAAAACCGCTTCCAGCACCGGCATTTGCTTCTATGATGACGCGGTGCCCTGCGGCGATCAGCTGTGAAGCTGCACCAGGCGTCAAAGCCACCCTGTTTTCATTGTTTTTAATTTCTTTTGGAACCCCGATTATCATCGCGAATCGCTCCTCCTTTTTTAGGAAAACTTCTGTTACTTTAGTTTATATTGATTTTTTTGAATTTTCTTTGTTTGATTAGAAAAATAAAAAAACATGCATTTGTGGAATTTCACAAATGCATGTTTTGCAGCTTGATTTCAAGATAAATCGAGAATTTCTCGTTAATGTTTTTCAAATCGATTTCTGCGATTTTACTAATCCGCTTGAGCCTGTAGTTTAATGTATTGACATGAATGTTCAGCTTTTTGGCGGCGGTGTTTACATTGCTGTCGCATTCGATGAATTGTTCAAGGGTTTCGACTAGGTTGGAATGGTGTACCTTGTCGTACGCCTCAAGCCGTGTCAAAGAATAGTTGGGATAGCTGTCATGCTTTCGTTTTTCGGCAAGCACGTCAAGATATTGGTAAATGCCAAGCTCAGAAAAACTGACAAGGTGCTTCGTTTCTGCAGCAAACCGCTCTTTCACCTTTAAAACCGAGAGCGCTTCCTGGTATGACTGATGAACGCGCGTGATCGATTCATATATTCCGCCGATCGACAAGGTACAATCATGCAGCTTATAGCGTTCTTCAAGCTGTTTTTGGATATTGACGGCAAATTGTTTTAAATCGTTGAAGGGCTGTCCGTTTTCCCCTGTTTTCGGAGAAGCGAGGATGATCAGCTCATTGTAGTCGAGCGTTGTCAGAAGAATTTGCACCTGCTGTGTCGTTTCCAATAAATAATTGAGCTGTTTTTCGGTTTTCTCCTCAATTTCGCTTTTCAGGCGGACGATCAAAACGGAATAAGAAGATGGGACCCTGATGCCGAGCTGGTGAAAGCCGTCTGCGATTTCCTGTTCCTCTGATATGTGCCCGGTGAGCAGCTTCCAGAAAAACTCCTGGCTGCGCTGTTCGTTTTTTCTTTTGCGGACCTGATAAGGCAAAAGCTTATTTTTTACGGATTCAGCTGCAAGCTTCAATAGATGCAGCTCTTCGTCAGAGAGTGTTTTATGGCTTTCCAGCGCCCAAATAAATCCGATGACTTCGCTGTTTTTCCAGATTGAAATCGCCACGCGGTTGCTCAGTCCGACTTCATCGATTTGTTCTACTCTGATCGGCTCGTCCGTTTTCAACAGAGCGGGGATGGTCCCGTCTTTCCAGAGCTTGTTGATTACTTTTTCAGGAACGCGGCGGCCGATAATCGTCGAGGTTCTCGCCGGATCGGTATAGTCGCTGTGTGTGCTGTAGGCGAGGAGCCGGTGATTGACATCTTCGATTGTAATAGGACAGTTCAGCACTTCGCTGATATGATCTGCGACATCTTCCAGACGGTCATAGTTGTATTTAAAAGGATTCATTCGATTGTTCATAAAAAACCCCTACTTTATGTTTGCAAAAAAATTTTTTGACATATACCCATCTTACTTTTATTATGGTTATAGTTGTTTGTGAAAATCAACAAAAAAGTTGGAGTTCATTTATTAATTTTCATAAATGATGAGACGGCATGCAATTAAGAGGAGAAGGAAAGAGTGTTTATTTTAGAGAAAATCAACGGAATTTTGTGGGGAGTACCTGGAATTGTCCTGCTTGTCGGCACCGGAATTTTTCTGACGATGGTGCTGCGGGGGCTGCAATTTAAAAGATTAATATATGCATTTAAACTCGCTTTTGGGAAAGAAAAAGAATCGTCCGGGGCAGAAGGGGATGTCAGCAACTTTAAAGCTTTGATGACGACCCTTGCCGGAACGATCGGAAACGGCAATATCGCCGGCGTGGCAACGGCGATTACAGTCGGGGGACCGGGCGCTTTGTTTTGGATGTGGCTCGTCGGCCTTTTAGGCATGGCCACCAAATACAGTGAAGCGCTGCTGGCGGTGAAATACCGGGTCAAAAATGAACGCGGGGAATACTCCGGGGGACCGATGTATTATGTAGAAAAAGGACTGGGGAAGAAATGGAAGCCGCTTGCCGTCTTATTCGCGCTTTCAGGTGTGCTCGCTTCATTTGGAATCGGAGACTCGGTCCAATCCAATACGATTTCTGAAGTCGTTACTCAAAGCTTTGCAATTCCCGGCTGGGTGATCGGCCTTATTCTCGCCGTATTAACGGCGGCGATTATTTTCGGCGGATTTCAGCGTGTCAGTGCTGTTGCGAGCATCTTTGTGCCGATTATGGCGATCCTTTATATCGGCGGCTCGCTGATCATTATTTTTATGCACTATGATCAAATCATCCCGGCGTTTCAGCTGATTTTCCACCATGCTTTCAACCCTGTTTCAGCAGCGGGCGGCTTTTCGGGTGTGGTTGTTTCAGAAGCGATCAGAAACGGAATGTCAAAAGGGATCTTTTCGAATGAAGCGGGTCTCGGAACAGCGGCTTTGATTGCAGGAAACGCGAAATCCGACCATCCCGTTAAATCGGCCCTGGTTGCGATGACGGGAACGTTCATTGTCACGTTGATCGTTTGTACAATGACCGGGCTTGTGCTGATTATTACGGGCTTTTGGGATCCTTCAGGCGGATTGATCTCAGGCGTTGCACATGATGCGTCCCTTGATGCAGGCGCACTGACAAACGCGGCGTTTGCTTCTTCATTAGGAGCGGCCGGCAAATACATCGTCACATTTTCAGTCATCTTTTTCGGCTACTCGACAATTGTCGGCTGGTATGTTTATGGAGAAAAATGTCTGGAATATTTGGTCGGTTTAAAATGGGTGCCGATTTACCGGATCGTGTATGTGTTTGCGGCATACTACGGAGCCGTGGCAAGCCTGGACACCGTCTGGGCTTTCGCGGATATGGCGAACGCTATCATGATGATCCCGAACCTTGTGGCTCTTATTCTGCTATGGAAAGTCATCCGCGCAGAAACCGACGATTTCTTTTTACACCATTACAACAAGGAAAAGGATGCTGAGCTAAAAGCCGGCTGATCGGCAAAAACAGCCTGCCTCAAGACGGGGGCGGGCTGTTTTGCTATCCAAATTCCTTCATTATTATGTGATCCACCCTTTTTACTATGGTCTGTTCGGGTTCAAACCGCGTCTTCCTGAATAGTCTATTAGAACCATGTCTTTTGATCTGATCCGTACCGGTACTTGAAATTGAGATATTTTTACTAGATATCTATAATTTTAGTTGGTTGGAAATAGAGGAACAATAAACCTTTAGACTCATTTTGTAAAATTACAACAGATTTGTTTGACTGTGCCTCAATCTTGTTTTTATAATAAAAACGTTCAAAAAAATAAGTTATTTAGCCCATATCTAGGGCGAATAGCGCAGGAGGTATAAGGAATATGTCAGGAATCATTCGTGTGACGCCGGCGGAACTCCGGCAAATGGCTGACAGATATCAAAAGGAAAGCGGAGATGTAACTGAACAGGTAAACCAGCGTCTTGATCAAATGATCAATCAGCTTCAGGATATGTGGGAAGGTGAATCAAGCCGTGCATTCGCAGAGCAATATCAAGAGCTAAGACCTTCTTTTCTAAAAATGGCTGAACTTCTAAGTGACGTCTCCAAACAGCTTCATCAGACTGCTAACACTCTTGAAAGCACTGACCAAGACATCGCTAGCCAAATCCGCGGCTAATTACAGATTAGAAGAACGAGAGAAGCGCCTAATTCAAAAGAAGATGACGGCGCTTTTTCTATTGAGAGGTGATGAACTGTGTACGTCGACATTACCATCGATTTAAAGCACTATGACGGCGGCGCTTTTGATCTCAGACTGTCAGATTACCATTCTGTTAAAAAGGTCATCGATATCGCATGGCAAGCCAAAAGCATCCCCTTGCCTCCGCGCGAAGGGTACTGGGTAAGGGTGACGAATAAAGATGCCGTTTTTTCAGGCGAATACACGTTAGCCGACTGCGGGATTACGACAGGTGACCGTCTGGAAATACTATGAAAGGATCTGGATGAATGACAGAAAAAAAGAAAACGTATCTGGAAAATCAATTAGAGGCGGTCATGACGAAAGAAGACGACACTTATATCATTCGTTTTCAAAGAGAAAAAATCAATCTTGTAAACGGTTTGGAAGCAAACGTCATCAAAGAAGTCAATCCTTCCTTTAAAAAGGAAACCGTTATGACCGATGATGAAGTCCAAATTTCGATTCAGCCTCCGTCAGAATACAAGCCATTTCGCCATTTGAAAACGAAAAATAAAAAAAGCAAATGGCTGTTTGCTTATCAGCTCGTCAAGGCTGTTGAAGAGCATTCAGTCAACAGGCTGCACTTGATCGCGGCACCGGAAAACATTGTCTTTGACAAGGGACTCACCCCCGCATTTTTACATTATGGAGTGAAAGAAAGCATTCCGCCATACGAAAACGATGAAGAAAGACTGTTTAATGAAGTGAAAGCGGCGGCGGCGCTGGCCGTCGACTGGGAATTTTCCTTTGAAGATTATTTGAAATACAGTGAAACGATAAAGTTCTCAGACGAGGCCAAAGGCATCATCTCAAGCAAAACATACGGTGAATTAAAAGCCTTCATCAAAACGAAGATCGATGAACTGGATGCCGAAGAAAAAACGCTTGTCCATCTTCCGAAGAAGAAATGGAAGGTTCAAAGATACATAGGATTGGGACTCATTATATGCTTAATACCGGCCGTTTTATTTTCATTTTATTCACTGTTCTTTATCCAGCCGAAGCAGGCAGCGTTTATTGACAGCAACCGCTACTTTTTAAATAAACAATACAGCAAAGTCATCAGCACGCTTGATAAATATGATGCCGGTGAAATGCCGGAGTCTGTTCAATACCAGCTTGCTTATTCTTATGCGGCGGTTGACAATGTGCTGAAGGAAGCCAACGGACAGGAAGTCGCCCTGAATTTGCTTACGCTTCAGGCCGATCCGAAGTATTTCCAGTATTTCATTGAAATTGGCCGGGGTGAAAACAAGGAAGCGTTAGAAACGGCCCACTTGTTGGAGGATGACCGCTGGATCGGCTATGCGATTATCAAATATGAGCAAGAAATCAAAGCGAATGACAAATTGTCGAGCGAAGAAAGAGAAAAACAGCTTGAACCGCTTGAAAAAGAACTCGAACAAGTGAATGAGAGACGAAAAAAAGCGGAAAACGCCGAAGAAGCCGAGCAGACTTCTGCTGACCAGCAGCAGGCCGCACAAGAGGCTGAAAAAGCAAAGCAAGAGGCAGAAAAGGAAAAAAAAGAAAAGGAAGACAACAAGAAAAAAGATGACAAATAAAATAAAACCTGTTGTTTGCAGGAGGCGGAAAAATGAATCTGTTATGGATTTTTTATAGCGAAAACTATCAAAACGTAAAGCTGGATCATCCCAGCACCCGCACGCTGACCATCGGCCCTGAGCTGAGGCATTCCGTCACCATCCGCCACTTTCCGTTTGAAAAAGGTCCGGTGACGCTGGACAAGCAAAGGGATGCCGACGCTTACAGCGTGTCTCAAGGAGAGGAGCCTGCCTTTCTGCTGAAGCTTGGCGAAAAAGCGGCAGTAAAGGACGGGAAGGAAGAACTGGTCCTCTTTTTAACCGAGGAACAGGAAAGCGCCCCTGTTTATTATTTAGGAGAAAGAAAGGAAATCGCGATTTCCTCCCATGATCAGGAAGCTGACGTCTATTTCTCTGAGATGGATCCATTCTTCGGGAATCAGGCAACGTTCTCAATCATCAGACTTGAAGATCAATGGAACGTCATTCCAAATGGCGCTAACGTTTATATGAACGGCGAAAAAATAACCGCGCCCGCCTCATTGCAAAACGGAGATGAAATCTTATTCGGGCTGAATACCTTCCGGATCATTGAAGGCGATCTTTTGGAAATCAACGCGCGTGAGCCGTTCGAAACCGCTTTGGAGCAAACGGTAAAACCGAGCTCTGAAACGAAAAACAAATACCCGCAATATCGCAGGCCGCCGAGAATGATCTATGACCTGCCTGATGACAAAATCTCATTCAGCTTCCCTGCGCAGGAAAGCGACAATGACAACAGAGGATTATGGCTGATGATCCTTCCTCCAATTGTCATGCTGGTCGTCATGGGAATCGTGGCGCTCATCCAGCCGCGCGGGATTTTTATCCTCGTCTCGCTGGCGATGTTTATGATGACGCTGATTACATCAACGGTGCAGTATTTCCGCGACAAAAACCAGCGCAAAAAGCGCGAAGAGAAAAGGGAGAGGGTCTACACCCTCTATCTTGAAAATAAAAAGAAAGAGCTGCATGAGCTTGCGGAAAGGCAAAAGTTTGTCCTGAACTTTCATTTCCCTTCATTTGAAAGAATGAAATATTTAACACGGGAAATCAGCGGCCGAATTTGGGAAAAATCGATTGAAAGCGAGGATTTCCTTCAGATCCGCCTTGGAACGGGGACGGTTGCTTCCTCCTATCACATCAATTTGAACGGAGGGGATTTGGCAAACCGCGATACAGACGATCTTCTTGAACAAACGCAAAAAATAGAGCAGGTCTACAGAGAACTGAGAAATGCTCCGGTTACCGTGAACCTTGCCGAAGGCCCGATGGGTGTCGTCGGAAAGTTGTCTGTTGTAAAAAATGAAATTCATCAGCTTGTCGGACAGCTGGCTTTTTTCCACAGCTATCATGATCTGCGCTTTGTGTTTATTTTTGATGAAGCGGAGTACAAAGACTGGGAATGGATGAAATGGCTTCCGCATTTTCAGCTTCCGCATACATATGCGAAAGGCTTTATTTACAACGAACAGACGAGGGATCAGCTTCTCTCCAGCATATATGAGATATTAAGAGAGCGCGATTTGGATGAAAACAAAGAAAAAACGCGGTTCAGACCGCACTTCGTCTTTATCATTACAAATCAGCAGCTGATCGCAGAGCACGTCATTCTCGAATATTTGGAAGGTAAGCAAAAACATCTCGGCGTTTCGACGATTGTTGCGGCAGAGACAAAGGAAAGCCTGTCAGAAAACATTCATACCCTTGTTCGTTATATTACTGAGCATGAGGGCGATATTTTGATCAAGCAAAAGAAAGCCGTCCAGATCCCTTTTCAATTGGATGATCATCAAAGAGAAGATAATGAAATCTTTTCACGGACATTGCGGACGCTTGATCACCAGATGGGCATGACAAATTCAATCCCTGAAACCGTATCGTTTCTCGAGCTGTTCCATGCAAAAGAAGTCAATGATATCGCCATCAGAGAAAAATGGCTGACAAGCGAGTCGGCTAAATCGCTGGCGGTACCGATCGGTTATAAGGGGAAAGAGGACATCGTTTATTTGAACCTGCATGAAAAAGCGCACGGGCCGCACGGGCTGCTTGCGGGGACAACAGGTTCGGGGAAAAGTGAATTTTTGCAGACGTATATTTTGTCTTTGGCTGTTCACTTCCATCCGCATGAGGTCGCCTTTTTGCTGATCGACTATAAGGGGGGCGGAATGGCGCAGCCGTTCAGAAACATTCCCCATCTGCTAGGAACGATCACGAACATCGAAGGCAGCAAAAACTTCAGTGCGCGCGCCCTGGCGTCAATCAAAAGCGAGCTGAAGAAAAGGCAGCGCCTTTTTGATCAGTACAGTGTCAACCATATCAATGATTATACGAAGCTGTATAAACAGAAAAAAGCAAAAACACCGATGCCTCATTTATTCTTAATATCCGATGAGTTTGCCGAGCTGAAAAGCGAAGAGCCGGAATTTATCCGCGAGCTTGTCAGTGCGGCAAGGATCGGCCGAAGCCTTGGGGTGCACTTAATCTTGGCGACGCAAAAGCCGGGCGGCATCATCGATGACCAGATCTGGAGTAACTCCAGATTTAAAGTGGCCTTAAAAGTGCAGGACGCAAACGACAGTAAAGAGATCCTCAAAAACGGGGACGCGGCGACCATCACGGTGACAGGTCGCGGCTATTTGCAGGTCGGAAACAACGAAGTATACGAGCTGTTCCAGTCTGCGTGGAGCGGTGCGCCTTACATGGAAGACGCATATGGAACAGAGGATGAAGTCGCGATCGTAACGGATACCGGCTTGATTCCATTGTCAGACGTTGATGCCGATCAGTCGGCGAAAAAAGAAGTGCAGACGGAAATTTCCGCCGTCGTTGAACAAATCGAGCAGATTCAGGGGGAAATGGGAATCGAAAAACTCCCAAGTCCTTGGCTGCCGCCGCTTGAGGAGCGCATTCCCAAAACGCGTTATCCGTCGGATGAAGCCGATACGTTCAACTTCGCCTTTATCGATGAACCTGAGAAGCAAAGCCAGAAGCCGATCAGCTATCGCATGATGGAGGACGGAAACATCGGAATCGTCGGGTCTTCAGGCTACGGAAAATCGCTCAGCGCCATCACCTTCCTGATGAGCTTTGCGGCTGAATACACGCCTGGGGAGCTGCACAACTACATCTTTGACTTTGGAAACGGAACGCTTCTGCCGCTTGCGAGACTTCCGCATACGGCCGATTATTTCCTCATGGACCAGA
The DNA here is from genome assembly GCF_033261025.1 of Bacillus sp. KICET-3. Taxonomy (NCBI): domain Bacteria; kingdom Bacillati; phylum Bacillota; class Bacilli; order Caryophanales; family Bacillaceae; genus Bacillus; species Bacillus sp. KICET-3. The sequence goes on along the minus strand of NZ_CP137345.1, from coordinate 3,663,769 downwards.
CAAGAAAAATCGAAAAATTTATGGCCCGGATCAAAGAGGAAATCGAGCACCGGAAAAATCTCTTCCGTCAGAAAGAAATCAGCCACATCAAGATGTACAATGCGCTGAATGAAGAAAAGCTGCCGTTCATCTTTATCACGGTTGACAACTTTGACATTATCAAAGATGAGATGCATGAGCTCGAACAGGAATTCATTCAGTTCGCCCGCGACGGCCAGTCATTGGGAATTTACTTAATCCTGACGGCGACAAGAGTCAACGCGATCAGGCAATCGCTCTTGAACAACCTGAAAACAAGGGTCGTCCACTATTTGCTTGATCAGTCTGAAGCTTATTCGATTATCGGAAGGCCTGAGTACAGCCTTGAACCGATACCGGGACGGGTCATTATCAATAAAGAGAGCCAGTATTTCGCACAAATGTTTATGCCTGTTGAGGCAGAGAACGATCTCGAACTGTTTGAACAGATCAAAGCGGATATTCAGGCCATCGCGGACCGCTATCAAGGCATGAGAAAGCCGGCTCCGGTGCCAATGCTGCCGCTCGAGCTTTCCGTGACGCAGTTCATGAGGGATTACCCGCTGCAGCCTGAGAGAGGACTCATCCCTATGGGGCTTGATGAAGAGACGGTTGAGCCTGTCTACTTTAACCTAGAGAAAAACAAACACTGTCTCATCATGGGACAGACCCAGCGCGGAAAAACAAACGTCATCAAAATCATGCTTGAACATCTGCTTGACCATGATACGAAAAAAATTGCCGTGTTTGATTCGATTGACCGCGGCTTGTCCCAATACGCAACAGAAGATGAGATCAGCTATCTTGAGACAAAGGACGATATATTGCTTTGGCTGTCTGAGGCGGAGGAAATCTGCCGGACAAGGGAAGCGATGTACGTGGAAGCGGTCAGATCAGGGGAAACCGCAAAGCTTGACTTCTCGCCGATGGTCTTTATCGTTGACGGAATTTCACGCTTCCAGCAAACAATTGACGCATCGATCCAAGACAGGATGGCCATGTTTATGAAATCATACGCCCATCTTGGTTTCCACTTCATCCCTGCCGGAAACCACAACGAGTTTACAAAAGGGTATGATTCATTAACGAGCGAGGTCAAACAAGTCAGACATGCCGTCCTGCTGATGAAAAAGTCCGAGCAAAATCTGATTCAGCTCCCGTACGAACGGCAGGAGCCGGAAATTCAGCCGGGCTTCGGTTACATTGTTGAAAACGGCAAGGAAAGGAAAATTCAAATTCCTTTATGTTCTGTAGAAAGGAAGAAAATGAAATGACGGAACAACAGAAAAGCTCGCTGAAAATCATCAGCGCCGTGCTGATCGTCATACTGCTGCCCGTCTTGTTTTTCCATTTCATCGGAGAGAATCCGACGAAAAAAGTGTCGAATGAGACGAAAGAAATCGCCGTTGTCAATGAAGATATCGGCAGCGATCAAGGCAGCGGAAACGACGAGAAAAAAGTGTATTTCGGCCGCGATATCTCGGCTGCACTGGCTGAACGGCCCGACTATAAATGGACGGTCGTCAGCCGCAGCACCGCCGAAAGCGGACTCGCCGACAAAAAATATGATGCGATTGTCTACATTCCATCAGACTTTACGAACAATATTTTAAGCTACAATCATAAGCGACCGCAAAAAGCGGAATTGGATTTCCGAGTTCAAGCCCAGCTTGACGCCGTCAACAAGGAAAAAGTCCAGCGCGAGCTTCAGGACGCCCAAAAGTCTGTCAGCAAAAAGATGTCTTCCTTGTATTGGAATATCGTCAAGCTGAGAATGAAGGATGTCAGAGATGAATTTGACAATATCGTAGACAAAGAATCAGAGTTCCAAAACGCGATGTACAACTTTTACAAGCCGAGCTCAAACAACCTGGCCGGCGAGGTGGAAAGACAAAAAGAAATGATCGACAGCCTGAAAGAATCGATCAACCAAACGAAAGACACCTCAAAAGACCGCAGCACAGGCGTTGAGGAAACCAAAAAACAATTGGACGGTTTTGTCGAAAACGTCAATCAATATAAAAAATACCAACAGGAGCAGTCAAAACTGCTGATGGCCGCCCAGGCGGACAGCGAAAAGCAAATCCAAACGGGTCTGACGTCCATCAATGAAAAACAAGCCAGCACATCAAGCACCTTCGCCCAAAGAATGAACGGCATGACCACTGCGTTTGGGAATTTGCAGACGCAATTTGGCGAGGCTGCGAGATCTAACAAGGAGCTTCAAGACTACCGGTATGATCAGATACCGCAGCAGCAGCTTGGCCAGATCGGCACGATACAGAGCGCTCTGATTTCTGAATATAAAAAACAGGCTAGACAATACACTTTAAATCAAATTGAAACACCTATGCTAAAGAATCGTGAAAAATTGTTTGAATCAAATAATAATGAAACGCCGAAAGAAGAAGAACCAGGGGATGATGGAAAAGAAGAACCCGGAGATGATGAAGACAACAAAAATATAGAAATAAATTTAGATGATGAAGCGAATGAACTAGAAAAGATTTCAAAAGAATTAGAGGATTTGTCTAATAACATTCAAGTACCTAATAAAGAAGAACCTGAATCTCCTTCACCTGGTGAAAACGATGGAACAGCAGAAGATAATACGTCAACAGATCCAGCAGGTAATGGACAAACAGATGAAAACAAATCGAATAATTCAGATGAAGATGGACAGCAGACAGACAGTGGAAATAATGTTGATGATACCACAAATGAAGATCCGACTCCTTCAGAAGAAAATCCGGGTGATCAAGACGGTAATAATCTTGAGGAGTTAAAAAAAGAGTTAAATACCATATCTTCCAATATTGCAGGTGTGAAATCCAACATTGATCAAAAAACAAAAGAACATAACGAAGAACTTAAGAAAAAAATTGATAATTTAGATGAAAAAATAAAAAAACTGAATGATAAAATCGATGGTTTAAATGAAACTGTAAAAAATCTAAATATAGAGATTGACCAAATTAAAACTGATAGAGACAACGATTTTCAAAAAATATATGATAAAATAATAGATCTCGAAACAGAATTACAGACGTATGAATTAAAAGATGAGGTAAGACAGGCATTCGAAAATGATATTTTTGTTAATAGAAATATTAATAATTTAATGGATTACTACAATCTATTATCTATTTACCATGCCACAATAACTGGAAGATATAAAGCAGGGACAGAGCTTGATGATGGAGTTCTCCAAAATAGCAAAAATCAAGTCGACACAGTCCTCAGAGTTAGTGTCGACGAAAACACAAAATGGGAAACCCTAAAAAACAACATGCTCGCCACAAGTGAAGATGTTGAAGCATACACAACGGGTATGACCGATTTTGTGAAAGAGTATGAAACGTTCGTTAAAGAAAAACAAGATGAAATCATGAATGAGCTTGACTCGATTTCAGAGCGGGCAAATGCCGTCACTGAGCAGCTGAGCAATCCGGCAGGTGCAGGATCGGCCGTAATGGAAGGGGATGCAACGGACGGAACTGTTGTACTCAGCATGCAGGATACGCTTGGAAACGACATTCTCAGCTTGTCAGATATGCTCGGTGCATTGTCAGAACATCAATCCGGTGTGATCGATTACACAAACAACATTCAGCAAAGTGTAAACGATGTACAGGAAAAAGCGGATACGCTGAATTCGAACTGGGGCAAAAACGTGAATTCCACCAAACTCGTCCGCAGTGATGTGTACGGCGTTCTCGGCAATGCGTTCGGAGGCAATGACACGTATGTATACGACTATCTGGCAAATCCGGTGAAAATCAGCGGGGACGTTCCGGAGTCTAAAGCGCAGAATATTCCTCCGGTCGTGATTCTCGTGATTGTCTTGATCTCAAGTCTTTTGATCGGCTATTTCAGCCATCACTATCAAAAGGCACCGCTGCTTGTCAGAGGCGCGCTGTTCGGCATTCTCAATCTCATTGTCGGCCTGATGATCAGCCTGTTCGGCTTGAATGTCTATTCACTTGCTGACGACCAGGCAGTGATGTGGACGATCTTTACGATCTTGCTGCTTATCGCAAGCTCTGCGATTATCCGTACGGCATTCATGCTCGGATCCATTCCTGGAGGCGTGGCAACGGCCGCCTTGATTTTGTTCTACATTGCGCCGCTGCTCGATTTGGCGATGCCGAACTTCAGTTTTAATGATCCGGTATCAAAGGTATATATGTCGATTCAATATGGCACTGGAGATCTGTTTGCTCTCGGAATCGGAGCCTTGGTGTTAGTTGCGGCTGTCGTGCTGGCTGTTCCTTTTGTTGTTGAGATTGCAAAAGCAAAAACAGAAGAAGGCGAGATTGACCATGAGGCGTAATGCAAACTGGGGAAAGAAGGGGATCATGGCGATCATGCTCTCCTTCTTTCTTTTCACTCCGCTCGTGAAAGCGGAAGAGACTGATAATGTTGATGTGAAGCCAAATGAATATAAAAGACAGGACATCGAAGTCAACACAGACTACATTCAGGAGGAAGAGCCTGAATACAAGGGAGATATCACCATCCCGGAGGAATTAAAGAACTTTTCTTTTAAAGAAACGAACAAACTTGATCCAAAAGAAGAGCTGAAAGAAATATTTACGGTCACATCAGATGAACCAAACACGGTGGTGGCACAGTTGAAACAGCTTAACCTGTCATTTGATTCTGAACCCTCACGCCTTGGAAAGGAAGATACGGACAGCACCGATCAGCAATCGCTCATCCTGCCGATCCTTTACGGCGTGCTTATTCTTCTCGGCATCGCAGGTCTGTTCTTTTTGATTCCGCGGATTGCGGGACAGCAGAAAAAATAGGAGCTGTTCTCATGAAAAATCCGAGGTTTTACAAGCTGTTGTCTGTTTCACTTGCTTTTGGGTTATCAATCATCTGGCTATGCGTTCTTGTTGCCGCGAATGGACTATATCTGTTGGAAGCCATGATCAGTTTGTTTGCCATTGTTTTTACATTGGGGGCCGTTTTGTGGCTGTTTCCTTCCCTTAGGGAGGAATACGACCAGGCGATGACGGCCTTTTTTCATACCGGCTTTGGCATTATTGGATCGTTTTTGGCTTTAGGCATCATCGTGTTCGCTTTCGTGATGATCTTAAGAAAGCGGGGCGGTCCGGGCTTAAAATGGCTCCTTATATCAGGAGCTTTTTTTCAGCTTATCGTATGGGAATCGTTCAGTTTTCTGACAGCTGCCGTTTACCTGCTGGCGGCATTTCTGCCTGATCACCAGAGGCAGCCGCTTGAGAAAAGAGCGCCTGAATCAGTACAATGATGGATAAGGAGGGAAATCCACATGCATTTATCCATTGTAACGGGGGCGTCAAAAGGCCTCGGTGAAGCGATTGCCAAAGGCCTTTTAGAGAAAGGCCATGTTGTGCACGCTTTCTCCCGCAGCAAATCCGATATCCGTCATGACCGGCTGATACAGCACGAGGCCGATCTGACGCAACTGGCTGAAACGGAAGAGCTGTTTCAGAAATTAATGGATTCGGTACAAATCTCTGATTGTTCTTCCATCACCCTGATCAACAACGCGGGAATGGTGGAACCGATCAAACGCGCGGGGGAAGCCGGCCGGGAGGAACTGAGACGCCACTATGACCTGAATTTATTGGCGCCGGTGATCCTCAGCCAGCTGTTTGCAAAATGGCTGAAAGAATTTCCGGGCAAAAAAGCGATCGTTAACATATCATCAGGCGCGGCAAAAAACCCTTATAAAGGCTGGAGCGCCTATTGCAGCTCAAAGGCGGGGCTTGATATGTTCACGAAAACATTCGGCTATGAACAGGAAGATGAGCGACATCCGGTAAAGGTGATTTCTTTCTCACCGGGGATTATGGATACCGGCATGCAGGCAGTCATTCGCTCATCATCGAAACAAGACTTTCATGAAATTGAACGATTTAAAAATTATCAAACAGAAGGAAAGCTGAGAAGCACGTCTTTTGTTGCCGGTGTTTTGCTCGATCTGCTTGAGACCGATTTTGAAAACGGCAGAGTGTATGACATCAAACAGTTTTTATAAAAAAAGGGCCTTTTCCAAGGTCCTTTTTGCTATGTTTGCAGCAATGTTGATGCCTCATGTACCGCCCAGCTCTGGTGTTCGTGAAATAAATCGGCAATTGCCCGGCGTGTGCCGATCCATTTGAGTTCATGGTCTTCCTCGGTCGGTCTGCCCACTTGCTTGCCTATCTCGCACAAATAAAAATACCCCTCGCTCAGGATATATCGATCTTCATTTGGCGAGAAAAAATAGCGCCGCGCACATCCCGCGAACTTGCCGATCGTAATATCCATTCCGATTTCTTCACGGGCTTCTCTTTTTAAGCAAGCTTCATGTGTCTCACCATGTTCGATTCCGCCTCCGGGGAGAAACAGCTTCCCGTCTTTTGTTTGCACAACGGCGATTTTCTGATCATTGAATATGAGGCCGTAAACAGCCGGCTTCCATATATATTCTATGCCTTCTTCTTTTACTCCGAATGTGGTCATCATTTCCTTGCTCCTTTCACCATCACTTCAATGATATCAATATGCCAAGCGAACGCCACAAAAAAACAGCAGCCCCGGACGGGCCGCGGATGCTATCCAACATAAGCAGATGCGGAAATTTCATTTATGATGTGTCAGATCAATTGAGATTTCCGCAAAAATATGTTAGGATTCTAAAAATATATAAAGGAGGGGTTTACATGAGAAACGTAACATTAATGGATGTATTCACCCATCCAATCGCACAAAAATATTTAAGGCGTTCAGGCGTCGCCCATGCCATCGCTTGTGCATACCATGCGTACCGCTTGGCGGTGAAAGCGGGAATCGATCCCGATATAGCGACAAAAGCGGCTCTTTTGCATGATATCGGACATTATGAATGGTACACGGACGGTCAATGGGATTATGAAAAGTACAGACAGAACGACATTCACGCCATAAAGGGAGCGGAACGCGCCCACAAGCTTTTGATCCGGCTGGGCGAGGAGCCGAAAGCGGCAAAAGAGATCGCTCTGGCGATTCTGCTTCATACCGACTCATATTTGCCTGAAGGCGACCTTGATAAAAACAAGCTGCAGCAGATTGTCAAAAAGGCGGATGAGCTTGATGAAGAACCAGGCGGACATCATCACTACCGCACAATCGATCATGAACTTGCGCTGAAAAAAATCAAACAGCTTGATCATATGGTGGATAAATCCTGTTCACCCATGAAAAAAACGGTTTAAGGGTGCAAAGGGTTATGTTCAAACCTCTGCCCTTTGTCATTTACATAAACTGATCTGATGATCGTTCGGTTAAACGGCGCGTTGTCCGCTGTTTTTCCAGAGAGATCGACCGTCACCGAATACATGCCCGCTTTTTTGAATGAAAGGCTGTGCCGGAGTCCATTTGCTGATACGGATTTGAGCTCTTTTTTCTCAACCTGCTTTCCGTTTTCATAACGGATGGAACGGACGGCGGTTTTCACATTTGCCAGGCCTGATGCTTGCGTGTTCACCGTCCTTTGAATCTGCTGGTCGAGCGGAGAGTCAAATGTGGCGACGAATAAATAGGCTTCCTTCTGCTTGACGGAAGACGAGATCGTCCATTTTCCCGAAGCCGGGTTCTTCACTGTAGCGGAATGAACAAATCCGCCCTCAAATACATCTGCTGTCTTTGACAGTGCAAAGTCCGTGACGGCTTTGCCGTGCGGGTCGGTCAGCTTGATATTTCCCGAGGAATGGCTGCTCAGCCAGTGAACGGTTACTTCTTTCACCCCTTTCTCCACTGCAAATTCTTCTTCCTGTTGACCTTTGTTCTCGCCTCCTCTGATATACGGATAAGACGTGTGCTCTTTTGATAATGATGCTGCTGGATTTGCCTGCTGTTCAATTCCTAATAAAGGCAGAAAAACGGGAAATGTGATATTTCCTTTTATGATTGAAAAATGGTCCCATTTTCCGGCATCCATATTTGTCGCATACGGAAGTCTTGCGTTTTTTTCCGTGACAGCCCCGTCATTTTGGCCAAACATGTTTAAATAGACGCCCCCGAAAAACAATACGCTGCCGAATCCCCCGATCTTATTGCCCGCCAATGTATAATAGCGCGTTTTCGCCCTGTTTGGATGGCTGTCGGCTTGCTCGCGGAATGAAGCCATATAACCGGTTTGCAATGAATAAACGGCGTCATTTTTCATGCCTAAAATGCCGGAAAGCCATCCGGCCCAGCTGCTGTACGCAAGGTCTGCCAGCTGTGACCCGTGATGGGGGGTTCCCAGTGTAATGACATGCTCGACATATCTGTAAGCGTCATGAAAGATAAGCGCTGATTGGGTATCAATGCCGCCTTTGCTGTAGGAAACGAGGATCATTTTCCGGCCGAAATGTTCATACATGTCACGAAGCTTAGACGCAAGCAGCGCTCCATTGTCCCGCATGTCTTTGTCGGGGTGGAGGTCGATAAAGGCTGTATCGTAACCGTTTTTAAATGCTTGTTCTGACATGTCATTTTTGTCAAACCATATACTGGACGAACCGTTTAAACCATGGACAAAAACAAGCGGCGGTTTTCCGGGATCGGGAGCTTCAACGGGATCACCGGGGAACCAATAGCCGGGATCGCCGTCTCCGCCTTTAAAGCCCGCTTTTGATGTAAGCGGATACAAAATCAGCAAAACGGCAATAAGCAGCACCATTTTTTTCATCATGTTCACCTCATGGTTTATTTGTAAGCGTTTTCATCTTATTTTCTGAAGGTGAACTTTATACCGATATACTGAAAAAAATTTAAAAAATATTCACAAAAGAGAGGAATATACACTGAAAGGCCGGAAATCCGGCCTTCATTATTCATGCTTTTCCAGGCTTTAAATGTTTGCGGAAGAACGATTTGACAATGTCAAGGGTATGAGCTTGGGTAAAACCGTTATGTCCGGCCCCGTTTATTTTATACATAAGGGCATCATGGCCTTCTTTTATTAAGGCTTCAAACAATTGGACGCTTTGTTCATAAGGGACGACATCATCCTGATCCCCGTGCATGATCAGAATGGGGGGCGCTTCCCTGTGAACATAGCTTATCGGACTCGCTTGTTCCGCCTGTTCTCTGTTTTCTTGAACAGCTCCGCCGATCAGCTTGGATTCCGGCGAATTGGGAGAATCATGGTCGAAGATGGACGGATATTTGCTCATGGACAGAAGATCGACCGGACCGAACCAGTCCGCAACCGCATCGACTTTGCTCGATACATGACGGTATTCGTCCGGCCCTTCAAATTCTTCAATTCCTTCAGTCAATCCAAGCAAAAGAGCCAAATGGCCGCCTGAAGAATCACCCCAGACTCCCACTCTATCGGGATCGATGTTATAGCGGGCGGCATTTGCTTTTAAAAAACGGACCGCTGTTTTCACATCGTGAAGCTGAGCCGGAAACACCGCCTCTCCGCTGCCTCTGTATTGAACGCTTGCCACGACATAGCCTTGCTCGACAAATGGAACCAGCTGGGGGATAAAGGCGGCTGTATCCTGTTTTGTCCAGCCCCATCCGCACCCTTGCAGATAAATGATCAGCGGATATGTTTCCTGATTGCCTTCTCTGTTAAATAACGCATCCATTGGATTGCGGTACACCAGCAAATGTAATGTCAAAGAAGTGTCTTCCACTTTTGTGTACTCAATATTCGGTATGAGCTGAATGTAAGAGTTGGTGTTTTGCTCCCAGTTGATTTCTTTTATATGTTTCGTCATGTTAAGTCCTCCCTTAATGTGATGGAAATCCGGGTTTGCCTGTGTTGATCACATGGTGCCCACCTCCTTTTATTTCGTTGTAATGAATATTATTACAACAAGCTGAAAAAACACAGTGTCAGACGCTCGTTGTAAGTGATATTATTACAACGAGTTGAAAAAATCATGCCTCATTGAGAAGCATTCTTTTTTTGGATGATCAGATCAGTCAATTCTCTTATAGAAATTTCTTTGAGTATAGTCTCCATGGCTGTTTGCGCTTTTAATAAAATAAGTTCAAGAACCTGGTGGATATTCGCGCCAACCCAGCAATCAGGATTGGGATTTTCGTGAGTGTGAAACAGTTCGCCTTCACCGACAACCTCGACGGCTTTATAGACATCATACAAAGAAATGGCGCCGGCATCCCGTAATAAGTGCGCGCCGCCTGTGCCGCGCTTTACTTCAATCAAGCCCGCTTTTTTCAGCAATCTGCTGATTTGGCGGATGATGACCGGATTGGTATTGACGCTGTCTGCGATTTGCTCTGATGTCAAATGGTCGCTTCGGACGTGCATCAAGGATAACATATGTACGGCTATCGTAAATCTGCTGCTGATCTTCATCAAATCACCCTTTCGTTGTAATCATTATATTTACAACGAAAGAAGCTGTCAATCTTTTTTGCTCAAAAAGGCGCTGAAATGAAACCCTGTCAAAGCTTTTTCGTATGAATGGAAGGAAAACAGTTGACAGACGTTAGTGTGAATAGTAGTTTTTAGAGTAATGAAAAAACCGGGAGGAAAAAAAGGTTGTTTAAATCAAAGACTCATTTTTGGACGGTGCAAATTTTATTGGTGCTCCTGATCGTGTTTGTTGCTACAAAAGTGTCGTTTCTTTTCGAGCCGATTATTTTATTTGTATCGACATTGTTTTTTCCGGTCTTAATTGCGGGAATTTTGTATTTTATCTTTAACCCGGTCGTACGGCTTCTCGAAAAAAAGCTCCCGAGAACCTTGTCCATCCTGCTGATCTACTTGGCGTTTGTGGCTTTGATCGGGTTTGTCTTGTCGTCTGTCGGACCTGTATTTACTAAGCAGGTTACCGATTTATTTAACAATATTCCGGACATTGTCAAGCAGATTCAAAACTTCATTAAACATTTATCCAATACGCAGTGGTTTACATGGATGATGAATCAGGATTTTGTTTCTGTATCTAAAATCGAAAGATCAATCGGGGATTTTCTGACGAATCTGCCCGAAAATATTACAGCGAGCCTGACTTCCGTGTTTGGAGTGGTTACCAATATAGCGCTGATCGCCTTGACCGTCCCGTTCATCCTGTTTTACATGCTGAAAGACGGACACCGCTTTCCGAATTTGGCTGTAAAAATTCTCCCCGATCAATATAAAAATGAAGGGCTGAAGATTTTTAAGGATTTGTATGAAACGCTTGCCGCTTATATTCAAGGACAGCTGATCGTCTGCCTGTTTGTCGGCATCGGCTGTTACATCGGCTTTTTGTTCGCCGGTGTGAAATATGCGCTGATCCTCGGTGTAATTATGACCGTGACGAACATTATACCGTATGTCGGTCCGTTTCTCGGTGCGACACCGGCGGTAATCATCGCGTTTATCGATTCACCGACTAAAGCTCTGATCGCCGTGATCGTGGTGGTGGTCGTACAGCAGATCGACGGAAATCTGGTGTCGCCGCTGATCATCGGAAAAAGGCTGAACACACATCCTTTAACAATCATTCTTCTATTGCTCGGCGCCGGAAGCTTCGGAGGCGTCCTCGGCATGATACTGGCCGTTCCATGCTACGCTCTTGCGAAGGCCTTTACGCTGAATATTGTCCGCCTCGTCCGTTTAAGACAGAGATCGAAAAAAGAAATGACAACAGAAGCTTGAGCCCGCATTTGCCAGAACCTTTTTTCTGTAGGCACATATCCTGCTAATAAAAGCAATGGCGGAGGTGGGATTATGCCCGCAATGGTGGGGCCGATTCTGATTCGGGAGGTTAACGACAACAGCGCCATTTTCGTTGGAGATGTGTTTGCCATTTCTCCAAAGACGACGCAAGCTTCCGAAATCGGAGGATGCGGAGGATTTAATGTAGGCGACTTCGGACTGGTTCATAACAAAAGAAGCATCACAAGCTTTAAAGATGCGGACGTATTCGATGCCACACAGGGATTCAACGCCTGACAGCCTCTTTTAAAAGAGGCTGTTTGTTTTTTATAGTATAATGGGAAGAAAGATAGATAGGCAGGTGTAGCAAGATATGAAAATCAGAAAAGCAAACATTGTAAGTGAAGACAAAATGATCACAGATGTGTATCTGCATGAAAATAAAAAGCAGTCTCATACGCTTGTGGCTGTGCCGGAACTGGAATGGAGCGCGCTGATTTCCTATGAAGAAGAAAAGCGGCCGCTTGTTCAAAAGCTGAAGCAGTCGCTGGCAAAAAACATGCAAACAGATGCTGCGGAGGAGCTTTCTCAAAAGATCGTCCAATGGGTAACGGAAATGTAGATAAGGGCGGGGAAGCGCGGGTTTATCCCGGTCTGTTTCATGCCATACTGATAAAAAGACCGAAAATCTTGCAACTATGACAAATCGGGAGGGTCTAGACATGAGCGACCAATCAATGGATCTATACTTGCAGCAGGGGATGCACGGAATCCGTGAAACAAAGCCGGATGAGCGCAGGCTGTTTTTAGGCTCATTAAGAGAAAGAGTGATCATCGCTTTAACAAAGGGACAAGTTCTCCGTCCGAAAGCATACGATGAAGTGATCGCGGCGATCGAATCACATTCGGATGCCACATTGCTGTTGAACGGCGAAATCGATTACTCGCGTTTTTCGGCTTATATCAAGACCGCAAACAAACAAGGGGTTCCTTTTTCAATCGTTTCAGACCAGCAGTCAGACACGCCGCTCGGGTTGATCCTCGCAGCGAAGAGTGCTGTTGAAAAAGCATCGATTTATGTACAAGACGACATTTTTGAACGTTCCATATTGAAAAAAGGCTGAAGGCTGTTTTTTTGTTTTTTCTAAAAAATCCGCCTGCAACGCGGCTTGCGGCCTGTTTCCGTCTGAATCGCCCATTCACTTGTCCGTTTAGATAAGTTATAATGTTATCTATCATACAAATGGCAGGGAGGGCGGCAATGAAAAAAGCTCTTATTTGCATCGATTATACAAATGATTTTGTCGCATCAGACGGAAAGCTGACGTGCGGGGAGCCGGCTCAAAACATTGAGGAGGCCGTGACACAGCTGACGGAAACGTTTATTGAAAACGGCGATTATGTCGTATTCGCAGTGGATGCCCATGATATCGACGACTTGCATCATCCGGAAACACGCTTGTTTCCACCCCACAATATAAAAGGCACATCAGGGAAAGCTTTATACGGAAAGCTTGACGCGCTTTTTAAACAGCATGAAAATGACAGTCATATATATTACATGGAAAAAACAAGGTATTCCGCTTTTGCGGGGACAAATCTCGAATTGAAGCTTCGTGAAAGAGACATTAAAGAACTGCATTTAATCGGCGTATGCACGGATATATGCGTGCTCCATACCGCAGTAGATGCTTATAATAAAGGGTTTGATCTTGTCATTCATCAAAACGCAGTGGCTAGCTTTAACCCGGATGGACACGACTGGGCTCTTTCCCACTTTGCAAACGCCCTGGGAGCTTCAGTGTCAGATTGAGGAAGGAGAAATGAAGGTTGGAACACCGGTTTACTGACGACAGTTTATCACTTCATACAGATCTTTACCAAATTAATATGGCGGAAACCTATTGGCGCGACGGCATTGATCAAAAAAAAGCCGTCTTTGAGCTGTTTTTCAGAAAGCTCCCTTTTGACAGCGGTTTTGCTGTTTTTGCCGGTTTGGAAAAAGCGATCGAATTTTTGCGCGCTTTCAGATTTACTGAAAGCGATTTAACATACTTAAAGGAAGAGCTTGGCTTTAAGGATGACTTTCTCGGTTTTTTAAAGGGCATGAGATTTACCGGTTCGCTTTATTCCATGCAGGAAGGGGAAATCGTTTTCGGCAATGAGCCGATCATGCGGATTGAAGCTCCTTTAGCAGAAGCGCAGCTTGTAGAAACGGCATTGCTCAACATTGTGAACTACCAAACATTAATCGCCACAAAAGCCGCGAGAATCAAAAGCGTGATCGGAGACGAAACAGCGCTTGAATTCGGAACGAGGCGCGCGCATGAAATGGATGCGGCGATGTGGGGGGCGAGAGCGGCGATCATCGGCGGCTTTGATGCCACAAGCAACGTCCGCGCCGGAAAACGGTTTGACATCCCGGTGTCAGGCACGCACGCCCATGCCCTTGTACAGGCCTATCGCGACGAATACACAGCATTTAAAAAATATGCGGAAACCCATAAAAAATGCGTGTTTTTGGTCGATACATATGATACGGTCCGTTCAGGCATTCCCAATGCGATAAAAGTAGCTAAAGAATTCGGCGATAAAATCGAATTCATTGGTATCCGCCTTGACAGCGGCGATCTTGCCTATCTGTCCAAAAAAGCCAGAGCCATGCTGGATGAAGCGGGTTTTCACGATGCAAAGGTCGTCGCATCAAGCGATCTTGATGAATATACGATCATGAATCTGAAGGCTCAAGGGGCGAAAATTGACGTCTGGGGCATCGGCACAAAGCTGATTACCGCTTATGACCAGCCCGCGCTTGGAGCGGTTTATAAACTCGTCTCAATTGAAGAAAACGGGAAGATGACAGATACGATTAAAATTTCTTCCAATCCGGAAAAAGTGACGACCCCGGGACAGAAAAAGGTGTACAGAATCATCAACCAGCTGAATCATCATTCAGAAGGAGATTACATCGCTCTAGACTATGAAAAGGTGAATGAGCAGGAGCGGCTTAAAATGTTTCATCCCGTTCATACGTTTATCAGCAAATTTGTTACGAATTTCGACGCCAAAGATCTCCATAAACCGATTTTTGAAAACGGCAAGCTCGTTTATAAAAATCCGTGCATTAAGGACATTAAGCAGTATGTTCAGGAGAACCTTAAGTTGCTTTGGGAAGAGTATAAACGGATCAGCAAACCTGAAGAATATCCGGTTGATTTAAGCGAAGCGTGCTGGAACAACAAAATGCAGCAGATTCATGAGGCGAAAATCAAAGCGATCAAAAGCCTGGATTAAAAATAAACCTGTAAACGACAGTTTATGAGCGGAACTTGGGATTGAAACAGATAATTTCTTCGGGGATTATCTGTTTTTTTATATAAAGTTTATGTTTTCGATGAATTTTTTCGTAGGTCGAAGGAACCCGCTCATTTATTTGATATACTTAGAGAAAAGGTACCTCAGTCGCTAGGGGGAAGAGGAATGAGGGTATTTGTCGCCAGACAGCCAATTTTTAACAGAAAAGAACAAGTCGTCGCATATGAGCTTTTATACAGGGAAAGCGAAAAAAACGTGTTTTCCGGAACAGACGGCGATCAAGCGACGGCAGAACTAATGATTAACAGCTTTTTAAACATCGGAATTGATAAACTGACAGAAGGCAAAAGATATTATGTAAACTTTACGGCGGGGCTTTTAGAATCAAGAATGCCGACGTACTTTGATCCCGATCAGCTAGTGATTGAGATTCTCGAAGATGTCCCGATTACCCGGAGTCTGATCGAAAGGTGCAGGCAATTGAAAAGGCTCGGCTATATGATTGCCCTTGATGATTTTTGTTTAAAGCACCGCGGACATCAAGAGCTGCTTCATCAGCTTCTGAAGTATATTGATATCTTAAAGGTCGATTTTTTCAAAACAACGCAGGCGGAAAGACAGAGCATTCTGCATTCCTGCCGTCCATACGGTTTGACCTTTCTCGCTGAGAAAGTGGAGACGAGAAAAGAGTATGAGCAGGCGGCGGCCGACGGTTTTCATCTATTTCAAGGATATTTCTTCAGCGAACCGGTCGTGATCGACGGTCAGGACATTACATATCATTTCCATGCTTATTATGAACTGCTGCATGAATTAAGCGAAGAACAGCCCGATATTCAAGTTGTCACAAATATTATCGAAAAGGATTTGTCGCTATCTTACCAGTTGCTGAAACTGCTGAACTCGCCGGCCAACCGGCCGATACAAAAAATTAAAAGCATCCGCCAGGCGATCGTGCTGCTCGGATTCAAAGAAATCAAAAGATGGATTTACATCCTTTCCTTTAAAGATTTAACGAAAAGAAAAAACTCCAGCAAAAATGAAGTCGTGAAAATTTCGCTCATCCGCGCAAAGCTTTGCGAATTGCTGGCGAAAAAAACAAATCGTCCCCAGCCTTCTTCCTATATGCTGACAGGAATGTTTTCATTTATTGATACACTTTTGCATAAGGAATTACCGGAAGTGATCAGTGAACTGCCCCTGACAGATGAAGTGGGCCAGGCTTTGCTCGGCAAAGAGAACGACTATCGGAAAATTTTAAGGCTTGCGAAATCAATTGAACGAAATAAATGGGAAGACAACTCGAAAATAGACGGCTTGACAAAAGAGGATGCATATAAATGCTATCTGGAAGCCATTGATTGGTGCCAAAAGCTGTTGTAAAAAAAAAATCCGGACCTTCTCCCCGAGAAGCCGGATTTTTTTCGTTTTAGGACCAGCGCAAAATCAGAGACATTGTGCTGTACGGATTGATTAGCACGATGTGAATGCCGTCGGGATTGAAAGATACGTCGAGCTGGCTGTGAATGCCGGTTTGCCTTAATAACGATTTGACGGTTTCTTTTTGCGAGCTCTGGGCAGCCGTCATGATTCTTCGCGCCAAATCTTGAGAAGAGGCTAACCTGTTCAAGATCCGCTGTCCGTCGGCCATAAGGCTGTGGGCTTCTTTTGCTGAGCGGAGAAGCATGGTTGTTTTGACCTCGGGAAATATCTGGCGATAGTAATGGTGCGGATACGCCCAATAAGTATTGATCATGCAACATGGAAACAAGTTGAACACCTCATTTTTTATTTTACGGGTCAAATTGCGGTTTTTGCGGTGTAAGCACAAGGAATGGTTTTTTAGGGAAAAATTACGCAATATTTTATTGCGTTGTTTTTCGGTGTTGAATCCGCGTTTGCGTTCTGAGAACCTTCACATTTTGAAGCTTTTCGACTTGGGTTACTTTCGACTCATGATCATAAAACGAACTAATTTTATCTGCATCCATGGAATGAAAGGGTTTTAAATGGAAAGTTACATTTTTGTTTCAAAATAAAGATATTTTTTTTACATTCAATTAGGATTTGAGAACTATTGTACAATCATGTAGAATGGGTTTTATGGTCTATGGAAAGTTTGCGGTTTAACGCATGAATGTTTAGTCATCTTTTCGGTGAAAAAGTGGCCAGATGCCTTTAAACTTGAATTAACAGATCAAATACCTATGACTCGTTCACTATACACAAATTTGATTGATCTTCCAAAAGGAGTGTGGAATCAGTGGAAAAGCAACAAATTGAAGAGTTAAAGCAATTACTCTGGCGGCTTGAAAATGAAATCAGAGAAACAAAGGACTCCTTGCGCAAGATTAACAAAAGCATCGATCAGTACGACAAGTACACATATTTAAAAACCTCTTAAAAAAGGACTTGTTTTAGACAAGTCCTTTTTTTTTTGACTACAAACCAAAAAAAGGATAAATTATTATATAATTGTTAAAATGAAAAAATGCTCTGTCAATCAGGAATTTGTTTTAGTAAAATATTAAGGAAGGAGGGAGCGTCATCTCTAAGCTTTTCAGTCTAGATCAACATAAAATCAAGCAAAAAATGAATCATTTTATAGACGATGAAATTCCCAACAGCGACTTAAATCAGACTTTACATTCTTTTGTTGATGCAAAAGACCATCTGAATTTCAGTGAGCTTGTTTTTTGTCATTACAACTGTTTTGGCGGCACAGATACCGAAGCGGCGGAAACTCTTGCAGCCGGGATTGAACTGCTGATTCTTTCTTTTGATATATTCGATGATTTGGAGGATGAAGACAGTCCTGACCAGCCCTGGATGAAAATGGACCGCTCGGTCGCTTTGAATGCAGCGACAGCTCTTTACACCCTCGGTATCAAAGTGATCAGCTCTGTTTCCAATGACCCTGAGTTTTTACATAAATTAATGGAATATACACTGCAATCGATGCAGGGGCAGCATGCTGATCTAAAAAACCAGCCTGCCACTGAAGAAGAGTGTCTCGACATGATCAAGCGCAAATCGGGCTCCCTGACGGCTCTTCCGTGCGTGTTAGGTACGATGCTGGCCACGGGCGAATTCAATCCGACGGTCGAAGAATACGCCTGCCAGCTGGGAATTGCAGAGCAGATCGAAAATGATTATAAAGCCCTTTTTTATGATTCAAAAAGCGACATCGCCAAAAAGAAGCGTACACTCGCATACTTATATTTGACACGAAAATTTAATCAGGCCTCAATTGATTTGTTAAATATATTTGAAGATGAGGATAAATTTGCCGATATAGAAATAAAATGCTATAAGGAAAAATTAAAGGCAGCAGGTGTCACTCAGTATATGTATGTCATGAACCAGCTAGCTATTCAGAAATTTAAAAAGAGTATTGCTGAGCTGAAGCTGGAGAAGATGGAAAAAAAACGTTTGACTGCCTTGCTTTTAAATGAATTTAATCGAGGAGAGTCTAATGCAAGAGATTGTTAGTTTTTTAGTTCAGCATCCTGAAGTTTTGGAGCAGGTTATAGCTGGGAAAGCAAGTCTTTTAGGTGTTGATCAAGATCAAGTTTTAAGTTTGATTGAAGGTTTTAAAAGAATTGACGCCGGATGGGGTCCCGCTCCTAAATTATGGATGTTTGATTAAATAGGGGTTTTTATATGAAATCGATATATAATAAGCTGTCTGTAATTTTAATTTTGTGGAGCTTTATATTTGTTATATACGTTTGTTACATTACCATTAATAATAATTTGGTTGGTTTAAAAGTAACGAACATAAATGAACACAGTCTTAAAGTTGTGGAAGTTGAAAAACATTCTTTAGCAGGCACTTATGCAGAATTAAAAAAAGGAGATATCATTCATAAAATTAATGGCGGTCCAGTCCCGGTAAAAAAGGATAAGGAGTATACGCTGTCCAATGTTTTAACCTTAACAATTGAAAGAGACGGCAAAATATATGAGAATGATTCTCTGGATTATTTGAATTTAGTCAGCTATGACAGCTTTTTTATATTTATTATTCCAATAATATTTTATTTTTTAAGTTTAGTTTGCGCATTTTTTATTTTAAAAGCAAATAAATCCAAAAATCTATTTTCAGCACTATTATTGATCATTTTTCTTCTTGTTGTTTCTATAGCATATGTTAGTGCAGGAACAGTTGCGAGAGGGGATAAGTTAAGCCGGTTTGTTAATATACTTACTTTTTTAAGTGTTCCAACCAGCTATTTGCATTTTATTTATCAATATTTTAAAGAACTAGGAAAGAAATTATTTAGCAGAAAAGTTTTCTTTCTATATTTAATTCCGTTTATAAATGTTCTAATAGAAATAGGGTCGTATTTGAGCGATTTTGGAAACGATTATGTTAGAAGCATAAATTTATTGTCATTTTTCGTTGCAGCAATTATTGTATTTACATTAATTGTCTATTCTTTAGTTAAATACAAGTATTCTCAACAATCTTACTTATTGAAGATTCTAATGTTGACAAATTTTATTGCATTGGTGCCGTTTTTATTTTTTTATGTACTTCCTATGCTATTTTTAGGTGATTATATTTTTTCAGCAATTGTAGTGTCGCCGTTCCTTTTACTTATTCCGCTTTCCCTGGTTTATCAATTTATGTCAAATAAGATTTATGATATTGAATTTCTTATTGGTCGGCTTAAATATTATAGCTTTTTAGCTATCATACCGACATCAATTATTATCACCATTTTAGGCTTACTGAAACATCAAGAAGGAGAATTTTATACAATAAAGATCACTGTATTCACTTATCTTATTATGCTTGGCGTCTTTTATTTAAAAGAAATCATCGACTTCCGCTTTCGTTTAAAGAGATTTTCAGAGAAGTTTAACTATCAAGACAGCATCTTTAAATTTACGCAAATGATCCGGACATTTACGTCTTTGAATCAAGTCCTATTAGAATTGAAGCAAGCGATACTGGATGTGCTGACTGTCAGCCAAGCACATGTATTGAAAGTGAAAAACGACGGAACGATTTCTTTGCTGGAAGGAGAGACGGAAGATTACCCTTGGATTCCATATGAAAAAGAAGTCTCCAAGGTCATCGCCGAAATCGGCAAAATCATCGAAGTCGACCGCGGGTTTTTGATTAAGATCGGTGAACGGGGCGGGACGTCTTATGTCATGCTGTGTCTGTCAATGCTAAATACGCCCAGGCTCACCCGCGATGAAATTTCCTGGCTTGAGACGCTGGCGTTTTATACGAGTGTTTCCTTGGAA
This sequence comes from Bacillus sp. KICET-3, assembly GCF_033261025.1. Taxonomy (NCBI): domain Bacteria; kingdom Bacillati; phylum Bacillota; class Bacilli; order Caryophanales; family Bacillaceae; genus Bacillus; species Bacillus sp. KICET-3. The sequence continues at coordinate 3,643,548 of NZ_CP137345.1, read as the reverse complement.
AACGTGTTGAAAATCGGCGAGCTGATGGAGCATCTTGAGAATGTGAAAAAGGAAGGGCCGAATCCGGCTTGGCTGAATAAGCTGATGTTTGCGATTGAGGAGAAGCAGAGATCTGATTTGGCAAGGGATTTACACGATTCGGTGCTTCAGGATATGATTTCTTTGAAGCATCAAAGCGAGATGTTTCTTGCCGATTTTGAAAAGGATAAAGTCTGTACCTCTCAAATACAGCAAAGGCTGATCAATATGAATGAACAAATGTCAAATGTGATTCAGACGACGAGGGAAACGTGCCAGGAGCTCCGGCCGCAGCTGCTGTATGATCTAGGCCTTGTTAAGGCGCTCTCCAAACTGGTGGCGCAGCATCAGGAATCCTCATCGATCCGCATTCGTTTAAACACGGAAAGGTTTTCAAAAGTGCTGGATCTTGATACACAGCTGAATTTGTACAGAATCGTGCAGGAGCTGTTGAACAATGCGGTTAAACATTCAAAGGCGCACGAGATTCTGATTATGCTCGTTTGCATTAAAGAAAAGGTCGTCCTTCATTATGAGGATGACGGTGTCGGCTTTGATCAGGACAAGCTTTATCAGAACAAAACAGGCATGGGGCTGTCGGGCATCCGTGAGCGGGTCCGCGCATTGGACGGCAATCTTGAAATTAAAACAGCTGAGGGAAAAGGATTCAGGGTCATTATTGAAATGGAATTGTAATGTTTAGTAAAGGGATTTTGCTTGGCATCTGCCAAGTTTTTTCTATAAAATGGTGTTAGGGAACGGAAAAGGGAGGAAGTTATGAGAAGATTACTTGTGATCGATGATCATCCGGCTGTCATGGAGGGGACGAAGGCAATTCTTGAGACGAACCAGGATTTTCTTGTGGATTGCCTCAGCCCGGAAGCCAGCGAACAATTTCTGACTAAACATGATTTTTCTGCGTATGACCTGATCTTAATGGATTTGAATCTGGGTGAAATCAACGGAATGGACCTCTCTAAGAAAATCCTTGAGACCTGTTCATCATGCAAAATTATTGTGTACACCGGATACGAAGTTGAGGATTATTTTGAGGAAGCGATCCGGTCCGGCATGCATGGTGCGATTAGCAAAACAGAGTCGAAAGAAAAGATTATTGAATACATATATCAAGTATTGGATAACAAAATTGTCGTTGACTATGATTACTTGAAGGATCTGATCACCCAGCAAAAAACGAAATCAAACAGCCAAGAGACCCAGCATGATGTATTGACCGAGAGAGAACGCCTGATTTTAAAAGAAGTTGAAAAAGGCTATACGAATCAGGAGATTGCCGATGCGCTGCATCTGAGCAAGCGTTCGATCGAATACAGTCTGACGTCCGTATTTAATAAACTGAATGTCGGTTCACGTACGGAAGCCGTTTTGATTGCAAAATCTGAAGGCGTGCTTTGAGCAGAAGGGGGAGATAGGATGAAGACGAAAGATACGCTTCTTGAGGCATTGGGCATAGAAGTGACGGAATGCAATAAAGAACGGTGCGTCGCCGTCATGCCTGTTGATGAAAGGACGCGCCAGCCGTTCGGTTTTCTCCATGGCGGTGCCTCTGTCGCATTGGCGGAAACGGTCGCCAGCATCGGAGCATACCAGCATATTGATCCAAAACAGCAGGCATGCTTTGGACTTGAGATCAATGCCAATCATATTAAGTCCGTCAAGGAAGGCACTGTCAAAGCAGTCGCAACCCCGTTTCATATCGGTAAAAGCACGATGGTATTCCATATTGAAATCCGGGATGAACAAGACCGCCTCATCTGCATTTCGCGCTGCACCATGGCTGTCGTGCGGAATTCCTCCTCATCATAAATCTTCCATAAAAAACTCGCCTCAACGGGCGAGTTTTCTTTATAAATAAGAGTCATCTTTCTTTTTGATGACGAAATTTCGATATCCTTCATAGTCATCCTGGACGGTTTTTTCTTCCATTTTCACCCCTGTATTGTAGGCGGCTCTGGCGATTAAATGGGCGCCTACGGGAGACGTCAGGAAGACAAAGACGATCCCGAGAAGGATCTTTGCCGTAATGATTCCGTGCAGAAACCAGAAGTAAAAGAATGCGCCGAGCAGAACGCTGATAATGCCCAATGTCGCCCCTTTTGACGCGGCATGGATTCGCGAATAGACATCAGGGAGCCTTAATGTCCCAAATGACGCGGCAAGGGATATAAGCGCGCCCACAAGAATGAGGACAGCAATGATCAATTTAGCGGCTGCGATCATTTTCAATAATCTCTCCTTTCTCAAGGAATTTTGAAAATGCAACGGTTCCGATAAATGCTAAAATGCCGATCAGCAAAATGACCTCTAAAAAAGCGGATGTATTCAAAAGAATCGAGACGAGAGCCGTAATACCGATCAGATTGATGCCGATCGCATCAAGCGCCACCACTCTGTCAGGGATGCTCGGTCCTTTGATGACCCTGAGAACGTACAGAAAAGTGGAGACCGCCAAAATGCCGAGCGACAGCTGGAGAATGAATTCAAACATCAGCGGCTTACCTCCTTAATGGCTTCTTCAAATGAATGGCGGATGTCGTTGATGGCTTTTTCGGCATCGTCTATATCGACCGCATGAATATAAAGGATGGAACGGTCGTCTGAAATATCGACGACTAATGTGCCCGGCGTCAACGTAATCAGATTCGCCAGAGCCGTAATTTCCCAGTCCGCTTTTAGGTCTGTTTTAAAAGCGAAGATCCCGGGCTTATTTTTCAGCTTTGGTGAGAGGATCGTTTTTAAAACGCTAATATTGGCGAGCAGCAGCTCTTTTATGAAAATAAACAGCAGCATGATAATCGCCCAAATGTTGATGACATAAAAACGGCGGTGAAAAAAGCGCCTCATTAAAAAGAGCGAGAATAATCCGAGCGCGTACCCGATAATAAAGCCGACAATGGTAGGATCATTGTTCAAAAACATCCAGCATAATGCAAGAATAAAGTTCAATAATATTTGTAGTGCCATGCGATCTACTCCTTCAAAACGGCTTCAATGTATTTTTCAGGGTGAATCAGCGTATCTGTTGCCTGGTGAAAGTACGGAGCGACAAACTCGGTGCCGATCCCGATGGCGAGCGACAGGAAAAGCAGGATCGCTGCCGGATACATGAAGCCTTTTACCGATCTGTTTGGCGGGGCATCCTTCCATTCATCTCCCCAAAATCCGTTGATAAAAATTTTCATGACCGAATATAAGACAAGCAGACTGGATAAAAGCATCAGCATGGTGATGACGAATTCTCCGCTCGTAAAGCCGCCTTCCGCAATTTTCAGCTTTCCTATAAAACCGCTGAAGGGCGGGATTCCGGCCAGGGAAACGGCTGAGATCATGAACATCCAGCCAAGGGCGGGATGGGTTTTGATGAAGCCGCTCATTTTTTTCAGGTTGTTCGTTCCGGCCAGTGTAAATAGCGCCCCCCCAAGCATAAACATGGCCCCTTTGATGATCATGTCGTGAACCAGATAATAGACAGAGCCTTCAATGGAAGCGGGGGTATTTGCGGCGAAGCCGAACAGGATGACGCCGACCGCTGTCACAATATTGTAAATGATGATTTTTTGGACGTCCCAATAGGCGATTGAGCCGATAACCCCGAATATGATTGTGAGAGCCGCGAGCCAGACCATCAGCTGGTGGGTATAGGCGGCGTCTTGTGTGAAAATCAGCGTAAACACACGGGTGATCGCGTACAATCCGACCTTTGTGAGGAGCGCCCCGAACAAAGCGGAGATTGCCGCAGGCGGTGCATAATAAGACCCGGGCATCCAAAAATAAAGCGGGAAGATGCCGCCTTTCAGCCCGAAGACAATGAGAAACAGCACGGCGATGACGGTGATCAGTCCGGTATGCCCTGATTCGCTGATCCGGACGCTGAGATCCGCCATGTTTAAGGTGCCCGTCACGGCGTATAAATAGCCGACTCCGATTACGAATAAAGCTGAAGAAATAATATTAAAGACGATATATTTCAATGATTCTCTCAGCTGAATCTTCGTGCCGCCAATGACAATCAAAACATATGAAGCCATTAACAGAACCTCGAAGAATACAAACAGGTTGAACAGATCGCCCGTTAAAAATGCGCCGCTTACTCCCGCCAGCAGGAACTGGACAGCAGGATAGTAAAAGAAGCGCTCCCGCTTTTCCCCGATTGAACGAAACGAATACAGCACCGTCATGAATCCGATAATCGCCGTTGTTAAAGCGAGAAGGCTGGCGAATTGATCGGCGACAAGAATGATCCCGAACGGGGGCTTCCAGCCGCCGAGGTAAAGGGTTTGGATCCCGTCTGTAAACACGGTCTTCACGAGCACGGCCGCCGCGGCCACGGCTGCAATGGAAGATATGGCACTGAATACGCGCATCAGCTTGATCGATTTATTCATAAATATAAGCAAAACTGCGGCCAATAAAGGAATCAATATCGGCAAGATTACGAGATTATTCATGTTGATCATTTCCCCTCATTTGATCCATATCATCCATTTTCAGCTCCTGATAGGCGCGGAAGGCCATGACCAAAAGAAACGATGTGACACCGAAGGCGATAACGATCGCTGTCAGAATAAGAGCCTGCGGAAGCGGATCGACATAGGCCGAAGTGCCATCTTGTAAAATCGGCGGCGCCCCTTTTTTTAACCCTCCCATCGTTAATAAAAGGAGATGGACGCCATGGCTGAGAACAGCCGTTCCGATGATCACCCTCAGAAGGCTTTTTGACAGCATTAAATAAGTCGCCGCCATGAACAAAATTCCTACAATAAAAGACATTAAAATCTCCATTATTCTCTCTCTCCAATCGTCTGAATAATGGTCATGGTCACACCGACCACCACTAGATATACACCGGTATCAAACAGCACCGCAGTGGCAAGCTCCGTTTTCCCGAGCAATGGAAGCTGAAAATAGCCGAAAGCGTGCGAGAGAAACTGAGTGCCGAACAAAAATGAACCGATGCCTGTACAGACGGATACCAGCAAGCCCGTCCCGGCCACATAAATAAAGTTGACGGGCAGGATGTTTTTCACCGTTTTCAAATCATAGGCAAGCAGCAGAAGCACGAATGAAGACGAGGTCATCAAACCGGCGATAAAGCCGCCGCCCGGCTGGTTATGACCGGCTAAAAAAATGTGGAATGAAAAGAGCAAAATGATAAAACTGGTGACCTTTGTAACAGTCTGCAAAATCACATCGTTCGTCTGTTGTTTTTTCATTGCTCTTCTCCCCCCTTTTCCATTCTGAGCTTGATCATGCCGTAAATCCCAAGGGAAGCAATGGTAAGCACGGTAATTTCAAACAATGTATCAAATCCCCTGAAATCGACCAGCACTACGTTGACGATATTGTGGCCGCCGGCAAGCTTATAGCTGTTTTCAATAAAGTAGGATGAGATGCTTTCAAGGGAACGCTGGCTGTTTGAAGCCAAGGCCAGCAGCGTCACGACGGCTCCCACGCCGATCGAAACGAGCGCATTGGTGATTCTGAACTTTTTCGTTTTCGGTTTGAATCTGAGCTTCGGCAAATGGTAGAAGCACAGAAGGAACAGCGCCACAGAAATCGTTTCGATGATAAGCTGTGTCAGCGCCAGATCGGGCGCCCTGAATATTACAAAGAATAAGGCGAGCGTATAGCCGATGACACCAAGTGAGATAATCGCCGTCAGCCTTGATCTGGCAAACACCGTCGTAAAGGTGGCGGCGATCATAACCGCTGACAGAACGAGCTCATAAACGCCGATTGAAGCGTTCCCTTTCACGCTATAGGAAAAGCTGCCTGTAATCACAAGCGAACCGCCGACTGCGATAATAAAAAATACAAAAACATATACGAGATAATCCCGAAGGAATCCTGTCATGTATGTCCGCGTCACTTTGTTTGAGCCTTTTTCAAGCCCGTACAGGGAACGGTCATACAATCTGTTCAGCGTCAATGTTTCAGGGAACAGGCCGTAGACCTTTTTCCATCTGCCAAGGGTGACATAAGCGAGAACACCGAGCGCGACAACTCCGAGCGTCATGTAGAGCTCAGGCGACAAACCGTGCCACATTGAAATCTCAACCTTGAATTTTTGATCATTGTCCAAAAGGCTCGGCATAATCGAAGCCGCCGCCGGCTCAATGATGCTATAAGACAGAATGTTCGGGAAAAAGAAAAAAATCACCACGAGAGACACGAGAATAATCGGCGAAATCAGCATGCCGAGCGGAGCTTCATGCGCTTTTTTCTCAAGTTTTTCTGGCTGATATTTTCCGCCGAATGTTTGAAACAGCAAAACCATGCAATAAATAAATGTGAACACGCTGCCCGTCCATGCCAGAACAGGGAACAAAAAGCCCCACGTATCCGCATTGAACAGGTTGAAATCAGTGATTCTGATCATGCTCGTAAAAAACATTTCTTTACTTAGAAATCCGTTAAACGGCGGCAATCCCGCCATTGAAAAAGCGCCGATCAGCGAAATTGTAAACGTAATCGGCATGACTGTCATTAAACCGCCAAGCTTGCGGATATCCCGCGTACCAGTTTCATGGTCGATGATTCCGACTGCCATGAAAAGGCTGCCTTTAAAGGTGGCATGGTTGATCAGATGAAAAATGGCGGCAATAACCGCGACCAGATAATATTCAAAATGATGAAAATGCAAAGCCGCCGAGCCGACGCCGAGCATCGACATGATCATTCCCAGCTGGCTGACGGTGGAGAATGCGAGAATCGCTTTTAAATCAGTCTGTTTGACAGCGTTGAACGAACCCCAGAACAGCGTCACAATCCCCGTCAGAGAAACGATCCAAAACCACTCGCCTGAAAAAGCGAAGATTGGAGTGAATCTTGCGACCAAATAGATCCCCGCTTTGACCATCGTCGCGGAATGCAAGTAAGCGCTGACCGGGGTCGGTGCTTCCATCGCATCCGGAAGCCAGATGTAAAAAGGAAATTGAGCCGATTTTGTAAAGGCTCCGATTAAAATCAGCACGAGAGCCGGAAGGAAAAAGCCGTTGGATGAGATCAGATCAACCTGGCTGATCATTTCCCTGATGCTGAATGAACCCGTGATGATATAAAGCAGGATGAATCCTCCAAGCAGCGAAAGACCGCCGAAAATCGTAATCAGCATCGACTTTGTCGCGCCATATCGCGATTTTTCCCGCTTGTGCCAATAGCCGATGAGCAGAAAAGAGGATATGCTGGTCAATTCCCAAAATAAATAAAGTACAATGACGTTATCAACGAGAACGACACCGAGCATCGCTCCCATAAACATGAGCAGGTAAACGTAAAAAGAGCCGAGCTGCTCCCTTTCTTTGGATAGATAATAAATGCTGTACAGAACAACCAAAGATCCAATCCCCGTGATCAGCAGGGCAAACAGGAGTCCCAGGCCGTCAACATAGGCGGTGAAATTAATGCCGAAAGACGGGATCCATTCCAGTACGGCTTTTAATGTTCCGCCATGTGCCGTCATGCCGATCATACGGAAGAAATAAATAAATAATAAAACCGGAAGAATCAGAACAAACCAACCCGTATGGATCTTTCGGACATATTTCGCCAATAGCGGAATAAAGAAGGCGAGTACAAAAGGCGATAATATTGCAATATGTAAAGACGTCATCATGAACCTCCCTTTAGTAGCTTGTATAAATACATTTTGTTCCATACTAAAATTTTCAAACGTAATGTACTTTTTTAGAACCGGTGACCTAGACAAATTATAACTCAAATTTTAATCGGCTGCATGATCACAAGCCATCAGGTTTTATGCGGTCTTATGAACCTGAAATAATTTTAACAAAAAAGAAGGCATAATGGAAAGTTTTTTTGATCAAGCTGAAAACTGAGGTGATAAAAGATGAGAACAAAAGCTTTTGTCAGCTTCAGTTTATTTTGTTCGCTTTTTGCGGGAGCGTTTTTGATCGACAGGGACATGACCCGGGAAAACGCCCCGGGTACGGGGGCGGATAAAGAGCGCCAATACAGAGGCGACTACATTCCTTTTGAGGCGGGCAGCGGGAATCAGTCTTTGGAGAAAAAAGAAAGCGCCCCCTTTAAATCGAGGGAATATATCAGAGTAGAGAAGCGCTGAAAACAAAAAAGGAATCCGATCGTATAGATCAGACTCCTTTTTGTTTTTTTATACGCTTTTATGACGTGAAAAATCTCAACAAAATCGTTGCCATAATGACGGTTGCTGCTCCGCCGAGGCGCGTTGAAATCTGGGCAAACGGCATAAGCCCCATTCTGCCTGAAGCCGAAAGGATGGCGACATCCCCTGTTCCCCCAAGTCCGCTGTGACAGCCTGTGACAATAGCTGATTCAACCGGGTACATGTTCATTAATTTTCCGACAAAATAACCTGAGGCTACCATTGCAACGACGACTGAAGCACAGACGATAACGAAGCGCAGTGAGATCACGGATGCCACGTCATCAAGCGGAATATAAAGAATGCCCAATCCGACCATCAGCGGCCATGTAAAGCTGGAGGACATAAATTTGTACAGCTGGTGTGCGCCTTTTTCCATGCTGGCCGGCAGGAGCTTCGCATACTTCACTGCAGCCGCGGCAATGATCATTAAGATCGCTCCGGGGATCGCGATGAATTTTGAAACAAGGCCGCCGAAAATGAAGAACGAACAAGCGATCAGAACGCCGGCGCCCATTAATTTCAAATCAATTTTAGGCTCTTCTTCTTTTTGGTTGAAAATCTCATCGTCTTTTTTCGATTTGACAAGCCGTCCGTTTCCATTTAGCTCAGGACGTTTTTCACCAAGCTTTTTCATCAGTCCGGCGGAAATAATCGCCACGACGTTTCCGATGATCGCCGCTGGAATAAGCTGTGAAACAAAGACATCGGTAGATTGGCCCAGAATATGCGAATAAGCGAGAGACAGCGGCAAGATTCCTTCGCCGATGCCGCCGGCAATGATCGGTACGATAATAAAGAAGAATGATTCATAAGGGCTGTAGCCAAGCAGTAAACCAACGAGAATCCCGGCAGAGACAGCGGCGATGGTACCGGCCAAAAGCGGCACGAACATTCTCATAAAGCCTTGAATCAAAATCGTGCGGTGCATGCCCAAAATGCTTCCTGCCACTAAGCAAGCGATATAAAAATAAAGAAAGTTCGATGTTTTCATCAATGTTGTAACCGCATCCAAAGAAGTCGGATTCAGCACATTATAAAAGACTAAAAACGAAGGGACGAACAATGAAAGAATCGCAGGTCCGCCGATATCTTTCAATATTGGAATCCGCTGGCCGATATCTCCGAGGAAGATGCCCAAAATCATAATGATGGCAAAGCCGCCGAGCATATCGTTTGGCAGCTGGTTAAAATAAGCTGATAGAAAAATAATGATCGACAAAGCAATATAAAGCGGAAACGGAATAACCCCGATCTTCCAGCTGATCAATTTTTGAAATGCGTTTTTATGTTTTGTTTGATCATCATGTTTTGTAACCGGTTTCAATTCTTTTGCTGCTTCCATGAAAAACACCCCCATATTTGTATGGTTTTAATTTTAGAAGAAAAGTGACATTTTTGTGTATTTTTAAATTAAAATAACTAATAGTTAATTAAATTAAAGAGAAAAAAGGCCTTGTAGGAAAGCGCTGTCCTTTGAGGATGTTTTATTTATGGGTATTTTAGGCTAGTTTGAAAGCCTTTTCGAAGCAGGGAACGTTTTTTGGTTATTTAAATAGAGGTGTTTTTTGAACCGGCAGCTTAAAAAAACGCCCCCGGATTCGGGGGAGGCGGGCCTATTTTGGATTTGTCAGTGATCCCAAAACCTCCCCCATTTTCACTTTCAGTGAAGAGCGGAGGCTGCCGGCCGGGATAAAGGTGCCTTTTTCAAAAAGCAAAATAACGGTCGAACCGAAAGAAAAATAGGCGATTTCTTCGCCTTGGCGCCATTCCTTCGCCTCTTGCAGCATGACGATGGAATTGATGTACATCGCTCCGACTTTTACCAGCAGTGCAGATCCATATTGATGTTTGAATTCCGAAATCATCCGGTAGTTTTTCGTCAACGGCGATTTGCCGTATGTCAAACCTATGCGGTTGACAGGATAGGAGGTGCTCCCAAGCGAATATTGCCGTTGAAGCGTGCCGTTCGCGGGGCTGTGAATTCTGTGGTAATCCTGCGGGCTTAAATAGATGATAATATAGGTTCCGCCCAAATACCGGTTTACCACTTCATCACTGCCGATCATTTCTTCGATTGAATAAGGTTTGTTCTTGACGAAAAAGCGTTTATCGGAGGTGATCGCTCCCATTTCTTCAATCACCCCGTCCACAGGGCTTATCAGGCAGTCAGGAGCTGAAGGAAGCGGACGGACCCCGTCTTTTAGTTTTCTGATGAAGAGCTCGTGCAAACTGTTAAAAGAACGGGCATCCTCAAGCATTTCTTCCGTGTTGATCCGGAAAGCCTGAATATAAGGGCGGATGAGCGGTTTGCTGAGCTTTGACTGAGCAAACTTTTTCAATGCCTGGGATATGCCTTTTTTATTTGTCAATTCAATCAAACACCGGTAAAGCCGCTTTTTCAAGCTGTTCACTCCTTCTGTTGTCATCCGGGGGCTTTTAAATGACTCCGATCGTGTAGCCTATCGTAATAAAAACCAAACACCAAATAAAAGCTCCTGAACCGGCAAAGGTCAGAAACTTTTTCATTCTCATTTCATTCATCCCTGAAAGATAGCATGTCACATGGCGGATGCCCGGAATGAAATAACCGAAAACGATCGTCCACGGTCCGTATTTGTCAAACCAGCGATGAACGGTATCAAGCCTTTTCGGCGTCAGTCCGATCCACTTTCCGAATTTATCGAGCAGCGGTTTACCGATTTTTTTTCCAAGAAAATAGCTGATGATCATCCCGGATAAAGCGCCTGAAAAACTGATCAATACCGCTAGTCCATAGTTTAATATTTGAATAGAAGACAAGTAACCGACAAATGTCATCATGACCTCATCGGGGATCGGCAGCCCTACAATTCCGAGAACAAGCATGCCGAAAATCGCAAAATACCCGTATTGGGAAATTAATTCTTTTGCCAAATCCATGAAACCCTAGCTCACTTTCTTCAATAGATTTTTCCCTTTTAGACTGATGACTTTGATTTTGCTGACCATGAGATAGGACAGGAATAAGGTAATCATAATGAACGCCTTTTTGCCGATAATCTCGAATAAAAAGTTCAGGCACACCAGTATGGTGCCTGCCGCTGTAATTGGAACCCCTGTAAAATACTCCTGTTCCCCTGACTGAATATTAAAGCGTGCAAGCCGGAGAGCACCGCAGACAGGGAACAGCAATGTTGAAGGGAGGCCCATGATCGGCGCATCATGAAAAACGATTGAATATGTAATAATAGCCGGAGCGATACCGAATGTAATAATATCGGCCAATGAGTCCAATTCTTTTCCGAATGGGGAGACCGCATTTAATCTGCGGGCCGCCATTCCGTCAAGGCTGTCCAAAATGGCGCCGAGGACAACGAACAAAATCGCCAAGAATAAATACCCTTTGAAAGCCAGCAATAAGGCTGAAAAGCCCGAAAGAAAGTTTCCGATCGTAATCAAAGAAGGGATGATAGTTTTTTTCAATTGTTCTCGCATCCTTTAAAAAAACTATTTTATATAGAAATTAAACAATGTTACATTTTATATGATTTATCCGGCGCCTGCAATAAAATTCCTGAAACGGTTGTAGCCAGACTTTTTCATCATACCATAAAAGTGGTAAAAACATTGGCTGCGTCAACAAAATTTATATTTTATTAAGGAAACAGGCAAAAAAATAGAGAACCATAAAGTTCTCTCAATACCAATGATTTTGTTATCGTTTTCCTTTTATATATGGAATGCCGTTTGCCTTTGGCGCGTCAGCCCTGCCGATAAAGCCTGCGAGTGCGAGGATCGTCAACACGTAAGGCGCAATCAGCATGTAGACGTTCGGTATTTCTTTAAACAGAGGGAGCATCGAACCGATAATGCTCAAGCTTTGTGCGAAGCCGAAAAACAGGGCGGCGCCAAGAGCTCCGAGCGGATGCCATTTTCCGAACACAAGCGCTGCAAGGGCAATGAATCCTTGACCGGTGATGGTGGCATGGGAAAAATCAAGCGTCACTGTTGACGCATACACGCCTCCGCCCAAACCGCCGAACAACCCGCTGATAAAGACGCTGACATACCTGATCTTGAACACATTCACACCCATCGTATCAGCGGCCAGCGGATGTTCGCCGACAGAGCGGATCCGCAGGCCGAACGGCATTTTAAACAAAATGAACCAGGAAACGCCGGCAAGCGCGACCGCCAATATCGACGTCACATATACATCCGAGAAAAAAATCTCGCCCGCGACCGGGATGCTGCTCAGCCCGGGGATGTCCGTTTTATAAAACGGCTCGGGAATTTTATCTGTCTGCGCTTTTCCGTAGATCAGCTTTACAACAAACAATGTGCTGCCGAGCGCCAGCATATTAATGGCGACCCCGCTGACCGTCTGATCGGCCCTGAATGAAATCGAAGCGGCTGCATGCAGGAGGGAGAAGAGGCCTCCGGCGGCCATTGCGGCAAGCAGGCCGATCCAAGGCGTAAAAGTCCCGAGATGTTGTGCGCAAAACAAATTAAAGATAACGGCTGTAAACGCCCCGACAATCATTAAGCCTTCAAGCCCGATGTTTACAACCCCCGATCTTTCGGAAAAGACGCCTCCGAGAGCAGTTAAAATAAGCGGGGCGGAGTAGACAAGCGTAGCAGGAACGATAATGCCGAGGATTTGCAGGATATCCACTTATTTTCCCCCCTTGCTGCCCAGTTTTTGAATCATGAGGCGGATGATGTAATGTGAAGCGACAAATAAAATAATGATGGCGATGACGATATCAACGACTTCCGTCGGAACCCCGGCTTCAATCGGCATGTTCAAAGCGCCTACTTTTAATCCTCCGAGCAGACATGCCGAGAGCACTACGCCGAGCGCCGTATTTCCGCCGAGCAGGGCGACCGCGATTCCGTCAAAGCCGACGCCTGTAAACGCTCCCTTCACAGACGCGTATTCAAACGTTCCAAGGCCCTCCATCGCACCTGCCATGCCGGCAAAGGCGCCGGAAATGACCATTGACATGACAATGTTTTTCTTCACGCTCATTCCCGCATATTCGGAGGCATGCTGGTTGAAGCCGACGGCGCGCAGTTCAAAGCCCTTTGTCGTTTTTTGAATGATGATCCACATGATGACAGCTGCGATCAGGGCGATGACGATTCCCCAATGAAGCCTTGAAAAATCGGTGATTTTCTCAAGAAAATCCGATCTGAGAGACGCGGTTTCCGAAATTTTTTCGGTTTTATCTTTATGATCCGTCATGACGGACATGATCAAATAGTTGGTGACATGCAGGGCGATATAGTTCATCATGATCGTCACAATCACTTCATGCACGTAAAAGCGCGCCTTTAAAATGCCCGGAATGAATCCCCACAGAGCGCCCGCAAGCGCGGCGGCGCAGACGGCGAGCGGGAGGTGGATGAACATCGGCGCTTCGACCGCCGCCCCGACCCAAACGGCAGCCGTCCAGCCTGCCAGGAGCTGCCCTTCGACACCGATGTTAAATAGCCCCGTCCGAAAAGCGAACGCTACAGCGAGGCCGGATAAGATGTAAGGGGTGATCTGCCTGACGGTTTCACCGATGTAATAGGCTTCTCCGAAAATGCCGTTCCACAGGGCGGAGTAGCCGCTGATGACGTCATACCCGCTCAGAAGCATGATCACGGCTCCCGCGAGCAATCCGAGAACAATGGCTGTAAGGGGGATGAATAAAGATGATAATCGTTTAAACATTGGCTTCTTTCCCCGCTTCCTTTGTCTTGCTTCCGGCCATCAGGAGGCCAAGCTCCTGCTCTGTCGTTTCGTTTGGATCGACTTCAGCGATAATGCCGCCTTCAAAAATCACGGCGATTCTGTCGCTGACATTCAGGATTTCATCCAGTTCAAATGAAAGGAGGAGAACCGCTTTTCCTGCGTCGCGCTGTTCGATCAGCCGTTTATGAACGAATTCGATGGCGCCGACATCAAGTCCCCGCGTCGGCTGTGCCGCGATTAATAAAGCGGGTCCGCGGTCAACTTCACGGCCGATGATCGCCTTTTGCTGGTTTCCTCCCGACAGCGCCCTGGCCGGCGTGTATTCATCAGGCGTGCGCACATCAAATTCGCCGATGATTTGCTTCGCTTTTTGAGCAATTTCTTTTTTGTTCAATAGACCGTACTTCGAAAAAGGGCGTTTATAATAGCTTTGCAGCACGATGTTTTCGCCGATCGGAAAATCGAGGACAAGGCCGTGTTTGTGGCGGTCCTGCGGAATGTGGCCGACGCCGGCTTCCGTAATGCGCCGCGGCGGCATGTTTTGGATTTCTTTTCCGTTTAAGGCGATCGTGCCGGCATGTGTTTTCTTCAGCCCTGTTATCGCTTCAATCAGCTCTGACTGACCGTTTCCATCCACTCCGGCTATTCCGACGATTTCCCCGGCGCGGACCGATAAACTCAGCCGTTTGACGGCCTTGATGCCGCGGTTGTCTTTTACGGTCAAATCGCTGATCAACAGCACTTCATTCTGGGGATCGGCAGCTTTTTTGGCGGTTGTAAAAGAGACGTCGCGTCCGACCATCAGGCTGGCAAGCTCATCCTTGTCCGTGTTCTTGACATCAAGGGTTTTGATGCCTTTTCCCTTTCTGATAATAGTGACCTTGTCTGCGGTCTCCATGATCTCTTTCAGCTTATGGGTGATCAAAATGATCGATTTGCCTTCATTCACAAGATTTTTCATGATTTGAGTCAGTTCTTTGATTTCCTGGGGCGTCAAGACGGCGGTCGGTTCATCAAAAATGAGAATGTCTGCTCCGCGATAGAGGGTTTTCAATATTTCCACACGCTGCTGCATCCCGACCGACATGTCTGATACTTTTGCTTCAGGGTCGACTTCGAGGCCGTATGTTTCAGAAAGCTCGCGCACTTTTCGGACGGCGCGTTTTTTGTCTATCATGCCGTATCGTTTTGGCTCTTTCCCGATGATGATGTTTTCGGCTGCGGTGAATGTATCGACGAGCATGAAATGCTGATGAACCATGCCGATTCCGAGGTCATTGGCGATGTTGGGGCTGGTGATGTTTACCGATTTGCCGCGAACCCGGATTTCGCCTTGATCAGGCTGGTACAAACCGAAAAGCACGTTCATTAAAGTCGATTTTCCCGCGCCGTTTTCACCGAGGAGGGCATGGATTTCGCCTTTTTGCACTTGCAGGGTAATATGATCATTGGCGACGATACCTGGGAATTCTTTGCGTATGTTTAGCATTTCAATGACATATTCCACGGTTATGGTCCGCTCCTTTGTTTTAAGATCAGCATAAGAAAAGCTGCATGACTGCAGCTTCTTGCGGCTTTGCGGCAGAGTCGGCCCGGTGTGAAGAGCCTTTTTTATGAAGGCTATATCTTGAAGTCTTTCAGCTCTTTGCGGGAAGATGGTACTTTGACTTTGCCGTCAATGATTTTTTGTTTCCATTCGTTGATTGCTTTGATGGTGTCCTTCGACAGATTATCAGTTGTCGGAGCGATGCCGACGCCGTCTTCCTTAAGGCCGTACGTGATGGTTTTGCCTCCGGGAAAATCGCCTTTGCTTGCTTTTTCAGTCAGGTCTTTGACGGCTACATCGACTTTTTTGATCATGGAGGTCAGTGTGACATTTGAGTCTGTTCCTTTGACCTGTCCTTCTGCATGCTGGTCTTTATCTACACCGATCACCCAGACGCTGCGGTTTTTATCTTCTTTTTTAAGGTTTTTCGCTTCGGTGAATACGCCGTTTCCGGTTCCGCCGGCTGCATGGTAAATCACATCTATGCCCGATTTGTACATGCTTTCAGCCGTTGCTTTCCCAAGGTCGGCTTTGTCAAAGGCGCCCGCATATTTGACCTGCACGGTCGCTTTTGGATCAGCGGCTTGTACGCCTGCACGGAAACCGGATTCAAACTTTTCGATCAATTCCGACTCCATTCCGCCGACAAAACCGATTTTTTTGGATTTGCTTGATAGGGCTGCGGCGACGCCGACTAGGAATGACCCTTCATGTTCATTGAATGTGATGCTTGCCACATTGTCTTTCTCAACGACAGCGTCGATGATGGCAAAGTGGCTGTCAGGGCGCTGTTCCGCAATTTCGCTGACGGCATCCTCCATCAGATAGCCGACGCCGTAAATCAGACTGAACTTTTCACGCGCCAATTTATTGAGATTTGTCGTATAATCTGCATCTGATTTAGACTGCAGATAGTCATATCCGTTTTTGCCTTTTTCCAGGTTGTTGGCTTTTCCAAAGGCCTGAATTCCTTCCCATGAGGATTGGTTAAATGATTTGTCGTCCACCCCTCCGACATCTGTTACCATGGCGACCGTAAACTGGTCTTTTCCCTTTTCTCCACTCGTCTTTTCTCCGCCTGCCCCGCATGCGGTCAAAATCGCGCCCGCCGCCAATACAAGCGAAAGAGCCAGTCCAGCTTTGCGTGTATTCAAGAAAAAACCCCCCCGTTTTGTTTTTGATCAGCCCGGGATGAACGTTCATTCGAATGAGACCATCGCCTCATCATGTTGAAGAAACGCCGGCATATCATCAAGCCGATCCCGATTTTCAGGAAATAAGACATCTGACTTATTTCACAATCAGCCAACCAATCATAATTTATCACTTTGTTCAGGATAAATAAATAGAAAATTGCTTAAATTTCAAAAAAACTGAGACTTTAACATGATACGTTCTCAGCTAGAAATCATTCTGAATCACGTGATAGTTACTCTTGTATAACACGTCTCATATCGATTCAAGCGCTTTGGCATCAGATGTGACAAGCTTTTTCGACAAAAAAATCCCCCTTCACAGAAAGGGGGGAGAGCCGGACTATAAATACTGGTTGATGACATTCATGTCGTTCGTATTTAATTTATATTGGAAAACGGGTCTCCCGATCGTTCCATAGGCCATTTCGACGTTAAGAACCTCGATTTCCTCCAGAAATTTCAAATACTTGCGGATCGATACCTGGGAGATTTCTGTATGATTGGCCAGGTCTTCTGTCGTGAATGTCAGGCTGTCAAACGATTTGATGCTTGACCAGATTAATTTTAGGGTGCTTTTGGTCAATCCCTTTGGCAGGTGGACTTTTTCAGGCGTCCGTCTTTTTTGAAAAAGCTCAAAATCGAGTTCTTTCTGGCTGATATTCCGGTTGCTTGCATAAATTTGCTGCTTTCGCTTGTAGTCGGTGAGGGCGGTTTGAAACCGCTCGAATTCAAATGGTTTGATTAAGTAATCGACGGCTCCGAAGCGAAGCGTTTTTTGAACAACGTCCATTTCGCTTGCGGCTGAAATGACGATTACATCGACCGCCTGGTTTTGGCGCCTGATTTCTGTCAAAAGCTCGACGCCGTTTCTGCCCGGCATGTAAATATCAAGCAGAATCAGGTCGACGTGGTGCTCGCGCAGGAAGGAGACCGCCTCTTGAAAAGAAGCGGCAATTCCCTTCAAGCGAAATCCGTCCACCTGGCTGAGGTAGCGTTTATTCAGTTCTCTCACCATTGGGTCGTCTTCGACAATTAATACGTCAATCATGGTCATCCTCCTTTGGTGCGTACGGAATGCGGAGACTGAATGTCGTTCCTTCATTCTTTTCGCTCGTCACGATAATATGTCCATTTAAATTTTCAAGACATTGTTCAACGAAATAAAGTCCCAATCCCCGATTTGATCCTTTTGTTGAAAAGCCCTGTTCAAACAGTTTCTCCTGGTCTTCCTCAGCTATGCCGACCCCCGTATCGCTCACCTCGATATCAAGATGGCTGTCATGATGCCTGAATGAAATCGAAATGTTCTTTTTCTCTGAAGCCGAGACGGCATCAAGGGCATTGTTGAGCAGATTGCCGATGACGGTGATCAAGTCATGAACCACTTCGGTATCCGCGGTGTCGGGGATTCTCGTCGAACAATGGACTTCCAAGGCGGCTCCCTGTTCCCTGATATAGCTTTGTTTGCCGAGAAGAAAGCCCGCGAGGACGGAATTTTTGATGTGGTTTATGATTTCGCTTGTTTCAGACTGCTGGTAGATCGCAATATCTTTTATATACTTCCCGAGTTCATCATAGTTCTTTAGTTGGACAAGTCCGAGAATGACATGGAGTTTGTTCATGAACTCATGGGATTGCGCCCTCAGTGCGTTTGCATACATTTTAACACCTGACAGCTGTTCAGCTAAGTGCTTAACTTCTGTTTTGTCCCGGAAGGTGGCGATGGCTCCGACGATGTCGCCTTTTTTTAAGTGGATCGGAACTTCGTTAAAGACAAGCTCAAGACCGTTGATTCTGACATCGCGGTCATTGACGGGCTTCTTGGTTTCAATCACTTGTTTCAGACGGTTGTTCGGCAGGAGGTTGCTCACATCCTGATCAATCGGATTTTCATTAATCCCCATTTTTTTAAAAAGCCGTTTTGCTTCAGCATTGGCAAGCTTGATTCTGCCTTTTTGATCAACGGCGAGAATTCCTTCCTTCGTCGATTCGAGCATGGCGCTACGCTCATTCAGCAATGTGGCAATTTCGTAGGGCTCCATTCCGAACATGATCGTTTTTACTTTTCTGGCTACAATGACGGCTCCGATAATGCCGACACAGATGCTGAGTATAATGACGGTATATAAAGGACGCAGGCTCCGGTTGATGATCTCTTGAATTTCATTCAGCGTGATTCCAACCGCAACGGCGCCGAGCTGTTTTCCTTTTTCATTAAAGACGGGAACAAACGCCCTCTGGGATACGCCGAGCGTCCCTTTTGCGGTACTGATGTGCTGATGTCCTTTCAGCGCCTCTTGTTCGTCGCCGCCGGCAAATTTCTTTCCGATTTTATGCGGATCGGGATGGGTTTTGCGGATGCTGTTCATATCCATGACAACGATAAATTCTGTTTTTGTTATCTTCTGAACGCGGGATGTGTAAGCTTGAAGTTTTTTGTATTCGCCGTTTTCAAGGGATTGAACCGTCAGCGGCGCTTCGGCGATCACCTGCGCCGTCTGAAGCGCGCTCGCCTGCTCCTGCTCCCGTATGTTTCTGGCCGTTTCAGATCCGATCATGAAAAATGTGATCAATAAAGAAATAAAGACGACAACACAGACAAATATCGTTAAGCGGGTCTGAAGTTTTAATGTTTTTTTCACTGGCGATTCCTCGCGATCTATTGGTAAAGTCAACAAGTAATACTTTACAGGCAAATGGCGGATTTGTGAAGAAAACTGCATGTCCTCATCCTGAAAACACAGATCAGATAAAAAATATGGAAAATATTCTTGTCAACAGGTGCTAAAGTCGTACATAATGAATGATGGAACATATCAGAAAGGGTCTTTTTTATGAAAAATACTTACATAACAGGTTATTTTCCGTTTTTCGCAATACTGCTTTTTAGTTCTTCACTGGCGATTTCAGCCGTTATCTATGCCATGCAGGCTTTGTCTTCTCTCGGCATTTACGAAGGCATGCTCGAGTTTTTTTCTGAGAACGGCATCAGGATGGCGCTGTTTGCCGTTTTTGCCCTTATCTTTTTTATGGTGTTTTCCGCGTTGAAATTAATCGCAAACACAGTGACAGAGCTTTCTCTTTTATTTTTTGCCAAAGATCCGGAAGGCGCCAACCTGAAGAAAATCAGGATCGGTTCCGCGATCTATCTCGGGGCAAGTCTTTTATCGTTTATTTTTGTCCAATATGCTGTAGGAATTGCGGTGCTTTTCCTGCTGGCGACGCTCGTTTATTTTATTTTCATCGTTTATGCCATCCACGGCACGCTTTCATTTGTTTCATTGATCGGCTTTATTATGTTTCAGCTGCTGTTCTGGTTTACTTTTGCAATTGGAACAATCTATCTCATGATGAAGCTTTACAACAGCATGATGGCCAGTCTGCCCGTATAAGCAGACAGCCGTAAAAAAACCGGAGCATGGACGGCCGTCCAGAGGCTCCGGTTTTTTTATGGCAGGAATCTCTTCCTGATATCAGGGCCGGGAATCATGCATGTCTCTTTTTGACCGAACCATTTATAGCGGTTCCGCGCAATCAGGCTGTAAACCGCGTCCCGCAGCGGCTTTGGAATGATGAGAAAAACGGCTGCTGCCCGCCACAGCCCGGGAAGGCTCTTTGCGACTTGCAGCACCGCCGATGACTTCATGTAGACGCGGCCGTTTTTTATGAGGATCAAGCTGTCAAAATGATCGGCGGGGAGCCGGTGTTGCTTGAGCAGCTTCCGGCCGATGTCAGATTGCAGAGAAGCGAATGAAAACAGGCCTTCAGGATCATGTTTGATGATCAATTGAACGGCTCCGTTGCAAAAATTGCATATCCCGTCAAAAAGGACGATATGATCAGGCATCTCTTTCATCTGCGGCCACCCCGTTTCATGCTTAATATGCGTTTTGCAGCGTTCCTTTCCAGATCAAAAGGTGAGGCGCTGCATTGTGAAGAAATTCCACATTGCCTTTGGCTTCTTTTCCAACCCAAACACTCATCGTATATGCATCTGTCAGTCCGACAAACCACAGATCCCTGTAGCTGTTGGATGTCCCTGTCTTACCGCCTACATATCCGCCGCTGAAATTCGCTTTTCGTCCGGTTCCTTCTTTGACAACAGCCGCCAGAAGTTCGCGGATTTGATTGTTCGTTCTAATGCTGAAGACCTGCTTCGGTTTGCTTTTCCATTTGAAAAGGGTTTTGCCTTTTAGATCCGTCACTTTTGTGATCGCATGATTGGCCGTGTAGCTGCCGTTATTGGCAAAGGTCGTATAGGCGTCCGCCATCTCCAGCGGTGAGAAACCGTCCGTGAATCCGCCCAGGGCAGCCGGGAGACGGTAGTCCCTCTGAACGATTTTTTCGAAATTAAACGGCTTCAAATAGCTGAACCCTTTTTGCACGCCTACCTGGTTTAGCATCCGCACGGCCGGTGTATTGTAGGAATATTTAAAGGCCGTTTTAAGCGAAACGGTTCCGTATGTTCTTTCATTATAGTTGTTCGGACAGTAATCCTTGCTGCAAAACTTGCTTGCGTCGATCATGCTGCCGGCCGTTGCACCGGTTTCCTCTATGTAAGGTCCGTAATCAAGGAGCGGTTTTATCGATGAACCGGGCTGTCTGTGAGCCTGATAGGCGAGATTGAAATTGTATTTCTGATATTGTTTCCCCCCTGACATTGCGACGATCTGATGTGTCTGGTGGTTGATGACCACCGCACCGCCTTGCACTCCTTCATACGGAAGCCGGCTGTTGACCTGCTGGACGACCCGCTCTTGCATCGCCGGATCGAGCGCTGTGTAGATTTTAATGCCTTTTGTCAGAAGGGCGGTGATCCGGTTGGAGAGCTCTTTTTCAATTTTTTTCTTTTCTTCTTTTGTTTTAGCTTTTTTCAGCCGTTCGTCAAATCCTTCGGAAGCGGATACCAGCTTTTTGAATTCATCATTGACATATGTCGCATAGTCGGGATAAGCGTCTTTCTTTTCTTTAATATTCAGCTTGATTTTTTGCTTAACCGCTTGTTTGTACTCTTTCCCGGAAATGACCCCGGCTTTTTTCAGCCCTTGAAGAAGCCGCTTTTGACGGGTTTTTGTGTAGTCAAAATGTTTTAAAGGATCATATAATGTAGGGTTATTAGGGATCGCGCAAATAAATGCCATTTCAGCAAGGCTGAGCGATTTCAGAGGCTTGCTGAAATAAAAAGAAGCCGCAGAGCCGATCCCGTAGACGCCATTGTTAAAATAAATCGTATTTAAATATTTCTCGAAAATTTCTTCTTTAGAAAATCTTTTTTCAAGCTGATAGGAATACAGGAGCTCAGTCAGCTTGCGGTCGAAGGAGCGTTCATGGCTCAAATACAAGTTTCGCGATAGCTGCTGTGTAATGGTGCTTGCTCCCTGGTCGATGCCGCCTTTTTTGAAATTGGCCGCGGCGGCCCGGACCATCCCGATAAAATCAAAGCCTTTATGCTGAAAGAAATGGCGGTCCTCTGACGTCAGAAACAGCTGTTTGACAGGATCGGGAATGTTTTGATAGGAGACGAACACCCGGTTCTGGTGATCTGAAACCATTTCAGAAATCAAAGCGCCGTCACGGTCGTACATGTAGCTGTTTTGTACAAGGCCGCTGTCTTTTATATCGATTTTTTCATCCAGCACACGATCCAATGGCTGCATGACCTGGGCCTCCTGCCCGGAGGCGACTAACATATATACAAAAATAGGAATTAACATGATGAGTAAAATCCACCCAATAATTGAACGCAACTTGGTCACTCTCTTTTCCGCAAATTTCTAGCCATATCGTACCATTCTTTTTGAACGGCGAGAAGGATATTTTTATAGATTTCCTGTTTTTTATGCAATGTCAGCTTGCTTTGGCTTCTGTTTTTTTCGCTTGAGACCTTTGAAAGAGCAAAAGGCAGGCTCCGCTGAAAAAGAGAAAAGCGGTAACGTAAAAGGCCGAAGAAATGCCAAAATGGCTGGAGATCATTCCGCCCAGAACCGGGCCGATCACATTGCCCAAAAATCTGAAACTGACATTGTAGCCAAGGACTTCCCCCTGTATGGCGCCCGGAGCCTGAACGCGGATGAAAGCCGTAATGCATGGTATCATTCCGCCCAGGGCGATGCCGAACAGGAAGCGGAAGATGACAAACATGTGATATGACGATGTCAAGCCTTGAGGGATAAAGAAGACCGCGGCCGCGAGCAAGAGGATGATCAAAATTTTTCCATAACCGAACCGGTCGCCTAAAGCGCCCCACTTTCTCGCGGACAGCAGGCTGCCAAGACCTGTGGCGGAAAAAGCCAACCCGGAAAAGAACGCCAGATGCCGAGTGCCGTGCAGCTCGCCGACATACAAGGCAAGAAGCGGCTGAATGCTGAAGGTTCCGATTTGAGTGATCGCCGTCAGCAGCATAACCGTGATCAGGGGCTGATTCCCTATAATCGTTTTTAATACCTGTTTTCTCGTATAAGGAGCGGATTGACCCCGGTTAACTTTCAGCGGCCGCTCTTTGACTCCGGCCAAGACGAGACAGACAGCCCCGAAAATGACGAATGACGTGATAAAAAAGGTATATGTAAAACCGACATGATCGGCAAGAAGCCCGCCGAGCAAAGGTCCGAATAATCCGCCCGAGACCGTGCCCATCTGCAAGGTGCCAAGCACTTTGCCAGCCGCTTTTTTCGGCGTCTGCGCGGAAATCATCGCCAAGGATGTTGGAATGAAGCCTGTGACCAGGCCCATCACCATTCTCAGAAAAAACAGCTGATATACAGACGTGACAAGAGACATGAGGAGAATGCTTGTTGCGATTCCGGAACCCGTGATCAGCAGTATCTTCTTGTAGCCGTGTTTATCGCCAAACCTTCCCCAAAAAGGGGAAACCAAAAAAGCCATTAAAAATGTGATGCCAAAGACATACCCGCTCCACTTTTCGGTAAATCCGTCCGGATGAGCACCGAGGGTCTTGATGTACAGGGAAAGGAACGGGAGGATCATGGTGGAGCTTGCCGCGACAAAAAAATTCGCAAACCACATAATCAAAAGGTTTTTCTTATAAACAGAGATGCGAATCACCTTCTTAAAAAATTGAATTCCATTCCATTATAAAGGAATCTTGGCAAGAGATGACGGAAGGAGCTCTCCAATTTAAACATGGCAGGCGTTTGAATGAATTTTCAACATTTTCAGAAAATAATACTTAAATATAGAAATATAATGATATAATAAAAGAAATGAAAACGTGTCGGGCAGCAAGTCTTAGGGACGCAACGGATAAATCCGGAAGATTCCTCAGAATGCTTTATATTGCGATAAGAAAGGGAGGTGTAAAAAGTGAAACCAAGCACCTTACTGATTATTGATTTTGAATTTACAATGCCTGAGGGGAAATATCATCCGCAAAATTTTTTTCCGGAAATCATTGAAGCAGGGATCGTAAAAGTGGTGGATGATGAGGTGGCGGAGACGTTTTCCAGCTATATCAAACCAAAGAAGTTTCCTAAATTGACGAGACGGTGCAAATCGTTTTTAAACATTACACAGGAAAAAGTTGATCAAGGCATGACGTTTCATTCATTTATTGACAAACTGAAGGAGCTTGATCCGGATCAAAACAGCGTCATTATCACATGGGGAAACATGGATATGAAAGTGTTGAAACAAAATTGTATGTTTAACCATGTTCCGTTTCCATTCAAAGGGGAAATGAGAGATCTGTCAATGGAGTACAAGGAATTTTTTGGCGACAAAACACTGACGAATTTGTGGAAAGCCGCCGAGGAATACGGCGATTTAGGAACGGGCAAACAGCATAAAGCGCTTGATGACGCGATGACGACATATAAATTATTTCAACTGGTGGAACGGGATAAACAATATTTGGAGAATCCGAAGCCAACGACGATCGGCGAAAGGATTGATCTTTCCAAAGTGTTTCCGCACGCCACGTAAAAAACCCAATCTTGGATAGAAGATTGGGTTATTTGTTTGGAAAATATTCTTTCTCGAGAACAGCGGCATGTTCAAGCGATTTTGCCGCATAATCTGAAGGATCGCGTAATAACTCTTTTTTAAAGCGGGTCAACGCGTCGCGGAGGGACTCTTCGTATTCCGGAACAGGACCGTCGAACGGCTTGACCATATGGTGCGGAATGTTTGTTTGTTCTCGGTAGGCAAGCGCCTTCCGCTCATGGAAAAAAGGTACGTCCGCATCCTTTGGATGATGAAGATCGCCCTGCTTCGGATGAGTAAGAACGGCGAGAATTTTGACCAGATAGTGCATCGGTTTAATATCGGTAATTTCTCCAATATAAACACCTGTTTTATAAAAGCCTTTCACCTTATCTCCGACTTGAAACTGATTCACTGCATCCGCCTCCTGATGGTATGATGGAATAAAAGGCAAGCATTGTAAAAAAAATCGGGGAGGAAGAAAAATGCCGCCATTTCTGATTCAATTTATGCTGTATTTTCCTGAAGATAAAAGAGAATACATTCCTTCTTTTATTACGTTGGCGATTTTCTTGATCATCACTGTTTTAGTATTCCGGCTGATCGTCAAGCATTCCAGAATTGAAGCGAAAAAAGCCGAAAAGCTTGAAAAAACGCTGAACCAAGATGGGCATAAACGGTGAAAAGAGCCCCGGCTTCCTGCCGGGGTTCTTATGAAAAAGCCGTTTTTAACCGGTTCAGCCCTTCTTTTACGACAGACAGGGAACATCCGACATTCATTCTGACAAATCCTTCTCCACCCGGGCCGTATTTTGGGCCGGGCTCAAGGATGAGCTTTCCTTTATGAAGCAGCTTTTGCTTCAGCTCCTGATCGGAAAGGCCGAGCCCCCGGCAGTCGAGCCAAATCAAATAAGAAGCGTCAGGGGTCATCATCTTTACTTCGGGCAGCTCGCGGGCCAAAAAGCTGCGAACCTCTTCCATATTGTTTTCAATATAAGGAATTAAGCTGGCGAGCCAAGGTTCCCCTTTTGAGTAGGCGGCTTCAATTCCTGTAACGGCAAAAGTGTTTAAAGAACCCAGCCCCACGCGATGCATCGTTTTCATGAATGCGTTTCTCTTCGCCAGATCGGGTATGATGACGGCTGATGCCTGCAAACCCGCCAGATTAAACGTTTTGCTCGGGGCGATGCATGTGATGGAAAGCTCGGCTAATTCCCGGGAAATAGAAGCAAACGGGGTATGCTTCAATCCGCGGAGCATCAGGTCGGAATGAATTTCGTCCGAGATGACGGTTACCTGATGTGCAAGACAAAGCTCACCTAGTTTTGTCAGCTCATCCTTCGTCCAGGAACGGCCTGAAGGATTATGCGGATTACAAAGAATCAAGAGCTTCACATTCGGTTCCTGCAGCTTTGTCGCCAGATCATCAAAATCCATTTCATAGCGCCCGTTTTTTTCAATTAAAGGATTATGTAAAAGGGTGCGCCCGTTTTTCTTCACCATTTCAAAAAACGGAGTGTAAACCGGCGGCTGCACGATAACGCCGTCTCCCGGCTCTGTATACGTTTGAACAGCGATGCCAAGAGCGGTGACGATGCCGGGGCTGAACGTGATGAATGATGGATCGATCTCCCAGCCGTGCCTTGTGCCGAGCCATCCGGCAACAGCTTTTCTTGTGGCTTCATTTGCTGAAGTATAGCCAAACACGCCATGCTCTACGCGCTGCAGAAGGGCATCGATGACATCTTGGGGAGCGCGAAAGTCCATATCCGCCACCCACATCGGCAGCGCATCTTTCACACCGAACAGCTCCTGTGTCATATCCCACTTGACGGATTGCGTTCCGCGTCTATTATGTTCTATATTAAAATCCATGATCTCACCTCATGTCTCTTTCATATGTTATACATTAACGAGGATGACAGGAGATTGCAATGTTTAATCAAAGAAAAATAAAAGGGAGTGGCAGCCATGGAATGGAGCCGTATTTTAGCTTGGGCATTCCAGCGTCATCTCAATCCGCTGAGCTGGTATATTCGGCCAGTCTTTTTGATTGTGCTTGTCTATTTTTGCTATAAACGAAGCTGGAAGGGCATTGCAGCCACATTTGTGCTGATGATGAGCAGCATGGTCTGGTTTCCTGAACCGGAAACGATCAACCGGGATATGCAGGTTGTGTTGGAGTATGAGCGCATGCTTCTTGCCGATCCTGTAAAGGCGATTCTCACCGTTATGTTGATGATGATGTTTCTCATCCTCATCGGAACGGCATTTTGGCGGCGGTCCATCAAGTGGGGGCTGGTGCTTGTGAATGTGACGCTCATCGGCAAGGTTGCGCTCTCATTATTATTCACCGGGGAAAGCGGCTGGGCGCCCCTGGGAAACACTCTGTTTGGCCTGATTCTTGTAAACGGCATCGGCGCATATGTAATCGCAAGGCGAAAAAACAGAAAGGCGGATGTCTAAAACAAGCTTTTCTTCCCGGAAAGCCTGTGCCCTGTGGTACAATAGCTGTGTAAAATTACAGGGTAAGCGGTGATAAACATGGAAGAAAGTCAAGCAGCGATGCAAATCATCCAGACGGTAAAAAAATGGGACCCTTTTCAGGCAGGACAGGATTTTTATGAAACAGAGGCGGCGGAAATCGTTCAGGCCGTTTACACAGAAGACGATCCTGAACAGCTTGGGAAGACGATTCAAGCCGTTTTTGAAGTATCTTTTGATCAAGTGCTGCCCTTGGAGGACTGCATCAAGCTGGCGGAGAAGCTGCTCGTGATTAAAGATAGCAGCACTTGCTGACATAAAAGCGCGCGACGAGCTGCCGGTTTTC
This sequence comes from Bacillus sp. KICET-3, assembly GCF_033261025.1. NCBI lineage: Bacteria > Bacillati > Bacillota > Bacilli > Caryophanales > Bacillaceae > Bacillus > Bacillus sp. KICET-3. The sequence continues at coordinate 3,616,128 of NZ_CP137345.1, read as the reverse complement.
CGGCGGCCTTAAAAAAAACCGCCAAAACAGGCGGTTTTTTACGTGAGAATAAACTCCCCGATTTTGTCGGATACGTAATCAGGATTTTCTTCCGGGACAAGATGCCCGGTATCCTTTAAAGAAAAGAACCTTGAATCAGGCAGGTCCTGGTGCAGCCTTTTCCCAATCTGCACAGGAACGATGCGGTCTTCTTCCCCCCAGATTAAAAGAGAGGGCGTTTCAATTTTTTTCAGATCGTCAGGTGTTAAATCTCCTTCCCGATGGCGGATCAGCCGGGCGAGGGCCCTGAAAATCTGATCGTCGAGAAACGGCTTCAAATAGCCGTCGATCATTTCCTGATCGATCAAAGAGCTGTCATATACGACGTTCTTCAAATTTTTCAGTACGCCCTGTTTGGCAAGCCAGCGTTTAATGTATAAATAAAAATACGGAATATGGCTTCCGAAAATAAGCGACCGGGGCGACCGTTTCAAATATCCGGAACTGCACAGCAGGACGATCTTTTGAAACAATTCAGGCTTCTCTCTGACTGCATAAAGCGATATTTGACCGCCCATAGAATGGCCGACGAGAACGGCTTCCTTAATGTTCAGACCTTCAACCAGCTCGATGACCACCCTGGCCATATTCTGGTAAGAATAAATAAATGTCTGTGATTTTTCCGATTGGCCGAACGGAGGGAGGTCAATGGCGATTAAGTTGAATTCATCCTTCAAAAGCGGAATGATTTTTCTGTAGCAAAACGATGAGGAGAGAAAGCCGTGCAGTAATATCAGCGTTGTTTTGCCGGGATTTTCGTAATGTTCATAATATATATCAACCCCTTGAATCTTCTGTGTAGAAGGTTTTGTTAACAGCATAATCAAACTCACTCCGAATGGTTTTCTGTCCTGTAATGTGACCGGCTTCGCGTTGTCAGGCCAGCCTTTTTGTATGTTACTTATCGTACCCGAAAAAAATTTTTTCACGCTTTGATTTCGTTTTTTTACGGACTTACATTCACGGAAAATCGTGCTATAATATTCAGAAGATTTCTCGACAAAATAAAGGTGTGATAGCAGATGAAGTTAACAGAAAAAGAAACCGAAATTTTAGAAATTTTAGAGGAGAACAGCCGCCTGGAACCAGAAACGATCGCCAAGATGGCGAATATTTCCCAGGAAGAAACAAAAGCAATTATTGAAAAGCTTGAGAAAGAAAAGGTGATCATAGATTATTCGGCGATGATCGACTGGCGCAAAGTAGACGGCCATGAAGGCGTGACAGCGATGATTGATGTCAAAGTGACGCCGAAACGCGGCGTCGGGTTTGATGAAGTAGCGGAGCGCATCTACAGGTTTCAAGAAGTTGAATCCGTTTACTTAATGTCAGGCGTTTATGATTTATCTGTTGTCATCCGCGGCAGAACGATGTCGGATATTTCGCACTTCGTATCAGAAAAATTATCGACGCTGGAATCCGTCGTATCGACAACTACCCACTTTATTTTAAAGAAATACAAGCATGACGGTAAAGTTTTTGACTCCGGTGATGATGACAAAAGAATCGTGGTGTCTCCTTAAAATGAGATCAACGTATGTATCCAAAGCAGCACAGCAAATTAAACCGTCCGGGATCCGCAAATTTTTTGACCTTGCGTCCACAATGGAGGGCGTGATTTCCCTGGGCGTAGGTGAGCCTGACTTTGTCACGGCGTGGAATGTCCGCGAAGCCAGCATTATCTCCCTGGAACAGGGCTACACATCTTATACAGCCAATGCCGGTCTTCTGTCGTTAAGGAGGGAAATCAGCGGATATTTACACAAACGTTTTCATCTTGATTATTCACCGGAGAATGAGCTGATCGTGACCGTGGGGGCAAGCCAGGCGCTTGATATTGCGGTAAGGGCGATTTTAGATCCTGGTGAGGAAGTAATGATTCCGGAGCCTTGTTTTGTCGCCTATGAGGCGCTTGTTTCACTGGCGGGGGGCAAGCCGGTTCACATCCATACGACGGCAGAGCGCGGGTTTAAAGCGCGTCCTGAAGATTTTGAAGCTGCCCTGACGGAACGGACAAAAGCGATTATTCTTTGCACGCCATCAAATCCGACCGGGTCTGTTTATTCAAAAACAGAGCTGGAGGCAATTGCGGCTTTTGCGGAAAAGCATGATCTGATCGTCATCGCCGATGAAATTTATGCCGAGCTTACATATGATGAAGCATATACGAGCTTTGCCGAAATCAGCGGGATGAAAGAGCGGACGATTTTGATCTCCGGGTTTTCAAAAGGTTTTGCCATGACAGGCTGGCGCCTCGGATATGTCGCCGCTCCGGCTTTTTTAAGGGACCCGATGCTGAAAATCCATCAATATTCGATGATGTGCGCGCCGAGCATGGCGCAGTTTGCGGCTGAGGAGGCTCTGAAAAACGGTTTGGACGATGTCGGAAAGATGAGGAAAAGCTACCGGCGCAGACGGAACCTTTTTGTCGACGCATTGAATGAGATCGGGCTGGACTGCCACCATCCGGGAGGCGCATTTTACGCGTTCCCGTCCGTCAAAAAAACCGGCTTGAGCTCAGAAACGTTTGCCGAAGAGCTTCTCTTAAAAGAAAAGGTGGCCGTCGTACCCGGCAGTGTCTTCGGGCCGAGCGGCGAAGGCTATATCAGGTGCTCCTATGCGTCATCTCTTGAACAGCTTCAGGAAGCGCTGGTCAGAATGAAACGATTTGTTCAAAGCATATAACTAAAAAAAGCGGCACCTTTTATAAAGGTCCGCATCCAACATAAGGGGGGAATACTAGAAAGCCTAATTTATTCTCAGTATTCCCTTTTTGCTTGATTTTAAACTTCTATTTTTGAAAAAAGTTTTTTGCTTAAAACCGACTTGTATGATATAATTTTTTATTGCGTATAAAAAGAGTAAATTCATAAGATTTAGGAGTTGTTAGTTATGACGGCAAAATTTGAAGTGGGCAGTGTTTACACTGGAAAAGTGACCGGATTACAGGCGTATGGAGCGTTTGTTGCCTTAGATGAAGAAACTCAGGGACTCGTGCATATTTCTGAAGTAACGCATGGTTTCGTTAAAGATATCAATGAACACTTGGCGATCGGCGACGAAGTGCAGGTGAAAGTACTTTCTGTAGACGAGGAAAAAGGGAAGATCAGCCTTTCTATCCGCGCTACACAGGCAGCTCCTGAACGTAAAGAAAGCAAGCCTAGAAAACAGAAGGCGGTTCAAGCTGAAGAAGCTTCAACTCCTCAAGGCTTCAACACGTTAAAAGATAAGCTTGAAGAGTGGATTGAGCAGTCAAACAGAAAAGACTTAATTAAAAAGTAAGGTTTAACACAAAAAACTCCGGTTTCAGACCGGAGTTTTTTTCATGTATCCGCTGATTTAGGTTTACCGCATTTCCGGCTGTTTCGCTTCATCACGGACGGTTTCCTCGTTAGGCTTAAAGAGAAGCCCGAGGTTGATTAAACCGGCAATACCCACAAGCGCGTAAATCGTCCGGGAGAAGGCGGATCCTGGACCTCCAAAAATAGCTGCGACCAAATCAAATTGAAAAAAACCAATCAGTCCCCAGTTAATAGCCCCAATAATCGTCAGTACTAATGCAATTCGTTGAATGGTGCTCATATACTTGTTCCTCCTTTTTTATATCATAAAACATTTATAGATTGTGACGGTTTTGGAAAGTTTATACGTGAAAGAGCAGATCGCTTTACATGGCGGAAGGTCTTTCAACATAATAGTGGTTAAAGGAGGAGATTGCATGGATAACTTTACATATTGGAATCCCACAAAACTCATATTCGGCCGGGGCGAAGTCGAAAAGCTTGCAGACGAAGTGAAAAACTACGGCCGGAATGTGCTGCTCGTATACGGAGGAGGCAGCATTAAACGAAACGGTTTATACGATCAAGTCGTCTCCATCCTCGAAAAAGCCGGGGTGAATGTTCATGAGCTGGCGGGCGTTGAGCCGAATCCCCGGGTTGCAACCGTGAATAAAGGTGCTGCCATTTGCAAAGAGAAGGGTATTGACTTCCTTTTGGCAGTCGGAGGCGGAAGCGTCATCGACTGTACAAAAGCGATCGCCGCAGGTGCAAAGTATGACGGAGACGCCTGGGATATCGTCACGAAAAAACATATCCCGACTGAGGCGCTGCCGTTTGGGACGGTATTGACATTGGCGGCGACAGGATCAGAAATGAATTCCGGGTCCGTTATTACAAATTGGGAAACCAATGAAAAATACGGATGGGGAAGCCCGCTGGTATTCCCTAAATTTTCGATCCTTGATCCGGTCAACACCTTCTCGGTTCCTAAAGACCATACGATCTACGGGATCGTTGACATGATGTCACACGTGTTTGAGCAATATTTTCACCATACGAAAAATACGCCGTATCAGGACCGGATGTGCGAATCCCTGTTAAAAACGGTCATTGAAACGGCTCCGAAACTGATAGAAGATCTGGAAAACTACGAACTGCGGGAAACGATCCTCTATACGGGTACAATTGCGCTTAACGGGATGCTGTCAATGGGCGCCCGGGGAGACTGGGCGACACATAACATCGAACACGCCGTTTCAGCGGTGTACGATATTCCGCATGCCGGAGGGCTCGCAATTCTCTTCCCGAACTGGATGAAACATACGCTGTCTGAAAATGTCGGCCGCTTTAAACAGCTCGCCGTGCGCGTCTTCGATATTGATGTTACGGGCAAAACAGATCGTGAAGTCGCTTTGGCGGGAATTGAAAAACTGTCTGAATTCTGGACCAGCCTGGGGGCGCCGAATCGCCTCGCAGATTACGACATCACGGATGAAAAGCTTGATGTGATTGCCGATAAAGCGATGGCAAATGGCGAGTTTGGCCGTTTTAAAACATTGAATAAAGAAGATGTTGTGTCTATTTTGAAGGCTTCTTTGTAAAATGCCGGCAAACGGCTCGGGAAGGACGGTCCTTCCCGGCCTTTTTTTATATGTTGTCAATTTGACAAAAATCTAATGTTCGCTGAGAAAATCCGATTTTTCCGCGTGTGTCGCCTGATCTGTACCTTTTTCATCACTTGATTTCACAGTGGAGTTCATATAAAGTGAAAAGGGAAGAGGCTGTCGCCGAAAATCGACATGTCAAAAGCCCCGGCTGCATATAAATGAAAGCGCTGGCGGAATTTGAAGAAAACAGTGAGTACTGGAGGTTTATTAGATGACGCATGTCCGTTTTGATTACTCAAGAGCATTGCCTTTCTTTAAAGAAAAAGAACTTACATATTTGCGTGATTTCGTAAAAGTAGCCCACCACAGCATTCATGAAAAAACAGGTGCTGGAAGCGATTATTTAGGCTGGGTCAACCTTCCGACAGATTACGACAAGGACGAATTTGCGCGCATCAAAGCATGCGCCGAAAAAATTAAAAACGATTCCGACATTCTGCTCGTCGTTGGTATCGGCGGTTCATACCTCGGAGCCAGAGCTGCGATCGAAATGCTGAACCATTCATTCTACAACGTATTGCCGAAAGGAAAACGGAAGACGCCTCAGGTGATCTTCATCGGCAATAATATCAGCTCTTCTTATATGAGAGACGTGATGGATCTTCTCGAAGATGCCGATTTCTCCATCAACGTCATTTCCAAATCAGGAACGACGACAGAGCCGGCGATTGCTTTCCGGATTTTCCGCAAGCTTCTTGAAGATAAATACGGAAAAGAAGAAGCAAAACGCCGTATTTATGCAACGACTGATAAGGCCCGCGGCGCATTAAAAACACTCGCCAATGAAGAAGGCTATGAATCATTCGTCATTCCGGACGATGTCGGCGGGCGTTATTCCGTTCTGACAGCAGTTGGCTTGCTGCCGATCGCCGTAAGCGGAGCCGATATTGATGAAATGATGAAAGGCGCTGCAGACGCCAGCAAAGACTTCGCTTCCTCAGAGCTGGAAGACAATCAGGCTTACCAATATGCAGCGGTCAGAAACATCCTTTACAACAAAGGCAAAACAATCGAGATGCTGATCAATTACGAGCCGGGCCTTCAGTACTTCGCTGAATGGTGGAAACAGCTGTTTGGCGAAAGCGAAGGAAAAGACGAAAAAGGAATTTATCCGTCTTCCGCCAACTTCTCCACCGACCTTCATTCTCTAGGACAATATGTGCAAGAAGGAAGAAGAGACTTGTTTGAAACGGTTGTAAACGTTGAAAACCCAAGACATGAGCTGACGATTGAAGAAGCGGAAAATGACCTGGACGGCTTGAACTACCTTGCCGGCAAAACGGTCGATTTCGTCAATAAAAAAGCGTTCCAGGGCACGATGCTTGCACATACGGACGGAAATGTTCCGAACCTGATTGTGAACGTACCGGAAATGAACGCTTATACATTCGGATATCTCGTCTATTTCTTTGAAAAAGCCTGCGCGATGAGCGGATACCTACTTGGCGTCAATCCATTTGACCAGCCTGGGGTAGAAGCATACAAAGTCAACATGTTCGCCCTTCTCGGCAAACCTGGCTTCGAAGAGAAAAAAGCCGAGCTTGAAAAGCGTTTGAATCAGTAACATAAAAACAGCCTCCTGTGCTTATCGTGCGGGAGGCTGTTTTTATGTTTCTTAGGAAGGAGGTATGTTCAGGTACAGCGGAACCTACTGGATGAGCCCTGCAAATTGATCTCTTTGATCCGCTTTCGCAGACAGGGACGCCCGCTACAGATTCATCGGTACTATCATCGTTCAGCCGATTATAGAAGAGAGCGTCTGGAAAACGGTAGGAGCTGCTTTGATCTTTATCATCGTTCTGTTGTTGATTGAATACTTGAAAATGAAATTCGATTTTTTGGAAAATGTGATTTCTGGAAAGGCTGTAGTGTTGGTCGAAAATGGAGCACTCAATCTGAAAAATCTTAAAAAGCACAGGATGACCGTTGATCAGCTAGAAATGAGGCTGAGAACGCAAGGCATCTCCAAAATGTTTGATGTGAAAAACGTAACGCTGGAATCAAACGGTCAAATCGGCTATGAATTAACAGATGAGGCAAAACCGCTAACCGTGGGTGAGTTCAAAAATTTGCTGCAGCTCCATACCTCAGCCAAAAGCGCATCCGCAGACGACAACCTGTTCAAAGAAATTTCCGAAGGCCACCCGGAAAGCCATGACAAGCAATTGCAATGAAGATCCGCATGAATTTTTTCATACAGGACAGTCTAAAAAGCAAAAAGGAGTTTTTACATGATCAGCATCCCTTCCGACATAGAAAACCGTTCTTTTTCACTTTATCATTTGGAACAAACGCTGAAGCCGCTCGGTTACGTCATCAGCGGAGGCTGGGAGTATGACCGCGGCTTTTTTGATTATAAGCTCGATGATTCTGACGGATATCTTTTCTTGCGTCTTCCATTTGAGGCTGAAGACGGGCAGCTTGATTCACAGAATGCAACGGTCAAATTGGGCCGGCCGTTTCTGCTCCGCCATGTCTACCAGGAAGCGCTCGACGATCATGTGATACAGGGAAACTTCCGGGCATCTTTTGACCAATTTGCAGAGCCGAAGGAAAAAGACGCCGATATTCCTGATGTGTATCAGGACCTGGGGCGTTCTACCGTAAAAGAGCTGGAAAAAGCACTCTTATTCTAAAACGACAGCAGCTTATCCGATTTCTTGACCGTATAAGAAAAAGAAGGCGGCAGAATAGGGCCGTCTTTTTGCTGAACACCGACAATGAAAATATCGTCCTTCATAAAATGATGGACAACCTCTTTAAAAGTATTGCCCGCCATCCGTTCGGGAACGGGAATGGCGTGGATTTTCAAGTGAATGTCGGCTTCCTGAAAAATCGGCTCAGGAAGCTGACTTTTTATGAGAAAATGCTGGAGCATTGCCGTTTTCAAAAGCTCCGCCGTACTGATGATTTGATTGGCTCCTGCCCGCTCGGCATTTTTTCTTTGTTTTTCCGTTACGATTTCGACCACGCAATAAACGGAAGGATTGAGCCCTTTTACAGCAAGCAGTGTCAAGATCGACTGCATATCCGCGTCCGCTTCGTTTTTGTGCTGGTCGGCGGTGATAAACACGATCTCGGCCTCTTCAATGTTGGCTTTTTTTAAAACAGCATCATCTGCTGCATGTCCGCGGATGAAATGGATGTTTTCCATGAGGGGGCCCTCCCTTAATGTTTCGTCGATCAGCACGATCGTTTTGCTAGCATCGGCGGATTGCAATGTCCGCATCAATTTATTGGCTTTTTCATTCCAGCCGATCAAAATCATATGGCCGCTGCCCCTATAATGCACCTTGCCTTCCGTATAGCTCTGCTGTTTGCTGAACGCGGCTGTTGCCATCGTCGCGAAATACGCCGTGACAAATGCCGCTCCCAATAAAATAAGCAGCATGCCGACGGTTTTCCCCAAGGGAGTTTTCGGTACAAAATCGCCGTATCCGACCGTAGAAACCGTGATGAGCGCCCACCAGATTCCTTCAAAGACATTTGGAAATTGATCAGGCTCCACCAATGAAATCAGCTGACCGAACAACACGATCAATAAAAGAATGATGATTGCAACGCGAAGATATAACGGCCACCTGAGCCATGCGATAAACACGCGGTTTGATTTCATGCTTTTTCACCATCTTTCAAAAGAGAAAACGACAATATTTCTTTTATGATCGCGTTTAATTTTTGATTGATGCTTTCTTTCCCGTACTGCTCGATCGCATGCCTGATGATGTCAGCCGTTTCATCTTCATAGTCAATCAGCGGCTCGTCTTTTTCCGATTCGTTGTAAAGCAGAATGAATGCATCGAGTCCTTCATTCATTTTGTCTATTGCCGTGCTTAATTGTTCTTTTTCTTGATCTGTTACTTTCACCGTGCCACCACCTGAATGAACTTTTTAAACAGTATGTCCCTCTTTTGCAAAAAATTTTCAGTGAATAACGATCCGCGCGTAACGGACAATAAATAGGAGTTCACTCTCCGAGTCCGTCTGATTTTTTAGACGTCCGGGCATATTGAATCTTGTCTTTCCATACACTTTTACAAAACGGGTGAGGGATGAGAGACGCATGTCCTGTTTGACGAGACTCATCATGATTTTCATTGGCGGCCAGCTTATGGCCGGGGCGTCCGTTCAATTTATTTTTGATTTAAATGCCGTTCATCATTCTTCTGACGGGGTTTTTTGGAGGGAATTTTTCAAGGAGCTGATCATGAGGCCGCCTTTATATGTGATGATATCAGGGATGGTGTTTTTGTTTGTCGGGGTCTGTTTCCCGCGAAAAAGCAGGTAATGCACTTTTCTGTACAAAAGGGAATCCCTCACATAAAATATATAATAATATTATGATCAAACCATTTAACATAAGAGGGAAGATGATTGCATGAGCATGATTTTTTACTTGTTGACATTTGCTGCATTAGGTTTGTCGATTTGGGCACAATTTAAAGTAAAGGGCAACTTTGAAACATATTCGAAAGTAGAGGCTTCAAGCGGGAAAACTGGAGCTGAAGTGGCCAGACAGATTCTCGATCGAAACGGCCTTTACGATGTACCGGTTGAGCCGGTAAGAGGAACCTTGACAGACCATTACGACCCGACAACACGCGTCGTGCGCTTATCTGAACCTGTATACTATGGCCGTTCGATCGCATCGGTATCCGTTGCGTCCCATGAGGTCGGACATGCCCTGCAGCATCAGGAATCATACGGCGCACTTGTTTTAAGACATAAAATCTTTCCGATCGCGAATTTTTCTTCAGGTGTGGCGCCCTTCTTGTTCCTTGGCGGCATGCTGCTCGGAAGCTTTAATCTGATCGGCCTCGGCATCATTTTGTTTTCAGCGGCCGTATTCTTTCAGCTCGTGACATTGCCGGTTGAATTCAACGCAAGTTCAAGGGCAAAGAGGATCATCGTTTCAGAAGGGATGATCCGCAACACGGAAGAGCGAGGCGTAAGCAAGGTGCTTGATGCCGCGGCCTTGACGTATGTCGCCGCAGCGCTTGTTTCATTGTTTGAATTGCTGCGCTTTGTGGCGATTTTCCTGTCCGGTCGTAATAATGATTAACCTTTAGTCAGAGGAGGTGACCCCTTACCATGTTTGGTAAGGGTTTTTTTTGAATATCTTGAATATCATACTCGTCATGCTTTTAATTGCGGCCACAGCCTTTTTCGTCGTCGCCGAGTTTGCAATTGTTAAAATCCGCGGCACAAAAATCGATCAATTGGTGGAGACCGGGGATACGCGGGCGATTGCAGCCAAAAAGGTGATTTCAAATCTTGATGAATATTTGTCAGCCTGCCAGCTTGGCATTACCATCACCGCTCTGGGGCTCGGCTGGCTCGGGGAATCGACGTTTGAGAGAATCATTCACCCGCTATTTGCATACATCGGCGTTCCTGAAACCGTTTTAGGAATCGCATCGGTTGGGACGGCTTTTGTCGTGATTACGTTTTTGCATGTCGTGATGGGAGAACTTGCGCCCAAAACGATTGCGATTCAAAAAGCGGAAGCCGTCAGTTTATGGACGGCAAAGCCATTGATTGTGTTTTATAAAATCATGTTTCCCTTCATTAAGTTATTAAACGGCTCAGCCCGGGCCCTGGCCAAGCTGTTCGGTTTTCATTCGGTGCGGGAGCATGAAGTGGTGATCAGTGAGGAAGAGCTGAGGCTCATGCTTTCTGAGAGCTTTAAAAAGGGAGAAATCAACCAGTCTGAATACAAGTACGTCAACAAGATCTTCGAATTTGACAACCGGCTGGCGAGAGAAATCATGGTGCCAAGGACGGAGATCGCGGTGATTTCTTCAGATGAGCCCATCAAAGATGCGATTGAAACCGTGATTAATGAACGCTATACGAGATATCCGGTAATTAAGGATGATAAAGACCATATTATCGGCATCATTAATAGCAAGGATTTATTTAAAGCGTACTTTCTTGATCAGTCAATTGAAATGTCCGAGCTCATGAGGCCCGTCATCAGGGTGATTGAAAACATCCCCATCCAGGAGCTTTTGATCCGGATGCAAAAAGAACGCATCCATATGGCGATCCTTGTGGATGAATATGGGGGGACTGCGGGCCTTGTAACCGTTGAAGACATTTTGGAAGAAATCGTCGGGGAAATCAGAGATGAATTTGATCAGGATGAAATGCCGCACATCATTAAAAAAGGCGAGAATCATTACATTATGGACGGCAAAGCGCTCATTGACGAGGTGAATGACCTGCTTCACATTGCGATCGACAATGAAGAAGTAGATACGATCGCCGGCTGGCTCCTCACACAAAAAATGGAGCTGAAAAACGGCGATGTTTTTAAGACTGAAGGGTGCGAATTTAAAATTCTTGATGCGGAAGACCATCATATTCGCTTTGTTGAAATCAAAAAAACAGATTTTTAAATGGGATGACAGCTGCCGGGATGCCGCGGCTGTTTTTTTTAGTTCTATAGCCATTGGTTATTTCTAAATGATGGGGAATGTCTGAAAGATAAGAATATGTATCCATGAGATTTCATGACTTTTTACGAATGTGCCCTTGTCCATTCTTTTTTATAATAGCATGTGTACATAAGAGGAGGTTAACACACGTGAACAGACATCATTCGATCAGATCTTTCCTGCTGGCCGGCTTCACATGCGTCATGCTTTTTGCGCTTCCGCTGACGGCTCTTGGCGCTTCTTCATCAACCCCGTCCGATAAAATGTATATTAAAAACAATAAATATTACATATTCAACAATGTATGGGGAGCTGATCAAGTCAGCGGCTGGTGGCAGTCCATCTATCACAACAGCGATTCTGATTTAGGCTGGGTATGGAATTGGCCAAGCAGCACCAGCTCGGTCAAGGCTTATCCGTCAATCGTGAGCGGCTGGCACTGGACTGAAGGCTATACGCCGGGAAGCGGCTTTCCGACCCGTTTGTCAGAGCAAAAGAATATTATGGCAAACGTCAGCTATTCAATCAGCGCGAGCGGAACGTATAATGCCGCATATGACATTTGGCTGCACAAAACAAATAAAGCAAGCTGGGACTCGGCTCCGACAGATGAAATCATGATTTGGCTTAACAATACCAATGCCGGCCCGCTTGGTTCATATGTGCAAACCGTCTCGATCGGCGGCCATAAATGGAAGGTGCACAAAGGCTATGTTGATGCAGGAAACGGAAAAGGCTGGAATGTTTATTCTTTTGTCAGAACGTCAAATACTCAAAGTGCAAGCTTAAACATCCGCCATTTCACAAACTATCTGTCAAATCAAAAGAAATGGCTTGATAAATCCAAGTATGTAAGCAGCGTGGAATTCGGCACAGAGGTGTTCGGAGGCACGGGGCAAATCAATATTTCCAATTGGGATGTGAATGTCCGTTGATTTTCAATCACCGCACTTTTCAAAAGGGCGGTTATCGCTGGAGCGTATGAGCTGATTCTTCCGGAGGATCCGCAAATTTTCGCCTATTTGCGCAAGCTTGGCACCGAGACCGCGGTCGTCATGGTGAATCTCAGTCCGCATTCGGCATTCTACCGGCATCCCGCTTATCCCTTATCAAGTGCCGGGCTGCTAACCCCAGCAACAGCTGACTTCCTTGATGATGCAGCCTTATGAAGCACCCGTTTACCTATTTTCCAAACAGGAGATCAACAACTTATAGCGAATTGAAGAAATGGCAGCTAAAGAAAGGAGCAGATTCAGATGCTGAAGAAAATCACCATTCAGACGAACCGGCGGGATGAAATGATCGATATCACGGAGGAAGTACAGCGGTTTATCAGTGGAGAGGAAGTGTCAAGCGGTGCTATTGTCGTCTATTGTCCCCATACGACGGCGGGCATTACGATCAATGAAAATGCCGATCCCGATGTAAAACGGGATATGCTGAGACGGTTTGATGAAGTGTATCCGTGGGAACACCGGCTTGACCGCCATATGGAAGGAAATACGGCGGCCCATCTGAAAGCGAGCACGGTCGGCGCGTCCCAGCACATCATCATTGAAGACGGAAGGCTTGTACTCGGAACATGGCAGGGAATTTACTTTTGCGAATTTGACGGTCCCAGATTGCGGACTTGTTATTTCAAAATCATAGCCGGCTAAAAAGGCTCTTAAGAAGCCGATCATTCAGGCGCCGATGGCTGGCGGGACCGGCGACGCTCCGGCTCGCCGCAGCCGTTTCCAATAACGGTGGTTTAGGAAGCCTTGCCGCGGGATATCTCACTCTGGAAGCGCTGAAAAGGCAGATCGAAGCAACAAAAGTGCTGACATCAGCTATATTTCAAGTCAACCTTTTCATCCCGAAAAAAGGGAAAACGTCAGTCAGAAACGGCTGAATGACTGGATGGGAACAATTCCTTTATCACAGTCTGCAGAGCCTGTGACCGGAGAGGGACAAGACTGGAACGATTTTTACGATAAAATAGAGCTTATTCACTTTTGGGCTGCCTCCCGCGGATGCCGTTGCCGAACTGAAAAAACTGAACTGCTGTTTAATCGGCACCGCGGTCATTATGGTGCGGCCAGTGGGGCGATCCGCCGTCAGGGAAACAACGGTAAAAAAGCTGATGGATCACTTGTGCCCGCACGCATTATCGAATCATCTGGGATAACGCCGGAATATCGACCCGTGTGACTTGGGTAAGGAGATGAGCGGACGTCTGCGCACCCGGCTTTCTGAGCCGGTTCAGCTTTTCAATGATGCTTTCCGCACTCAGAATGCCCAAGCCGTGTGCCGCATATTGATTATTTCCCAAATAAATGGCGTTTTCCCCGCGCCATTGGGGTCTTTCCGGATCGAATTCGGGATTTTTGAAATACAGGCAGTCTCCAGGCAGAAAATCGTTTCCTTTTTCGGTGTAGATCGGGAGTTTCTCATAATGCCAGTCATACAGAATGATTCTTTGATAATTCCGGTCAAATGCTTGATCGCCGATTGTTTTGAGCAGCGCCATATAAAAGATGATGACGATTGCAGTCGCGCATTCAAACGCGTAAAGAGAGCCGCTTCCAAAAATGTTTTTAATCGCATGGGAAGCGGACGCTCTGTACTTCAGTTCCAAAGCTCCTTCAGGCGACACCCTCCAGAACTCCTCATTGCCATATGTTTTTGAAAAGGTGGCAAACTTTGCTCCGCTGTTGATCAGCGCTTTTGCCGATTCGACCGTATTCTCTCTGAAGGTTAGTTCAAATAGAAGCTCGCCGGATGTGCGGTATCTATATTGGGAAGGCATTGAAAGCATCTGATTGACAATGTCCTTTTGAGTCCGGCTGATGTTGAATTTCTCAGCATCCTCGGGGCGAAGCCAATATCCTGAAATATTGATCATGAAAAAGCACCCTTTTTTCTTTTTTTATTATCGTATGCCTACAGCTTGGGCAGGGGAAACGGCTTTCTTGATAAGGCGTTTTTTGAAAATTACTTTTTTTCTTTTTTTGATGTAAAAACAAGGCTGCCCTCCGATATTAAATGAGTAAAAAAGAAAAAGGGGCAATGGAAAATATGAAAAAATTATTGGATTGGATCAAGCGTCCGTCTATTTCAAAAAGATTAATATTTTCATTTATATTGGTTTTGACAGTTCCGATTCTCGTTCTTGCGGCAAGCTCGTATTATACGGCCAGCAGCACGCTGCATGATGAAATCATGAGAAGCGCCAAGGACAATGTGGATGAATTAAATGACATCATCAATCAAAATGTCGGCAGCAAAGAAACCGATGTTGCCTATTTTAGTGAATGGATCAATCAGAACGCTTACAAAGGAAAAGGCCTGACCCCTGACCGCTTTAAAAGAAAAGTTTGAACAGTATGCCAAGCAAAACAAGGATGTTGAGCTTGTATACACAGGATCTGAAAAAAGCGAATATGCCCAATATCCGAATGTCAAGCTGCCGAGCGGATATGACCCTGTGAAGAGGGATTGGTATAAGCAGGCGGTTGAGAAAAAAGGCCAAACGGTCATCACAGAACCTTATCAATCTGCATCAACAGGACATATGGTCATCACCATCGCTAAACAAACCGATGACGGCGCGGGTGTTGTAGCGCTTGACATGAACATCGATCAGCTGATTGAATCCGCAAACGGCGTCAGCATCGGGAAGCAGGGATTTGCATTTATCTCAAGCGCTGACCAAAAATACGTTGCCCACCCGAAAATCAAGGCAGGTACTGACCTTGAAAGTGATTTATCTGCGGAAATGTACAGCAAAGACAAAGGAATGTTCAAATATACGGATCAGGACAAGGAAAGAGAAACAGCTTTTACGACAAACAAGCTGACAGGCTGGAAGATCGGCGGAACGATGGTCACAGATGAAATCACAGCTGCGGCACAGCCCGTTTTCAACATGGCTGTGATCATTTTAGCCGCGGCGATCGTGCTGGGAGGCATACTTGTCTACTTCATTGTCCGCGCCATCAGCAAGCCGTTGAATCAGCTTGTGTCGTCTGCAAAGAGCATCAGCAACGGCGATCTGACACAGACGATCGAAGTCCGCTCCAAAGACGAACTCGGCCAGCTTGGCACAAGCTTTAACGAAATGGCGGAATCGCTGCGCTCTTTGATCAGCGCGATTCAGGAATCGGTAGAACATGTCGCCTCTTCGTCTGAACAGCTGACAGCAAGCGCAGATCAGACGAGCAAGGCGACAGAACATATCACACTGGCGATCGAGCAATTCTCAAACGGAGCCGAAAGCCAGAATGAAAAAGTCGAGACAAGCTCGCAGCAGCTCAATCAAATGAACGGCAAGCTGTTTGAAGTGACGGAAGTGTCAGAAGCGGTCACAGAATCATCGATCAAATCAACGGAAATTGCCGAAACCGGCGGAGAGCTCGTGCAAAAAACCGTCGGCCAGATGAATTCAATCAACCAGTCAGTCAAACAGGCCGAAGGCGTCGTCAAAGGACTTGAAGCCAAGTCGAAAGACATTACAGCCATCCTCCGCGTTATTAACGGAATTGCCGACCAAACGAATCTGCTGGCGCTGAATGCCGCAATCGAAGCGGCGCGCGCCGGGGAATCGGGCCGGGGATTTTCTGTTGTGGCTGAAGAAGTGAGAAAGCTCGCCGCCCAATCTGCCAGTTCGGCCAAAGAAATTGAAAGCTTAATCCAGGACATCGTCAAAGAAATCGAACATTCGCTCACCATGTTCCAATCGGTCAATTATGAAGTGCAGTCAGGCCTGAACATTACCGAAGACACCGAGGCGAGCTTCAAGCATATTTATGATATGACAAATGAGATCGCCGGCGAGCTGCAAACGATGAACACAGCGGTCGAACAGCTCTCAAAAGGCTCTGAGGAAGTATCGGAAGCGGTCGAAGAGATAGCCGAAGTTTCAAAAGAAAGCTCGGCAGGCATACAGGATATCGCCGCATCAGCGGAAGAACAGCTGGCATCAATGGAAGAAATCAGCTCATCCGCCGCCACGCTTGAACAAATGGCTGAAGATCTGCGCAACCTGACGAAAAAATTTAAGATTGAATAAAAGAGGAAGCTGCCAGTCAGCTTCTTTTATTTTGAAAATTTTTTGAAATACTTATAAAAGTTTTTTTATATACAAAAAGATGATAAAGCTCCGATATTAGTTTCATATCACGAAAAGGAGTTATCTAAAATGAAAAAACTACTGGACTGGCTCAAACGCCCGTCTATTTCCAAAAAGCTGTTTTTAAGTTTTCTAGTGGTTTTAACGGTACCGATTTTAGCGCTGTCCTACAGCGCCTATCAGACGGCGGGGAGCACCCTTGAAAATGAAATCATGAGGAGCGCCCGCGATAATGTCGAACAATTAAATGAAATCATTGATCAAAATATCGGAAAAAAAGAGCATGCGGTGACATATTTCGGCGATTGGGTCAATGAAAAGCTTTATCAAGAAAAAGGCAATGCTTCATTGAAAAAAAAGTTTGAGCAATATGCGAAGCTCAATCAGGATGTCGAAGCCATCTACACAGGCTCAAAAGACGGTTTGTTCGTCCGCTATCCTGAAGAGAAGATGTCAAGCGATTATAATCCGGTTGAAAGAGACTGGTATAAAAAAGCCGTCGAGAAAAAAGGGGAAGTGGTTGTTACAGATCCTTATGAGACCGCTTCAACCGGAACGATGGTTGTCACGATTGCCAAACAGACGGCGGACGGCTCGGGAGTGGTTGCCGTCAACATGAAAATAGATGACCTGATTCAAACGACAAAGCGCGTCAATATCGGAAAAAGCGGATTTGCGTTTATTTCAAGCGCCGAAAAAAAATACGTCGCCCATCCGAAAATCAAAGCCGGAACGGCAGGTGAAGGCGATTGGGTAAAGCAAATGTACGGCAAAGAAAACGGCGTCTTTACATACACGTTCGAAGGCAAAGAAAAGCAAATGGCTTTCACCACCAATACATTGACCGGCTGGAAGATCGGCGGAACGATGTTTGCAGATGAAATCACAGAAGCGGCGCAGCCGGTGTTCAACATGGCGATGATCATCCTGGCTGTGGCGATTATTTTGGGCGGCATTCTCGTCTACTTTATTGTCCGGGCCATCAGCAAGCCGTTGAATCAGCTTGTTTCCTCAGCGAAAAGCATCAGCGGCGGGGATTTGACCCAGCAGATCGAAGTGCGTTCCAAAGACGAATTCGGCCAGCTGGGCGTGAGCTTCAACGAAATGGCCGAATCTTTACGCTCGCTGATCGGCGTCATTCAAGCATCGGTGGACAATGTCGCCGCTTCATCGGAAGAGCTGCATGCAAGCGCGGCGCAGACAAGCAAAGCGACAGAGCATATTACGATAGCGATTGAACAATTTTCGGACGGAAACGAAAGCCAGAAAGAAAAAGTGGAAGCAAGCTCACACCAGCTGAATGAGATGAATGACGGGCTGCATGACATGTCCAAAACATCGGCCGCCATTACCGACGCCTCTCTGAAATCAACCGAGATTGCCGGAAAAGGGGAAGCGCTCGTCCAAAGAACGGTCGGCCAGATGAATTCAATCGACAGGTCTGTCAAACAGGCTGAAGCAGTCGTCAAAGGACTTGAAGCCAAATCAAAAGACATCACAAGCATCCTGCGCGTCATTAACGGGATTGCCGACCAAACCAATCTGCTCGCGCTGAATGCCGCGATTGAGGCGGCGCGCGCCGGAGAGTCGGGAAGAGGCTTCTCGGTTGTCGCTGAAGAAGTACGGAAGCTGGCGGCCCAGTCGGCAGGATCGGCAAAAGAGATCGAAAACTTAATTCAGGAAATCGTCAAAGAAATCGACAACTCGCTGAACATGTTTCAATCGGTCAACCATGAAGTGCAGTCAGGACTTGCTATTACTGATGAAACAGAGTCAAGCTTCAGAGCGATATACGATATGACAAATGAGGTTGCCGGCAAGCTGCAGACGATGAATGCCGCGGTCGAGCAATTATCACGAGGTTCACAGGAAGTATCAAGCGCTGTCGGGGAAATAGCAGACGTTTCCAGAGAAAGCTCAGCAAGCATTCAGGACATCGCCGCATCAGCGGAAGAACAGCTCGCTTCTATGGAAGAGATCAGCGCATCATCCACAACGCTGGCCGAGCTGGCTGAAGAACTGCGTGATTTGACAAAGAAATTTAAAATCGAATAACCAAACACCCGGATTTTATATCCGGGTGTTTTTTGATTATTTTGAACGATAAAAAGTTAAAAAATACATATAAAAATTTAAATAAGAATCCGATATTAAAGATATAAAAGAAAAGGGGTCAACAAGGACATGTCAAAAATTATAAATTGGGTCAAACGTCCCTCAATCGCAAAAAAATTAATTCTTTCATTCTTGTGTATATTAACCGTTCCCATAATAATACTTTCTTATAGCGCCTATCAAACGGCAAGCAGCACGCTTGATACTGAAATTATGAGCAATGCCCGGGAAAACGTGGAACAGCTCAATGGCATCATCGACCAGAATATCAGCCAGAAGTCGAGAGCCATCTCTTACTTTAGCAGCTGGATTAAAGAAAGTGCATTTAAAGAGAAAGGAAACGCCTCTTTAAAAGAAAAATTTGAGCAGTACGCCAAGCTGAATGAAGATGTTGAAGGCATATTTGCCGGATCGAAGGACGGGCTGTTCGTCCGTTATCCGTTTCAAGAGATGCCGAACGGCTATAATCCCGCAGACCGGGACTGGTATAAGAAAGCCGTTGAAAATAAAGGCAAAGTCGTGGTCACAAATCCTTACAAGACAGCTTCAACCGGAACGATGGTCGTCACCATCGCCAAACAAACGGAAGACGGCTCAGGAGTCGTGGCCGTCAATATGAAGATTGAAGCGCTGGTTAAAGCGACAAAACGCGTGAAGATTGGAAAAAAAGGCTATGCATTCATAACGAGCGCCGATAAAAAGTTTGTAGCCCATCCGACAAAAGAAGCGGGCACAGAAGTTGAAGACAGCAGCTGGTCCCAGCAGATGTACGCAAAAGAAAAGGGAACGGCGAAATTCAACCTGGACGGCGACAAGCAAATGGCTTTTGCGACAAATAAGCTGACAGGCTGGAAGCTTGGCGGAACGATGTATACCGAGGAAATCAAGGAAGCTTCCCAGCCGGTCCTGAACGCCGCTCTGATTACATTGGCTGCAAGTATAGCGGCGGGCGTCATCCTGATGTTCTTTATCATCAGATCGATCACAGGTCCGTTGAAGGAGCTTGTTTCTTCAGCGAAAAGCATCAGCGGCGGAGATCTTACGCAAAACATCAACGTCCGTTCCAAGAATGAGATTGGGCAGCTTGGCACGAGCTTTAATGAAATGGCCGAATCTTTGCGCTCGCTGATCAGTGTGATCCAGTCATCTGTTGAGAATGTGGCGTCTTCCTCAGAGCAGCTGACGGCAAGCGCGGATCAGACAAGCCAGGCGACTGAGCATATCACAATGGCCATTGAACAGTTTTCAAACGGCAATGAAAGCCAAAGCGAGAAAGTCGAAACAAGCTCACATCAGCTGACAGACATGAACCACCGTCTGCTGGACATGTCGAAAGTCTCCGCAGCCATCACGGATTCATCGGTTCATTCGACGGAAATTGCCGGAACAGGCGGAGAGCTTGTCCAAAAAACGGTTGGACAGATGAACTCAATCAATCAATCCGTGAAACAGGCCGAATCTGTCGTCAAAGGTCTTGAAGAAAAATCAAAAGATATTACGGCGATATTGAGGGTCATTAATGGCATCGCAGACCAGACGAATTTGCTCGCTTTAAATGCCGCAATCGAAGCTGCAAGAGCGGGAGAAGCGGGCCGAGGGTTTTCAGTTGTCGCTGAGGAAGTGCGGAAACTTGCTGAACAATCGGCATCCTCAGCAAAAGAAATCGAAGGTCTTATTCAGGAAATCGTCGAGGAGATCGGAAAATCGCTCGACATGTTCCAGGCGGTCAACCGTGAAGTACAATCAGGACTCAGCATCGCGGACGAAACAGATAGAAGCTTTAAGCAGATTTATGATATGACAAACAAAATTGCCGGTAAGATCAAATCGATGAACACAGCTGTTGAACAGCTGTCAGCCGGGTCCCAGGAAGTCGCCGGCGCCGTTGAGGAAATTGCAGAAGTGTCAAGAGAGAGCTCCGGAAGCATTCAGGATATTGCCGCTTCGGCGGAAGAACAGCTCGCCTCCATGCAGGAAATCAGTTCTTCTGCGGCAACGCTTGAACAAATGGCCGAAGAGCTCCGAGATTTAACGAAAAAATTTAAAATCGAGTAGCTCAAAAACAGCTGCCGGCTTTGCCGGCGGCCTTTATCCATAAAGGAGGGCAAACAAGGAACCGCCGTCCATTGTATAATAGGAAAAAAAAGCCGCCTTGGCAGGCGGCGGCTTTGTTATGTTTGATCAGCGGGAAAAACGAGGCCGATCTGCCTGCGGGCTTCATCCATAACCGATAAGGCAGCAAGAGAGCGTTCAAACGTATTCAGCTCTGATTCAATACGGCCCTGTTGGATTAAATCGATAAATTCTTCTATTTCATAAAACATGGCCGGTTTTTCGTCGGGAACCGTGATATCTTCTATCTTCCCGTCGCGATAGCGGATTTCTACTTTTTCGGGCCGGTGGATCTTATCCATGATGATCGAGCCGTCTTCCCCTTGAATTTCCGCCGGAACATAGGAATTGGAGATTTTCGAATGCATCAGGACGGCTTCATGGTCTTCATACCTCAGCAGCACTGTTCCTTCCCCATCGGCGCCCGATTCGAGAATCAGCCCGTTTGCTTTGACTTCAAGCGGCTTCCCGAACAGGACGACAGCGGGATGGACGCAATACACGCCGATATCCATCAGCGAGCCGTTCGAAAAAGCGGGATCAAACGCATTTAACACAGTTCCGTTTTTATAAGCGTCATAGCGTGAAGAATATTGACAATAGCTGGCTGTAAAGCGGCGGATTTTACCGATCCGCGGCAAATGGCTGATCATGTTTTTAAAGTTTGGAAGGAACGTCGTCTTCATCGCTTCCATGAACGTGACTTTGTAAGTCCGGGCGGTTTTCACCATTTCTTCGGCCTCTTTAACATTGGATGCGATCGGTTTTTCGCATAAAACGTGTTTTCCGTTTTCCATGAACAGGACCGACTGTTCTTTATGTAGCGAGTTTGGGCTTGCGATATATACGGCGTCAATCATATCGCTTTTCGCCATTTCTTCGGCATCGGTAAAAACAGCAGCCACGTTATATTTTTCAGCGAATTCCCGCCCGCGCTCTTCTGTTCTTGAATACACGGCAGTTAATTGAAATTTATCCGTCATCCCGGCCGCTTCAAGAAAGCGGTCGGTAATCCAATTGGTTCCGATGACCCCGAACCGTATCATAGAAATCTCCCCCTTCGTCCTATTTGCTTATATTATACCGCGTACAGCCTGGCGGCAGATAGTCTTGTTTTGAAGACGGCAGCCGGACCAGACAAAAACGAAGCAGGATAGGCGTATATGTATAGCGCTAGCGGAAAAAAAGACCAAAACATTCGGATATTATTTTTCAGTATAGGAGGAATAGTGTACAATTTATAAAAACGACAATGATAATGGAGGATCGCCATGAACTCTTTACATATGTGGGGCGGCAGATTTAAACAATTCTTTTTAGACAACAAATTCGTGCTGTTTCTGCTCGTCCTGCTTTTGATTGGACTGAACATATTAGTATTTACAAAAGCATCTTTTATTTTCACTCCTTTTATCGTTCTTGTGGAAACGATCGCATTGCCCGTTGTTCTGACGGGAGTCGCCTATTATCTCTTAAATCCGATCGTTGATTTTTTAGAACGTAAAAAAGTGAAAAGGATTTATTCGATCCTTCTTCTCTATATCGTCATCATCGGGTTGATTACGATCTCGATCGTCTCTGTGATTCCGCTGTTGAGAGAACAGATTATGAGCCTTGTCGACAATTTCCCGAGATATGTCCATATTGTCGAGGATCAAATTAAACAGCTGATCGGAAGCCAGTTTTTCAACCAGGCCCAGCAGACGCTCAACATCAATTTGACGGATTTGGCGAGCAAAATATCCGATCAGGCCAGCACGATATTAAACAGTACGTTCACCGGTGTCGGGACCTTTATCGGCGCCGTGACGGAAGTCGTCATTTCGATTGTGACCGTGCCGTTTATCCTGTTTTACTTATTGAAAGACGGCAAAAAGCTGCCGCTGTTTATTTTAAAATTTGTCCCGACCCGTTTAAGGGAGCAGACCTATGTGGTCATGTCAGAAATGAACCACCGCCTGAGCTCCTATATCAGGGGACAGATCATCGTCAGCTTTTGCATCGGCTGTCTTTTATTCATCGGCTATTTGATCATCGGCCTTGATTATGCTTCACTCTTAGCGCTTGTCGCTGCTTGTACGAGCATCGTTCCGTATTTGGGACCGACGATTGCGATCACACCGGCGATTATCATCGCTTTGGTCACCTCCCCGTTCATGCTGGTGAAGCTGATCATCGTCTGGACCGTTGTACAGCTGTTTGAAGGAAAATTCATTTCTCCGCAGATTATGGGGAAAAATCTGCACATTCACCCGGTCACCATTATTTTTGTGCTGCTGACATCAGCGAAGCTGTTCGGCGTCATCGGCGTGATCCTTGCCATTCCGGGGTATGCCGTCATCAAGGTTGTGGTCACGCATTTGTTTGATTGGTTTAAAAATCGTTCAGACCTCTATGAAAAAACAAACGAAGATATATCATAATCGCAGTTTTAAATTGAATAGCCTGTTAGAGACAAGTATTAAAATTTGGCGCATTGAAGCGTGCCATGCGAAGGGAAGGACTTATGAATATTTGGGATATCATTGTTGCCGTCATTTTAGGAATTGTTGAAGGTTTGACAGAATATGCCCCTGTTTCATCCACAGGCCATATGATCATCGTCGATGATCTCTGGCTGAAGTCGAAAGAGCTGCTGACACCGGAAGCGGCCAATACCTTTAAAGTCGTCATTCAGCTCGGCTCGATCCTGGCTGTCGCCATCGTGTTCAAAGACCGCATTCTCAATTTGCTCGGTTTGAAGAAAAACATAACGGAAGCCCAAAAAGAAGGAAGCCGCTTGTCGCTTGCCCAAATTGCGGTCGGACTTGTACCCGCGGCAGTATTAGGATTTTTATTTGAAGATTATATTGACGAGTACCTGTTTTCCGTCAGAACGGTGGCTGTCGGACTCATTGCAGGCGCGGTGCTGATGCTCGTTGCCGACTGGATCAATAAACGAAAAACCGCAACAGACTCAGTCGACCGGATCACCTATAAACAGGCGCTCGGCATCGGCCTGTTCCAATGTCTCGCTCTCTGGCCAGGTTTTTCCAGATCGGGGTCGACGATTTCCGGCGGTGTCATGCTCGGATTGAACCATAGAGCAGCCGCGGATTTTACATTTATTATGGCGATGCCGATCATGGCGGGGGCAAGCCTATTATCATTGATCAAAAACTGGGAATCTCTCAGCGTCGACCTTTTGCCGTTTTTTATAGCGGGATTCATCAGCGCCTTTATTGTCGCTCTGTTTGTCGTCCGCTTCTTCCTGAAATTGATCAATAAAATTAAACTAGTTCCATTTGCCATCTACCGGATCATTTTAGGAATCCTCCTGTTTGTTTTGTTTCTGTAAGTTTTGGAATATCATTCCGCAACAAAACCGAATGGTGCTTGTGGAAGAACGCCTTCCTCACAGGCGTTTCATTGAAAGCCAAACCGATTTCATTTCAGAAATCGGTTTTTTATATGGGTAAATAGATTTATATTCTAATATTTCCCACTATCATACAGCTCCCAAGCTTACTATACTGTAAAGAGGGAGGAGATATTGAAATGTTTTTTGCCACAGTTTTATTGTTGTTGATGATAGGTCTGATACCTATTGTATATAAAGCGAATCGCAACACAAAAGACGTCAAAGTCAACACGATTTCCGTCAAGCGGGCAAACGGCTCCGCTTTCAAGAAAAAGCTGAACATTCTTCACCTGTCAGATCTTCATTTAGAAAACATTTCGATCTCACCGAAGCAAATTCTGGACATGGCAAGAAAAACGCAAGTCGATCTCATTGCTTTAACAGGAGATTTTCTTGATCGAAAAAGAAATATTCCAAAACTGGCAAACTACTTGAAAGCACTGCAGGAGCTTAAGCCTGCATACGGCATGTACGCCGTGTTTGGAAATCATGACTATGTGCTGAAAGGCCGGCACTTTGACAAACTGAAAAGCGTATTAGAGGAAAACGGGTGCGTCACCCTTCGAAATGAACATGTCTCCGTTCAAGTGGACGGCGGGACGCTGAACATTATCGGCATCGATGATTACAGTACGAACAGAAGCAATATCCGCGATGCCTACAAAGGGGTTAACGATGGCTATCATCTCGTTTTGACGCATGACCCGAACGTTGTGCTTGAGATGAAGGAATTCCACTTTGACTACCTTCTTTCAGGTCATTTTCACGGCGGACAAATTCATTGGCCGAAGCCGTATCACCTCATCAAGATGGGGAAACTTGTCAGGATGAATATGATCAAAGGATTGAATTATCTTCATGACAAACCATTCTACATCAGCGAGGGGCTGGGCCAGACCGGTGCCAATATCCGCATTGGAAGCCGTCCTGAAGTGACATTTCATCACATTTCATAAAAAGAAGAGACTGGTGCTTTTTTTAGAGGCATCAGTCTCTTTTTTGTCATTTCTGAAGATAGGAATTAAACAGCTTTTCTTTCGAGATAAACAAATAATGGGAAGGAGGGATTTTGCGAAAAGAAAATTGAGTTGAAGTTAAATACAAAATCGGAATTTGCGTCAGCTTTTTAAACATCCGGTAGAACCGATTGGCAGGCTCAACGGCTTCAAAACCGAGCCTTTCAACCCCTTTATGCAGAGTCGTAATGCCGATAATCCCTTTGATTTGATCCGCTTTTCGATGATTCTGTATATACTCCGCTAAAATCGGCATCGAGATGCACGTCTTTTGATAAATGAGAATGCCTCTTCTGACAGCGCTCGCAATATTTCGCAGCTCTTTGATCAGCTTAATATTATGGAGATGAATTTTGATAAGAACGTCATTCTTTCTAATCATCGTTCCGTCGCTTAATACGACATCGATCCCCTTGTATCTTGTTAAGCGGACGCGAAAAATGCTTGATTGACTCCGATCAATGAGTGTCAGTCTTGAAAAAAAATAATAAAAAGGGTCAATCACACTCCAAATTGACAAAAAACAGCTTCTCAAGTCGTCACCTTCCTTAATTCAAAAAATGCACTTATATTTTGGCTTGGTTATTTGAAAAATATAAATGGAAAACAATTTCATGGAGGACAGCGATGACAACGATTCTGATTTTTCCTTTTCTAAGCATTTCAACCGGCCATCACCACGTTGCCGATTCTCTTCACGCAGAGCTGAGCCTGCAAGCACACCAATGTGAAAAAATCGATATTTTTTCACATGCCTATAAAAAACTTGAGAAGGTTTCCTCCACAGCATACTTAAAATGGATCCAATATTTCCCGAAAGCATACAGCTCTGTGTATCATCTGTTGGCGTGCGGAAAACATCAGGCCAAAAAACGCCATATCATGTATGAGCTGATATTTTTAAAGAATATGAAACAGATCATTGCAGAAAAACAGCCGGATATTGCATTTTGTACGCATGCGCTGCCGTCCTATTTGCTCAATCAGTTAAAAGATCAATTTCCAAACTTGATCGTGGTGAATGTTTATACAGATTATTTCGTCAACCGAATATGGGGGCGGGAGCATACTGATTACCATTTTGCGCCGATCAAAGATATTAAAGATCAGCTCATCGCAGAGGGAGTTGATAAAGAAAAAATCTTTTTAACCGGCATCCCGATCGACCGTTCATACAAAACAGCGTCCGAACTTGTACGTAAAAAAGAGAAGGGCAACATTCTCGTTACCGGCGGAAGCATGGGGGTAGGCGGAATGTTTAAGCTCGTACGGGAACTCTCGCCCCAAGGGAACATGACATACCAAATATTATGCGGGAAAAACCGAAAGCTCTACCAATATGTAAAAAGTTTGCACCATCCTGATATCAAAGCGTTGCCTTATATTGAAAGCAAATCTGAAATGAACCGGTTATACGGGCAGGCTTCGGGAATCATAACAAAACCGGGGGGCGTCACGATCAGCGAATGCATTGAAAAAAAACTGCCGGTTTTCATTTATCATGCGCTTCCGGGGCAGGAGGAAATGAATCTGAGCCTGCTGAAGAAAAAAGGTCTTGTCATCGAGCTGAATAAGGGAAAAAAACAGCCAATTGAACAGCAGCTTCTTGCCTTTTTCAACTCGAAAGAAGGGATCAGACGCCATCACATGCATGTCAGCCAGTATTTGCAAGAAACGTCTGACCGCAATATCAGCAAAATATTGGACGAGATCATTCATAACAGCAAAAAAGCAGGGAATGCCAACGCGTAAGAAAGGAGTTACAGTCTATGAAGAGTAGCATCAAAAAGAAATCCGTCATCATGCTGCTGATCGATTCGCTGATGCACGAGCCGCTCAGCCAAGCGGTCAGAAGCGGACAGGCTCCCGCCATGGCATTTTTAATGGAAAACGGCCATTACGAACCGGAAGTCGTCAGCCCGTTTCCAACAATGTCAGTCACTGTCGACAGCACGCTGCTGACAGGTGTATACAGCGACCGCCACAAAGTGCCCGGCCTTGTCTGGTTCAATAAACAGGAAAACCGGATCATCAACTATGGAAGCCATATTAGAGAGCTGCTGAAATTAGGGATCAAGCAATCATCACGAGACATTTTTTACAATTTGAATCAGCTCCATCTGAATAAACAAGTCAAAACGCTTCACGAAGAGCTGGCCGACAAAGGCATTAAAACATGCTCCATCAATGCGCTCATGCACAGGGGGAGCAGGGACGGCTATTTGCATGTTCCCGTTCTTGCTTCTTGGGTGACAGGGCTGAATCATAATGTGAAAATCAATGCGCCACAGCTCTTTTCTTACGGAGGCTTTTCTAAAATAAATCCCAGAAACTTTTCTCTTTTGAAGAAATTTGGATTCAATGATTGCTTTTCAGTGAAGGAATTGAATCACCTGATTCATAAAAACCAAGTTCCCCCGCTTGCTCTCGTCTATTTTCCCGATCTTGACCAGCATGTACATAAACATGGCAGAAACGATGTGAAAGGAGTGGCAAAGGCCGACGGGCATGTGCAAAAGATTTTGGACAGCTTCCCTTCATGGAAAGATGCCATACAGCAAAACATCTGGATTGTTTTGGGAGATAACGGACAAGCATGGATCAGCGGAAATAAAAAAGAAGCGCTGATTGATCTAAGGGGCCTCTTGGATGGCTATCAAATCGTGAAATTAAAAAACGGAGTGACGCCTAAAGATCAAATCGTCCTGGCCGTTAATGAACGGATGGCGTTTATTTATACACTGAGCAAAGAAAAGCTTCCGTTAAAACAGGTTGCTGAACCGCTGCAAAAGGATGGGAGAATCGACATTATCGCCTGGAAAAATGAAAAGGATGAAATCGAGGTGATGCCAGGGGGGCGAAATGGGAGGCTTACATTTAAGCCAGGGGGACGCACAACTGACGAATATGGCCAGTCATGGTCATGTGAAGGCGATACCGATGTGCTTAATATCACCATCAGCGAAACAAAGATTGAATACGGAAAATTCCCGGATGCTTTCGCAAGACTGTACAGCTCATGTGTTTCCCATGAAGGCGACTATTTGATCGTCAGCGCAAAGCCGGGCTACGAATTTATCGGCGAAGGTTCACCGACGCACATCGGGGGAGCCAGCCACGGCGCCCTCCACAAGCAGGATTCACTCGTATCGATGATCATCACCGGAACCGATACAAGGCCGAAGCATAACCGGACCCTCGATGTAAAGGAATGGGTTTTACAGCTGGTGGAATCACTTGGCGGTGAGAAGGAGCGCCCTCAGTAATCTCTGCTTTATGACGGCTGCCGGAGGCTTTTGATAAATGCTGCAATTGCCGAGGCGGCCATCACAAATAGAGATATCATTTTGATTGCCGTCTGAAGCAGAGGATTTTCAACGATGATATTGGAATAAATGCATAGAGCCAGTATGAATAAAGCGATGTGCAATCCGTATTTTTCCATCATGGTATAAGTTTCCCTCCTTCGACCTAATCACCGCAGTTTATGCACTAAACGGTGAAAACGGTTAAGTTCTTTTTTATCATTCATCTGTCCTCTTATTGAAAGAATTATTTCTCAGGAAATGTTAGAAAGGAGCTGTTCCCGAAGGGGATGCAGGAACAGCTCCGGCAACACGCGAACTGTACTATATGAATAGGGATTTAGTCGAAATAAACAACAGCATTGCCCTTTAAAGCAACGGGTGAAGCTGTTTTGTTTATCGCTTGGATGACATAAGTTTTGCCCGCCGTTAAAATGTTGGCGGCAAATCCTCGTGAAAAATAGCCGTTCAAATTTGTGACGTCAATATAGCCCAGCACAGGGCCTATTTCACTGCTGTTGACTCTTTCGCGGATTTGATATCTGACGTTTGCCCTTGCGCCTTGCGCTTCCTGATAGCCGGTGACCGTCAGGATCGTCTGATGCTTGTAAATGACCGTATCTAAGGTGACTTCTCCACCGGTGGTTGAAATCGTTTTGTTCCATTCTCCGACCGTTTCGATTCCCATCAGCTTAACATCTGACACTTGATGCAGCGGCTTTGCGGGGGCTTTTTCCTGGGCGGATGCAGCACCTGCCGCCGAAAAGACAAGTGCTGAAGCGGACAGCAGGGAAACAGCCGTTTTTTGAAACTTCATTTTTCCCACTCCTTTGTTTTTTTTGGATACATTGAAAGGTATTAGACACGAGTAAAATATTTCCTGTATTTAAAATATTAAAGTTTTGTGTCTAAAACGGGAAAAAGAAAAAAGACTGCATACTTCTTTGATACGAAACAGTATAAAAGGCGTGGTTCTTTGGACTTATGTTCCAGGCCGATTCCCTCAGCATTTTCTGTTTTTTCTTACAAAAAACGATCCATTTCACCTATTCATTCATATAGGACCTTCTTGTAACATTAACATATTAATGCTATTACAAATTCATCCACCAGAGGAAAATAGTTTTTATTGACTAGGACAATGGAAAGGAGCCGCTGCCATGAGCGAAGGATTTTGGGATTCAGTGGGTAACTTTTTACATATTTCTTATACAGAAAATGAACGCAAACGGGATGATTATAAAAATCTATATGACTATTTGTCTGATAAAGAAAGTGAAGTGAAGACGAAATTATCGGAGGCCAAATCGGCGAAGGCTTCTTATCAAGCAAGCAATCTTCCAGACTTGAAAATTCCTTCCCACGAGTTTGAGGATGCACGTCATGAAAAGGATGCTGAACTAAAGACTTTGATCAAGCATTTTGACGACATGATCGATGATATTCATAACGCGAAGACGAAGGCGAAAAGCAAATGGGAGTATTATAAAGCAAAAGCGGAAGCAGAAGAAAAAAAGGCATAAAGGAGGGGCAGCCGAATCATGGATGGATATGGTTATTACAATTATAGCTACAACACTGCCGAATCAAAAGTCAGCGGGGAATCCGTGGAAATTTCACATAATGGAACGATTAAGGCTCTTTCCCATGCAAAAACAATCGAAAAACATGTCGGCGACTCGCTTCGTCAGGCAAAGGACTTGAAATCCTACATAGAAAGCGGGAAATGGAACGGGAAAACGCGTGATGCATTTTTAAGCTATCTTGAATTGATCATCCAATTAAATGAGGATATGAAAGATGCTTTGAACGATCATACCTCGGCACTGAATGCATTAGAGAAAAGCATCGGCGATTTTTCGAAACTCAGTGAAGTAAAAGAAATACAAAACCTATAACATGGGAAGGGGAATGACATGCAGGTGAAAATAGATAAGCTGACGGCGGCGGAGCTCTATGTTTTGGCGGGAGCGGCCGGAGTGAATTACATATTCGGTCTTCCTGAGCGCGAACAGCTTGCCCTCGTCGAGCCTGACTGTGCAGTGGGAGCAAGGGACAGCCTGATTCAAAAAGGGGTACTGACAGAAGACGGCCAGCTGACACATGCCGCTTTTTTCTTGACGGAAATGCTCAAACATTATCATGCAAGTGAAGAATACGTACGCTTCAATAATGTGTTGTGCGCCTTTCTTCCGGATGATGAGGAGCGCGTGATCGCGCTTACCGAAATAAAACCGGGCAAAGAATACACATTTGATTACCTGGAAAAACGGGAAGTCTATTTATCTATCATTTCAAAGGTTTCTTTTTTGCGGAGGGAACCGCGTGAAAAGGATCGCACCTTTTTGACAAAACCGATGACCCCGGGCGAAAAAGCGGAAGTAAGGGAAATGGATCTCGACGAAAAAGAGATTCTGGCTGTTGAAACATTCAGGTTTGCTTCAACTCCAAGTTTGATAGATCAGGGGTTCCAGACAGCCAACCTGTACTTTACGAAGGGCGAAGATTTGATTTGCATTGATCCGCTGCATGAACGATATGAATGGGTCAGCCTTTATATCATGAACAATCGGATTTATGATGCGCTGCACATTAACTTTAGAGCGGGGAGGGCGATGATATGAATGCCGAAGGCGGAGCAGGAGGCGGAGGAGCCAACATCCATCTTGAGTTTGAAGAAATGATCACCATCGCAAATAAGCTGAAAAGCATTTGCGACATCTATACAGAAGGGGTCCAGCCCGAAATCAAAAAACTCGTAGAATCTGATTTTTATCAAGCGGGACAGGCGATGAAAACGATTAAAAGCTATTCGGATATTCTCGGAAAAACGATGGAGCTGTTTGATAATTACTCAATGGCCGCGCAGATTGTCAACTATGCTATGGAAAAAATGTATGAAACAGATAAAGAGCTCCAAAAACTCTACCAGATTCAGAAATAGAAATGAGGCGATCATCTGATGGATGTGAAATACAGCCCGGAGGCCTGGCAAGGCATGAAAGACGGCCTGGATACATTAACGGGCGGAAAATTCGGGGGCGGAGCAAAGTCCAGCCTTTTGAAACTCGATGACCTCTTGGAAGATATCGAGTCCAAAATTGATGACAAGGACAGCGACGGCAGCATCAGCTTTAGCCATACAAGCAAAAAAAGCAAGATTGATGAGCTGTTTAAAGATTATCAAAAACTGACTGGTTATTGCCTGAAGGCAGGCGGTTTAGTGGAAGACCATATTGATGCGCCTTTTGCCAAAAAGCTCGACGCTTTCGCGGATAAAATGGAAGGCCTGTCACTCCACAACTACAAGACCAAAAACCGCATCGGCTCCAAAGAAACAACTTATGTCGGCTACGGCATGAACAAGACGGCTGTCCAGGAAGACAAAGCGGAAATCACCGTAAATGACATTTTCAAAGACTCGGCAGCGTTTGATCATGTGCTGAACGAAGAATATAAAGCGTTTAAAGACCAAAATCCCGACATCGAATTGAACTATGAAGACTATTCGAAGGCGATCGTGTCAGCCCGCGGCTTTGAGTACGAATCGGTCAGCGACGTTCAAAAAAATCAGGAATTGTGGCGTGATCTCATCATCGGCGGCGGTGTAGTCGTGCTCACCATCTTTTGTGCACCCGTGGGACTCGTTGTAGCAGGTGCATACGGAACAGCCCAAATCTCCAGTGCAGCCACAGGGAAAGACTGGATGACGGGGCGCGAGTTAAATACAGGAGAACGATTTGAAAGAGGCGCGTTCGGGGCACTCGACATACTTCCGGGAGCAGCCGTGGCGACCCAATCGTTTAAAGGCGTAGCGACCATCGGCAAATTATCAAGCAGAACGGAACATGTGGTACAATCGTTAAAAGACAGCAAGACCCTCTGGTCCAACCGCATGCGCGTCAGCAGGCTGAAAGCCCAGGACAAGCTGAATGACGCAGGCTTCGCCATCAAAAAACAGTTCGCCAAAAGCGCAGACGCCTTGAGCGACATCGCCAGGGGAACGGAAGTGCAAGGCGGCACCCTCGCCCGAAAAGGCACCGATTTCTACGGACATGTGAATGACGCTCATCAAGCTTCGAAATCGAAGATACAGGAGTCGATTCAGCGGATTGAGACTGGTAAGGGTGTTGGGAAAAATATACACAATGACGGTAAGGCAACAATTGGGACTAAATCAGTACAAGCTATAAAAAACCACTTTCCAGATGATCAACAGCTCGGTAAAAGATTTGATTTTACGATTGAGAATGGTAGAATCAAAAATATTAATGGGATAAATGAGGTTGATTTTGTTATTGATATGGATGGAAACCTGCATATCGGTCGTGGTCATTCTTATTTAGCCAATGGTAAAGATGTGCAGGCTGCAGGGAAATTGAAAATAAATGGTCAAGGTCAGATTAGAAGAATTAGTAATGAATCAGGTCACTACAGACCTAATGCAGACCAAGCAAAAAAATATCCTGATGCTTTTAATCAAACGGGGTTAAATGTAAAAAATGCTTGGCTAGAGATTCATGAGTTTGAGAGTAATATATCAAATTATATTGTTGACGATAAAATAATATTTAATCAAAAAATAAAATGAGTAAAGGAAGGTGAAATAATAATGGAGAAAATAACTCAAATGAATAAAGAAATATTTAAAAAGAATTTATTAAAAACTTTAAAGGAATTAAAACAATTTAAACAATTAAACTATGTAAATAGTAAATTTTTAATAATGCCTATAGAAGAACCTGGAAAAGTGCTTGATGGCCGAGATCAAAGAATGCGCTTATGGGCGTTAAGTGAAAAAAATATAGGCAATAGATTTTTGGAAATTGATGAAGTTGTGAATTTACTGGGTAGTCAGTCTCCATTTGTACCAATATGGATTGACGTATCTTTTGTTGAAATGAAAGAAGACGTAGCAATTTTCAAACTAGAGTGTAGCTTAAGATTTAGAAAACCAACATTGTTAAGAAATGCAGAAACAGGACATGCCCCTTTTAAAGCTATTCTATAATATGAATAAATTAGAATCACAATAAACACTAGTTCTATCGTATATTTTAATTTAAAAAATAACCATATAATTATAGCGCATAGAAAATTCTATGCGTTTTTTTATCCCTGATCGAGATCTAATGACTGAAAGCCCAGGACAAGCTGAACGACGCAGGCTTCGCCATCAAAAAACAGTTCGCCAAAAGCGCAGACGCCTTGAGCGACATCGCCAGGGGAACGGAAGTGCAAGGCGGCACCCTCGCCTACAAAGACACCGATTCTAACGACACGTCAACAGCGTCAACAAGGCTTCGAAAGCGGAGATTCAGGACTCGATTTATAAGGTTGAGAAGGACATTGGAGGCAGGGAAGAGAAAATAAGTATTAAGATATGCCTATTTTTAAATATCTCAAAAGGACATGAGGAAATTGCCCACGAAAGAATTATGATAGAAGAACTGAGAGGACAATCATTATATTTCTGTAATGAATGAAAGAAATAAGATTATAGGTAATCCAACAATTGGATAACCTAATTGAGTCTACGAATCGGATGAATAAAAGAGAGGTGTGAAGATTAGCAAAGGGTTAAAAAATCATGGATAGATAAGGAAGGTAATTATTGGCGGTGGGATCAACGACATGGTAGATTAAAAAAATGGGAATAGAAGAAGAACTCGGTATCTTGGTGAGTGCGATTCAGTTTTAGGTTTTAATACAAAGCAAGGGAACTCTTCTATAAGATTTCACGGAGGTTGATTAATTTTGCACCACGGTAAGAAGTTTATTGAGGAATATCCTGAATACAGTACACTTTTTTATAAGCTTTACATATCTAGAGAACTTGATGATTGGTTTCTAGATATTTGTAAGAAGGAGGATACATTAGTTCCAGAGGAGTTAGCAAATATTGAATTGGTAAAAGAAATAAAAATTCAAAATAAAGTTTCCCCTTCTTATGAAATCTTTATAGATTTAAAAGATATAATTGGAAATGAGGGCTTTATAATATCCCAACAAGTAATTATAAAGGTTTCAAAAATAATTCCAGTTTATATTATGGACTTGAGTTATAGGATTAGTCATAGATTGTTATGTGACAACAAACTTGATTTAAATGGTTCTGCAGAAACACTGGAGATTATGAAAATTGAAAAGCTCGTTAGAGAGTTTTTTGCTAAAAATAATTTTAAAGAGTTAAGCTACCTATATGATTATTATGATACAGTTTTTGAGTGGAAAGATGTACCCGATCTAGAACCGTTTAATCGAAGGTTTACTCTAGGGGATGCTGTCTTTGTAGATAATTTAGACATTTGCAAGTAATTGGATGAAGTTTCATACCTTGATGGCATAAGCTTTTCAAGGTTTTTTAATCTTTAAACATCTTTACAATTAAATTTGCAATACCATCACACGCGAATAACAGAGCTAAGTGGTAACAAACAGGGACATCGGCCAGTGAGCAAACAAATGCGGATTTTTAAATGAGACAAGGAAATCTATTTGTGAATGATATAGATTACAAAAAAATATTCATCTGGCTCTAAAAGTACTTTTAATGACTTAAAGGTGAATACATATTAGAAGAAACCATTTCAAAATAAACCAATTCCGCAAACAATTCTTGATGAAGCAACAAAAGCAGGATGATTATTAGGGATATTAAGGGGAAGGTGTATAATTGACGATGAAAGTTTATTATTGTGACGAATGGTCGGATATCAAAAAGAAGCCTTGGAACATTCTTGATGACCGTACTGCGTACACACGCCATCAAAAACATGAACCATATACGGCGGTATTAACTGCAGATGATAACACTAAATATATTGTAAATGTAACAAATGAATGGGTGTCGGTAAGTTTTTATGATGATTTCACTCGTAAGTATCTAAATTATGACTTTGAAGTTATCAGTGATGGTAAGATTTTTTTAAGAACAGCGATGTATTGGGAATATGATGATGAAACTGATAAGGAAGTAAGTAGTTTGATTTTGAGCTTCCGCGAAGATGGCTATATAGCGATGAAAAAGAAAGACTTTAAGACCGGTACGGTCGAGGAGCGCGAGACTAGCGATACTCTTGGAACAAACTGGGATGTATTTCCCGGATTTGGCCAGTATTTTCATTTGTGCAGAGAGGAAAGGTAACGAGTTCAGAGCACTCTCCGGTGCCAAAGCTTCAGCATTCCGTTCCCCCTATACACCTAACGAAAACGCTGGATTCGGCGGCCGGTGTTTTCTTTTATGATCAAAAACGCATCTTTTCGGACGAAATGGCAGAAAAAACAAAAAGAAAGAAGACAAAAAAACACCATCAATGATAAGATAGAGAAAGCGACATAAATATGGTGCAAGACATATGACAAAAATGAAGAGGGAGATTTGGCAGCATGGCTGATAAAATAACGATTCTTAGAGAAACATTTGAAAATGGAGAAACGGGACAGGAAGTCGAAGGATTGACTCTGATGATAGACGGCAAGATGAAGGACGTGTTTGACATCCTGATCAGCCAAAACGATGATTACAATGATTATACAGAAATCATGAGAGACATTGTGATCGCGGGTGTTAATCATATCATCAGCAAATAATGAACACGCGGATTATTCGAAGGAAATCTTTTTGGCGGCTGAGTCAAAAAAGCACTTGCTTTTAAACGGAAAAACATCTATAATAAATCATGTCTCAAACAAACGGGGCATTAGCTCAGCTGGGAGAGCGCTACACTGGCAGTGTAGAGGTCAGCGGTTCGAGCCCGCTATGCTCCATCTCGGAAACCCTTGGTTATCAAGGGTTTCTTTTTTTATTTTCCTTTTATAAAATTTGGTCGTATTCCTGAATCGTTGACAAGGCATTTTCTCTCAGAGAGGTTAATTTAAAAAACAAAGGGAGGCACTGCCAATGAGTATGGGCCTTTTTTTGATGGAAACAGATGTCTTTTTGGCAGTAGCTGCTTGTACAATTTGATCTCATCCCATTTGTCAATGCATAAATAGTGACTACACCTATTTACTGGAAATATGTTTAATCTAAAAAAATGGATATGTTAACCTTATTTGTATAAAATCAAGGGGGATTGATTTTGATTGTTTTTTAAAGTTCATAAGTCTTTTACTAATAGGGTTTATCATTTTAATGCTTATAGGAGAATACGCACCATTCTTGGCTATGCCATTATGGATCATTTTAATAGTAGCCTTGGTTATATGTCTTTATTACGCAATCAAACTTGAAATGAAAAATTTTAAAAACAGGAAGGAATAATAAAAAAAATATATATAAGTGGTAATGTCGGGGTGAGGTAATAGAGATATTTCTCTAAAAAAGGCCCAATTGCTCTTTAGAGTGTAAACTTTTTAGATTCAATTTTTTTGAATGATCCCTTTATATCAAAAGGAAGGAAAGAAATATTTCTCTGATTAGCTTGATAAAATTTATATAAAAGAAGCAATTAAAGCAGTTAAAGAAAAAGAAACCGGTTTACAACACAAGGTAAATTGTCATGGGCTGTCGAAGCCTTAAAAGCATCCCGGGGAAAGTTACCAACAAAGGTCAAAACATCTGCTAATTGAGACTATGGTTGGTGTCTAACAAAAATATCCTATGCTATGCTTTGAAAATGAAAGATATCTACTAGGAGGTAGTTATGGAAAACAACGAACCAAGCCTTAAAGTAATAAAGTGGTTCACCTGGATAATACCAATAGTGATTATAGGATTAATATTTCTCTTTAAAAATATTAATAATCCTGTAACTGATGCTTTATTCTATATTGTATGTGCAGGTGTTATAATCTTAGTGCTTTTCAGCATAATTAAAGAGAAAAAAGAAAAAAGCAAATGATAACAGGTTTTCAACCTGCTTTTGTGGAAAATTTAATTGAATAGTATCCTCAATGTTACATAGACGTGTTAAATCCTTGTTGAAGAGTGTAAATAAACAATACAATGTATTACAACAGTGAACACTTCTTTTTGTCATCTTCTTGCTCTTGCCTCATTATCTCACTTCTTCCCTATAGTTTTATATCTTAAATGAAAAAAGGTTTTTAGCCGCCCTGCAAAAGAGCGGCTAAAAACCTTTTATTTTTTGTCTTCAATCGGAATAAACTCGAATATTTCCCCTGTTTGGACAGACTTTGCAAGTCTTAGCAGCCAGTCATAGTAGGGCTTTGAATGTTCGAGCTGCTCGTAAATGGCTTTTGCTTCGTCTTTTACGCTTTGTTCCAGTCCGTCGTCTTCCATCACGTTCTGCAATGCCTTTTGAGCGTCTTGGATGGCCATGAGATTGACTTTTACTTCTCTTTCCCACTTTTGCGGAAAAAAGCTGGTGAAAAATTTAAAGAAATCTTTTTCAGCCACAAAGCTGTGCTTTCTTCTTCCTCTATGAAACGTTTTTTTCACGATATTTAAATCTTGAAGCTTTTTCACGCCCGTGCTCATACTGGGCTTGCTCATCTGCAGCTCTTCCCGCATTTCGTCCAGCGTCATTTCATCTGAAAGGTACATGGTTCCGTACAAAATACCCGCACTCCTGGTTATCCCGTACAGATCCATCGTTTCTGCGATTGAATCAATGACTAAATCCTTTGCTTGAGCGATCGCATCCTGTGCCGACAGATCACGGTTGTATTCCATCATTTTCCTCCTTTCGCAGGAGCGGAAACATCTATATCCAGACTCAATGCCTATAGAAATCGGGATCGGTCTGGAAATCCGCGTTAAGTTTGTTAAGTAATTTCTTTATGTTCTTTATCTTAACGAAAGAATTGAAAAAGTCAAAATGAAATTTTTTTGGAGACGGCTCAACCCGCATGGGGAGTGCGATCACATAAAATTCAAAAAAATCAGCCCGCCGATTTTCCTTTGACAGCGTTGGGTGCGCATGGTAAATTCAAAGTGTTAAAAACGTTAAAATTTTATTTAACAAACTTTGCGTAATGGGGAGGTTGCTTTTATGAGTCAAACGCTTTTCATTGACGGGCAATGGGTGAGCGCCGAAAAAGGCGGCACACGGAAGATTATCAATCCTTTTAACCAGGAACAGATTGAAACCGTCGGTGAAGGAGACAGAGAAGACGCTGTGAAGGCTATTGCCGCTGCACGCCGTGCATTTGACGAAGGCGAGTGGGCCAATACAACCGGTCTCGAGCGCGGCAACATTGTTTTAAAGATTGCGGAGCTGATCAGACGCGACCATGATGAGCTGGCAGAGCTTGAATCGCTGGATACCGGTAAAACGCTTGAAGAAAGCAAAGCCGATATGGAAGATATTGCGAACGTGTTTCAATATTATGCCGGACTTGCGGATAAGGACGGGGGAGAGGTGATTTCTTCGCCGATTCCGGATTCAAAAAGCGAAATCATCAGGGAGCCTGTCGGTGTCTGCGGACAAATCACGCCGTGGAATTATCCGCTTTTACAGGCAAGCTGGAAAATCGCTCCCGCTTTGGCCGCCGGAAACACGATCGTTGTGAAGCCAAGCGAGATCACGCCGCTTACGACCATCAAGATATTTAAATTAA
Organism: Bacillus sp. KICET-3; assembly: GCF_033261025.1. Classification (NCBI taxonomy): domain Bacteria; kingdom Bacillati; phylum Bacillota; class Bacilli; order Caryophanales; family Bacillaceae; genus Bacillus; species Bacillus sp. KICET-3. The sequence goes on along the minus strand of NZ_CP137345.1, from coordinate 3,577,116 downwards.
TGGAAGAAGCCGGCGTTCCGAAAGGTGTTGCCAACCTCGTACTCGGACCTGGGGATACGGTTGGCGATGAGCTTGCCGGAAATACGGACGTTGATCTGATTTCCTTCACCGGCGGGATTGAAACAGGAAAAAAAATCATGCAGGCGGCAAGCACGAATGTGAAGAAAATCGCTCTTGAACTCGGCGGAAAAAATCCGAATATTGTGTTTAAAGACGCCGATTTTGATGTTGCTGTTGATCAGGCGCTGAATGCGGTGTTTTTCCATGCAGGGCAAGTTTGCTCTGCGGGATCGCGGCTGCTAGTAGAAGAATCCATTCATGACGAATTTCTGGCTGAGCTTGTGAAACGGACAAAAAACATCAAGCTTGGCAACGGATTTCATGAGGATACGCAGAGCGGTCCGCTCATTTCTGCTGAACACCGGAGCAAGGTTGAAAAATATGTGGAAATCGGTCTTGCCGAAGGCGCGAAGCTTGAAACAGGCGGCAAGCGTCCTGACGATCCTGAACTGCAAAACGGCTTTTTCTATTTGCCGACGATATTCTCCGGCTGCACATCAGATATGAGAATTGTGCAGGAAGAAGTATTCGGCCCTGTGTTAACAGTTGAAACATTCAGCACCGAAGAAGAAGCGGCCACTCTTGCAAACGACACCATTTACGGCCTTGCCGGCGCCGTTTGGACAAAAGATATAGAAAAAGGGGAGCGCGTTGCTTCCAAACTGCGGATGGGCACGGTTTGGATCAATGACTTCCATCCTTACTTCGCTCAGGCGCCATGGGGCGGATACAAGCAGTCAGGCATCGGCCGCGAGCTCGGCCGCCTCGGTTTTGACGAATATACGGAAGTGAAGCATGTGTACCGCAATACAAAACCTGCGGCAGTCAATTGGTTTAAAGCATAAGAGGGAGGAGATTCACGATGACGTTAAATATGAAAGTAGAAGCAATGAATAAATTCCACACGTTCGAAATTCCGACCGTCATTAAGCACGGTATCGGAGCTGTCATGCAAGTTGGTGCAGAAGTGAAAAAGCTCGGCGTAACGAAAGCGCTGCTTGTCACAGACCCTGGCATCTATCAAGCAGGTGTGACAAATCCTGTTGTTGAATCTTTGCAGGAGGCAGGCGTCGAAGTGGCCGTCTTCAATAAAGTTGAACCAAATCCGCCTGTACGCCTTGTAGCAGAAGGATCAAAGCTTTATGCCGAAGAAAACTGCAACGGTCTTGTGGCAGTAGGCGGCGGAAGCTCAATGGATACCGCGAAAGCGATCGGAGTGGAAGCGACTCATGAAGGAACGGTGCTTGATTACGAAGCGGCAGAAGGAAAAAAACCGCTTGAAAACCGGATTCCTCCGCTCACCACGATTCCGACAACCGCGGGTACCGGTTCAGAGGTCACGCAATGGGCGGTGATCACCGATGAGGAGCGTGAATTTAAATTCAATACGGGCGGACCATTGATCGCGGCCCATTTAACAATCATCGACCCTGAATTGCACGTCTCAATGCCTCCACATGTAACGGCAATGACAGGAGTTGACGCTTTGGCGCATGCGATTGAATGCTATACGATGAAATTTGCGCAGCCGATCACTGACGCGGTCGCTCTGCTTGCGATTGAATATGCCGCTCATTATATCCGCAGGGCGTTTGCAGACGGGGAAGATCTTGAAGCAAGATACGGAATGGCTCAGGCAGCCATGCTTGCAGGCCTTTCCTACGGAAGTGAGTCAGCTGGCGCTGCCCACGCGATGAGTCAGACGCTCGGCGGGATCATCCCGGTCGCGCATGGCCAATGTGTTGCCGCAATGATGGGGCCTGTAATGGAATACAACTGGAAAGGCTACCCTGAAAAATTTGCGCGGATCGCAAAAGCATTTGGCATTGATACAAGCGGCATGACGACGGAAGAAGCGGCGAAAGCTTCCGTGAACTGGATGTATCAGCTTGTAGAAGATTTAGAGATTCCCAGCTTAGAAGAGCAGGGCGTGTCGCCTGACATGATTGAACGCCTGGCAAAAGAGGCGATGAAAGATCCGCAAACAGTCGGAAATCCAAGAGATCTAAACGAAAAAGCCTACAATTGGATTTACAAACGCTGCTTTCAATTAACGCCGAAAACTGTATAATGAAGCGCCAAAACCCGCTTGTGGCTAAGCTACAGCGGGTTTTTCCGATTTGAAGAAAAAAAGGAAGCATTGTAAAATCATTCTTATATTCGAAAAAAGGAGATGGGTGGAATGTGGGAAAGACGGACGGCGGCGACAGAGAACATATACATAGCTGATACAGCATCATTTGTGACAAAGAAAAGAGAAGAAATCTCTATCGATTACGGAGGAATTCCGGGTGACCTGCATTTCGGCCTAACAAAGGCGGCCGGAGCCCGCGAACCGATGTATAAGAGAGGCACAGAAATTTTTAATAGGCGGCAGATTTCGATCGTGTCGGTTGAAGAATGTCTGGTGATCGCAGAAAAGCTAAACATCCCTGTCGTGCTTCCGGAATGGCTTGGTGCCAATATCTCATTGAGCGGGCATCCGCATTTGACGCGATTAAGAGAAGGAAGCAGATTGGTTTTTCCAAGCGGTGCCGCCCTTTTGTGTGAAGGAGAAAATGAGCCGTGCGTTCAGCCTGGAGAGGTCATTCAAAAACAGTTTCCGGACAAGCCTAAGCTCGCTTCCCGTTTTGTCCGCCAAGCGATGGGCAGAAGAGGCATCGTCTGTGTCGTCGAACGGCCCGGGCTGATTTGCCAAGGCGACCGGGTCGATGTTTGGTCATACTCTCCTAACGTCATAAAAGATGCGAGATCATTCGCGTAATAGAAGGGGGGCCTGAAAGGGCCTCCCTGAATATTCAAGATGATAATTTCCTTTTGATGTCCTGAATCTGTTTAATATGCCGTTTTTCATGATGGCCGATAAAGTCGATCCACTGCTCGACCGTAAGTTCCAGAAAAATAGGATGCGGGAGCACCCTTTGAAAATCTGCTTTATGAAATGAGGCAATGATTGAAGTCAGCTGTTGTCTGGCATGATCGAGTTCCGTTTTAATCGTTAAACAATCTTTGGTTTTTCTTTCAGGTTCTAAGAAATCAGGAGCTTTTCGTTTGTCATACCGGTTTTCAGAGGCCTCCACCGGTTTTGCTTGAATGGCTTTCAAAGGCGCGCTTCGGATGTTTTCCTTAAACAACTGAGCTGTTTTCAGGTCAATTTTTTTGAGGTGATCTAGCACCTCTTGAATACTCCACTCATCTTTTCCCGGTTTCGTGTTGATTACATCATCTGAAAGACCTTGTATCTCGCTCCATGTTTCTTTTCTTGCTTCATTAAAAACGCTCATCATATCCCCTCCTATATTCACTTTATTATCTGAAAAGCCGGTAATAACCAAAAATTAATAAAAGAAGGGGTGTTTGAAGGCGACGTTTTCAGCGGTGTCTGCGGAGAATCCATTTTAGCCTGTCAGAATGTCTTCACTTGAATAGCGGATGTTCTCCTGTTCAGGCCTTGCCAGTGAAAATGCCAATGTTAACGGACCAAGCTTGCCTAAAAACATAATAAAAGCAATCAACAGTTTTCCCACAGGCGAGAGCTCCGCCGTGATTCCCATCGACAGCCCCACCGTTCCAAAGGCTGAGACAATCTCAAACAAAATGTGCAAAAATGGCTTTGGTTCTGTAATATTTAAAATAAAAACGGCTGATAAAATGAACAATATGCTAATGGTCGAAATGGCCAGCGAACGAATGACCGCTTTGTCTTTAATCGTCTTTCTGGCGATAGATATTCGGTTTTTTCCTTTTAGGAAAGACGCCGCCGACAGAAGAATGACGATAAATGTGGTAAGCTTGATCCCGCCTCCGGTCGAGGCGCTTCCTGCTCCGACAAACATGAGCAGCAGCATTAGAGTCAGCGTGCTTTCGTGCAGGCTGCCGATGTCCAAGGTGTTAAATCCCGCCGTTCTCGGTGTAACCGCCTGAAAATAGGAGCCCCAAAGCTTTTCATCCAGAGGAAGTGTTCCAAGCGTCATTTGATTTTGATATTCAAGGGAGAAAACGATGATCATCGCCATGATATTGATGATGAACGTTCCCCAAATCATGAGTTTTGAATGAAGGCTCAATTGTTTAAAATTGCGTTTATGCCATATGTCGGATAATACGGTAAATCCTATCCCTCCCGTGATAAACAAAAGGGTGATGACGATATTGACCAGGGGATTTCCTTCATAGCGCATGAGGCTGTCCGGCCAAATTGAAAAACCGGCATTATTAAAGGCTGACACAGAGTGGAAAAGACTGTAAAACATACCGCGATTCCAGCCGTATTCGGGAACCCATTGAAAAGCCAATATCGCCATCGCCAAGATTTCAATTGAAAAAGAGTAAAAAAACAAACTGCGTATCAATTTAATGATTCCGCCTATAGAAGTCTGATTTAGCGATTGCTGAATCAGCAGCCGCTCTTTGAGGCCGATCTTTTTTCCGAGCATAATAAAGATAAGTACCGCAAAAGACATGATTCCAAGCCCTCCGACCTGGATCAGGATCAGAATCATCAGCTGACCGAATAATGTGAAATCCCTGCCTGTATCAACAACGGCCAATCCAGTCACAGTCATGGCGGAGGCTGCGGTGAACAGCGTATCAATCCAGCTCATCGGGACATGCGTTGCGAGCGGCAGCTTTAACAGCAGAGTCCCCAGAAGGATAAAAAATAAGAAAACGAGTACAAGTAATTGAGACGGACTTGCCTGAACAGATTTGAATTTCATGTCTAATCTCCCTTTTTTTCAAACGTTTCAATATCTCTCGTTTGTCCGATTACAATTAAAATATCGTTTTCGTAAATGATATCCTCGGCGCTGGGCGCAACGATGAATTGTCCGCCGCGTTTAATTCCGACAATATTGCACCCGTAATTTGCGCGAACGTCGATTTCCCCCAGGCTTCTGCCGTCAAGCTTTTTTGTCGCGACAATTTCAACAATGCCGTAGTTTGGCGACAGTTCGACATAGTCAATCATTTTTTCGGATGTAATATGGCCTGCAATCCGGTTCGCCATATCCTTTTCAGGCTGGATGATTCTGTTGACGCCGATTTTTTTAAGGACTTTTTGATGATAATCATTCTGTGCTTTTGACCAAACTTGAGGCACACCGATTTCGATTAATAAAAGCGAGGTTAAAATACTGGCTTCGATGTCGTCTCCGAATGAGACGAATGCATGGTCAATATTGCGGATGCCGATCTGTTTCAATGTATTTTCATCAACGGCATTTGCGCAGACGGTGTATGTCGCATACGGTGAATATTCATTGACTTTCTCTTCTGATTTATCCACACCGATGACTTCTGTTCCTTTTTTATAGAATGCTTTGACAAGACTGCCCCCGAATTGTCCGAGTCCGAAAACGGCATATGTTTTCTCCATCTAACTCACCCTTTGATTCATGTTTGGTGTTAGTGTTTGCTTTTTTTGAAGAAAAACACAGGGGGATTTATGAAATGTTTAGGCGGAGGATGGAGAGGGAGGCAGGCTTGCCGCTGATGACGCCAAGCCTCCGTTGTTTGAGGAAGGGTCAATCAAGCGAGCCGCCGGGTTCGCGAATGTCTGTTTCATGGCTGGCTGCCGTCACTGCGGCGATGCGCAATCCTTCTACAATCGTTTCAAGACTGAGGCTCGGTTCTTTTTTATCGACCGTTTGTTCAGGAAGATACGGGATATGGATAAATCCTCCCCGCATTTGTGATGATGAATGGTTTAAAAGATGCATCAACCGATAAAATAAATGATTGCAGACAAAAGTGCCCGCTGAATTTGAGACAGATGCCGGTATCCCGCTATTTCTCAAGCTTTTCACAATGCGTTTGATCGGCAGGGTCGACCAATAAGCGGCAGGTCCGTTTTGGACAATTTCTTGATCTATGGGCATCCGGCCTTCATTATCAGCGATGCGGGCATCGTCAATATTAATCGCCACGCGTTCAGGTGTGATGTGCGGACGTCCGCCGGCTTGTCCCGTACAAATGATAATGTCGGGGCGGTGTTTCTGAACCGCTTCTTTCAACACATCAGCGGATGTATGGAAAACAGTCGGGATTTTTTCAGCGGCAATTGAAATATCTTCAATGTTTTCACCATCCAGCTTTTTAACGGCTTCCCACGCGGGATTGACGGATTCCCCTCCAAAAGGATCAAAACCTGTTAAAAGCACTTTCTTTTTCATATGAATCTCTCCTTAACAAGTGGAATAACAGACATGCTCTAAGCACAAAATCCCCATTCAGCTGTAGACTGAATAGGGATTTTGACGAGGTATTTATCCGCCTGCCCCGCGGGAGGCCAGAAGTATTTGCTCGCTTTTAGAGACCGCTTCAGGTGTATGGTCGGCAAATGAATAGCTGAATATTGCGCCTAGTACAAAGGCCGCCAATAAAAACTTTTTCATCTATTCTCCTCCTCTTCCGGCGAGTTTGCTCGCCTTATCTGTTTTAATGTAGAAGTATATGGCTTCTTCGTATAACTTCTTTTCTTTGTAATAATTCGCCACATCCATAAGCAATTCCTCTAGATCGACCCATGCTTTTTCTGTTTCTAATTCGTGAACAAAATCTTTGATCATTTCCATTTTATTCTGATCGCTTGAGTATAATGTATGTAAAATTTTGAATTTCAGGTCGAATATTTTGCTGTTCATTTCCCGGCATTTTTTAAAACCTATATCCATCCATTGAAAAGCTTTTTCCTGTGAATCGGTTTTGAGGAGCGATCTAACGGTTTCATACACACAAAGAAGGTATGCGTACTGTGCCTTCGATTCAAAATCATGGATGGCAAAAGCTTTATTGTAATATTTCAGCGCTTCTTCATGTTTATCTTCCTTGCTTTTTAAAAAGCCCATATTATAGTAGGTATAAGGCAGAAGATAAAGATCACCGATTTGTTCGGTTTTTTGAATTGCTTCATTTAATAAAGCTTCGCTTTCGGAAAATTTAAATTGGTCGATATAATTAAGCCCGATCAGCATCTTGCAGTTGATGACCCGTTTTGCATAACCGTCATATCCTTGGAAAATTCCTGACGCAATATTGATATGATGGATTGAAAGCCAAGTCGCTTTTAAATTATAGTACAGCACGCCGATTTTATAGTGGAATTCGGCTTTTTCGATTTCACTGTGAATCGCTCCGAGTCTTTTTTCCGCTATTCTGAAAAAATTGAGCGCTTCTGTGTGATTTTGTTTATAGTCTTCATAAATCCCTTTAAACAGGTAAAAATAATAGTTCAGCTTGTCATCCGTGCTTTTTGGATCATTATCGTGAAACTCGATGGCTTCCAGCTTTTCAGTAGCGGATTGGCTGATATCTTCAAGAAGGAGCCTCAAACGAAAATCGAGCATTTGATAATAGAGCAGAACGTCCTGATCTTCCTCCATTACTTCAATCGCTTTATCTATGTCGTCTTTCATTTCAATAGAGCGTGAAATGTCTCGTTTTTTCATCAATATGTACCAATCGTTCAGCATGTTGGCGACTTCCTGTGAAGCCACGGCTTTGCCCATTCTCTCCCCTCCAATCTTTGTGAATTTTTTGTAAATTGAAGTTCTATTTATCATAGCATATACTGCCGGAATCTGTGAATAAAGCCAAGTGCTCATCCTTTTTACATTGTCCAGGCGGAGAAAACGCAATGATCCATTTAGACCAGATCATGGTTTCTTGTAAATTTGAAATGCACGCCTTGCTTTAAAGCTAAACCGTCATTTCCCAAAAAAAATGAGAGAAGAAGGCAAAGACAACGGCCAACGGAATACAGGAGATCATAACGGTTCCATTGACAAGCCCGTCAGCTTCGCTGATTTTCAGGGCTTCCCTGTAACCGATTAAAAAATGAATGATGGAAAGAACGTAGCATACGAGCATCAAATAGTAAGGATTCAAAAGTATACCTCCTCTATTCGCTTTACTATATTACATTCAATGAAAACGAAGATTATGCCCCTTTTTAAAAGAACGAAATATTATAGACGAAAACGATGTTGAATACAATACATGTTTTTTTTATTATTTCCACTATAATCAAAAGGAAACATAAATTTAGGGGGTCATTGATCATGAAGAAAAGGATGATGCCGCTGTTGATCTGCGCGTTCTTATTAGTGCCGGCAGCAGAGGCTTTCGCAGCTCCGAAACAATCTGAGCTGAGCGGGTATCTTCAGGAAATAGGAATGACAGAAAAAGAATTGGATGCCTATTTACAAGATACATATGATGAAAGTCTGAAAGATTTTGAGTCAACTGAAGAGTTGAGGGATTTTTTAGGAGAGAGACTCAATCAAAAACGGCTTGCTTCGTATTTAAAAAGCTACGGCTTAAGTGAAAAAGAAGCGGTCGCTCTTCTCGTTGACAATGGCTATATGGAAAATGGACAAAACATCCTCGATGTTTTCATGTTCGAATATGAATTGGATGATGCGCTTTTTTCAATTACATATGATGAAGGAAGCGTGGAAATCAAAAATCCGTTTCAGGAGCTTGGCATAGATGATCAGGAATGGGAGGCGCTTACAGCACACCTTCGCAAAGTCCGTGAAAAAAATCCGAATCTTGAATTTGAGTTGATGGAGATCGGAGAGCGGCTTGAAGCAGTTGCCGATTTTGAGACGGTAAAAGAGCTGAAACCAAAAGATATCGCCCAAATCCTTTCTATATTACATGATCTTCAGCAAACGCTTGAGGTAAAAACGAAATATTATCTTGTCAAAGACGGAAAGAAAAAAGAAGTATCTTTGACGACGCTTGTCAGCGCGGATGAGCTGAAAGGGGCAAGTCTTCTTGTTGAAGTGTACGATCTTGCAGGAAATTTCGTACTGGACGCTTTGTTTACGCCTGACATGATTGGATCAGATTTGCTTCACCAAACCGGAACAAAAGTGAAGCAGACCAAAAACGCCGTTACACACGAGGCAAAAACGCATCGTGTGAAAAAGACGGTGAAAGGGGCTAAGCTTCCAAAAACCGCCGGTCACTATGCCGAATGGTCCATTTTTGGCTTTGCGCTGATGCTTGGCGGATTTTTTCTGCTTAGAAGGGTTCGCAAAACGGCATAAGCAAAGAAACTGCCCATTCTAAACCGATTTGGAATGGGCGTTTTTGAGAAGAGGTGAATGGATATGAAAGCGTCTCTTAAAAAAAGGATTGTATGGCTTTTTGCCATTGCGATGATCACGGGAGGACTGTATGTCGCAGCAGTCAATGTGTCTAAGCTTTTACAGGGCCGCGCCCTTGCTTCATCTCAGCAGCTGAAAGAAGAAAAGCCGGCTGTTCATGCTGAAAAAAAGCAAAAAACAGCGATTGAGCGGACATTTGAAAGCGGTGAAAAAATCGGCGACCTGGTCATTCCGAAAATCAATGCAAGGATTCCGATTTACCATGGAACAGACGAAGATGAGCTGCAAAAAGGAGTCGGCCATTTTGCCGGATCCGTGCTGCCTGGCGAAGATGACAACTCGGTTTTATCAGGACATCGCGACACCGTTTTTAGGAAGCTCGGCGAAGTCGGCAAGGGGGATAAGCTCATTGTAAAAGCTTCCTATGGAACTTTTACATATCGAGTGAAAAAGGTGCGGATCGTGGATGCGGATGACAGGACCGTCATCGTTCCAAAGCCGAGAGCCACACTGACTGTTTCCACATGCTATCCCTTTGACTTCATCGGTTCTGCCCCTGAGCGTTATGTATTGGTTGCCGATTTAATAAAAACGTAAAAACAGCGGAACCTAAAAAGGTGTCCGCTGTTTTTTTATCTTGTATTGACGCCCTGCCCCAGAAGCCTTGGCGCCGTCAGCAGCAACAGGCACAGCACGATTGTGCAAATGATGAAGGATGGAAGCATATATGTGCCATTATACGTTAAAGTATAAATCCAAACCGGCGTTCCTTTAGGCGTATAATTTGCGAAAAAGACCGCGCCGCTGATAACATGGGCGAAATACTTCAACCCGCTTCCAAGAAGGACGGCGAGCGTAACGTATGACACAAGCTTTCCTTTTTTTTCAGCCGCTGATGCATGTCTGATCGGTCCGGCGAATAAACCTCCGATTCCGGCGGCCGTTGGTGCGACAAAATAATCGAGAAGAAATTGAATGGGGTGAACCACGTAAAGGCCCCCGGTGACAAACTGGAGTAATCCGGCCAAAAATCCGGTAGTAAGCCCGGCCTTCAGCCCCCATCTGAAAGAAATCAAAAAGATCGGTATCATCATGACGGCGATTGAGCCGCCCTGCGGCATTTTTAAAAACATGCCTGAAGCCAAGTCCAATATGATCGCGATTCCTGTCATGATTGCAATTTCAATCAGCTGGACAAGTTGTTTTGATTGATTCATGGTAACCCTCACTTTTGATGAACAAAGGGATACTGGACTTCTTTCCCAATAAAAAAGCAATGCGGGGAAGGAGTAGGAAAGTTTCCACGCACTGCTTTGGATGCAATAAGTATGACTTTGCCACATCCCTACGCCAGCGTTAACTAACAGGTTCAAAGGGTCAGAACGATTCGTTCACTCTCAGCCTGAAGGCTCCCCTTGTGGTCATCAATGTTATTTAGTTATATTCTACTATACTAAAAAATAAAACGGACGACAAGCTTATTTTTCAAAATTTTTTGCTTAATTTCTCCAATATGTAGCAATGTGATCGGCTTTTCCTTTATAATAGAATTTATTCGTACGTACAAGTTGCAGTAAAGGGTTGATCTGATGAGCGAGCATACAAAATACAGCATGGTCAAAAACCAAATTAAATCATGGATATATGAGGGAAAGGTTAAGCCTGGAGAAAAAATTCATTCGGAAAATGAATTGATGAAGATTTTTGATGTCAGCAGACATACAATCCGGCAGGCGATAGGCGATTTGGTTCATGAAGGTCTTCTGTACAGGGAACAGGGGTCCGGGACATATTGCTCGCACCGTCTTAGGCCTTCTGAAAAAGGAAAGGAAAGACATAAAATGATCGGCGTCATCACGACATACCTGTCCGATTACATTTTTCCCTACATTATAAGAGGGATCGAATCGACGTTGTCGAGCGAGGGCTACACACTGATCGTAGCGAGCACGAATAATGACATTGAAAAAGAAAAGCAGTGTCTTGTCAACATGCTTGAAAAAGACATTGACGGATTGATCGTTGAACCGACGAAAACTGGAAGCTTCAATCCCAATTTAAATTACTATCTGACGCTGGAGCAGCATCACATCCCCTACCTGATGATCAATCAGTTCTACCAGGAATTGAACCCGCCCCATTTTATTTTGGATGATGAATACGGCGGTTTTATCGCGACTGACCATTTAATCAAGCTCGGCCATGAAAAGGTCTTCGGACTTTTTAAACAGGATGACATGCAGGGCGTCAACAGGATGAAAGGATTTATCCGCGCCTTTAGAGAAAACGGTCTGTCTTTTTATCCGGACATGGTCGTCACCTATACGACAGAGAACAAAGAAGAAAAGACGGTTTCTGAAGTCAGAAAACGTCTGTCTTCTTCCGAGCGTCCGACCGCCATCTTTTGCTATAATGATCAAATTGCTCTATTGGTGCTTGACGTGATCAGGGAATTCGGTTTGAAAGTTCCTGAAGACATTTCAATCGTCGGCTATGATGATTCACATTTAAGCCAGGCGTCGGAGGTGAAGCTGACGTCAGTGACCCATCCGAAGATGCAAATGGGAATTGAAGCAGCCAAATGGATGATCGCAAAAGTGGAAGGGCGAAACACGGATCAGCTGGAACATTCCACCGTGTACAAACCGGAGCTCGTTGTCAGACAATCGACCGCGAATGTAAAAAAGAGCTGAATTTATAGTTGGTAAAACTCTGCGACAAGTCAATAAGAAGAGGCTGGATCACTGTCTTGAGGTTGATCATCTTGACGGTGATCTTTTTTCCATCGTATAAATATGGAGCTTCACGATAATATAAATAAAAAAGTGACGGGGAGAAACATTAATAATGAATTGTTGACATATAATTTTTCTTGCGGTTTTATCTTTCGCCAAAGCTTTACCGGAAATCTTTCTGACAGTCCATTCTTTAAAACAGCCGACAACGTTACTTCTGCACCCTGAAATTCATACGTAAATCATGGAACCATAGGAAAGAGCGGTAAGTCGAACGGCAGGGACTTCACAAAAGCAGACTCAATGAATGCCTGATTAAACTTGAGTATTATTTTTTCAAAAAAACTATTGTGCGAAATGAAAATAGATGATATAGTAATGTTCGTCCCTAAAAAGACAGCTTTATAAAACAACTGCTTAAATATTTTTAAAAAAAGTTGTTGACATTCACTTTGCTAGAATGTTATATTAATAAAGTCGCTTCTGAGCGAAGCGGAAATGATCTTTGAAAACTAAACAAGACAAAACGTACCTGTTAATTCATTAAATAAATCGCACATGCGAATGTGCGTAGTCAGGGGCCTGCACGATGCAGGTCATGCAGATGTTGTCACAGGATGTGACGAACTTAATCTGCGCTCCATTATTTCATGGAGAGTTTGATCCTGGCTCAGGACGAACGCTGGCGGCGTGCCTAATACATGCAAGTCGAGCGAACCGACGGGAGCTTGCTCCCTTAGGTTAGCGGCGGACGGGTGAGTAACACGTGGGTAACCTGCCTGTAAGACTGGGATAACTCCGGGAAACCGGGGCTAATACCGGATGCTTGATTGAACCGCATGGTTCAATTATAAAAGGTGGCTTTTAGCTATCACTTACAGATGGACCCGCGGCGCATTAGCTAGTTGGTGAGGTAACGGCTCACCAAGGCGACGATGCGTAGCCGACCTGAGAGGGTGATCGGCCACACTGGGACTGAGACACGGCCCAGACTCCTACGGGAGGCAGCAGTAGGGAATCTTCCGCAATGGACGAAAGTCTGACGGAGCAACGCCGCGTGAGTGATGAAGGTTTTCGGATCGTAAAACTCTGTTGTTAGGGAAGAACAAGTACCGTTCGAACAGGGCGGTACCTTGACGGTACCTAACCAGAAAGCCACGGCTAACTACGTGCCAGCAGCCGCGGTAATACGTAGGTGGCAAGCGTTGTCCGGAATTATTGGGCGTAAAGCGCGCGCAGGCGGTTTCTTAAGTCTGATGTGAAAGCCCCCGGCTCAACCGGGGAGGGTCATTGGAAACTGGGGAACTTGAGTGCAGAAGAGGAGAGTGGAATTCCACGTGTAGCGGTGAAATGCGTAGAGATGTGGAGGAACACCAGTGGCGAAGGCGACTCTCTGGTCTGTAACTGACGCTGAGGCGCGAAAGCGTGGGGAGCGAACAGGATTAGATACCCTGGTAGTCCACGCCGTAAACGATGAGTGCTAAGTGTTAGAGGGTTTCCGCCCTTTAGTGCTGCAGCAAACGCATTAAGCACTCCGCCTGGGGAGTACGGTCGCAAGACTGAAACTCAAAGGAATTGACGGGGGCCCGCACAAGCGGTGGAGCATGTGGTTTAATTCGAAGCAACGCGAAGAACCTTACCAGGTCTTGACATCCTCTGACACCCCTAGAGATAGGGCTTCCCCTTCGGGGGCAGAGTGACAGGTGGTGCATGGTTGTCGTCAGCTCGTGTCGTGAGATGTTGGGTTAAGTCCCGCAACGAGCGCAACCCTTGATCTTAGTTGCCAGCATTCAGTTGGGCACTCTAAGGTGACTGCCGGTGACAAACCGGAGGAAGGTGGGGATGACGTCAAATCATCATGCCCCTTATGACCTGGGCTACACACGTGCTACAATGGGCAGAACAAAGGGCAGCGAAGCCGCGAGGCTAAGCCAATCCCACAAATCTGCTCTCAGTTCGGATCGCAGTCTGCAACTCGACTGCGTGAAGCTGGAATCGCTAGTAATCGCGGATCAGCATGCCGCGGTGAATACGTTCCCGGGCCTTGTACACACCGCCCGTCACACCACGAGAGTTTGTAACACCCGAAGTCGGTGAGGTAACCTTTTGGAGCCAGCCGCCGAAGGTGGGACAGATGATTGGGGTGAAGTCGTAACAAGGTAGCCGTATCGGAAGGTGCGGCTGGATCACCTCCTTTCTAAGGATATTATACGGAATATAAGACCTTGCGGTCTTATAGGCAGGTGCGTTTGGATCTTGTTTAGTTTTGAAGGATCATTCCTTCAAACAAGTGTTTCTTCTTAAAGGATCACTTGCTAATAACGCCACATTATGTGGCAACGCAAGTGTTTGCACATCCTGTGCGGCACTGCACGTTGTTCTTTGAAAACTAGATAACGAAAGTAGACATTCACATTCAATTGTAATGCAAGATATCACGTAGTGATTCTTTTTAACGGTTAAGTTAGAAAGGGCGCACGGTGGATGCCTTGGCACTAGGAGCCGATGAAGGACGGGACGAACACCGATATGCTTCGGGGAGCTGTAAGCAAGCTTTGATCCGGAGATTTCCGAATGGGGAAACCCACTGCTCGTAATGGAGCAGTATCCATATCTGAATTCATAGGATATGAGAAGGCAGACCCGGGGAACTGAAACATCTAAGTACCCGGAGGAAGAGAAAGCAAATGCGATTCCCTGAGTAG